>NZ_CP125370.1:617500-1235000 GCF_030034735.1 Paenibacillus sp. RC334 | reverse complement strand
TGCCACCTCGCGTGCGGCTCCTTCAATATAGGACAGGTTCGCTTCCCCGCCCGGCAACGAAGGCGTACCGACCGCCAAAATAACAATCTCCGCTCCCTCTACCGCAGATGTGGTATCTGTTGTAAAGGTCAGGCGTCCCTGCTCGACATTATCCTGGATCAAGCCTTTTAAGCCCGGCTCATAAATCGGTACTTTTCCTTCATGAAGCTGACTAATTTTGTCCTCATTCTGGTCGACACAGACAACCGTATTCCCGAGCGCGGCAAAACAGACTCCCGATACCAGTCCGACATACCCCGCACCAATTACACATAGCTTCAAAGCGGCTCCCCCTTTTACATACTGTCTCGCTGAATTACGCTTTTACCAGCTTCACTTCTCTACGCCTCTCCCTGCATGCCGATTATGATGGAGCGTAAGCCGTTTGTTCCGCCGATAGGATTTGAGAAATCGGTATACATACACCGGATTGTTATAGGCGTATCTCTTCCATAACCGTTTCGGCTCGCTGATCAGGCGGTACAGCCACTCCAGCCCCAGCCTTTGTATCATTAGCGGCGGTCTGCGAACCTTTCCGGTGATATAGTCAAAGGCCGCTCCTACACCAATCATCACGCCACGGATGCGGTCTTTGTTACGATACATCCATATTTCCTGCTTCGGACAGCCCAAGCTGACGAAGATGATATGCGCGCCTGACGCATTGATGTCATGAATAATCTGCTCCTCCTCATCGGGCCGAAGCTCCCGAAATGGCGGTGAAAAGCCACCTACAATTCGAATTCCTGGGTAGTCCTGCTCCATTCTTTCCTTCAGGCTGTCCAGCGCATCCGGCGTGCTGCCGTAAAAATAGATACTTAATCCTGTCTGCGGCGCGCGTTCGCACAGCTTGAGCATCAGACTGGGGCCGTCCACCCGGTCCTGACGCTCAAATCCATACAGCTTGAGCGCCCAAACCAGCGGCATACCATCCGGGGTACACAAATCTGCACGCGCAAGTGCTTCATGGAACTCGGATTGATTTCCGGCTGTAACAATAGAATGCGTGTTACAGATACATACATAGCTGTCCTTGCGTCCGACTGCCCATTGCTCCACCGTGTGTACGGTTTCCTGAAACGTAAGCGCCGCAATATCTGCGTCCGCAATCCTTCCGACTCTATACTGGGGCAGTTGCTTCATAAGCACGCTCCTCTATCGCCTCGTTGTATATGGCCATCAGTTGCTCGTAATTCACTTCTTGCGTGTAGCGTTCAGCATATATTTCCGATACCTTCTGTCTCATGGCTGGATAGTTTTCATAGGCTGTCGCACGACGGATTACGGCACTTATATGTTCCATATCATCATGTTGAAAATGGAACCCGGTTACTCCATCCTCCACCACTTCCTCCAGCGCCCCGATCCGGCTGCACAACACCGGGGTTCCCACGGAATAGGACTCTACGATGGTCATGGGAAAGCCTTCATACCAAATGGAAGGAACCATGACATACATGGCCCGGCTCATGCAATCCAGCACCGTGTCTCCATCCTGCTTGCCGAGAAAACGGATGTCCTCCTGCGGATATGCGGCAGCCAGTTCAGCCTTTTCCGGGCCATCCCCGATGATGACCAGTCTCAAGTCGCCCCGATCTTCCACCTGTATCCAGGCTTGCAGCAGATTACGCACCCCTTTTTCAGCAGAGATCCGCCCCACAAACAACAAGTAACGATCATCCGGGTCATACACGGCTTCCACCTCTTTACGTTGGATGAAATTTGGCTTTACCGCGATACGATCCGGTGGAATGCCACTTTCAGCAAATTTCTCCCGCGCAAACTCGGTTAGCGCAATATATCGACTTACTTTGTGCTGCCATGTGCCGATCAGATCGTTGAACTTGATCATCGCCGCCACTGGAATCGTCTGTAGCGGTGAGCCCCGGTAGCACCCGTGGCGGATGGAATGCAGCAGCGTGCCGTGCAGGCATTTTTCACAAACCTCATTCCCTCGGATAAAGGTCGCCGCCGGACAAATCAGCCTGTAATTATGCAGCGTCTGGACGACCGGAATCCCCAGCCGTTCACAGGCATGATAGACGGAAGGAGATATAACTGGAAAAAAGTTATGCACATGCACCACATCCGGCTTCACCCGCAAAAGCAGCTTTTTGATTCTTTTGAACTCTGGCAGGGACCAAGCCGCCTCCACCGCCAGCTTTGCCATGTTAGCCAGCCCTTTGCTTTGGATGCTGTCGTTATGCACATAATAATGCTCTGACTCTATCCCTCTGGAGCGCAGCATAGCCAATTCCTGTTCAACAACCTTGTCTTCTCCCCCGCTTTGCTGATAAAAGTTGTGGATGACCAGCACCTTGCCCACCGTTTTTTGGTTATATTCACGTCGATGGACATGGCTTGCTGTATCCGTTAATGGTGATGATATGTCGGACTGAGGGACCTCCCCCTGAACATGATGATGATCTGGGTTTGAAGCCTGTAGATGTACTGGAGGCCCCGTCTGTATGTTGATCTGTTTGCTCACGTGGCGGTCCCTCGTTCCTGCGTAGATTGCATGGGATGGTGCATAGGCTGCATCGGTTGTATCCGTGAGTGGCTTAGCATTTCTTCCGCAATACGATCCCACGACATACGCTCGACTGTAAGAAACGCCTGCTCCGCCATACTTTGTCTCAGCTCAGCATTGTCCAACAATTCAGAGACTCGACTCACCCATTCCTCCTCTGAAAAGCTTCTCAGGATCACTCCGCTCACCCCGTCCTCGATCAAGGTAACCGAGCCGCCATTTACCGAAGAGATAATCGGGACGCGAAACAGCATACTTTCCAGCAGAACCATACCGAAAATATCGTAATGAGTCGGAAACAGCATCGCATCCGCTGCTCCGTAAATCTGCCACAGATGGCGCTGCTCCACTCTTGAAAAATGCAAAATACTGTCCGTCAGCCCAAGCTCATGTGCATAGGCCCAATAGCGATCCGTATCCGCCTTACGTCCATCCCCGACCATTAACAAAAGGCAACTGGGATGCTTTTGAAGTACCTTTTTGAACACGCCTAGCATAAAACGTATATTTCTCCGCTCCTCCAGCACGCCGACATACAGTAGCACCGGACGATCCCCGAGCCGCCTCAGCTCATCCGCGACCTCAGGATTTTTCTCCCGGTCTTCGCTTTTGTCGTTGCCGCTGTTGTCATTGTTCTCATTGTTGAACTTTCCCTCCACCTTGCTGCGGTCCAGTCCGACTCCAAGGGTGACGACGTTGTGAAAGCCTTTATCCTCCAGATAGCGCTTGGCAAGATCGGATTTGACAAAGGTACAGCGTAGAGACTTTGCCACCTTCGGCAGTAGCAGGGTATCGTACAATCTTCGGATCAGCGCATGTGTGTTATCGCGGTACGGGCCATGATACAGCACCAGCTTTTCGGGACATTTGCGGGAAAGCAGATAAGTCATGATCTGGTTGTATTCTGTGGAAATGACCCAATCATAAGCAGCCAAAAACGAATGATTGAGGACATCCCTGTAGATGCTGTTGCTCAGGAACTTAAACCCGTGGAGCCAGATGATGCGCAATGTGCAGCCTTCGTGACGGTATACCTGCTCCAGATGGGTTTCCTTGTGGTCGTTGTAGTAGACAATGTCGCAATCGAAGCCTTTCCGAACGAGTGCTTTGCCCAAGCCGACTTCCTGCAAATTGTATGAGGCCCCGTTCACCTTGCTGGCAAAATTGCGAAGATACAATATTTTTTGAATCATCATTAGACTCCTGCCATTTCATATTGGGTGAGTTATGGGGCGCGGAGGGTTTAGAGACCGCTGCGCACTCCATTTGATCTTCCGATCGCTGTTGCAGTGGGATTCTTGGATGATATAAAACATTTCAAGGTAAGAATCCCACTGCAAAGGCGAACGCTATCGCTTCTTCAGATTCAAATGGACCGCTCCGCTGCTAACCGCCGTGTCCATAAAGTCACCCTAATTTAAAAAAAGGGAACTTAGGGCATGAAGTGCCCCCGCTGCGCGGGTTACGCGGGCGGATGCACGCAGCCGTAGACTACGCTGGGATGCGTGTCCGAGAGAAGTTCACGGCGATAGGCGAAGCTATCGCCGGGCGGCTCTTACCTTCCCCCACCCTATGGGCTGGGGGAAATTCTTTTTGGCGGCGGCGGGAAGTAGCGGAGGGTAGGATTTGAATCTGTAGAAGCGAAGCGTTCGCCTTTGACGTGGGATTCCGCCCCCTATAGGGGCTTATTCAATCAGGGAATCCCGCGTCAACAGCGATCGGAAGATCAAATCCTGCTCGAAGCGGCCTCCCCCCTCCAAACCGAACTTTCCCCCTGCCCCTGCCTTTCCTCCATCATCTGCATATTAAAATGGTCCGCTCCTTTAAGCTGGGCAGCCGCCATATCTGACACCAATGTCACGCTCGACTCCATCGGGACAAAGCGGTATTTGTAGGCCGTAAGCCGATGGTCCGTTTCGTGAAATAAAATATCCTGCGCGTAGTTGCCCCAACGATCCTTGGGCATCAAGTCAATCGTCATACCGGCATGTGCGGAGGGCAGCAGCATATTGGAGCCGTGAATGCCGATCACCAATCGGCTGGCTGCGTACACCTCGCATACCCTTAGCTCGCTTTCCCGGTCGAAGCGTGCGACACGTTCGTCCGTAATCCATGCCGGGAAGCTCCCGGTGCGACCCAATCCGGCGACTGTAAAACGATAATCCGGAAAGGATTCCCGCAGCCTGCGGAACAACTGGATAATTTTACTGCGCTGATGATAAATCAGCGGTTTGAGCCAACGCTTGAGCTGCGGAAATTTCTGCACCGCCCGTGCGATATGATGGCTGCCGCTCCACAAGCGGTCTTCCCTCCATACGAAGGTAATGCGCGGCTCCGACTCGCGCCCCTCCTCATAACGGGGGATGCCCGTAAACTGCTCTATATCGAACTGACTAGGGTGTGAATACGCCGGACTGACATAGACCTCATCAAAGCGTACCAGTTCCTCTATCATCCGATGATGCAGCACCGGATAAAAGTTGCGGGCCTTGCTGAATGGCACATCTACTGTCCAGATTTCAGCCACACATGCGGGAACCATCCACTCCAGCGATTTTTGCACAATAACGACGATACCCAGCTCCGGCGATTGTTCGTATTCCCGCTGCACATTCAGCAGCTTGAGCAAAGCGTGACCATACAAATAATCAATCGTATTGACGATGATGATTCGCTTAAAGGGTTTCATTTTATGCACAGTCATGCCAACCGCCAAATCATAGGAAGGACTGAGCAACGCTTGCCGCAAGGGCTCTCCGAGCCATTTTCTCGATTTCGCATCTCCGGTTAGTGTATAGTTAGGCATTTCTACCCGATAGGGTGAATACGTCGCATGCCCGACCCGCATATCCTCGATATATTCACGTCCACAGCCCTCACACCAAGTGCTGACACATACATGAATTCCCTGCCACAGCACCTCTCCGCCCCGTACCTTACCTCCACAATGCGGACATTGTCCCTCATGCTGAACAAACGGTTTAATGGGTATCATGATTGTTCTCTCCAACTTTCGGTACTGTAATATGAACACGCCAGAAGGTCAGGATCGACTTCATCATCCAGCCCAAATTGGCTTTTACTTCTTTAAATAGCAAATCTAATAGAAATACAGATATCGTAAAAGACAAGATGGTCGCCACCAACGAACCTCGAACACCAAGTAACGGGATAAGCGCATAATTTAAAGCCACATTCGTCACCGCACCCACGATCGAGGTCAGCAGCGTATATTTGAACAAATTTTCATTCGTGATAAACAAGCTTTTGGCAACACTGAAATTGGTGAAAAACAAACGAATCGCAAACAGCGACAGCAACGAGCCTGCCTCGGTAAATTCCTGCCCATACAGCACGACCACCACCCATTGGGACAGAAAAAATAATGGTATTGAGGTCACAAGAAAGCAGATAAACATCAGCCGATACACGTTGGACAACGTCTGTCTGTATTCGTCGCTCCCTTTCATCTTGGAACGGGTCACCACCGGGGCATATGCTGTGGTAAGAACGACCGGAATGAAGCCCAGCACTTCAATAAGACGGAGCGCAACAGAATATTGCCCCACCGCCGCATCCCCCAGCATCTCGCCGATAATGACCTGATCGATCCGTGCCTGTACATATACAGCGGAGGATGACAAAATAAGCGGCCAACTGTGATTCATGATTCGTCGTGCTGTGGTTAGGCTGAACGTCCACTTGTGCATACGCCGTTCTTCCTTACGGAAGAAATACAGCAGAATCAGACTTCCCAGCAGAAACTCGCCATGAGCGCACAGCGCCACCACCCATATGGGGACACCGGACAGCAATAAAATGATTTTAACGGTGGAGCTGAGGACAAAGGCTGTGTTCTTGGCAATGACGGTGTATTTGGACAACATTTGCGCCCGGAACCAGTAGTCGATGATATCAAACAACTGAAACACCGAGGCTGTTGCCAGGATCAGATTGATCAACCGTACGGAACTATCCTCCGGTCTGAGCAGCGAAATGAAGGAGCATGACAAGACAATGGCTACCAAAGTACCCGCCAGCTTCAGCAGAATCGCCGTACCCAATAACTCCTGCTCATCCTTGGGGTCCTTGACGAGATCGCGCACCAATATAGAATCAAAGCCAAGAGTCGTGAAAATCAGAAACATCCCGAAAAAAGATTCCGCATAATTCCACTTCCCCAGCTCCTCCGGTCCGAGCACTCTCGCCATGATAATGCTGACCGCCAGCCCAAACACCATGCGGATCATCTTGTCACCGAACAGCCAAGACGTATTCGCCAGCAGACTTCTGCGCGATTTGGCGCGATTTTTGACTAATGTCATAAGCTCTACTCCATCTTGGAAAATGACCTTTCGCACGGCTCCATAGCATGCTGTTCTGCCGATGCGACTACAATAATGTACAGCGAAGAGACCTCCCGGCCAGGCGGGCGGTCCCTCCATGTCTTACACGACGACGGAAGCTTCGACCGCAGCCTGCCTTTTTACCCGCTCCAAGTCTGTATCCACCATCATATGAATGAGCTGTTCGAAGTCTACTTCCACTCGCCAGCCCAGCTTTTCCTTTGCTTTGGCGCAATCGCCGAGCAGTAGATCTACCTCTGCCGGACGGACGAACTGAGGATCAATGACGACATAATCCTCATAGTTCAGACCTGCATGGGAAAAGGCAATTTGCAGCAGTTCGCGGACGGAATGCATTTCTCCCGTTGAAATGACGTAATCATCCGGTTGATCCTGCTGGAGCATCATCCACATTGCCTTAACGTAATCCCCCGCAAAACCCCAGTCCCGCAGCGAATCCAGATTCCCCATGCGCAGCTCCTGCTGCAAACCCAGCTTGATACGGGCTACAGCGTCCGTCACTTTGCGTGTTACAAACTCCAGCCCACGGCGGGGCGATTCATGATTGAACAAAATGCCTGAGCATGCAAACATATCAAAGCTTTCGCGGTAGTTCACCGTGATCCAATGACCGTACACTTTGGCGACACCGTAAGGGCTGCGCGGGTAAAATGGGGTCGTTTCTGTCTGCGGCGTCTCCAACACCTTGCCGAACATCTCACTGCTCGACGCCTGATAAAAGCGCGTGTCCGGCTTGGCAATCCGTACCGCCTCCAGCATATTGGTGACGGATAGCGCTGTAATCTGCCCGGTAGCCAAGGGCTGCGGCCATGAGGCCGCGACGAAGGATTGGGCAGCCAGGTTATAGACCTCATCCGGGTCAGACTGACGCACGGCTTCGATGAGCGAAGCCAGATCGGTCATATCGCCGGAAAGCCAATGAATGTCATTCTGGATATGTGCCACATTTTCAAAGTTCGGCGTACTGGTGCGTCTGCGTACCCCGTACACCTCATAATCTTTGGACAGCAGCAACTCGGCCAGATAAGATCCGTCCTGTCCGGTAATCCCTGTGATCAGCGCTTTTTTCATTCCTATTCCTCCACCGTTTTTTATTGTTCAACCAGATCCAGACCTTGAAATGCCTGATACACAGACCTTAATCCCTCTTCCAGTGAAATACGCGCCGACCAGCCCAGCCCGGAAATTCGGGACACATCCACCAGCTTGCGCGGTGTGCCATCGGGAGCGGACGTGTTAAAGGTAATTTCCCCCTCATAACCGACGACTTCCTTCACCCGTTCAGCCAGCTCCCGGATGGAAATATCCTCCCCAACGCCGATGTTCACAATCTCATTTCCCTCATAGCTATTCATCAGGAACAGACAGGCTTCCGCCAAATCATCCGAATGAAGAAATTCACGGCGTGGTGTGCCGGAGCCCCATACTTCGACTGTCGGGGACTGATTCAGCTTGGCTTCGTGAAACTTGCGGATGAGCGCAGGCAGCACATGAGAGGTCTGGAGATCAAAATTGTCGCCTGGACCGTACAAATTCGTAGGCATCACCGAAATAAAACGGGTTCCATATTGACGGTTGTAGGACTGGCACATTTTAATCCCGGCGATTTTAGCGATAGCATAGGCTTCATTCGTAGGCTCCAGCTCACCTGTGAGCAGATATTCCTCCCGCAACGGCTGCGGGGCAAATTTGGGATAAATACAGGTCGACCCAAGAAATAGCAGCTTGCTTATATTCGTCCGGTATGCCGCGTCTATCACATTCGTCTGGATGAGCAGATTGTCACGGATAAAATCGGCCGGGTAATCGTTGTTCGCCAGAATCCCACCAACCTTGGCTGCTGCCAAAAACACATAGTCCACCGACTCAGTTTCGAAAAAGCGGTCTACAGCCTCCTTGTTGCGCAGATCCAGCTCGCTGCTTGTGCGAGTGATCAGGTTACGGTAGCCTGCTTTGCTCAATGCCCGAACAATGGCGGAACCCACCAGTCCGTTGTGCCCTGCTACATATATGTTGGAATGAAGATCCATGCTTTCCCCTACCCTTCCTGTTGGAGTGAATTTAATATGCATCGTTGGAGCCCAATAGCACCCGGAACGTTTTCAGCATGATGATAATATCCGTGCGTAAACTGCGTCTGGATATGTATTCCAGATCCAGCTCTACCATCTGGTTAAAGCTCAGATGATTACGACCGCTGACCTGCCATAGGCCGGTACAGCCTGGCGTAACCGTCAGACGCAGCTTATCCCTTACCGTATAATCATCGACTTCTCTGGGCAGCGGGGGTCTGGGCCCTACCAGACTCATCTGCCCACGTAGTACATTCAGCAGTTGCGGCAGCTCATCAATGCTCGTTCTGCGGAGGAAGCGCCCAATACGGGTGATGCGTGGATCATCCCGCATTTTGAACATTGCACCTTCGATTTCATTTTCCAGCAGCAGCGTGGACAATCTGTCCTCGGCATCGGACACCATGGAACGAAATTTGATCATGCGAAACGGCCGCTCATTTTTACCAATACGAACTTGATAAAATAACGCGCTTCCTCTCGGGTCCTCCAGCTTAATCAGCAAAATCACGAGCAGAAATACCGGGCACAGCACGATTAATCCAATGAACGACAGCATGATGTCCATACTTCGCTTCACGAACGGATATACGCTCAATCCTTGCCGACGTTCAAGCCCATGAGCGGCCGAATACACTTCCACTGATGTACTCAAAGCTTCGGCCTCGTTCGAGTGGGAAGAAGACACTGCTCATCACCTCAGTTTCCGATTGATAAGTATTATTTATTCATTGTTAAAAGAATTTTATTAACTCTCATTTCCCTCCTTTCTGTTCATGTCAGGTTGCGTTCCTCCATGCCGCGCTCCGCACGAGTATCCGACCGTTTCACGTTGTTGAGCACCACGCCCAAAATACGTGCCTTTACTCTTTCCAAATTGGCTTTCGCTTTCTTGACGAGATCCTTTTTGACCTTCCCTGCCTGCACCACCAAAATTACTCCGTCACACATGGCGCTTATAATGAGGCCATCTGGAAAGGACAACAATGGCGGCGTATCCATTAAAATCACATCATAATGCTCCTTCAGCTCAGACATTAGAGCGTTCATTCTGCGGGAACTGAGCATTTCGGACGGATTCGGCGGAGTCGGTCCGGCTGTAATGGTATACAGATGATCGATCCCTGTTTCCTGAACCACTTCCTGCCATGGCTGCTGGTTGGCAAGGACACGCGTCAGACCGGTATGGTTACGCAAGCCGAACATGTGGTGCAAGGAAGAGCGGCGCAAATCCATGTCCATGACCAGCACCTTTTTCCCCTCTTGCGCATACGTTACAGCCAAATTGCTAATCGTGACCGTCCTGCCTTCACCCGCCTGAGCTGATGCGACCATCATAACCTCAATCGGCTCATCTACAGAAGAAAACTGGATGTTCGTGCGAAGCATACGGTACTCCTCCGAAACAGGAGATTGGGCATGCAGGGATGTGACGAGCTGGTTATTGATTAATCGCGGCATATTGTCCTTCACCTACCTGTTTGGGAGTTGTAGCTGAACCGTCGGAGCGTTTGTCTTCTTTTTTCATTTTCGTAATCAGGGACAGGGTAGGCAGGCCGAGTTCTTTTTCAACATCCTCTTCATTTTTAAAGGTATCGTCCAGCACTTCCAGCAAAAACGCCAAGCCTATACCCAGCAACAAGGAGGCGGAAAAAGCAATAAGCATCTGTATAGCGGGATTACTGTTCACAGGAACAGCCGGTTCAGTCAGACTGGCTTCGCTTAGAATCGTGACGTTGTCCATTTTCATGATAGAGGGAATTTGTCGTTTGAATACTTTGGCTACCGCATTTACGGTTTTGACAGCCTTCGTATACGATAAATCACGGATTGTTAAATCCATGACCTGTGAATCACCTGCGGTATTTACTCTTAGTTTTTGCGTCAGAGCTGACGGAGTGACCTTGAGATCGGGGAAGCTGGCGACCACCTGGTCCATAATTGCCGAGGACATCATAATTTGCTTATAGGAGTTCGTTAAGGCTATATTCGTTTGAACGACACTGTAATCGACGACACCCGCACGATCCGGCCTTGGCGTCTGGTTGATAATAAGCTTCGCTGTCGCTTCATAAATCTGAGGGGTAAAATATACATTTTTCACACCCACCACAGCACATACCAACAATACGATACCGCTAATCAACCATATTCTTTTTTGGATCATACGAATGTACTCTTTCAGCTGCACAAGACCAGTCCTCTCTGATTGACTTGTTTTCGATGCAATGACGCTTGTACTGATCCTCTGCATAGCATGACCATATAATCTATAGTAAAATGTTGTATAATAGCGCATAGAGGGTCTAGCCAGCGAATAAGCACAAGTGCTAAACCATCGGTGGCCTCCCAGGGTATATGAACGATAACATATGGTTAAAACTATAAAATATAGATACGTTATGTATCTTACATAACTAATTTATGATACAAAACGTATCTTGTCAAGCGTAAACTTGCTTTTTTTCTTTCTCAACCTTGCATTCAGGAGGAATATCAGATGAATTATGGCACCCGCATCGCTGAATTACGGGAATATAAGGGATTAAAACAAGAGGAACTAGCACAATCCCTCGGAATTACGCGGGCGGCTCTTTCTCACTATGAAAAAAACCGGCGCAAGCCAGATTTTGAGATACTGACCAAGCTTGCAGACATTTTCGGGGTATCCATTGATTACTTGGTAGGACGCACTAGCCATCCGGCAGCAATTTTGGATTCAGCTGTGAGGGAATTTGTGGACCAGTTGGAGCTGTCCGATGAAGATATCCTGCAACGTTTTAATTTGACCATTGATGGACGAACTTTGTCTGAGGAAGAAGCCAAGCGTTTTATCGCGTTTGTCCGCATGGAACGAATGATGGAATAAAGAAGGGTGGGAGCCGGTTCACTCCTATTTTAAGCAGTACCGGCAACCGGTATTTTACAAGCTCTTATCCTTTCGGTCCTTGGTTCCGTCAGCTTCGCTCTGTAGACAATGCGGCATTGTGATGCCGCATTGAAGCAAAATATCCCGGATGTCCAAGTGGACGACAGGTTTGTCTGCTTTCCGTTCGTTGTTTCGTAGAAGAGGGTTGTCCATTCCTGATTCAGTCTCCTTGTTCATTCGGCACTTACCTCACTTTATCATTCTTGGTCACTGGAAAGAGAATCCCCACAAACCATGTATGTATAGTTATGAGCAAAACTATTATATATGAATACATACCTGTAATGTTGTCGTCTTATGGCGAGAAAATTAAAGGATTTTCGGATTTTCTTCTGAAATATACGCAATGAACTTCCAAATCAGAACCATTTACAGATAAAAAAGAACCTGTCAGGTCCTACTTTCTCCTGATAGGTTCTTTGGCATTCTATTTTCGGTTGCATGTAAGGTATTCTTCGACGCTGGTCCTACTCTGTATCTGTCCTGATTAAGCGACCTCGGCCGCCGGGGACACTTGGGTGCCCCCAGTCGCTCGGACTTTGTAAGCGTAGTGACTTCCGGCTTTCACCGTGTGGTCCGTATACGCGCTTCCCACTACTTCCGATGCAATCACCTGATACGCCCCGTTTGTCCCGTCCGCACGCAGTACATCATAGGCGGATACGCCTTCTGCCTGAAGCCAATTGATCTTTACCGCGCCTTCCTGAACAGAGGCGGCCTTCACCTCTGTAGGAGCCGAAGCTGCGGTCTGATCTGTACTTTTCAGTTCCAGAATGTATTGCACCGACTCTCCGGGACCCAGCTTTTCTTCAAAATCAAGGGCAGGCGAAGCCTTGAGTCCGGATATGGAACGCTGTGCCTGGCTGTACGTAGAGCCAGCTCCGAAGCGTTCACCCGTGTACAAACCGGCTTTCGGCATCGTCACCCGTACACGGATCGTCTGTGCTGTGGATTCAAAATTCACCAGGTTCACTAGCAATTTGTCCGAGGTGGCCCCACTGCCAGCCAGCGGTTTAAGCTTAGACGTATCCACTGTACGGACATAGACCATCTTATCCTTCGTTTCCTCCGGATTCAGGACCGTATAAGTCAATGGTTTCCCGTGTGTGGCATAAGCCAGACTCAAGCGTCTCATGATGTTTACACGGCTGTCCTGCCCTTGTCCGAACGGATAAATTTCCGTATTCGCCGGATTGTGATTTTGCAGGTCAAAGCCGGTTTTAAACAGCGTGTAGTCCTTATAAAAAGCAGCATGCTGGATAAACATATTGGCAAAACCGATCTGCGAACGCATAATCCGGTCGAATGCTGCTGCTTGTGGCTGACTGGCCCCGTAATCAGGGTTGTCCCGATGCGTATCGTTCGTACCAAACTCCGTATTCAGCATCTTCTTCTCCAGCCCATTGCTTGAACCGCCGAAGGTTTTCAGATTTTGAACGAAGCTGCCCCCGCCCTCTTCATTATACGATTCGCCGTAGGCGTGCCCGTTAGTCAGGTCGGTGACATCCTCCAGCTGTTTACGTTGTGCCGGGTCCCGCTCCCATCCATCCGGATCGCCGCATTTCAGCGTACCTCCGGTTTGGTTTTTACAAGCCTTGGTCGAATACGTCGGCCAGTAGGCCCAGCCCGGCGCTACCGTTTTGAGATGTGGCGCCAATTGCTTACCTTCCGTATTCAGCCACTTGGGCCACGGCCAGATTGACCGCTTTCGAGCGGTTAAACAATCCCGGTTCATTATCCACTTCATAATATTGCAGGTATGAACCATATTTTTTTACATAATCGCGCAATTTCTGCTTGGCCGTCTCCGGCAGGGAGCCGTCTTTTTGCAGCTTGATATCGCCCGTATATAAATACAAAGCCGACGATTGCATATTATACTGCTTCAACGTTTGGTAGTACTCTTCCACGTCTGTGCATGCCTTGTTCACATTACTAGCGCATGTGACTCTCATGACATTGCCGCTATATGCAATTCCCAGCCATTTGAGAACGTATGGTAAATGTTTTACTGCACCCTGATCATAATAAAATTCTTTATTGTTCACATTCGTTCCGGTCAGTATATATTTACCGTGTATCGGCTCAGTCGCAGGTGAAGCTAACGTCTCCAAGCTCAAGTCATCCCAAGTCCACCACACATTTTTATCTTCAGCAGAGGAGCAGTATAGGCAGCGCGCTGTCTTTAGCTTGAGTACGTTAACACCGCTTTGCAATTGCTCTTTGGGGATATACAGCTCGTAGTTGTTTTTGAAATTATATGCACTGCCTGTGCCGGAAACCCCGGCAATCTGAATGATACCGGACAGCTGATGATTTGAAAATACAGCCATTTGGGGAACGGCTTTGCCCGCATCCAAAATCCGTACACGGAATATCATCCCGTTGGGAGGAACCTGATCCAGCTTGTACTGGAGTGATAGTTCAGGATTCATGGACGCATTTAAACCGGGAGGAATATCTCCACTGCTGAGCAATACCGGAGCCGTTGTACTCTCTGCTATGGACATCGCTGACGATGCTCCTTTAGCAGACGACTCGGTGGAGGCCGCCGAAATATTGACATTGTCCTTACCGACCATACCTTTAAATTCTGCTGAAGAGTCATCCCGCTGACCGAGTTTCCATACCGGACTGGCCGCCGCTACTTTAATCGTCTGAAGTTCTTCACTCTTGGGAGGCGTATGAATAAACCAGGCGATCATCGCTATAGCTGCGACCCCCAGCAGCCCGGCCAATAATACTATATACCTTTGGGTCAACCATTTTTTCATCATTGTGCTCCACCCTCTCTCCTCAAAATTTTTGGCGGGGAAAGAGTATATATCAAGGAAGAAACAAAGCGTTGCCGGGAATTACCGCTTTCGCTTCATGCTGACTTTCCCACATCAGACGTGCCATTGCGTCGCCTTTTTCATCATAATATTCAACTTTCAAATCTGCCATTTTGCCTGCTTGCAAGGTAATGCTGTCCTTGCGTTCTGTCCAGCTTTGTTTGAACCAGCTATCAATAACCAGCTTGCCGTCTACCCATACACGAATGCCATCATCGGATATCGTGGTAAGCGTATAGGTCTCACTATATTGCGGCTTGATTTTGCCCGTCCAGCGGACCGAGAACTGATCAGCCTTCACCTCGGGATCAGGCGAGGCCGCACGCCAGTTATAATCCAGCTTACTGTCTGTACGAACCAAAACAGCGGTGCCGTCCAGATCCATGCTGTTAAAATATTCACCCCGCAGCCC
The DNA here is from genome assembly GCF_030034735.1 of Paenibacillus sp. RC334. NCBI lineage: Bacteria > Bacillati > Bacillota > Bacilli > Caryophanales > Paenibacillaceae > Paenibacillus > Paenibacillus sp. RC334. The sequence continues at coordinate 1,219,817 of NZ_CP125370.1, read as the reverse complement.
GTTCACGTAGACCATATCCGGAACGGAAGGCGGGGCTGGTTTACTTACCACTGGCGGAGCCGGAGTTGGATCGTTTGGCCCCGTGTCCGGTACGGTCGGTAGCTCCGTCTCAGGTTCTTTCATCGCAGCTAACCCTTTTTTCACATCATCCCGCGTCAAGCTTGTCGAATCATTCATATAATCCTGAATCTGATCCGTCGTGTTATTTTCGGTCAGCATCTTGCCCCAGGTCATGGAATACACCCATTTTGGCTGAGCCTGCATCACCTCGGGACTGGGCACCTCACCGTGTTCCCCAATGGCAATCGGCTTATTCCGTGCCAGTCCGAGCAGTCCTTCGTAATGGCTTTGCTTAAAATCATGGTTGTAAATGTCTACAGCCAAAATATCCACTTTGTCATCCCCCGGATATTTCGGGGTATATGGAACAGTGTACGAATTAGGCGCGTTCGGACTCCATACCCACAGCAGATTGTTTAGTTGATGCGTGTTTACAAAACGGTCATACATGATATTCCAGAGCTGATTGAAATTGTTTTTGTTTCCCCACCAGAACCAGTCGCCGTTCATTTCGTGGTAAGGTCTCCATAATACTGGAACGCCTGCATCACGAAGCTGCTTTAACGATACAGCGACCTTATCCAGATCGGCAATGAGAAGATTATACTGCGTAGTACCCGGCGTCACGTATTTATTGAACTCCGCCTGGCTTACTTTCGCCTGCACATTGGCCCAAGTCAGTGGTTTACCCGGCAGCGGTTCATGATAAGTCATCGTAACCATTCCGCCAGCTCTACTCCAACGTATGGCGCTATCGATGACATTTTTACGTTGTGCTGCCTCCGTAGCGGCGGACTGGCCGGAGATGGCTCCCATCTCGTAGCCATGTACACCAGCATACGCCTTACTGATTTTCTGGACCTTGTTGCTTAATTCATCCGGACTTTCCAAATAATCATGTTGACCTGTGACCATCTTTTTTCCCGAGATGCTGATCAAATAGTTGTATAGTTCACGGGCCTCAGCAGAAGCGTCCGAATTAACAGGCTGTAATGTGGCAGCATTCGCCACGGACAGAGATTCACCAAAACCGGCGGGCAACAAGGAAAAAAGCATAACAACGGGGAGTACACTGCGTATCAATCGATACACAGGGGTAAAATAGGGGCTCACTCTCGCTCTTCCTTTCGGTAGCCAGGCTGCCATCCTCACGGAAGGCCCTTTAGCTTTGCGTACCTGCCTTTCAACAGGGCTGCGTTTATCGTGGAAGGAGTTTGGATTCCTTCTTACCCTAAGTATCGACTTTTTTTTACCAAAATTTAATAGGTCATGTTCATGAATTTACAGATTTTCGCGTATTTTCGACAGTTCGGGCTAAAAAACTTCATAAATGAGTCCTTTTTTATCTTCCAGGATGGTTGCAAGATGCTCATTTATGAAATAAACTGGTGACGGGAAATTTCATCCCAGTCCATGCAAAAACGGACAATATCCTCTTCGATCAACTCAGAACCTGTCTGTACCTCGATCAATTCCACATCGGTCACGGCTAAAATGCTATGCTTCGTCCCTTCTGGAATGCGAACCACATCACCAGCCTTCACCTTATGCAGCTTTTCATTCAAAATAATTTCCGCTTCACCGCTAATAATGGTCCAAATTTCACTCCGTTTGAAATGAAGTTGGTAGCTGATATTTTTGCCTTGCAGCACACGGATTCGCTTGGTCAATACCTCGTTGCCCTCGTCATACTTCACATAATCCACTACCCGATAATGACCCCAACGGCGCTCTTCGTACATTGGACGCTGATTATGAGCCTTGAGCACTTCCTTGATGCGCGGACTTTCCGCCTTATTGGTCACAAGGATGCCATCCGGGCTGGCAGCTACGATCAGATCATTCGTTCCGATGATCGCCACGGGGATATCCAGTTCGTTGATAAGGCTCGTATTGACGCAATCCTCCGTTACTACGCCTCTGCCCACTTGCTGATGGGACATTTCTTCCGTTAAGGTGTTCCAGGTACCTAAATCCTTCCAGAATCCATCATATGGAAGAACAACGATATCCTTCTCCTTCTCGACTACCTCATAGTCAAAGCTGATTTTTTCCAGAGAAGAATATTGCTTTTGCATTTCTTCATAGTTCAACGGCAATCCTTTGGATGCCAAGATATCGAGCAAGTAACCCAATTTGAATGCAAAAACCCCGCAGTTCCATAGAGCATTGCGTTCCATCAGACGCTCCGCCTGCTCCCGGTCGGGTTTCTCTTGAAAATGGCTCACTTTGCGGTAGCCTGTGCTACCTTGTGTGGCATCATTTTTAGGTATAATGTAACCATATTTCTCAGAAGGATAGGAAGGGACAACCCCGATTAACGCAAGCTTGCCTTCACTCTCCTGAAGAGTATGTTCCAACTGGGCAACTGTAGCAAAGAAAGCATCCTCTACATAGGGATCTACCGGCAATATAGCAACGATTTCATCGGGCGAAACACCCACGATGGAATATAGATAAGTGGCTGTTAACGCAATCGCGGGAAAAGTATCTCTTCGTTCCGGCTCAACAATGATGCGCGTATCCTGCCCAACCTGACTCTGAATCATTTCAACCTGCGCTCTCCCTGTTGCAATAAACGAGGATTCGGACAAGCCGTTATCCCCCAGTTGTCTCCACACCCGCTGCACCATAGATTCCGAATTACCCTCCGGACTCTCCAGCACCTTCAAAAATTGTTTGGAACGGGAATCGTTGGACAAAGGCCATAATCTCTTACCGGAACCACCAGACAAAAGTACGAGCTTCATAACTCTCCACTTCCTCTCTAATTTGGGTAGGTGATCGGATGGGCAAGGTCGAGTAGCCCGCTACGGGATGGATTTGATCTTACGATCGCTGTTGCCGTGGGATTCTTTGGATTGTGTAAGACATTTAGATGTAAGAATCCCACTAAGCTAATGCTTCCGATGCGAGCTTTCCTTTGGAAAGCTTTCAGGCGAACGCTCCGCTTCTCCAGCTTCAAATCCATCCCTGCGCTACTCAAATATGCATCATGCCAATCATACCGTTTATTGCAAAAAGCACGACCGGACGATTCATGTCCGGTCAGCCTGTAAAGACGCTCGCGCGCTTGCCTGCCGTGCTTGCAGGCTTCAAGTATCAGTCGGCCCTGCCACGCCCTTGCTCGGAAGGAGCAGCATAGCGCAATCGCATGGCAGCCTTGCTCCGAAGGAGCGGTGCGGCGCAGCCGCATGGCGCCTTAATCCGAAGGAGCGGTACCACCCGCGCCGCTCCTTCGGATACGCCCTTCCTACCTCCCCCCATAAGGTGGAGGTTAAAAATTGTGACTCCACGGCGGAAAGCAGCGAAGCGGGCAGAATTGTTCTGAAGAAGCGGCAGCGTTTGCCTTTATCCCCGGATTTTAACCTTTGAATGTTTTACACAATCAAGAAAATCCGGGGGTAACAGCAATCGGAAGAACAATCTGCACGCGTAGCGTCTCCAAAACCACCACAGTCACTTTTTAATGTTTCACTTTTAAATCCGTCACTTTTTTAAGCTTCCACCTTATCCCGATTCCACCCACTCATCCGCGGACGACCCACGGAATAGTATTCCAGCCCCGAGCCTTGAATCTGCTCCTCCGTAAATACGTTACGACCGTCAATCAGGACTGGCTTGTGCAGAATGGAAGACAATTGTAAGAGATTGACGTTTTTGAACTCTTCCCAATCGGTCAGCAGGCAGACCGCGTCGCTTCCCTCGGCAGCTTGCTGCGGGGAGGAGCACCATACAATATTCGGATGATCCACGCGCTCCTTGAATTTTTCCATTGCAATCGGATCATACAGCTTCACAATAGCACCTGCCTGAACCAGCGTTTCAACGATTTCCAGTGCCGGAGCCTCGCGGATATCGTCTGTATTCGGCTTGAAGGCCAAGCCCCAAATGCCAATCGGCACGCCGTGCAGCTGACCCAGCGATTCACGCAGCTTGGATACGATCATGAAACGCTGGTCAGTGTTAACCTCGACCACCGATTTTAACAGCTTAAATTCATAATCCACATTACCCGCAATTTGGATGAGCGCATTCGTGTCTTTCGGGAAGCAAGAACCACCGTACCCGATCCCAGCTTGCAGGAAAGAGGACCCGATTCGTTTGTCCATCCCCATACCGTCAGCCACACAGGTAACATCCGCGCCTACCTTTTCGCAAATATTGGCGATTTCGTTGATAAACGAGATTTTGGTCGCCAGAAATGCGTTGGACGCGTATTTGATCATCTCTGCACTGCGGATATCCGTTACATAAATTTTATCCGTGAACACCTGATGCAGCGAAACCATCGTTTCACGCAGCCCCGTGTTGTCCAAACCGATAATGATGCGATCTGGATGGAGTGTATCATTGATAGCAGAGCCTTCTCTCAGAAATTCCGGAGCGGATACAATATCGAAGGACAAACTCGTATGACGGGCCAGCACGTCCTTGATCTTTTCGTTCGTTCCGACAGGCACCGTGCTCTTGGTCATTATAATTTTATACCCGTTCATGGCCTTCCCGACATCAGCAGCAGCCTGCTCAATGTAGGACAGATTAGCTTCACCGTTAGCCAGAGACGGCGTACCTACCGCCAAAATAACGATATCCGAGCGGCGAACCGCGTCGGCCAAATCCGAAGTAAACTCCAAACGACCCGCTTCCAGATTTAACGCGATCAATTCCTCAATGCCAGGTTCATAAATAGGAGATTCCGCCCGGTTCAGCATATCGATTTTGTGCTGCTCCAGATCGACACAAATCACCTCATTACCTTTATGTGCAAAACACACGCCCGAGACGAGTCCAACGTATCCAGTACCGATTACAGCCAGCTTCATTCCGTTCATCCTCCTTTTAGAAAGTTCACATAGGCTTGCTCTACATACTTTTTGAAATGATCCTTGAACGTATCTTCATCAAATTTGCGTGCATGGCTAATGATACCGTCCACATCCCATGCATGCTGCTCGACCTTGGCGACCGCCTCCAGCACATCCTCTACCTGATGTCTGCGGAAAAATACACCATTCACATTAGGGACAATGGTATCCAACGCTCCCCCGCCCTGATAAGCGATAACAGGCCGTCCGGCTGCATTCGCCTCCAGAGGCGTGATACCGAAGTCCTCTTCCCCCGGAAAAACGAGCGCACGGCATTCTGCCATCAGCTTGTTGACCTCTTCGTCTTCAAGTCTGCCAAGAAACTCAATGTTCGGGGAGGCCATGCCTTCCAGTCTTTTGCGATCCGGTCCTTCACCGACAATGCGCAACTTGAGACCATTGCGCTTGAATGCCTCAATCGCCAGGTCAACGCGCTTGTAGGACACTAACCGGGATACGATCAGGTAATAGTCACCGATGCTTGTAGCACGTTGGAAACGGGATGTATTAACAGGAGGGAAAATGACATCCGACTCCCGTTGGTAATAGTGCAGGATTCTCCGTTTGACGACCGAAGAGTTGGCGACAAATTGGTTTACGTTGCGAGAAGTTTTGGCATCCCATGTTTTCAACCGATTCATGTAAAGCTTTAGCATGCTTTTGAGCAGGTTGGATTTGGACTGCCGGGCCATATATGTATCGTAATCCCAGGCAAACCGCATCGGTGTGTGACAGTAACAAATGTGAAACGTATGTTTAGGTACCTGGATGCTTTTCATAAATGCGCTGCTGGAGCTTAACACAATGTCGAAATCCCTAAAATCAAAATCACGGATAGCGATGGGGTACAGCGGCAGCACTCCTTTGAAATTGGCCTTCACTCCCGGGATGTTCTGTAGCCAGGTGGCTCTAATATCTGCATCCTTCAAGTTGTTCGACAGGCGGTCGTCGCTGAACACCGTTGTGAAGATTGGAGCCTCCGGATACATATCGTGGAATACCTCTACCACCCTTTCCGCTCCGCCCATTTGGATTAAGTAATCGTGTGCTATCGCTATTTTCATCTGAATCATCCTTTAACGCGAATGTCGGTCAGACTCCTGCCAACAAACCCTTATAGTAATGAACTATATCCTTAACCGTGTTCTCGATAACAAAATGCTTCTTGACCCGTTCCATCCCTTTATCGCCCATTTGCTGACGTTCCTGTGGATGCTCCAGCATCCAGCGGATGGCTTCTTCCAGCTTGGCCGGATCACCCGGTTCAATAAGTAGCCCGGTTTCGTTCGGTACGACGGTTTCCCTGGGTCCACCCTCATTCGAAGCAATCACCGGCAGCCCTGCGGCCATGCCTTCAATAATGACCTGCCCGAACGGCTCCGGTGTGATGGAGGTGTGAATCAGCAGATCACAACGCTGCATCAAGCCCTGAATGTCATCGACGTGTCCAAGTAAATTAACGTTGTCTAATCCGTATTCGCGCATCGTGGATTCCAGACGGCGTTTGTATTCCTCTTCGCCGAAGAGCGCATCTCCAGCCAGCCAAAATTTCACACGCTTATCCGGTAAAAAAGAGCGCGCCGCTTCCAGTAAAATGTGCTGTCCCTTCCACTCTGCCAGTCTACCGACCAACACGACGTTAAACGAGTCATCGTCACGTGAATTTGCAGTCGCATCACGGGCTGTAATCGCTTTGGCAAATGCCGAGTAGACGACGAGCGTCTTTTTGTCCGGGGGCAGCTCCAGCGCACTCAGCGTGGACTTGGAATTGGCAATGACGCCGTTGGGCAAAAAGCGGGACATCAGCCGTATGCCTTTGGCCACAATCGGCTTCAGGTACGGCGGACCGATATGGTCACGGATATGCCAGATCAACGGCACCTTCGCTGACTTCGCGGCTACTGCGCCGTAGAACGCTGACTTGAGCGAGTTCGTGTGAACACACACGACCTTTTCCTCGCGCAGCAAAGGCGCAAGCTTTTTCCCATAAGCCAACAGTCGGTAGGCTGCCGCAGGCGCACCCAGATTGACGGCATTCCGCCCCCGATTGCGAATGGAATCATCCAGTGGAACGATACGTACATCAATGTTGCGCTGCCGAAGACGATCGGCCAAATCGCCTTCCTCCGCCAAAATCACGAGCGGGTCGATATGTTCCCCGATGTTCGTCAGTATGTTATACAACGCAACTTCGCCACCGCTCCATCTTGCCGTGTGGTCGATATAAGCTATTCTCAGCATTTTGCAGCCGCCTTTCTGTCAAGGACCTGCCGGAACACATCTTCAACCTGCTCCGCCACATGTCCCCACGTATATTTGCTCAGGACATGGTCCCTGCATTCCCGTGCGTTGGGAAGGGCTTCGCGGTTATCCAGCACACGCAGCAGTCCTTCCGCAATGGCTTCGCTGTCCGTTCCCCGGAACAACAGCTCCGGACGGAATCCACTTAAAATTTCCCTGTTGCCGCCTACAGGAGTCGCCATCACTGGCAACCCCGAGGCCATCGCCTCCACCGTAATCAGGCCGAAGCCCTCCAGTGCCTGTGTCGGCACAACGAACATATTCGATGCCTGATGATACAGGGGGAGTTCCTCATCCGATACATATCCAAGCAATCTCACATGATTATGAAGATTGTATTCTGCCACCTTGGAAGCCAGTTCCTCCATCAGAGGTCCCTTCCCCCCAATCAGCAGCAGATGATCAGGATGACGCTCGGTTACCCGCCGCCATGCTTCCAGCAGCTGTAGCAGTCCCATTCGGTTAACAAGACGACGGACGGTCAGCACAATCGTCGCATTCTGTGGCAAATTCAGCCGTTCCCGCACCATCCCCCGATCCTCTGCCGGATGGAACCTCTCTACATTCGCCGCACCGGGAATGATATGGATTTTGCTGAGTGGAACCTTATAATGCTCATGCAGAATATCCCGAAAGGTTTCGCTCAGCACTACAAATTTGTCCGCCAGACCATAAGCCTTCATTTCAATGGATTTGGCCAACGTTGTTTTCAGCAGATGCTTGAGGCCTTGCCCTTCAATCTTCATTTCCTCCGTCCATGGGCCGTGGAAGGTGGTGACTACCGGAATTCCCCGTTTTTTCGCCTCCAGCGCCGGGCCGACACCATAGGGGGCAAAATGGGAGTAGAGCACATCTATCGGCTGCTTGTCGAACAGCGTTGCTGCATATTTTTGCATCAGCTCTCGACGCTTCCAGATGGATTGCTGCTTGCTGCCAATTGAATGAATTCGGATATTTTCAGGTACTTGCGGCTTCTCATCGCTACAGATTAAAGCATCCAGCGTATTTTGCTCCGCCAGTTGCTCACAGATGGATTTGAAGTACGTGTTTAATCCGCCGGGCTGCAGGGACGGCCAGCTAAGCCCTGTTGCTGCAATGCGAAATCCGTTATTGTACGACATAGCTGGTTTCTCCTTTCTGCTCGGTCTGTCCGTCTTCCACAATCTCTATTTTTTTTCGCCGCTTCGTCAGCTCATAATGCTTGAAGCAGACCAGAAACTCGTACATTACCCAAAAGACCGCTACTGCAAAACCTGCCAATCCCTTGCGGTATAAGCCTTGGACAAAATACTTCTGCACAAAGCGGGCCGGAGGTCGCAACAACAGCCTGGAAATCCGAAAGGATCTGCCTTTGTTAAAGGCCGTCTCAGCTTCGAGGTCCGTATACTTGTTAAAACGGGTCATATGATCACTGATACTGCGGAAGCCGTAGTGCCATAACACACCCTCCAGTTTAATGATCTGGGAAGAGGCTACATCCGGCATTTCATGAACAAGACTATTCGTAATGCCGTAAATACGCCGATTGTACAGACGAACCAAATGCTCGCCTTTGTTCATCCATTTGCCCAGAAAATCACCAATTCGAAACACAGAATATGCTTTGGCCGGATCATGGAGTGTTTCCTTGACCTTCAACAAATCTCCAAGAAGCTCCGCATCTACAACCTCGTCCGTATCAATCAGGAAAATCCAATCAAATTCGGCTTTTTCAACACCAAACATGCGCTGCTTCGCATAACCGGGCCATGGGTTGGAAAACACCCGACAGCCCAATGATTCAGCTACCTGAATCGTATTGTCCTTGCTCCCTCCGTCAATGACGACGATATCGTCCGCAAAGGGCTTGCAGGATTTAATGGCGGCTGTGATTCGAGTGCCATCATCCTGAGCGATAATAACTACGGATATCCGGTTGTCCGCGGGAACGCTAGACATGTGGTTCATTAGGGGGTGCCTCCTTCTTTATCTAACCGTTAACTGGCTTTTTCCGGATGTAGTGTGACATCGTTGATCGGAGCCATTGAATATCTTGTTTGGAAATAAGCAGTCTCGGAATTTTCATTTTCAGAACGAATTTAACATTACATAAAATGAAACCGAACCGTAGAATCCCCGAAGACAGCATTGCTATCCCTGCACCCGTCAAGCCGTATCTCGGAACGAGTATAGACAGCAATGGTATGACGAGCGCCAATCCGACACCCTGTAGGATGGTAACCAGCTTGGGCTTACCCAGCGCCATGAATTGCTGTGCCAGCACCATGGTTCCTCCGCTGATAGCAACCTCAAGCACCAGTAACCGGAATACCGTAAGCGCTTGTTTAAACTCCTGACCATATAGCAATGTAAATACGAACGGAGCAATCAGCATCAGCATCGTGGCAGCCAGAATCGTTGCTGTTGAAGTCACCCGAAATGCCCGGAATGTTATTGCAACCGCGTCCTCCTTGTTTAACCCGGAGGCCTTGGGAAAGAGCACGACGATAATCGAGGTTGAAAATACATTCACCATCCGGGCCAGGCTGACCGCTACCGCATATAAGCCGAGATCAGCCGGTCTGAGCAGACCCGCAATCAGGATCTGATCAATGTAAGTAGAAACCTGCCCCATGAGATCATTGCCGTATGAGCCCATGCCGTAGGTAAAGAGATTTTTGAATTGCGTCCAGCTGTTCTTCACCTTCGGTTTGTACAGCCGAACCATTCGAATCGTGACACCGATATAAATCGGCAAACCTGGCAGCAAATAGGCCAGGGCTGAGGTGTACGGATTCATTTGACCCGTCAGGATCAGGATCGCCAGACCCAGCAGCGTACTCAGCGGCACAAGATACCGAAACAAATTGTACTGCTTGTATTCCGACCGGACCTGAAGCAATGCATTATTGATCTGTGAGATCGCGATAAGCGGACACATCATCATGGAGCATTGGGCGAACAGGATGACCGATGAAGAAAAGGAGCGCAGCCAATAAGGAATCAGGAACACGCCGATAAGTGTCGCCAAGCCCCCGAACATCGTCGCCAGTAGCAAGGCGAGGCCGTACAGCTTGCCTGTTTCCTCCGGGTTCCTTTTCGCATTGTAAATCAACGCGGACGGGACACCGAAGCTCATGCAGAAGGCAAGAAATTGGGACCAGTTCACCATCGCGGTCTGTTCCCCGCGTCCGGTAGGACCCAAGAATCGGGCCGTCAGCACGCCAGTCAGCATGTTTACGACGAGAATCAGCATGCTGAATATCATCGTTTTGACTGCTGCCGAGCTGCTATCCTTGCTCTTGGCAAAGCGAACCACCGTGGACCATAGTGTCCGGACAGGTGCGGATAATGTTTGTAAGTTTTGCACAGCCTTTACCTTCTTTCCACGATGACATCTTTCGCCCACAGTCCTATGCCGATCATCATCCAGATCAGATAGCCGCGCATACCGGGAAAACCGTTATCCGATATGAGACTGGCTACAGCTCCGGCCCACGTAGCCAACGCCAGTCTGATATAAGGCTGGCTGGAATCTCGCTCGGCAATGCGCACAAGGAGGCGCTTGACGATAACGAACAGACCACCGAAGAAAAAGAACGCTCCGAAAATACCGAAGGTGAGAAAAATGGCAATATAGCCATTATCCATAATCCCAAGTTCACCGAGATCGCCGCCGTTATCTAGCTTGGTTCCAATTCCTACACTCCCGATCCCCTGCCCCACCGGATTACCGACAATGGCCGGAAGCATCGTATGCAACAGATCCAGGCGTTCATTGTACGAATGATCCTGTTGAATATCCGTCAACGTTTGCATGCGGGCCACGAGACCTTCTGCCCCCGGCAGCTTCGGAACAATGATGTAGAGAAGGAGGCCAACGACAGCAAGTTGAAACAAGGTTTTCCACTTTCCCTTGGAGGATGAAGTGAGGATATATGCCAGCAGCATAACGAATGCAATCAGCCAAGCCGAACGTACCAGCGTGATCAAAAGACAAACGACCGTCAGCAGGACCCCGATCCATCCCAATGTGCCGCGCCACCGTTTTTCCATCATCATGGGTACGAGCGCCATTGCCAGAAAAATAGCGCAGGGACCAGGCGAGTTCATCAATGAGAAAACTCTGATTTGAAGCGGCTCTGGTATACCAATGGAATTCATCTCTACGTTATTCATCCAAAACGCATCCCATGGAGGCACCGTCAAATACTGAATAATGCCGTAAATCGCCACGAGAACGGCAATGTTGGCATATGAATACAGCAGACGGTCCAGCTCCTTCGCTTTCATGGGCTTAATCGCAAAATAAGGCAGCAGTAGCAAAGGAATCACATAGTTGGCCAAATCATAAGCAAAAACGATACCATTTTTGAACAAGCCGACCGCACTTCCGTAGGCCAGTTCAATACCAAAAAACACAGCAATTCGGGTTAATGGCTTTTCCGCCTGATGAATGCCACGCAGCACAGGAATAATCAACATGCTGCTGACCAGCAACGGTGCCAAGCTCAATAAGGACACCGAGTGATACGTTCCCTCCAGCCAGTCTGCAATGCGCCGGATTTCCGGTCCTACTGCCCACACCATCAGTGTGTACGGAATCAGCATCCGCGATTGGATGATCGCCAGCAAAAAGGCCGGAAAAACGAGCGCCAGCAATATGGCTCCCTGCTGGCTCATGGTGGGATTCATCTTGGCGCTGACAAATCCGATGGCGAGTGGCAGCATACAAGCCAGCACTCCCATGCCGATCATGCCGATTCCACGCCGATTTCCTAACCAAACGGAAACCTGCTGATCTGCCAGCCGAGTCATATTTCTCACCCCTGACCTCCCTTCACCCGGTTCCGCTTGAACATTTCCTTAAACAGCAGAACGAGAAACTGGGAATCCTCAATCAAGTATCTTTTCCACAAACGTTTAGGCTCCTGAGACAACCGCCAAAACCATTCAAATCCCGTCTTCTGCATCAGCTCCGGTGCACGTTTCACATTTCCCGACAGAAAATCAAACGTAGCTCCTACCCCTATCGAAATCGGAGCGCGATATGTCTCGTAATATCTGTAAATCCATTTTTCCTGTTTAGGTGCGCCTACGCCGACAAAAACGATGTCCGGGCGGGCCTCTTGCAGCAATTGGACAATGTGTCTGTTCTCTTCCTCATTTTTCTCAAAGCCATAGGAAGGAGAGTAACAACCCACTACATTCATGTTTGGGTACGACTCCTGAAGATTGACCATCGCCTTCTCAGGAATACCGTCCGCCGCACCCAGAAAAAACAACCGATAGCCTCGATCCTCAAAAGCCTCCCCCAGCCGGGTGAACAGATCGGAGCCTGACACCTTTTGCTTGAGGGGCTTTTTCAGCAACCTGGACGCCCATATAATTGGCATTCCATCGGCCACCACAGCTCCTGCATCGGAATATACCTTGCGGAATTCATCATCCTTGCGAAGCTTGATCACATGATCGACATTACAGGTCAAAATGTAGGAATGACGCTGATGCTCAATAGAAGTATCTATAAATTCGAGTAGATCGTTAAAATCATAATTATCAAAGTTGACATCGAACATGTTCACTCTGCTCATCGTATCACTTCTCTTTGCGAAAATCGGTTTGAGTAGATGTCTGGTATAAAGCGTTCAAATACCAGCAAAATGGAATAATCATCTGAACCGTCGACAACGTGTTATCTGAAAACGAATAAATCAGAAAGCCCGCAATCAAGCTTGCAAAATAAGGTTTGATTGGCTTGGCAAGCGACCGGTAAATGAGAACGAACACGACCAGCAATGAAAGCATCAATAACCCGCAACCGATATATCCCGTGTCAAAATAAAAGCGTATATACTCGTTATGCGGCACGACAAAGCCTTTGAATAACGTCCCGTCGTTCGCAACCGTCACCGCGCCAAGACCCCTGCCTGACCACGGATAATCCTGTACTCTGTTCAAGAAATATTCCCATGCCTCCGAGCGTCCCGACAGATCAATTCCCGTATCGGTCTCCCGCTCGAAGGAGCGTTTTTTTAAATTGTTCCATTGCAGGGCCACCGCCCCCAGAGCAATCAAAAACGATCCGGCCAGCGGTAGCAAATAATTGACTTTCCCCTTGAGATACTGCCTGGCGATATCGAACAGATACACTGCAAACATTAGCAACAGTGCCAGAATCGGGCCGCGTGTACCGGTGGCAATCAGAATCAAAAAGTTCAGCGCCAGCACCGTATAATAAAAGGCAGCTTGCTGCGGCTTGCGTTTGACCTCAATCAGCGAGACGGCAATCCCGAGAAAGGAGAGCATCGCCAGATGCGGCGGAATGTTCGCCCCCCTGTACTCTCACCGCTCCCGTAAATTCCACATCGGTAAACGAATGCAGCCCTACGACCTGTAAACCGAGTCCAACGACCACACTAATGATCGGCAGCAGGCTGATCAACCGGATATGCTTTTCCGCCACCTCCTTCTTCCACTGGATCAGTAAAAAAGAGAAGGGCAGCGATAGTCCGACGAACGCCTTCACTGCAATTGAGGTCGTCAGCGTAGGCAGCCATGCTGAAAATCCAAATGTAATCCCCAGCATGATCACCAATGCCCAGATCGGATAGCTAAATTTGAGGCGTATGCCGTAAACGAGCATGCACGGTACCAGCAAGGCCAAAATGCCCAATTTGTATAATGACAAAATCTCGATACCGAATACGCCACCCTGATACAAGGAATCCACCGATACCGCCGTGCTCAGCAGAACTGCATAGCTGATGCGCTCCGGATGATGGATAGAAACGGCCAGCAGAAGCAGTAAGCATACCGCCGCAATGCTGGCCACCGGCTGATAAGTAGCCGCAACTCCTACAGCAAGAGCGCCCAGAAGAAAAATGAAAACATGCTGTATTGTGTTTATTCTCGAAGTCCAAGGATAGTTGCTCATGATCAATCTTCACCCCGCAGCTGACTCGCTTTTCCGGTTGCGCAGCGTATCCAGGGTTCCCCGTATACTTTCAAATCTGCACCGGTTCAACAGCTTTCTGCCCTCAGTACGTGCCAGCAGGGAGTCCACCGTGTTGTATAGCCATTTGGCTGCCGTCTTCGCCATCAGCATCACGTTGCCGCGCAGGCCTGCGGCCTGAACAGCGTGAGACATGCCCTGACAGTAGTAACGATTCATGATCCATTCCTTCGTCAACCGTGCAGCCGGAACAAAATGCTTCACAGCCATGTGAGGATGATACATGATCGTTCCGCCATTTTTACGAATCTGCTCGAAAACCCACGATTCTTCACCAGATAAGAGGATATCTCCCTTTCTTCCCAAATGGAGCGGGAACATCACGGCAGCAAAAGCCGTTTTGCGCATGGCCATATTCGCTCCGAACGGATTCAGTCCCGCCGGATATTCGCGGATGGCTTTTCCCAAGTCAATAATCGTGTAAGGCAGCTCAAGCGGCCCTGTCAGCCAACCCGGTCGTTCCGTTTCAAACAAAGGATCTATCTTCCCGCCCATGGCCGTCAGCTCGGGGTTGTTCCCGAAGGTCGACATAATCGTTTGCAGCCATGAAACACACGGGATCGCATCATCATCCAGAAAAGCAATGACTTCTGCCCTCGATAACGTAATGCCCGCATTACGAGCAGCTGATAATCCTTGCTCGCGCTCATAATGATACCGGAGATGAATATCCTGACCGTGTGCGGCACTAAATCTTTTGATCGTCGCCGCCGTATGATCGGTGGAGCGATTATCGACCACAATGATCTCAGCCAGCGCAAGGTCGTTCAGCTCCAGCAGGGACATTAGCGTTTTTTCCAGCAGGTTCGCCCGGTTATAGGTGCAAATAACGACGGACACTGCGGGACACCGCTTGAATGCATCCATCAGTAAGCATCCTTGGAGAACAGCATTTTAATGCCTGTTTTCATGATGATTTTCAGATCGAGCCACGTATTGCGAACATGAATATACTTCAAATCCATTTGCACCATTTCTTCGAAGCCTACACTGTTACGTGCGCTCACCTGCCAGTAGCCGGTACATCCCGGTGTGACAATCAGGCGTTGCTTGTCATAATCGGAGTATTGCTCAACCTCGCTCGGCAATGGCGGACGCGGACCCACTAACGTCATGTCCCCGACCAGCACATTCCACAGCTGCGGAATCTCATCAATACTCGTCTTGCGCAAAAAACTGCCAATCTTCGTAATCCGCGGATCGTTTTTAATTTTGAACATGGCGCCGCTCACTTCATTCAGCTCCATCAAATCTTTTTTCAGCTCCTCGGCATTGGACACCATCGAACGGAATTTATACATGTTGAATAGCTTCTCGTTCTTGCCCACCCGAATTTGCTTGAAAAACACGCTTCCCTTCGGATCTTCGAGCTTGATCAAAACACCCACCACGATAAAAAGCGGCAGTAATACGATCAAACCCACGAAAGACAGCAACATGTCGAGCAATCGCTTGGTTACCAGGTAAGACGTTTTATCCTGAATTTGTGTATTTCCGTATGGCATGTAAAACGCTTTACCTGACATGACAGCCTCGCCGTCCTCCGGTAAATTTTCCATGCTCATGCTGACGTACCCCCTCTCAACCTGCCGTGGTTGCTTTCTCGGTCTTTTTCAGCCACTCGTGCATGGCCTCTATAACCGGATACTTCAAATCATCGCTAGCGAGTGCAAATTCAAGTGTGGTCAAAATATAACCAAGACGCTCGCCCACGTCATAACGTGTTCCTTCAAAGTCATAGGCGTACACGCGCTCGCTTTGATTCAGCTTTTGGATGGCATCGGTCAACTGAATTTCGCCGCCCGCCCCTTTTTCCTGAAGATCGAGATACTTGAAAATTTTTGGTGAGAATACATAACGGCCCATAATAGCCAGATCGGAAGGCGCTGTGCCTGGAGCCGGTTTCTCTATAAAATTATTTACCCGATACAGACGTCCGTCCTGTTGATCCGGTTCAATGATGCCGTAGCGATTCGTGAATTCCTGCGGTACCCGCTGTACACCGATGACGGAATTTTGAGTTTCCTCATACTGATCCATCAGCTGACGCAGGCAAGGCTTCTGACCTGTTACGATATCATCACCCAGCAGTACGCCAAACGGCTCGTCCCCGATAAAGCGTCTTGCGCACCATACCGCATGTCCCAAACCTTTGGGTTCTTTCTGGCGAATGTAGTGAATTTCTACTCCCGAAGAACGCTGTACCTCTTCCAGAAGCTTCAGCTTGCCGTCCTCCAGCAGTTTCGATTCCAGCTCAAATGCGTTGTCAAAGTGATCCTCAATAGCACGCTTGCCTTTGCCCGTTACGATAATAATGTCCTCAATACCGGAAGCAATTGCTTCTTCCACGATATATTGAATTGTGGGCTTATTGATAATCGGAAGCATTTCCTTAGGCATTGCTTTGGTCGCAGGTAGGAAGCGCGTACCCAACCCTGCTGCTGGAATAATGGCCTTTTTCACTCTTTTCGTCATCG
Source organism: Paenibacillus sp. RC334 (assembly GCF_030034735.1). NCBI lineage: Bacteria > Bacillati > Bacillota > Bacilli > Caryophanales > Paenibacillaceae > Paenibacillus > Paenibacillus sp. RC334. The sequence continues at coordinate 1,203,117 of NZ_CP125370.1, read as the reverse complement.
CACTCATTCTCCTTGCTTCATCGAATTTTGGTGTTGCTTACTTCACCTGATTCATCACAATTCCAACCAGTGTCGCACCGGCCTGATCCATGAGTTGCTTTGTTTTGCGTAAATCTTCCCGTTTGGTCCGGGCGTGTCTGGCGACGAGAATCACACCATCCGTCAAGCTTGCGACCAGCCGGGCATCCGTGTAGTTCAGCGCCGGAGCCGAGTCGAGCAGTATGATGTCATATTCGCGTTTTAGCTCTTCCAGCAGCTCCACCATGCGTTCACTGCCGAGCAAGTCAGCTGCGTTGTACAAGATGTCTCCGCCGGGAATAATAGACAGCTCTGGCACGCCATGCCTGACGATGGACTTGGAAGAAGCTCCACCGTGCAAATAAGCCGATAAACCTCCGGTATTCTCCAAACCGAATATCTCGTGCAACGCTGGTGTATGGAGATTGCAATCCACCAGAGCCACCTTCTTGCCTTCTTGTGCAAAGGAAACGCCGATGTTGGCGAGCAGCGTTGTTTTGCCTGCTCCGCTCTCTGGCGAGGTCAGCAGCAGAACCGTCCCGCGGTCCGTCTGCCCGATGACCTGCTGCCGGATGTATGTACGGAGGGACCGGAATGATTCCGAGACATACGATGAAGGATTGCTTTCTGTAATCAACATGTCATTCAATCGCAGCATATTTACGCTCCCCTACCCGTTCTTTGGAATTTCCGGCTGCGCCGTCGATGTCCTTCTTGCGAATGACCGGGATGGATGCAATCACCGGAATACCGATGTCCGCATCTGCCTCTTTTTCCGTGCGCAGCGTACCGTTGATGCTTTCCAGAAACACAATCGTGCCCAGCGCAATCATCAGCGATACGAGAAAGCTAATCGCAATATTCATGAGCGGATTTCCATTGGTCGGGTCAGGATTGGCCCGCGGGTCCGCCTCATTCAAGATTTTCACATTATTCAATTCCATCAGTCCCGGAACCGTCTGCACGAATTTCTGGGTTACCGCGTTGACAACAGCGGCGGCCTGTGGATAACTCCCTGCCTCAAACGTCAAGCCGATGACCTGACTTTTATCCGAGGTTTTGACCTGTAGCTTTTCTGCCAGCTTTTGCTGCGTCAAGCCGAATTCGGGATGGGTCGTTACGACAGCCTCCATAATTTTGGGTGAAGTGAGAATTTGCTTGTAGCTTTCCACCAAATTAAGACTTGTGTTGACGTCGTTCAGATTGTTGCTCCCCTGCTTACCGGAAATATGGTTAACCAGCAGCTGACTTGATGCGGAATAGACCGGCTTCACGACATTGTCGCTCACAAAGTAAGTCGTTACGCATGAGAGAATGACAAAAATCGCAATCAGCCACAATCTTTTTTTGATTAGGACCAGATAATCCAAAATGGTTTTCTCCACAAAAATCCTCCCTCCCATACCATTTTTCTTCTTATTTTAATGATGATCTAATTGTAACAAGCTGCTGTGGGAACGACATGGAACCGGACGGCACTTTCTCCATCACTACAGGGGGATGAGTTTGTATACTTTTGGCTACGGCATGGTATACTTTTGTACCAGTCTTAGTTGATTATGGAAAAATAAATCGAAAAAAAGCCCCAAAACCACCGAGGCTGGTGATTTTGAGGCTTCTTCTGTTACTCGGTATATAAACTGAACTGGAAAGCTACATGGGCGCACTGTCCAGTCGGACAGGCATTCCATTGCCACCGCCTTCAGCGTATCACACGCTAGATGTCCTTGGCTCGTACTTCGCCAGCCCAATCGCATTGGCATACAACGCTGCCTGCGTCCGATCCGCCAGCCGCAGCTTGGCCAAAATCTGACTGACATGCTTTTTGACTGTAAATTCGCTGATGAATAGCCGGGATGCAATTTCGCGGTTGCAGGCTCCCTGTCCCAGCTCGACCAATACTTCCTTTTCCTTCGGTGTCAGGTCGTCTGTCAGATTGCCCGCATCCTCCCGCAGCTTGTTCTCCAGAATAGCAGGATCATAATATTTGCGTCCTTTGTTGACAAGATGAATCGCGTAAATTAGTTCCTCAGGCAAAGCCTCCTTGAGTACGTAGCCGTCCACAGAAGCTTCCTCCGCTTTCAGGAAGTCTTCTCGTGTGGCTGAGGATGTCAGCAAAATAAATTTGCTTCTGAACCCGCGTCCACGTGCTATTTTGATAATATCCAGACCTGATTCGTCGGCAAGTTTCAAGTCCAGCAGCACCAGGTCTGGATCCGTTTCCTCGATAACCACAAGTGCTTCCTGTTGATTCTGGGCCTCTCCCGCAAACTGAACATTGGGCTGCATGGATATAACCGCAGCGAGTCCTTTCCGTACTAAAGGATGATCATCGACAATGACAATTTTCATGATTCGGCCTCCTGTCTACAGTTCAGGATTTGCTTAATCCCTATGTATCCGATTGTTACCGCAGATTTTGTATTGCAGGATGTTCACACATCTTTATTCATAAGCATTTACCGGAATGGACAATCGGATCTGTGTTCCCTCTCCGATTCGACTTGAAATATCAAATTCACCTCCCATCGATTGAGCTAAATATTCCATATTCATCATGCCCAGGCCACTGCCTGCACTGACCACCTCACCTCCTGCAACCATTCTCGCTGTCTCGAACCCTACTCCGTCGTCATGAATAGACAATTTAATCACTTGAGGCGTCAATTTTAACTTCACATCAATCCGCTTCGCCAACCCATGCCGGATTGCGTTACCTGCGGCTTCGGATATGATACGAAACAAAGCCTTTTGATACAAGTACGGCAGTGAAAAATGATCCCCATGAATATCAAAATCAATCTGTACATGATTCAGCTTGGACAGCGTATGCAGATGGCTTTTCACTGTTCCTAACCAAGTCGGGCCCCCGCTCTTTTTCGAGCTTAAGCTATGAATGGCCCCTTTTAGCTCTCTCACTGCCTGATTAGCGGATTGCTGAATCAGCTCAATCTGTTCCTCCACCTGCTCCTTCGACTGATCATGCCATGTCTGCCGAAGTGAATGCGTCGCGTACACAATGCCAAAAAGACTTTGTGATACATTATCATGCATTTCATTCGCAATCCGGTTCTGCTCATTTGTCACAATCAACTGATTTTCGATACGCTCCAGCTCATAGCGCTCCAAAAACACGGCGCTCAGCTCAGCGAGGAATATCAGTTGCTGCACAAGCCAGCGTCTTCCCGTCAGACTTTGATCCGGGCCCAGCTTGAGTCCGATGGTCGCTACAAATCGAGTCGTCATCGGTACCGTGATCATGAGAAAATCGCCCCATTCCGGCAGATGCCTGAAAAAAGGCTCCCGTTCTTCCCTGAATTCCTCACGATAATTCCCCAGCTCCTCGAATAGCTGCTCCTCTTCCTCCACCGTCCAACCTGTCTGGCTGCTCTCCGGCGCATCCTCCTCCTGACTGTCCAACCAGAAAAACGCGCGACTCTGCTTCGTCAGCTTAACCGTGTAGTCCGAGATGACCTGCCCCAGATTCAATGCCTCGTTGTGGCTGGTCGTCTCCATGATGTGGTAAATCGACTTAATATGCTCCATCGTCTCATTAGCTTGCTCCTTCGCCATCTTCAGCTCATTCTTCATGACACCGATCACCTGCATCGCCATCGTGGTCACAATCAGCACCAGAAATAAATTCGCATTTTGCAACACCATATCCCACAAAAAATATTGACCTGGTGTAAAAAAGATATAACAAAATGTGAGTACCAAGCCGATATAAGAAAGAAGGAGCGTCCAACTGTACCTCATAGAAAGATGAGCACAAGCCACCAGCATAGGGGTAATCACATACCATTTGAACGGACTATCCATCCCTCCCGTCGGGAGCAGCAACAAAATGATCCCTGCGGTTTCCAGAGCAATGCAACATTTCAGTACCATCTCATGAAGTCTGTACTTGCGGTAAATCCACGTAAATAATGTAACAGATATAAATAGAAACACAATGAGTAATAACTTCTGCCACACGATTAATCCGGATGATTCGAACAGAAAAACAAGCGACGTTAAAGATAGTGATACATACCGGTACAAAAAAATCATTTGGTCTTCTGCTGACTTCTTCAACTTCATCCTGTCACCCTATTCTGTGTTTTGAAGTGACGATGGGCATACTAGATTTGCATGTGTACTCTAAAAAAATCATAACCAATCCAAAAATAAATAACAAGACATAAACTCTAACGTAAACGGTTACATTCCAAAAAAAATGACACTTTTTATAACATATTTACCGTTTCAGGAAAACATTTTGGGGGTAATGTCAGAAACTATAACGTTTGTCAAGGACATAAATCATGTTTTCAAAGAACTAAAAAAGGGACTTGCTGGTACTACCGTGATCTTAACAACGGTATTCAGCAAGTCCTTTTTTAGTGAATTTGGTGAGGGGCTTCATTAACCCCCGGCACGCGCCAGTTCACGCATATTGGCTTCAAATGCAGCCAGCAGAGCCTCATCCCCGCTCAAGCCGGTCGCCTCTTCTTTTTGTATCTGTTCTACCATACGCTTGTAATCCTTTGGAATCACCCGTACAAACTGCTGAATCGCAGTCTGCCAGTCATCCAAAATACGTTGTCCCGCTTCGCTGCCTGTGTACGTGACATGACGCTGAATCAGACCACGCAGATCCGCTGCTTCCGCGGGGGCTTCCACGTCTTCCAGCAGCACCATTTCCAGGTTACAACGGCTCAGAAACGTCCCCTGAGGGTCATAGACGTATGCAATACCTCCAGACATCCCGGCTCCAAAATTCCGTCCAGTCTCGCCCAGTACAGCTACACGTCCGCCTGTCATATACTCACAGCCATGATCGCCGACACCCTCGACGACGATACGTGCGCCGGAGTTCCGAACGGCAAAGCGCTCCCCTGCAATTCCGCTAATATAAGCTTCCCCGCTGGTCGCTCCATACAAAGCCGTATTTCCGATAATAATGTTCTCTTCTGCCTTAAAGGTCGCTTTGTGAGATTTCTTCACAATAACCTTACCACCGGATAGCCCTTTACCTACATAGTCATTGCTGTCGCCTTCAACGCTCAGCGTGATGCCTTTAGGAATAAAAGCCCCGAAGCTCTGACCTGCTGATCCGATGAAGTTAAAGCGAATCGTATCCTCAGGCAAGCCCTCCGCTCCGTACTTGCGGGTGACCTCGCTGCCCAGAATCGTACCTACGGCCCGATTCACGTTCGTTATAGGCATGGTAGCCTCTACAGCTGTTCCGTTCTCCAACGCCCCAGCAGCCATCGGTACGAGCTCCTGCATATCAAGCGTTTCTTCCAGCCCGTGGTTTTGGCGTTGTACGCGGTAACGTACACTACCGTCTTCCAACTCAGGAACATGCAGCAGCAAGCTCAGATCGACGCCTTTCTTCTTCCAGTGCGAATCGGCGTTTACGGTATCCAGACAGTCCGTACGTCCGATCATTTCCTGAATCGTGCGGAAGCCCAGCTCCGCCATAATTTCGCGGACATCTTCTGCGATGAAACGCATAAAATTCACCACATGGGCAGGATCACCCATATAATTTTTGCGCAGCTCCGGATTCTGTGTAGCCACACCAACCGGACAGGTGTCCATTTGGCAAACCCGCATCATAATACAGCCCAACGCCACAAGCGGCGCTGTAGAGAAGCCGTATTCTTCCGCGCCCAGCAGAGCAGCTACCACCAAATCGCGGCCAGACAGCATCTTGCCGTCTGTCTCCAGCACCACGCGGTCGCGCAGATTGTTCAGCATCAGCGTCTGATGCGTTTCGGCCAGACCCAGCTCCCAAGGCATACCCGCATGGCGGATGGAGCCTTGCGGAGAAGCGCCTGTACCCCCGTCATAGCCGCTGACCAGAATAATGTCAGCGCGGCCTTTAGCCACTCCTGTTGCAATCGTACCTACGCCTACCTCCGACACCAGCTTCACGTTAATGTCAGCACGCGGATTGGCGTTTTTGAGATCGTAGATCAGCTCTGCCAAATCCTCGATAGAATAAATATCGTGATGCGGCGGCGGCGAAATCAGTCCCACGCCCGGCGTAGAACCACGCACCTCAGCCACCCAAGGATACACCTTGCGTCCTGGCAGCTGTCCGCCTTCGCCCGGCTTCGCGCCTTGCGCCATTTTAATCTGAATTTCGTCGGCGTTCACCAAATAATTCGACGTTACACCAAATCGGCCTGATGCCACCTGCTTGATCGAGCTGCGGCGAGAATCGCCATTGGCATCCGGAATGAAACGTGCAGGGTTTTCCCCACCTTCACCGGTGTTGCTCTTGCCGCCGATACGGTTCATCGCAATCGCCATATCCTCATGCGCTTCCTGACTGATTGAGCCGAAGGACATAGCTCCCGTCTTAAAACGACGCATAATCGATGCAGCGGATTCCACTTCTTCCAGTGGCACAGGTTCACCCGCAGGCTTCAACTGAAGCATGGAGCGAATCGTCAAATGCTGTTCAGTTTCACCCTGAACCAGCTTGGCGTATTTCTTGTACAGCTTGTAGTCTCCCGAGCGAACCGACTGCTGGAGCAAATGTATCGTTTGCGGATTAAACAAATGCTCTTCCCCATCGTTACGCCATTGATATTCGCCGCCTGAATCCAGCACCTTGTCGTTGCCGTCCTTGTCAGTAAAAGCACGATTGTGGTGAGCCAGCGCTTCCACCGTGACTTCCTCCAAACCGATACCGCCAATGCGGGAAGGTGTCCAGGTGAAGTAGCGATCAACGAAATCCTGTTTGAGACCTACGGCCTCAAAAATTTGTGCTCCACGGTACGACTGAATCGTGGAAATACCCATTTTGGACAATATTTTAACGACACCCTTGGTAGCTGCTTTAATATAATTTTTAATTGCTTTTTCATGCGAGACACCGCGCAGCAAGCCCTGCTGAATCATGACATCCAGCGTTTCGAAAGCCAGATACGGATTAACCGCACTCACGCCGTAACCAAGCAACACCGCATAATGATGAATATCTCTCGGCTCTCCGGACTCCAGCAAAATACTTACACGTGTGCGTGTACCCTGCTTGATCAAGTGGTGATGCAGGCTGGAGACAGCCAGCAACGCCGGAATGGCCGCATTCTCAGCATCCACGCCACGGTCGGACAGAATCAGGATGTTATGACCCTTGTCAATGACACGGTCAGCAGCCTCAAACAGTCCTTCGAGTGCCTTACGCAGTCCTTCTGCGCCTTCCTTCGCTTCAAAGAAGATCGGAATCGTCATCGACTTGAAGCCTGGACGGTGTACATGACGAATTTTGGCAAATTCCTCATTCGACAGCACCGGTGAATCCAGACGAATCTGACGACAGCTTTCAGGTTCCGGATGCAGCAAATTGCGCTCAGGTCCAATCGTAGTTGCCGTGGACGTTACGATCTCTTCCCGAATGGCATCAATCGGCGGATTCGTGACTTGAGCAAACATCTGTTTAAAATAGTTGTACAAACGTTGCGGACGGTCAGACAGCACCGCCAATGGAGCATCATATCCCATCGAGCCAATCGGTTCCGCACCTGTGAGCGCCATCGGCTCCAGAATCTTGCGCAGTTCTTCAAACGTATAGCCAAAAGCCAGCTGAAGCTGGTTTACATTCTCATGCTTCGGCTCCGGCTGCTCCAGAGCTTCCGGCAGCTCATCCAGATTGACCAGATGCTCATCCAGCCATTCCTGATAAGGTTCCTCGGAAGCGATACGCTCCTTCAACTCTTCGTCAGAAATGATGCGGCCCTCCTGGGTATCGACCAGTAGCATCCGTCCCGGACGAAGACGATCCTTGTAAAGTACATTTTCAGGAGCGATATCCAGTACACCCGCTTCTGAAGACAATGCGATCAGGTCATCCTTGGTCACATAGTAACGCGCAGGACGCAGGCCGTTGCGATCCAGAATCGCCCCGATCTGAACACCGTCCGTAAACGCCATCGCAGCCGGTCCATCCCAAGGCTCCATCATCGTGCTGTGATACTCATAAAATGCCCGCTTCTTCGGGTCCATCGTCTCGTGTTTGTTCCAAGGCTCCGGCACCATCATCATGGCTACATGAGGAAGGGAACGTCCACTCAAATACAGAAATTCCAGTGTATTATCAAACATGGCTGTATCTGAACCATCCGGGTTAATGACCGGTTTTACCTTGCCGATATCTTCGCCAAACGCTTCACTTTCAAACTGGGCCTGACGTGCATGCATCCAGTTCACGTTACCGCGCATCGTGTTAATTTCACCGTTGTGAATCATAAAACGATAAGGATGCGCACGATCCCAGCTCGGGAACGTGTTGGTACTGAAACGGGAATGGATCAGCGCGATTGCCGAAGTCACCCGCTCATCCTGCAAATCCAGATAAAATTTGCCTACCTGCTCGGTTGTAAGCATACCCTTGTATACAACTTTGCGGCATGACAAACTCGGGATATAAAACGACTCACGGTTCTGGTCCTCTTCGTTATAGCGAATGGCAAGCTCCGCCCGTTTACGAATAACATACAGTTTCCGTTCAAAGTCCAGCTCTTCCTTCAAATCGCTGCTTCGACCGATAAACACCTGACGTACGCCCGGTTTGGCCGCTTTCGCCGATTTGCCCAGCATTTCGTCATAAGTCGGAACATCACGGAAGCCCAGACAATTCTGGCCCTCATCTACGATAATATCTCTCAGCTTCTGCTCATGAACTTCACGAACCTTCGGATCATTGGATACAAAAAGCATCCCCACGCCGTAATGTCCAGCCTTTGGCAGCTTGAAGCCCAGTCGCTCCGCTTCCTCTTGAAAAAACAGATGCGGTACCTGAATCATGATCCCCGCTCCGTCACCGGAGTTCGGTTCACTTCCCTGACCGCCCCGGTGCTCCATATTTACGAGCATGGTCAAAGCCTGACTTACGATATCGTGCGATGGTTTTCCCTTGATGTGGGCAACAAAGCCCATGCCGCAGGCGTCTTTTTCGAATTGGGGATCGTATAATCCCTGTTTGGGTGGTAAACCTGTCTGTCTCATGGAACGCAACCTTTCTGTTATAAAGTCATGCTGGCCTGAAATACAGGCGGCCGAATAGAAGACAGTGGCAACAAGAGGTAACTCAAAGAACAACTACGAGGATTGGGGGACAAAACATGTGACGTATTCAAGGCGGTACGGTCCGCCGAATGCGAATGCTTTTCAATAATTATGCAATAGCTTGACTTGAAAAACACGTCGGATCTACTGATGAATCTAATTAGTTCTATCATTTTATCATTGACCTACCATGTTAGCAATTCAAAGTTTTTATGATTGTGATAATAAATCTTTTACATTACAGCTTCAATGTTACATGCAAAAATATACTGTTTTTATGTATAAATATTCACTTTAAAAAATCCAGCCTTTCCCATTCCCGAAGGAACAAAAAAGGCTGATAAAGGATATCTGTTGAACATTCTGACTCTCAGACGTATCCCTGCAATTCGGCAGTGCAGGTTAAAATTCGAGGCTTTCACCGGGATTCAGGGCTTTCCCCTCAATCCCTTCCTTGTGCAGACGGTCACAGAAGGCGTTCCCGTCCTGCTCAATGCCCGGGAATGTATTGTAATGCACTGGTATCACGCGGCTTGCCCGGAGCCATTTAGCTGCCAGCAGCGCATCCTCCGGTCCCATGGTATAGCCGTCACCAATCGGTAATACCGCAGCATCTATCGAGTTAGTTTCCCCAATGAGACGCATATCGCCAAACAGGGCGGTATCGCCAGCATGGAAAAATGTTTTGCCGCCTATGGTCAATAAAATGCCCGCAGGCTCACCCATATATATCGTTTGTCCATTCACATTTAAAGAGGAGCTGTGGAACGCAAGCGTGAATTTTACATGGAATCCGTCAAATTGGTGACCACCGCCAAGGTTCATGCCGTGAGCCTTGGCTCCCTGAGATGAACAATAGTCAGCCAATTCCGCCACCGCGATTACAGGGCAATCGTTGCGCTTGGCAATTTCAACAGCATCTCCAAAATGATCCGCATGACCATGCGTCAACAGCACTGCATCCACCTGAATATCCTCAGCTTTTACTACCGCTTTAGGATTCCCGGTCAAAAAAGGATCAATAATAATCCGTTTGCCCTCTTCCTCCACCAGCACAGCTGAATGCCCGTAATATGTGATTTTCATATCATCTGCCACCTCCATTGTCACTTTCAGAACTTAGGTACCTTTCATTTACCCATTATACCGCTTTTTGCATACAAGCTTCATCTGTACACGAAAAAAATACGTTCACAAAGCTGAACCCTGTTGTTTAGAAAGGGCTGTTATTTGTAAAAGGTATGATGACCGATTGTTTTCACTTTGGTACGCGAATGATGAACCGTAAGATCCTGAGCCAACGTCAGCGACAGGAAAAAACAGGTATTATCAGGCACGGCTTTATGGCCATTCAAAGCAGCCGTAACCGCACGAATGCTGTCCTGGTTGGGGTGGACACGACGAAGACGCCCGTTCGCAACCGGACTAAATTGCGCTTTTTGATAAATCACTGCCTGAATCGTATCGGGAAATGGGGCTGACCGCAGCCGGTTTAAGACAACGTTGGCAACTGCCACTTTGCCTTCGTACGGTTCGCCTTCTGCTTCTGCCATGACTATTTTTTGTAGCAGGAGCAGTTCTTTAGCGGAGACAGGATAGCTCCAGGTAGACAACGCCTTGTCATCCTGAGAGAGCATTTGTGTCTTCGTAAAGTAGATGGTTGTAGGAGGGGGAAGAATTGCGGACTTGCTATGCTGGACTTCAGGTTTTTTCACGCCGGTTGCAACATTGCTCCGGGCTTGTCCCGCCTGCTTCATCTGGGAAGCGGGTAACGGAGTCGGCATGATTTGTTTCCAGCTCGGCTGCCCATGAGCCTTGGCAAAGATGGGACTTGTCCTGTTTGACCCGTTATGGGTCTCCATCCTGTCCCCGTGTGAAGGAGCCGAAGAATTCCCTGACCAGCTCAGAGATTGCATAGGTGCATTTTTATGATTTTTTTGTGTTTGTTGAACCTCAGCGTAGAGGCCTACCCCCAATATACAAACAAGCAGCACACTCAAAAGAGGTGCAAACCAACGATGTTCTTTAACGATTTCCATAATGTTCCTCCTGTTAACTTTAGGCACATTCCTCAGATATGTAACCCAAAATGCGCCTTTTGAATAACGCTGAAATACTATATCACTAAAATCGCTGATAGATCAAGGGTTCCACCTTGATAATGGGATTGTTTGAATTATTTGGTACATTGGTTTTTGGCCCATTCGGGTCGCGTACAAAACAAATTCTCCCACTTCCCACGGCTCGCCTATCCGGTCATTGGACTGAAACATAGACGCCGGAATAGGCTCCTGCCCTGTATACGAACGTGCTACTGTGATATGGGGCCTGTAAGGCCGTTCCTCGGGCTTAAAACCAAGCGGTTCGGTAGCCTCAACTATGGATTGGTGGAGCTGGTTCAAAGAATCCTTCTGCCCCGTAACTCCCCTCCATAGCACACGCGGAAATCCATCTCGTCCAAAAGTCCCCGGTTCGCCAAGCCCGAGAGTGAACGGGGAATGTGCAGCGGCCGCCTGAAATAAAGCCTGTTCCAGTTCCGGTATATCCTTGGTCGCCACATCCCCCAGGAACTGAAGTGTCACGTGGTAATCCCTGAAATCGGTCCATTTGCGAAAAGAAAGCTCGTTAACATCCTGTTCCACCCAGCGGCGTAACTCCTTCTTATGCTCGCTCGGGAGAGCAATCGCGGTAAAAAGTCTTTGTGTTTGTGCTGTTTGCGGTACTACCAGCGGTAATCCGTTCATCGTCATGGTCTTCCTTTCATCCCTAATCGGAGCTACAGTCATTCGTTGTTATCTATAGTGACACAGCAAGCTCGCTTTTACCCCTATTTATGCAATCTTTTCACCAATCTGTTATCCTTGAAAGGATGATTCAGCAGAATATATTGGAAGCTCCAAAGAATCAAAAACCGAGGAGGTAATGAATCATGGGAACCATCGTAAGTTTACACCAGCTTACCGCAGAGCAAGAAAAGCAAATTCGTGCAGCAGCTCCGGGCTATGAGCTGTTCATTGGTAAAGCCCAAGAGCTGGAGCCTGAACAAATCCGACAGGCAGAGGTCATTTTAGGCTGGTCCAAGCATATTTCCGAAGCGGCTTTGCATCCTGACAGCAAACTGAAATGGATACAGACCTGGTCGGCGGGCATTGATAAGCTGCCACTTGCAGAGCTGGAAAAGCGTCATATTTTACTCACCAATACAAGCGGCGTTCATGCCGTTCCGATTACGGAGCAAATCTTCGGGATGCTGCTGTCGCATACACGGTATTTACAGCAAGCAGTTCTCTTGCAACGTCAGAAAACATGGCAGCCACCGGAAGGCGACCTAACGGAATTACGCGGTAAAACGCTGCTGATTACGGGCGTGGGCGAAATCGGTCGTGAAACGGCCCGGATCGCAGAAGCCTTCGGCATGCGGGTGATCGGAGTTCGTCGTTCCGGCAAGGATGCCCCTCATGTGAAGCGCATGTACACAAATGAGCAATTACATGAAGCGATGGGAGAGGCGGATATCGTGGTAAATATTCTGCCATTCACCGAGGAAACCCGTCACTTCTTTGACGAAAAGGCATTTGCAGCCATGCGTAAGGGAGCTTTCTTCATTAATGTAGGTCGTGGCAACACTGTCCATACGGATGCACTTGTGCGCTCTCTGGAGCAAAAGCATATTGCCTTTGCCGGACTGGATGTATTCGAGGAAGAACCGCTACCCGCGTCACATCCACTGTGGAGTCTGGAGAATGTCCTGATTACGCCGCATATTGCAGGCGACACGGACCGTTACGCTGAACGGGCGGTAGATATTTTCCTCACCAATTTGAAAGCCTACGCAGCCGATCAGGAGCTGCCGCTGAATTTGGTTAACTACAAAACTCAGTATTAACAAACTATTCACAGATCCATATTTCCCGGCTCATACCTGTCTTGTGTATGCGGCATTGCTCCGTGAGGGTCCAGCCTGACTCGGACAGCAATGCTGCCATCGGCTCCGTGCTTACGACTACCGCTCGTGCGGCCAAGCGCCTCAGGCTGCGCAGCATCTGCTTTTGTTCATCGGCAGGGAGCACGGAGCACAGGTTATAGGGCATATCCAATATCGCTGCATCATAGGTTCCCTCCAGCAGATTCATATCTCCCAGCTTCACCCGATCCTCTTCATATCCAAAATGACGCAAATTCACGCGTGCCCCGCGTACCGCCAGCGGATTAATATCACAACCGCGAATATCTTTTCCCATGCTCAATGCTTCAATCATCACATTACCCATGCCACAGCACGGGTCCAGCAACTTCAATCGGCCCACATCTATATCCTGTGCTGCTATGTCATGCACTGCTAAATTCACAAGCGCTTTGGCTACCAGCACTGGTAGTCCGGTGGAGTAGTTTTGCGGCTTATGACGGCGCTCCAGCCACGATCTGTCGCTGTATATGCACTTGCCAAGCAGCCATCGCTCTCCTACCCGTATGACACCCAGGGTGACATCCGGTTCTTTCATTTGCGCCTGTCCTCGAATACGTGCGCCAATGCGTCTTTCTATACCGCGACGCTCGTCATAGTCAGCCACGTTGTCGCCTTCCTTAAGGCACAGGACCTTGAAGGTCTTCCCTTCTTCAAGGTGAATTGCGGAAGCTGCTTCGCATAGCTCATCCAACGTACCCGCATCTGCGGTCACATCCAGCCGAAGATGGATGAACGGGCTGGTGCCCGGCTCCAACCGCCGATAGGACAACAGCATGGAATCATGCGCAGGCGGCTGGCCGAAAAAGCTTTTCAACTCCAAAAGACACAGCTCTCGCTCGGTTTCATGACACGCGTAGGTATATATGTATCTTTGCATATTCATAGCAGAACTATTTATTTCATGTCGGTTCATGTCAGATCTCTTTTCATTTAGAATCATAGCTAGAATTTATGGCCTCTGCTATAAGACGGTAGGATTGAAGCCGCTGCTCATAATCGGGAATGGGTGTGACCAACAAAAATTCATCATTATCGTACTCAACCTGCAAGCTGCGCAACCGTTCGGCAACATCCGATGGTGTTCCCACCAGCCAATTGGCCCGCATCGCCGGGTCACCCATCGTAATCTGTGCAGCCCACCGCTGCGCCTGTTCATTCGTTGAGGCACTTATGGCCCCTACAGCAACCATCGTACGGGGCTTGTCCATTCGTTTGGACGGCTGAAAGCCGGAACGGTACATGCTCAGCATATCTCTCGTATCCTGCCCACTCATAAATTGACCGAACACATAGCCAGTTGAATACCGGGCGGCGTATTCGGCACTTTTACGGTTTGTACCCAGCATCCACAGCGCAGGTGGCTGTTCAGGCATCGGGCGGGCAAACACAGGCACCTGCTCATACTCGTAGGTACCTTCCAGCAAAGCCAGCAGCGCTTCCATCGTCTGTGGCAGTTCAGCCACATGCTGGAGAAAGTTGCCGCTCAGCGCCATCGAAGCATGTGGTCCTCCACCGGGTGCTCTCCCGAGACCCAGCTCGACTCTGCCCGGATATAGAGCCGCCAGCAGATGAAACCATTCTGCGACCTTGACCGGACTATAATGCGGAAGCAAAATAGCGCCTGCCCCCAGCTTGATTTGCCGGGTCACCGCCCCGATGTGAGCCAGCAACACTTCCGGGCTGGAGGAAGCTAGCCCCTTCATATCATGATGCTCCGAGGTCCAGTAGCGCGTATAGCCCCACGCTTCTGCACGTCTGGCCAGCTCTCCTGCCCATTGAACGGCCTGCTCCGGTCGGTTTCCGGGCAATAACGGCACCATATCCAGTACCCCCAAATTCAGTGATTTGGCAGGTATAGACTGAGAACCCATTGATATCCCCCCTTCTTTTCCATACTTAAAAACCAGTTTCTTCTACTATATAGGGCCAACATGAAATGTTAGTCCAAATCGTAAATGGAACCCACCTTCAAACCATACAGCTCATTATAGATTTTCTCGGCAAACGCATCGGTCATCCCTGCAATATAATCAATGACCATATGCTCCCATGTCCAAATCGGTTTTGCCTTGCCCTGATCACGTTCAAAGCGTTGGAGCCAATCACTCGGAATAATGGACTTGGATGTCTCTGGATCGAGAAAAGCCAGCCACAGGCGTCTGAGCATCCATTCACTCCGTTTTTGCAGCCGCTGCACGCGCAGATCACGGATCATCGTGACCCAAGCAAAGCTTTTCAGCACACTCACGGTACGAAGCATATCGAGATCCTCGCTTCCATCCCGCACAAAAGTAACCTTTTTCCAATCACCCACATCAATTACACCCAAGCTGCTGACGAACAGACTGACCCAGTACGCTTTCACCTCACGACGGGTACGGGAATAATCGTGTTCACACATAGGCATCTTGCCATTCCATACCTTCAAAAATTCACTGAGCACAGCCGCCACCTTCTGTTCGATCTGAGCCAGCTGCCAGCCTTGCCAGAAGCTATCCTCCAACGTGGTGATTTTTTCTGTAATCAGACGGATCAAGTACGGATCATACAAAAAATGCTCGTGCACCTCAATTTTCCCTGCCTTAATTCCGTCCTCCAGATCATGCGCGGAATACGCAATATCGTCGCACAGGTCCATAAGCTGGGCCTCCAGCGTCTTTTGACCATCAGGAATTCCCCAATCCTCGCGGATGGAACGAATGTATTCCCACTCATGCAGATACATCCCTTTTTTGTTCAAAATCCCCGGATACGGATACTTGTTGATCCCCAGTAAAACAGCGTCCGACAAATTCAAACCATCTACGTTCTCACGCTTCTCCAAAAACATAATTAGTCGGAAATTGTGTGCGTTCCCCTCAAAATGCTCGTAGATTTGCCGCTCGCGTGCATATGCCTCCAGCCCCTGCCTGGAATCAGGCGTGAAGCTTCCAGCGGCCGCTATCTTTTCCACCTTCGTCTCGATCAACTGATCCAAAATGCCGTCCAGTACCTCTTCGCCCTTGTGTCCGAACGGTGGATGGCCAAAATCATGCGCAATGGACGCACATTCCACCACCTCGGGGTCAATAATCAGCCCGGCGTTATCAGCCTGCCCCAGCTCCACCTCGGGATGCCGCCGCAGCAAGCTGCGTGCCGCTTCGCGTGCAATCTGCGCTACCTCCAGCGAATGCGTCAGCCGTGTGCGATAATAATCACCCGTGCCTGCGCCAAAAACCTGAGATTTGCCTTGCAGCCGACGAAAGGTCGGTGAATGGATCAATCGGGAGTAATCCCGTTCATATGCTGCCCGTGAAGCGTCGCTTCGTGTCTGTTCCGGAAACTGCCGATGCTCTCTCTTATTTTGCCATGTCATAAAGCCCACTCCCAACGTACTCAATTGGAGTGATTATACATTTTTTTCACGTCTCAGGAAAGCTGACATGACTTGCATTGAGAAGATTGTATGTCACAGTTGAATGAATCGAAGTTCATTACACGAAAAATGTCATATGAAAAAGGTGTTCCTCCAGCCATTAGGATTCAGGCCGGGGAACACCTTTTTTTAATAATATTAGAAGTATATAAGCTAAACTACTTTTGTTCTAGCGCTTCGCCCTCGGGTCCAGCACATCCCGCAAGCCGTCACCCATCAGGTTAAAGCCCAATACAGTCAGCATAATGGATATACCCGGAAAAATAACAGTCCATGGTGCATTCTGGATGTATTGGCGTGAATCCGACAGCATTTTCCCCCACTCCGGTTCAGGAGGTTGTGCGCCCAAGCCGAGAAATCCAAGCGCTGCCGCTTCAATGATCGCCGTTCCTATCCCCAGCGTGCCCTGTACGATGATCGGTGTCAGGCTGTTCGGCAAAATATATCGGAGTATGATTCGAACATTATTCGCCCCAAGCGCTCTGGCAGAAGTGATGTATTCCTCGGTTTTGACACTGAGCACTTTGGAGCGCACCAACCGTCCGTATGTCGGTACGTTGACGATCGCAATGGCATACAGTGCATTTTCCAGGGAAGGCCCTAAAATAGCAACGATAGCAATCGCCAGCAGAATCCCCGGAAATGCCAGTAAAATGTCGAACAGCCGCGAGATGAGCATGTCTGCCCATTTTCCGTAAAATCCCGCAATTAAACCCAAGGCCGTTCCTACGATCATCGAACCAATGACGGACAAAAAACCGACCCACAACGAGATTCTGGCTCCATATAGTGTACGAGTCAGCAGATCCCGGCCGAGATCGTCCGTCCCAAACCAGTGCTCTGCGGAAGGGGGTTGCAAGCGACCCACCAAATTCTGCGCTTTATAATCAAAAGGAGCAATCCACGGAGCGATCAAAGCGATAATGACAAAGAAGATAATAATGCTGAGGCCGACGAGCGCCATTTTATTGTGTTGGAAAGCCCTCCACGCGTCTCTCCAAGGGCCGGAAACGACAGGCACATGAGCCAGCGTATGGCGTGTCGTCGGTATATTGTTGGGTTCCATCGAAAATTGTGACATCGGACAAGCTCCCCCTTGACCCATTGACGACTTGATTACTGATAACGGATACGCCGGTCCAGAACCGCGTACAGTAAATCGACAATCAGATTAATGATGACGAACAGGAACGCAATGATCAGAATCCCGCTTTGAATGACAGGATAGTCACGCGAGCTGATCGCTTCAAAAATGTAGCGTCCGATGCCGGGCCATGCAAAAATGGTCTCTGTCAGCACCGCGCCGCCCAGTAGCGAGCCCGTCTGAAGACCGATGACGGTAAGCACGGGGATGGCGGCATTTTTAAGTGCATGCTTGTACACGACTTGAAAAGATGCCAGTCCCTTCGCTCGGGCTGTACGGATATAATCCGAATCCATAACCTCCAGCATGCTGGAACGGGTAATGCGGGCAATGACCGCCATCGGGATGGTTCCCAGTGCGATGCTGGGCAAAATCAAATGCTTGATGACCGTCCATACCTGCTCCATACGTCCACCAATCATCGCATCAATAACCGCCAAATGCGTTACCGCCTCCACCGGATCACGGGAATTCATACGTCCGATAGAAGGAAGCCAATGCAGCTTATTGGCAAAAATCCACTGCTCCATCAGACCCAGCCAGAAAATGGGCATCGACACCCCGACAAGGGCAATGACCATGCTGACATAGTCGAACCAGGAATTCCGCTTCCAGGCGCTCACGATACCCGCATTCATTCCAACAACAACGGCAAAAAACATACTCGCCACCGTCAACTCCAGCGTAGCCGCCAAGTAAGGCAGCATTTCCCGGGCAATCGGCTGTCTGGTGCGGATCGAATCACCCAAATCGCCATGGGCCAGCTCACCCAGGTAAGTTCCATATTGCTGTAACCACGGCTTGTCCAGCCCCAACTGCTCACGTAGTGCCTGTTTGGACTGCTCTGTGGCCTTGTCTCCCAGTATCGTTTCCGCCGGATCCCCCGGAATGGCATGAATAATCGAAAAAACGATGAGCGTCATGCCCAGTAATACCGGAATCAAAACGGCCAGTCTTTTTACAATATATGAGTTCATACCAAAATCACCGCCTGCTTGCGTATGTGCTATTTGGACTATTCAAAATAAACGTTGCCATACGATTCAATACCTGCCGGAGAAGGCACGAAGCCCTTGAGGTTCACTTTACCTGCCATCAGTGGTGTGCTGTGAACCAGTGGAATCCACGGCGCATCCTGTTTAATAATCACTTGTGCTTGTTTGTACATTTCCGCCCGCTTGTTCTGATCGACCTCAACCTGAGCTTTCACCAATATTTTATGCAGCTTCTCATTGACATAAAAACTACGGTTATTGCCCGGAATCGTATCCTTGTCCAGCAGGGTGTACAGGAAGTTGTCCGGATCGCCATTATCTCCGTTCCATCCCAGCATATACAAATCATCTTTCTGGCCCGCCTTGACATCATCCAGATAAGTGGCCCATTCCGGCGATTGAATGTTCACTTTCACACCTATTTTTTCAAAATCAGCTTGAATGGCTTCCGCTACCTTTTTGCCGTCAGGCATATACGGACGAGATACAGGCATCGCGTAAAAGGTTAACGGCTCGGTAAGCCCATTAGGATAGCCCGCTTCCGCCAGCAAGGATTTAGCCTTATCCAGATCGTAGGCATAATCCTGAATGCTATCGTTATATCCCCATAACGTAGGTGGCATCGGATTGACCGCAGGCTTGGCTTGTCCCGCAAACAATGCATCAATAATGGCCTGCTTGTTCACCGCATGATTAAGCGCCTGCCGTACCTTAGGATTATTGAATACCTTTTTCTTTAAATTAAATCCAATATACGCCACATTAAAGGATGGGCGTTCAATTTTTTGCAGTTCGTTATTGCCTTCCAGCTGCTTCGCATCGTCCGGGTTCAGATCCTCCATCAGATCAATTTCTCCGTTTTGCAGAGCATTAAATCGCGCGGTATTGTCGG
This sequence comes from Paenibacillus sp. RC334, assembly GCF_030034735.1. Lineage (NCBI taxonomy): Bacteria > Bacillati > Bacillota > Bacilli > Caryophanales > Paenibacillaceae > Paenibacillus > Paenibacillus sp. RC334. The sequence goes on along the minus strand of NZ_CP125370.1, from coordinate 1,183,620 downwards.
GAATAGAACGAACAATGATCTTGGCCAGCTTCGGCTGTCCCTCTTTCCAATAGTTTGGATTTTTCTCCAGCGTGATGGTATCATTTCGTTTCCATTCCTTAAATACAAAGGGTCCCGTACCGACCGGATTGCTCTTGAAATCAGCCTTTTTCTCCTGAATAGCCTTAGGGCTTGCAATACTAAAGGATGGCATAGCGATATTTTGTAAAAAAGGCGCCTGCGGCTTGGTCAGTTTAAACTGGACAGTGTTCGCAGCTACCGCTTTGACCTCCTTGATCACCCGACTCCCTTCTGGGCCGAACATGGAGTCATAATAATCATACGAGTCCCCTTCAAATTTGTATGGACTTTTCGGATCAGACCAGCGGTTAAAGTTAAATACAACGGCTTCTGCATTAAAGTCGCTTCCATCATGGAATTTTACACTTTGACGCAGCTTGAACGTATAAATCAGTCCGTCCGGTGATACTTCCCAGCTCTCTGCAAGCCCCGGCTGAATCTCCGTGGTGCTCTCCTTGTATTCCAGCAAGGTATCGAACACCTGCATTCCAATTTTTAGCGATTCACTTTCGGTCACAATCGCAGGGTCCAGCGCCACGGAATCGCCACCGCGTCCATAAATTAATGTATCCTGCTTGCCCTCTCCTGCGCCGCCTGGCGTTTTTCCTGCCTCCGGTTTTGCGCCTTCATTGGAACCTCCACAGCCGGAAAGTGCCAGAACAGCCCCCAATGCAAGCACCAGTAGGACGGTCCAAGCTTTGTTCTTTACGTACTTTTTCCTCATGCAGCAGACCCCTTTCACACCTCATATATTGTTAGTTCGTTGATACCAGATGGATGCCCGGATAATCTCTATGATCTAATGGACACAGGGTCCAAATTAAACCCGATGACACACAGTTACGTAAGCTTACACAGCAAATATCTATCACCAATCGTAAGGTATTATCAAATGATGGAGGACAAATTGCTAAAATGAATCTCCCTTTATATTCAACAGAAAAATAGACTTCTTCTGGGTTGCATGTTCATTATTTCGCGTGAGTATGAGGGAATCAAGCTGATTTTTAGCCTATTACCGAGTGATATCATTTTCTCTGATGGAAGCTATTTCATAAGTCAGCACTTTGCATCATTCGATTCCCAACGCTCGAAAGTACAATAGATAGACGAACTAAACCGTTTCGATCTATATATTGCTGATTTGAAATCGCTCTTGGGATTGTTGCAAAATGCTCAAGTAGGAGGTGTGTAAGGTAATTTTATATGTAGAAGTAGATATCAACACCCTGTGGTTCAATTCAATCGGCCTCCGTGATGTATGCCTAAAGTCTCGTACCCGATGCGATGGTCTGTGAGGTTATGAGGAAGATTGCTATCTCCAAGCATTCAGCTTTTGTTGAATCATAGTGAAAAATGTCATATATACTCACAGTATATACAAGTGATTACATGAATGGAGAGTGATTACTGGATACTTTACTATAAAATGAGATGGTAGACAAGAGCGTTTTCATAGATCTTTTTAAATTTCCGAACGTTTTCGGAGAGTAATGTTAGTTAATATCACAGGGAAATATCTACAAATATACAAAAAAGAACGCCGCTGTAACAGCTGCTCGCGTCCTTTTTGTAAGATCCAATTCTCCTACTTAGTTCCTGTTTGTTCAGTAGTTTACGACGATTTCTTAAACACACCCAGACGGTTCAAGACTACGAGCAGGCGATAAAAATCATAGCTGCTCGGCTGCTTGGCATCCACAATCGGACTCGACGGATTAAAAGCAACGGCTGCGGCTACGGCTTCCTTTGCCCAAGCTGGCACTGGCATAGCCTGACGCGCCTCCAGGTCAGCTACTTGCTGATCCACTTTTTTAATATAAGCGGTCTGTTCGTTCAATGTCTGTTTGAGCACATCCTTGCTGTTTTCAAGTGCGGCAACCTGCTGCTGCAAGGCTTTAAATGCCGCTTTTTCCTCTGCTGTCATCGGCTCATCCCCCTCTTCTCCTGCAAAAGCTTGGCGCAGCTCTGCCTCAGTTCCGGCGTATACATTCAGGTCAACTGGCCCTTGAATCCCATCAACTCGTCCACTGTCGCTGTATTGCCAGAAGTCCCACAGCTTCCATGCTGTGGTATCATTGGGCACTCGTGTGCTATAGCGCGCAATCCACAGCTTATAAGCTACCAGCGACGCTTTGAAATGGGCTGCAAAAGCGTTTCCCGTATATACCATCGGCTTGCGACCACTTACCCTTTCAAATTCCGTCAAAAACGCCATGGCTACGTCATGGATCGCGGCAGAGCTAAGTCCACCCGGATTATTCTCATAATCCATGACCGCTGGAAAGTCCAGCGCTTCTGCACCTCCAACCCGATCCAGTACCTCGGCAAAATGTCTGGCCTCCGCTTTGGCCGCGTCAACGCTGGTTGCATCTACAAAATGGTAAGCTCCCAGCAATACCCCTGCTGCCTTGGCCCCTTTGGCGTTGGTGATAAATGTCGGATCGACGTAACGCTGTCCCTGACTCGCTTTTATAAAGGCAAACGATTTGCCATCGGCTCGTACACGTTTCCAATCAATATTTCCCTGGTATCGGGACACGTCAATGCCCTCGGCAGCGTTAGGACTGCGATCTTGCATAAGTCGATCCCTCCTTGTCATTCATAATGTTGTAACCGATGATGTTACTGTTATAACTATGCTTGGACCATTGACGTGGTCCGGGCTTTTCCAACTTGGTGCTGAAAATGGGGCAAAGGTGCATTCTGCTCACCTTATGAAGCTTTATTTCTTTTGTCGGAGGGGTCTGTTGGCTTTTTCTTTTCCCCGACCGACTTGGATTCAAAAATGGCTACCGCATTTCGCAAAATATCCGGCATTGGCACTCCCATTCGGCCCACATTTTCAATAATCGACAATAGCTCGTTCGCCAAATAAAAGAAAACAACGGCATCCCGGAAATAATGTGCATCCCCCAGAATACCGTCGATCAGATGAGCTACCGTAATCATCAAAAACACTGTAACCTTGCGAAAAATACCGTAATAGCCCTCTCGGCTTTTCAATGCTCCATTAATCCAGGCCGCCGCCCAGCCGGTAAAAAAGTCGATAATGACCATCCATAACAACAACGTCAACATCGTCGTCCACCCCCCGAAAAAATAACCGATCAAGGTCCCCGTGGAAAACCCCAGCCAAATCTGATCGACCTTTTCATGCATGCTTGTTCCCCCTTTTGAACCAACTTATCTAATGGATGCCCTTGGTTGGTCCAAGGGCATCATAGTATCACCTGCTGTGCGCTATGCTTTTCACTTTCTCTATAAAACCGAAATTTTTACAACGATGTCCTATAACGTCACCAGCACATCTATACAGTGGAATTTGTAGATTCGTGTATATATTTATTTTCCTAATCGTTATACTGTTTTCTTGCGAAAAATAGAGCTGTACCAAGGAACCGTTTCTTCCTGTTCATTCAAAATATCCTCAGATGACGAATCTTCTACGTTACCCGGCACTAGATCGGAACGTTTGGATAAAATAATCTCCATGACCTCGTCACGCTGTTGTTCATCCAAAACATAGCTTCCAATGATCGTAGCTACATCGCCCTCTCCCCGATCATAGCGGGTGATGCAGGCATGAGCACAAATACGCAATTGAGCCTCTGTTAAAGCTGCCATGGTTATGATTTCACCTCTTTTATATAGATTTTTGCTACTGTATATAATAGTCAGTACACGTTATTTTCCTGTGTTACCAAGCATGAGTTGGATCAGCGTTACTTCCAGATCTGCAATACGCTGCTTCAATTGGTCTGCCTCGCTTGGCTGTTGCTCCGTTTTTTGTGTCAGCTCCTTGATCGCTTCGTCACTTAATCCTTCACCCCAGAATGTCGTTGGGTCTTTTCGTTCTGGAGTTGTAAAATTTGGTACAGAATATACGGGTTCTTCCCCACGTTCGTTTTCTGGCTTGCTTTGCCATTCATCATGCAGCTTCTGAAATGAAGCATGAGATTCCTTGTTCAACTGCTCGTGCGCGTTTTGAGGCTCTAGCAGCTTTTCGTCATATTCTGCTTCATAGGTCAGCCAGCCTTGGATGTCAAAACGGGGATGGTATAAGCCCGGTGGCACTGGAATACCAACGGTATAGCCAGTAGGGATAGTTTTTGAGTTCGCTTCGTCTGTGGCACTCGAACTATCTGCAATAAGCTGATAGGTGCCTAACTGCTGGTCCGTATCAGATATTGGGAGCGAAGATGGAGCATAAAAAGGGACGACGCCAGAAAAGGCATCGTCCACCAACTCGTCCTCCAGATAGAGACCGTCTGTATTTACTTTAGGTACTACTTTCATGGTGTGCCCTCCTTTATTGTTCAGCCAAAAATGAAACACCGTCGAGCCAAATTGTCATATAGGTTGTGTTCTGCGTTTTTACCTGTCCCAAGGCATCTACCATGATCGTGGAATTATTAGATTCAACCCCTCCACCGTTGCTAGACCGCACCCTTATTTCTGTCAGTTTCCCAGGTCTATATCCTTTGGGCAAGGTAAACAATAATGTCCCTGGTGCCACCGCGCCTCCCGTTATGCTATCCCTAAAAAGGACAAGTCCATCGCTCATTTTAAGGTAACCTACTTGTCCAGAAGACCACCCATTAAGCAGCGTAGGTTTAATCCATGTGGTATTGTCTTTGTCAACTTTCTTATTCTCCAGCACCGACACACGCGCCGTATTCTGCTGTACGCTATCTACCAAGTCGAGGAGTAGCGTCTTTTCGTTTGCGGCATAACTGCCGACAAAGGATGCTAAAGGAGATTTATCCAGCATCAGATATGTGACACTGTAAGAAGCATCCGAAACATAGCTGTCAGGATATATCGCTATGGCTTGACCGTTATCTATACCATTAAACACGCCCCACCCGCGTAACTTGCGATTACCGTTCTCGTACAGGCCGATATAAGAAGCTACACGCTGAGCAAGGGCATTGCCTTGTGATTTCCCAGTATTGATGTCGTAGTTATCATACTTGGCAGGCTTAGCACGCTCACGCAACACAATACCCGTACCTACTTCAACCTGATTGTCTCCCTCCACAAAGGATAGCTGACCCTCTGAAACGATAGGCTCCACGGTAGGCGTTGCAAGCTGGTATACAAGTTGATACGGCGTGTACCCCGCATATGACGTTTGCGGAACGGTTTGCGTGAAATTAGCTGCGCCTACACGTTGTACCCAATACTTAGTACCCGTACCTGTCCATGTTGCCGTTGTTGCCGCTTGTGCCTGTGCTGGCGTGATGGTGTTAGCATCGTATGCTTTGTACCCGTAAAAGTAGGCTTTGATGTCGTCTAACGTCGGTGCGTAGCTGTCAGCCCATCCGCTGTCTGCCACAGAGACAGAAACAGCAAAATTGGATGCGGTCGCGTCTATAGCCCATCTGTCGGTTGAAGTGTCTTGCCCGCCCCACAACAATATTTTGCCATCAAATTTTACTGCCGTGCCATTGCCAACAAATGCATAATTTACATCGGGCACTACAGGATAGAGGACTTTGAAACCCGTTCCCGACACTACGTTATTCACTTTGGTGATTCTACCGCCATCTAGTAGGATGCTTTCGAACCTTTTCACCTTAAAGTATTGCCCGTCACGCTCAAATACCATATCTGCATTTGCACCTGTAACTGGATCGGCGTACAGGTCTGTTTGCAGCGCAAGCATGGAGTCTTCACGAGGCTTGAATGGTTTGGCTGTGCTGCCGATATTGAGCATAGGGTTAGAAATAGTCACCGCTGTCGTTGACGTACCAAGTAATCTGACATTCACCGCCCGGCCCGCCGTAAACGTGACGCTCAATAGCCCAGAACCAGCCGCTTCGGCTATTACTGATGTCTCCGGTTCATCCGTGACCGTAATTCTACCAGTCGCTCCGCCGGATTGAACTGAGACAGTGTACTTTTGCCCAGGCACTAACGGTGATACGGTGTGTACTATTTTGTTATCCACCGTGACGGAAACGCTCTTTACATCCGCTATGGTAGGTGTTCCCTGTTTGGCTGACCACTCAAACAGGGAAGGCAATAGGTTCTCCCCATAACGTATCGCATACGGATTACGTACAGGCATTACGCTATCCACATATGGATACTTAGCGTCAATTTGGTCAGTTGTCATTGCTGCTAATGCACTATAGTCAGTAGCAGAAATCTCATAGATGCGCACAGCCTCAAAATAAGAATACTGTCCTTGAGTCCCCTGTATTCTCAAATCAATATTTGAAGTCACATTGCTGGTAGGAGCCGCCCTGAACCAAGATGTAGTAAATTTAGTCTTATCTGTTACTGTCGTTCCTTCCTGAACGTTCGGGGCTGATATTCCCGCATTTGTAGAGTTTCCAACCTTCACCTTTGCGATTGCAACATAATACTTTCCGGCCAAAAATTTAAAATCGCTATAAAACCCAACTCCGACTGTATATCCCGATTTGATTGTTACTTTTAACGAATTAGGCATCGTTTCCTTATTCGTAGTATCCAGCGCTAAATCGGTCTGATATGGCATAATCCCAGTTAAACTACTTAAATTCCCCCATCTACCCAACAAATTCACCAACGTACGCCCGCTCAGCCCCGTGAGCGAGAACGGCGAAGCCTTTTCCGCATGAACAATCTGCACCCCAGGCTCCAGGGTTACCGCCTTACGCTCCGTCGTATCCAACCGCTTCTTGATCGCATCCACACCATCATTCACATCACCTGCAAAATTATCTACAGCACGCCAGTTTTGATCCAAATACTTCTCCAGATCAAAATACGTTGTTTTAGGCGATGTACGGTCAATTTGATTTAAGCCCAGATTTGGTGTTTTTTCACTTGCCATGTTATGCGCCACCTCCTAAATATCTATCCTGTGTTGTATGTTCATTTTCATAGATGGTCATAGATTCGACTTCAGCAATGGTCAGGTAGCGTAGTTTATATTCAACCGCCAAATGAGCCGGCTTGATCTCCTCGATGGCTGCTTTAAGATCCTCCACATTGGGCGGAATCCCGATGGTATCTATAAATTTGACCGTGAATCCCCATTCAGCGGGATGAAAGGTAACATCTACTGTACCGCCGTCATATGCTTCAGCTACATTTTTGACAAGTCGGCCGGAAAAAGTCCCTGCTCCCCGTAGCTTCGACTCTACTACTGCACGACGCTGGTCCAGCGGCTTGCCAAGGTCGGTTTCGATACCCAGCTCCATTTCCCAGCGTTCCAATCCCCATGTAGCGGTACGGACGAAAAACTGAGCCACCGTCGCATCCATCGCCAGATACAAGGAATCCAGTTCACTGCCCTTCGCATCCATATCGGAGCGCATCACACGGGAAATTTCATAGTAGGCGGGTAAATAGGAAAACAGCTCGCGTCCCCGCAAGCTGCTCATTTGCCCCTCTTCACCCATAGCTAGACGATTCGTTTGATCGTTCATGTTCATTCCATCATTACTCACTGACGCTCACCGTCCCCAGCACCGCCACCTGGCCTGATCCAATCTCAATATTTTGATTGGTCAGTCCGTTGATTTTTAGCTCAGAGAAATCAATAATGATCGGAATGTCCAGCAAAACAGCAGAAATCCGGGTATACCGAACCAACGGGTCTTCCTTGTAAAAAGCAAGCTGCTTCAAATACGTCCTCACACCACTTTCGATCAGCTTTTTGATCTCTTCCAGGGTGGATGGCTTCTCCTTGGTACGCTGTACCTTGACCGAAATGTTAATTTCCACCTCTGTCGCTGGCATGATCGTCACTACGGGACCCGCTGGTGCCAACCCTTCGCCTTGCCCATCCTGAGTCGGATCAATGTACTTCTGTACCGCAGCGACGATAACCGGACTGGCAGCGCGTTTATCTGTGTCCAGCACATATAAAGCCACCGTACCCGGCCCTTTCCACAGCGGAACAACCTCCACGCCGCCTACTCCAGCGATTTCATTCGCCCACTGCATATACTGCGCCTTGTTGCCGCTTGTCCCCTGGTTCCGCACCTTGGCATAAAAACGCTCCAGCAACAGCTGGTCGCTCTCAATGTCCGTGCCACTTTTCGTTTCCTCCGTATTGATAACGGAGGAAACACCATTGACCGGGCTAGCCATCACCTGAATGACGCCCGCGGGTACGTTACCGCTGCGACCGGGATTGACTGCCCGAATCGCCGCTTCTCCTTTACCCTGCTCATCCAGCGTGACTGATGCCGTGGTCGCATACTCAATGGAGGCTTCCCCGGATACATCATCTGCCGGGGTCGCAACCAACGTTCCCGCCGGAACGGTCGTTCCCGCTGTGCCCGTGAATGTGACCATGCCTGAGGCAGCAACCGCTTCCCGCCGTGTCACTCCATGCTCTGCTGTTCGCAGATCCAGCTCCGGCGAGCGAAAATCCGGGTTATCGCTAGCTGCTGTGCTGGCAAAGCCACGTCTTAGCAGCTCCTGCGCCCAAATCGCCGCTTCGGAGAGCATAAACGCTACCGGTGCCTGCGCATCCCAAATAAAAGAACCCTCGGACTTATCAATGTCCGAAGGCACTTTTTCCAGCATACGACTCAAAATTTCCTCTTCCGTCTGGTCTACCAAATATTCCGGCAAGTCTGCCATTAGATCACCACACTTTCTACAATTTCCGTTTCATCCCGCACATTCGTAATCTGGCAGCTAAAATGGCATACCTCACCTTCCCAGCTAAACGTGAACTGATCCACACTAGCCGTGCGAGCATCTGCCAGCAACGCTTCGGTGACCATGCGCTTGATTTCACTTTCCTGCACACCGTGCCCATAGCTGCTGCCAATTAATTCCTCCAACTCGCTACCATAGTCGGGAGAATAGATGACATGACGGTAGCGGGGGGTACGAATTGCTTTTTCACACCACTGTACCCAAGCTTCTTTTTCACCTGTAGTCACGATTTTACGACTGGGACTCATGACAAATTCTCCGGCTTCAAAATCAAACCGCCAGCTTCGCCCAAATACTGCCCGATTATCCTCCAGCACATCCGGGTCCGTAATATCCGTCCAGAGCATATCATCCGTTTCGGGAAATAAATTAGCCACGTCCACTCACCACCTTGCACACCACAACCACATCGTTGCCGCTATTCACCCGAACCGCAAGTACGCGATCTCCGGGTTTAAGTCCTTCGTTCAGGCTCAGATTCACATCCTTCAGCTCGTCCTCCCCGATATAAAAGGAGGTTTTCAGCTCCTTGCCCTCCCAATTCTCCGACTCTACTGCGGTTGAGGTTCCTTTGTACATATGACGCGGTACAGACAGCAATCCCGGCAGCTCGGCGACCAAATAGTCCTGAAGCTCATGTTTAAAATCGTCCAGCTTGAGTCCCGTGGAAGTAATCGTGCCCAGTACCGCACCTACTCCACTCAGCGCTTGCCGAGTGTGTCCCGCCATAGACGACTGCATTACACTTACAAATGCACCATAGGGGTCTTTACTCAAGAAAATACCTCCTTTTTACCATATCGAAGGAAGCGAGCTCTAAAGTCATATTTCCCGGATTCCCCAAATCCCGACTGACTGATGTAACAATCAGCTTCAACCCTTGTAACATTACAGCTTCACCAGCACGTAGGGTATTAATATCTGGTAAATTAACTGTAAAAGTTTCCTGGATCCCAGTTATATGACTTTTAGCAAGCTTACTGGCTCCACCAGCTGCTTTCACTTGATCATCCTCAACCAGCTTTTGCAAAGTACCCAGCGCTTTAGTATCCCCTTCTGCTACAGCCAGCACCTTAGACGGCACCTCTTGTCCGCTTCCTACATTCTCATTAGCTGTCATCACTTTAACTTTAGTTACGGCTCCCTCAAGTGTCCGCAACTGAGTAAGATCAATAAATCGGTCTAACACATAGGGGGAAGGATTGCTGCCGATTTTAAATAACTCTAATCCAGCACTTGTCATGCGTAACTGGTACAAATCTCCGCCCAACTTTGCTGTCTCTTTCAAATCAGCCAGCATCATGGAATATAGAGTCTGGGCACGATAGATACCTTTTCCTAACTGCACTTTCGTATCGGGTATTGAGGCGATTTGAAACTTCCAATCCTTCGCGTATTTGCGCAACCGTTGTGTGGCCGTTTGTCCTTTGGGAAATAAATATTCGTCCTCGGATTTATCCAAATAAATCGTCCTATCGTATACAACCAGAGAGTAACGTTTTGTTCCGCTGTTAGAACTCTCTACTTCCCACACAACAGCAGGATGGAGAAGTGGCACCTTCACATTTTTCCCAAATGGAATTCCACTGACACGAATAGGCATTCCCGGAGTAATCGCGGGCATACCATTTGAAGCAGCTACTCGGATGCTGGCCTGATATGCAATTTGGTTAAGAGCATCTTTTAAAGTTATTTTCTCCACCAGAGGGGTAAGATCATATTTATCTTGAAGTATTACTTGGTAGCTCATGGCATCACCAGCTTTTGACCCACTTTAATCATATTCGGGTTCTTGCCTATGACCTTTGTATTCATTTGATATATACTTTTCCATTTGGAACTATCCCCCAACTCCAGCTTTGCAATTTTGGAAAGTGAATCCCCTGTCTTGACAGTATACGTTTTAGATTTAGCTTTAAGATCCGTGCGTGGAAGGGTTTTTGAGTTCACTTTTTGGGGAGAGCTTCCAGTTCGTAGAGCTATTTTGGGTTCACGCCATGTACGCAAAGTAATTTCAAAATAGATATCCCCTGCCTCTCCTCCACGAAAGGTCGTATTATGGGCAATGATAAAAACCGGAACACTAATTAGCGTATTGGTAATAATAAATTGATATGGGTTCTCTGCTTTTAACATTGCATTTAACCTGTTCATCGCTTCATTAGGATCCGGAATATTTTTATAACGGCAATAAGATGCATCATATACCTTGGGAAAAAAAGAAGAAAAGGTGATTTCTTTCACCTTTTCTCCTTGCGGAAAATCAAACTCTCCGTGTGTAAGCATCGTAACTGTTTCATATCCCTTTTGTCGTGAAATATTCACCTCTTCAGGATTAACCGGGAATTGAAATACACTTCTACCATTAATCAAAAAAAAGTCTATACTCATGGCCCCCCCTCCTTTCTACTATGATAGATTTACGTTAGGCTTGTACAACTTTACCCTTTTTAAGGGAGCTATTGTCTCCTCCACCTCTATTAATAATTGCCTGTCGCACCTCATTTACAATCCGGTGTCCCACTTGAAGTGCCATCGTGTCAAAATCAATTGAATCTTCCTGAACTGTTACCTGTACTGCCCCTGGGGGTAACGTCACACTAATCTGATTGTTCATTTCTGTCTTGAAATCCTTGAGAAAGCCTGAAAAACTGCTCATTTGCTCATCCGTTATTCGCACGAGCTGCGGAGCAGGTTTTCCTCCATTCGCTGTAGGAGCTTGTGAACCACCTGGTCCCATGCCTTGAATTACCTTAGAACGGTTTTGGGCATCCTGGATAAAAGATGGTAGCGGCAGTCCCGGATCTACCGAAGGAAATCTTGACAGAGCTAACGACTGCCCAGGTGTGGTGGAAGCGGGATTATAAGCTTGTGAGATCTTATTTTCAGATACAGCAGGTTGTGATTTTTCTGGTTCTTTTGAATAACCAAATATATTGGATAAGTCATTTTTCATACTATCTGTTTGACTGGAAAACCAATTACCTACATCAGATGCTTTATCACTCATCCAATCCGTTGCTTGGGAAGCTTTTTCTCCAACCCAATCCTTTGCAACAGTAGCTTTTTCGCCAATCCAATCCTTTGCACCAATAGCTTTTTCTCCAACCCAGTCCATTGCAGAAGTAGCTTTTTCTCCGGCCCAATCACTCATTTCAGAGAACTTTTGAGCTAACCATTCACCTGCTAAACTATCTACTATAACACTAGCAATTGCACCAATAAGACCACCAATTACGGTACCTATACCCGGAGCAATCATTGTACCAATACCTGCACCAGCTATGGTAAGACTACTTCCTAAAACTGCTGATGTAATAGCAGCCGGACGTTCTTCCGGCGAAGCAGTAGCAATGTCTACAGCATCTAAAAGCAAGCTAAATGGTCCAAGTAACCTCTTGCCCCCCTTCATAACCCCCTTGCCTAGCTTCTTAAGTGTATTACCCGGATTCTCACCAAGTATTTTTTTTCCGAAATCAAAGATTTTTCCAAACGTTCCCTTATTTCCATTTGGAGTCGGCCGTCCCCCTGGAATTCCCGGCTTATTGGTAGGCTTAGAGCCTGGTTTTGGGTTTAAAAGACTCTTTACCTTTTCCCACAAATCAGAAAACCCTGGTTTTTTTCCAGGATTTTTTTTGTTCTTCTTATTGTCTTTCTTTTTGTATTTACGATCAGGTCCGTCTTGTTCAGGAGCGTCTCTTTTGCGGCCGCCTTTTTTTCCACAACAACAACAATCACAAATCACCTTTATTCTGGGAGAAACTCGAATGGGGCCTGTTTTCACATTGATCTTAGGCGCATACTTTGGAGCCGCCACTCTAATATTCAATCTCGGTGGTTTAACCTTGATATCATAATTAAAGTTAAAGTCAAACTTAGGATCCTTTATCTCTATGTTTGCAGTAACGCTAACAGTCTTCTCTACAATATTAGAGATATTTAAATTGTTCCCCTCAGAGCCGCCACCCCTAGCCTTCTTCTTATTTGTACCCTCTTGATCAATGCCCGTTTTAGCACGCGCAACAATGTAGACATCCTTAAGACTTTTTAGCTTTCTGATGAGCGCTTCAAGCACTGGAGTAGCCTTGTCAATTAGAAAGACTTTCGGCATAATACGCAGGCGACTAAGACGAATAGCCAAACTGTAAATGTTGCCTAGATGCCTATGCATATACTTGAGTTCAGTATTAAGCTTAATCAAGCTCTGATAACGAGCGCGCCCTAGCCGATCAGAAAGTCGCTGTATTTGCTCAATATAACGACTTGTGGCTTTAAGTTCCCGGTTTGTCATGATCAAATCCTCTACATCTGTAACAATATTAACTCTGTAACTACTTGATCCTGCCATATATTCACCTCCTAACGTATCATTGCTGTATTTGTTTGGATAATGCATCCAGTTCCTCTTGTGCAAATGCGATTAACATGGATTTTTCTCCTCTGTTTAAGGCCCAAAACTCTCCGGGACGGAGATGATGCCGTATCCACAAATGATACAGCAGCGTCGTCATCCCGCCGGAGCGAATCAGTTTTTTAGATCATCAATCTCCACACCGAAGCCGGATAGTTCCAGAACTTTGTCACCTACCGCATCCAACTCACCAGCCAAAAGCATACGACGTACTGCCTGTTCACCACCGGACAATTTGAGACGGCTAGTGATTCGCGGATCACCCCATCCATTAATTTGGAGGCCTTTGACTTCCAGTCCAGCCGTAGCTTCAGAGATAAGCAACGCATTAAATGTTTCTGTATCTACTTTTTCATCCACACGGCCTTTAATTGTTTTACGAATTGTGCAACGTTCACGGATGCTATCGACTTTGTTGGAAGTTAAGCCACGAAGTGTGAGAAGCATATCCAAGCGCTGAATACGAACAGTTTCCTCTGGTAATTTGTCTGCGGCTTCAAAAAGACTATCTAAAATTTGTTCTTCTGACATGTTTTCTGGCAAGCTCATTTTATATCCCCCTAATATTTTTTAATTAGGCCTGGATTACTCCAGGCCCACTATTAAGCAATAAATTACTCAGCGACGATAGGATCGAGAAGCTCGTAGCCTTCAAAGGTAAATGTCGTTTCCTCCGGTACTTCTTCTCCAGCGGTCCAGTTAGCCAACTGAATTTTATCTGGCATGCAGCGAATCAAACGAACACGTTCATGTCCAAAAGATTCAGGATCATCCAGCTTGGAAATAATATCGAATTTTGCAAATCCACGACGAATCATATCAGAAGTTACTTTGTAACCGCTCATTGTCCCAGTCCCTTTTTTGGCTCCATTTTTATGCACTTTCCAGGTATTACCTACCAAATTCAGTTCTCTTTTATCAATTTCCACACTGGCTTCCAGCTTGTTGACATGTGTCTGCCATACCCCGTCAATATATGCCTGACCATACGTACCTAAAATGACTCTTGAAGCATCCAACATTTATTTTTCCTCCTCAAAATGATCCATAATATAGTTTTGGATTTCTAATTTTCCACGAAATGCTTATTGCACGTAAAATGTACCGAACAGTTGCTCCATCACGTCGGTCAGCTTCACATTCCATTGCAGGAACACTTGGTCCGGCTCCGGTTTGATGACTGGCGCATCACCATAGTAGGCTGGGTCGAGAATGACATCGTAGCCATCGGCTTCGATAACGTTGCTTAGCGACAGCTGTGCCAGGTATTCTTTGATCGCACCGATGAGTGCCAGACGGCCTTCTACCGTGTTGTTGATTTTGCCGATGTAGGTCTCTTCGGCTGCACGCTGCAAGTCAGCGTTAATAGCATCCATAACGCGGATGGAACGGATTTTCTTCCATGCGTTGTTTTGCCCGGCAGCCGGGTTCACCAAGCTGTTGATCCCACGCAACGCTTTGACCTGACGGCCGTCGAAGAACAGCAGGAAGACACCATTGCGGACAGCCTGCTCCTGCTCGGAGCGTGTCCAGCGGCGGGTTACATCCTCAAAAGGCGTCACCGCATATGTGGCGGATTGATTCAGACGTTGGCCTGCGATCAGTCCGGCTACATAAGCAGCCGTTTGAGCGGAGCTGTAGTCCGTACCTGCCAGACGCACGCCAGTACCCACGTTTACGATACCTTCATGGTTGAGCGCCAGGGAGCGGGCAGAGGCCAGGCTGACAGCGGTTTTGGATACATCATCCGCCGCAGAACCACCGAACACGGCGATAACACCCTTGCCTTCGCTCCGGACACGCTTGATCCACGCGGCAAAGCTTTGCAGCAAGGCCAGATCGGCTGCATAATCCAGCGCGAGGACGTTAAATTCCTGTCCTTCCAGCGCTTCCTGCATGGCGATGTAGTCTGCATTAACCAGCTTGCTATTACCGCTGTTACCGCCTGTGAGATGTACGCCGCTGACATCCACCGGAATGCCGCCGTTGCCGACAACTTCCGCCTTCACCCATACATTTTCGCTGTTCTTGTTCATCGCTTCGGCAATCGAAGCAGCCGTACCGTCGCTGCCTTTATACGTACCCAGCAGCTTAGTGCCCTCATAGAGACGCACCTCACGGGCTTGCTCGTCACCCAAGGTTGGCTGTACCGTTACGGCAAAGCCATTACCACGACTACCTGTGTACAAAGCCTGCAAGCGCAGCACATCGGTTGGGGCCTCACCGCCGCTTTTCAGCGTCACAGTTGCTTGAGCAGCCGTGTCATCTGCCAAACGGTAGGCCAACAGCTTTTTCGGTCCACCCAGCAGAGCCAGATACAGCGTAGAATACGCTGTTGCTCCATCCAGACTGTCATTCGAAAAGATTTGGTTGATCGCCGTTTCGCTGCCAATCTCTACAAACTCACGTACAGGTCCCCAGTTGGCTTTAACCGGCACAACGACCGTACCGCGTGAACCACCTTGAATAGCTGAAGCTGCTGCTGCCTGAAAATTCATATACAAACCCGGCAATACCGGTTTATTCGTGTTTTCCCATGTTCCGCCTGCCATAATTAGTCCACCTTCGCTTTCATAAATTGTTCGATTTTAGTGTGTGCTTCTGCTACCGTGAACAGCTTGTCCTGTGTGCCAAAAAATGCGCCTGCCAGCACTTCTTCCTTCACGGAAAACAATTGTTCCGCGTGTTCCTTAAGCTCCTCCAGCGTATAGCGGGGACCGCTTGCTTCCTGCCCGGCATTAACCGGGGCTTTCCCGTTGTTGTCCAAGGTCACTCGGACCACCTCATTTCAAAATAGGATGAATTTCCACTCTGCGGATTAACGCCGCTTCCTCAGCCGGACGCATCCGCCGCTGTACCAGCGTCAGCCGGAGCTGACCGTCCAAAATCGCATCCGCCTGCAAGTCTGCGGAAGCTTCCGCCGTGGACATATAACGGCCCTTCTCCTGATCCAGAGGAAGCTGAATTTGAGCGCCAAAGCCCTCGACCAGCACGGAAGCCCCGCGGTTCTCTTCAGCAGTGTCCGGGGCAATAACGTGCCCAATGAACCGTTTGCGGAGTTCATACATGGAGGCTCCCGCCATCCTTGTCTCGCAGCCGCTTAGCCGCCATAGCACCGAGTGGCGTCCCGGCTGTGCGGGCCATGCATCGGCGTATACCGACCACGTCTCACCCAGCTGCTTCTGTGTCCAGCGGGTCAGCGCCGCCAGCCATTCATCCGGCTGTGCAACACCGTTTGCCGGAGCGGCCGCCGGACTCCCTTCCGTTTCAGGCACATACACGCCAAATCGCAGCGTTCTGTAGGCCTTGCACGTGACGGTGTCCAGCTTTTCCGCATCCCGCACGCCCAAATAGTGCGCGGTAAAAGCCGACGTGTCCTCGCCTTCGCCTGTCACCGGTTCCCGGTGCAGTCCGGCAATCAGGGCGTTCGCCCATACATCGGCCTGTGCCAGCCCGGCTTGTCCTGCGTACAGCTTGATACGGACAACCTGCCGATATCCAGCCCAGGACGACTTCCAGATTTCCTCGCCCAGCGCCATAACCGCGTACGGCTCCTCTGCCGCCTGCGACGGTGGCTGAACATCGTATACGCGCCCTTGTAGCGCTGGAACAATTTCAATGAGCTTTTGTTTAAAGGCTTGTCTCATCCTGCGGCATGCCACCTTTGCGCATCCTGCACTCGCATGTTGTGGCTGCTTAGCCAGGCTTTTTTCCACTTCCGTGTTCTCATCCGGCGCAGCCTCAACCTCATGCATTGCAGCATCCATTGCTTAGGCAACACGACTCCTCCTTTCTGTAAAACAATTCCCGGGAATCGACAGGGACGACAACCGCATGAAAAAACCGGCCCTGGTGGCCGGCTAACGTTTGACTGTGTGTGTCTTCGGTATGTCCTCTTGTCTTGATTCCCGATGATACAATCTTACACCCTTATAACGAATGCGTTGCCGGGGAAATGGACGATAAAAGCAGAGACTAGGGATGAAATTAGGCGGTATTTAGAGAACATGTGTTCTCGTTATTAAAAAAGACCTTGACCCCCGCTATTGCAGGAAATCAAAGCCTTTTAAGAAACGATATTAAAATAGAAATGCGAACGAATGGATAATTATTACACTATCCCAATTTTCGATCCGTACCCTTCTGTAAACCCGCCAGATTCAACACACCTTGATCCGCCAGTGCAAGCGCCATTTTGTAAAAAGCCCGTGTGCGGATTTTCGTGTACGTATCCTTGCTTACTGGCGGGTCGAGTACATAATTGTAAACCTTGTAGTCGAACACATCGTCATCCTTTAAATAACGCTCACGGATGAGCAGCTGTTCGCGTTCATTCAAACGGCCGACTACGGCATCCACCATTTCACAATAAGCCAAGCGAGCCGCAGGAGCATCTACATTATATACGGCTGTCCGTGCCGTTGGATCGCTGGTCACATTCGTCGGGCTGTTCGGGCGATCCGTATAGCCGGCAGTGATAAAACTTTCCCGGTCCATAAAGGTAATGGTTTTATAGATCCGATATTTTTCAAATACCCCCTCCAGTGCGTTCTGCGTTTTGCGTCTGTCCAATTCGGGTAGGTTATTTTTCATGTAAAGCAACACTCCTTATCTTATGCCTTTTGACAATGATGTATTTTTTAGATCCAGAATTTTGCAAAATTCGATTCCAGTCGCTCCAAAGTGCAATATATAGACGAACTAGACCCTTTCGATCTATATATTGTTCATTGGAAGTCGCTTATTGGATTTTTGCAAAATCCTCAATCGTACAACTCTTACGTTTACAATTTGTTCCCCTTTTGTTCGTATTATGAGTATAACATAGCATTATTTAGGATAGCTATCCATCAGCAAAAAAAGCGGTATAGCTTCAAAAACAGGATATTCGCTTTATTTTCCTATGCCTTTTGGCATATTACGTGCTTTTACTATTTACCTAATGGTATAATGAAACTAATCTTTTATTCTGTTGCAGAAGGGAGCCGCCATTGTGGAACAACCAGCATTTGGAACATACTTAAAGCAGCAGCGTGAGCACAAGCAATGGAGCATTAACCAATTGGCAGAAGCCGCTGGCATCAGCAATTCACAAATTTCCCGCATTGAAAACGGGCTGCGTGGAGTACCCAAGCCCTCTACTCTCCGCAAAATAGCGGACGCGCTCGGCGTATCGTATACCGAGATGATGAAGAACGCCGGATATTGGGGAGACCATGATTCCGTAGAGCAACATTCACACGACTCCTATCGTTCCAGCGTACCGGAATGGGCTACTTCCAAGGACCGCCGGGATTTTAAAAAAATGCTGGAGGAAGACGGCGAATTGATGTTCGACGGCATTCCACTGGATAAAGAAGATCGTCAACGGATCAAGGATGTGCTGACAGGTCTGTTCTGGGAAGCCAAACAGATGAACAAGCATAAACCCAAATCGCCCCCAGCGGGCAGTGATCAGGAATAGTAGGTGAGCGCATGAACGAACTCATTCACAAACTCGTCCGAAAATACCGTACGAACTCCCCCTTCGATATTGCGGAAGCTCTGGGTATCCATATCCGTTATTGCGATCTGGGCCCCACAACCAAAGGGCTGTATTACCGCAAGCTGCGCAGAAGATTCATCGTCATCCACAACGGGCTTACACCGGAATGGGAACGATTCGTCTGTGCGCATGAATTAGGGCATGATCGGCTTCATAAAGGCGTCAGCCGCTTTTTTATGGAGGAGCATTCCTACTTTTTCCCCGGCAAATTTGAGATGCAAGCCAACCGGTTCGCTGTGCTATTGCTCAGTGAAGGACAACCACCGCTTACTGACGAAACGCAGGAGCATTATTTATCTCGGATCGGTCTGCCCAAGGAGGCTGCCCTTTTTTTTGACCCTAAAACGGAACATTAGTTCCCACATCTAATTGTCGTTTATTAATTCATCTTCAATATAGGTAATTTGGCGATGGCTTTAACAACCGATATGCAAAAAAATTTAGTGCCCTAATATAAAATAGAAGTTATTTTTACAATCTTCTGATAAAATGTGGACGTAAGTGGTTTCTCTAATTCATTCATTTTATAGGAGGTTGAAAGAACAACATGAACTCATGGAAAAAAATCTCGTCCATCTTGACGACCGCCGCGCTTCTGCTCGGATGTCTTGGCACAGCAGCAGCGGACCCGGCAGTCAGTACGGGAACAGCGGGAGCTGCAACTCCTCCGGTCAGCGGGAAACACATCACCATCCTACATACGAACGATACTCATTCCCACGTGGTGGCAAACGACAAGGAAATGGGCTTCGCCAAGCTGGCAGGCATCATTGATCAGTACCGTGCTTCCAATCCCAATACGCTGCTGCTGGATGACGGAGATACTGTTCATGGAACGACTTTCGCTACTTTGGTCAACGGTGAGAGCATTGTAAAAGTGGTTAACAAGCTGGGCTATGATGCGATGGTACCAGGCAACCATGAGTTTAATTACGGCTGGAAGCATCTTGTAGAGTTGAGTAAGGAAATTCAATTCCCGGTACTCAGCGCCAATATTAAGCAAACGGACGGAACACGTTTGTTCCAGCCTTATGTCATTAAAGAGGTCGATGGCGTTAAAATCGGCATTATCGGCCTGACCACACCCGAAACGGCATACAAAACGAATCCTAAAAATGTCGAGGGCATTCAATTCACCGATCCCGCGGCTGAAGCCAAAGCGGCTGTAGATGAAATCCGCAGTAAAGTGGACGTGGTCGTGGTCCTTGGTCATCTGGGACAAGATGCTTCCAGCAAAGACACCAGCCTTAAGGTCGTCAAGGAAGTGCCTGGCATTGATATTTTCATTGATGGACACAGCCATACCGTACTGGAAAAAGGCTTGGTCGGTGACAATGGTACACTGATCGCAAGCGCGGGTGAATATACGAAGTATCTGGGCGTTGTTGATTTATGGGTCGACGGGGGTAAGGTTACCCAAAAACAAGCCAAGCTGATTGATTCGACGCAAGCAGCCGACATTCAGCCAAATGCTGAGATTACTTCATTGATCGCTTCCATCCAGAAGGAACAGGAGCCTATTCTCAAAGAAGTTGTAGCACAAACGAGTGTGAACCTGGAAGGAGCGCGTGAAAAGGTACGTGCAGGTGAAACGAATCTCGGCGACCTGCTCACCGATGCCATGCGTGATATTTCGGGGGCAGATATGGCCCTGACCAACGGCGGCGGCATTCGGGCGTCCATCAAGACAGGAACGGTAACCAAGGGAGACATCATCACTGTGCTGCCCTTTGGCAACCAGATTGTTACCCTGAAAGTGAAAGGCTCCGACATTCAGGCAGCACTTGAAAATGGCACAGCCTCCTATCCGGAGCCAAGCGGCGGTTTTCCACAAGTATCGGGGATCTCGTTTAAAATAGATACATCGGCAGCCAAGGGAAGTCGCGTCCACTCCATTCTGATTGGCGGAAAAACGCTTGATCCTGATGCCACGTACACACTGGCAACCAATGACTTTACTGCTGTAGGCGGAGATCAGTATACAATGTTCGCCAAATATCCGCAGGCAGGTATGTTCGGATCGCTTGACGAGGCGCTGATTCGCTACATGCAAAAGGTTGGCTCCGCCAGCCTGCAAGTACAAGCAGACGGCCGCATTCAAGAAGCCAAAGCAGACGGCAAGGCTTCCGTTCCTGCCGCGCAGCCTGTACCATCTGCTCCAACCGCAACACCGGCACCCGTGCAGGAAGAACCGCAAGTGGTCTCTACCCCGTCTGCGAAACCTGCACCAGCCAAAGCTCAAACAGCGAAGCCACAGCAGACACCTGCTTCTGCACAAGCTACAAAAAGCCATGTGTATATTGTAAAGTCCGGGGATACACTGTATGACATTTCCCGCCAATACGGTATCACCTGGCAACAGCTTCAAAAGCTGAACAAGCTGAAAAATCCTCACCGCATTTATCCGGGACAAAAGCTTGACCTCCCGGCCTAATTCAATAAGCTTGCAAAAGCAGCGTCCGGAATCCCAATGGTTTCGGACGCTGCTGTATGTCAGAAGGTTGTTTTTATGCGATAGTCCAAATTCATTTGGACATCGCATATTTTTTTCAAAAGCAAGCCTTTTAGACGCTGACAAGTTGTGAACCGGGAGGTATGATGGAGAAGAGCCATTCGGGCAGAAAATATCCATCCCGTTCTATAACGGGATCAGTTACATGTGTGGAAGGAGCACAAAAATGCAATATATTATTTATGATCTTGAGTTTACCGTTAGCCGTAACGCCAGATATTCCTCCGAAATCATTGATATCGGTGCCGTCAAAGTCATGAAGGGAGACGATGGCTTGTACGTTGCGGACACGTTCCATAGCTTTGTCAGGCCCTCAAATCGGCCTGTGCTGTCTACAGATACTGTGCAGTTCACCGGTATTACTCAACGAGACATTGATGCGGCCCCGCTCTTCCCTGAAGCTGTGAAGCAATTTATCGCATGGCTCGGAACGGACTCCCCCTATTACTTATGTGCTTGGGGGCCAGATGACCGTCAGAAGCTGGTATCTCATTGCCGCACCCATCATGTGGACCTCCATTGGATTCATAATACGAATGATATACAAAAACAAATCTCCCGTCTGTCCGGCTCCAATGGCAAATACCGTCAACTAAGCCTGTCTCAGGCGCTGGAGCTGTGCAACATTGACTTTGATGGTCAACAGCACCGTGCGCTGGACGATGCACTGAATACCGCTCAGGTTTTCATGCATCATTTTGATCGTATCACATTATCCAATAACGCTTCTGACGATGAGGAAAGCCGGGGTTCGAAGCTTGTATACTCCACACCGGAAGAAGAACAGGAGCAGTACAGTCCATTTGGCAATCTCGCCAACCTGTTTAAGGACCGTTAGGAGGATAGCACCCCGGCCCGTTCCGGGGGATCTATCACCCCTTGTCATTCGTGATTCCCTGCCTTTTTATCGGAATAAAATGCCCCCCAGGTTCGCAGCATTTCCTGCATTCGCTTGCGGTATCGCAAAGGCTCCAAAATTTCCGCCTCCGCTCCATATTGAGTGAGCCAGTCCAGAAATTCACCATCATGATTAACCGTTACCTCAAACAATAGACTTCCATCCGGCAAATCCTTGAGAAAAGGCTTGATGAACAGCTCCTCTTCTTTGACCCGATATACAGATCCAGCAGAAAACCTTACCACAAAACGGATATTCTGGTCTCCCTTGGTAACCGACCAGGTTCCCTTAAAAAACATTTCCATTTCATAAGTATTCTTCTGAAACGTATACGGCAAAATCCTCATATTTCGAAAGCGGCTGATCCGAAAGGTTCTCATGGCGGCTTGCTTGTGACAAAAACCAAGCATATAAAAACGCCGATCCTGTGGAACCAGACAATAAGGATCAATCTGAACCAATGATACATCTTCATTTTGAGGCGAACTGTATTCCGCTTCAATGGTCTGCTGCGTAAGACTTGCCAAAACAATCAGCCTGAGCAGATAGGGCTGGTTTTCCCGCTCAAGTGTCGAGCCGAGCCGGACGATATTTTTCATTTCCTGCGCGAAGCTTGTCTGGTCCATCTTTTTTTTCTGACTGGAGGCCATCACTTTCTCATAAGCACTTTCAAAAGCTGGTGGTAAAAGAGGCTTTACGGTTTCCATGACATCCCCCAGCCTGGCAAAAGCCAGTGCCTCTTCTTCCGTCCAATTGAGAGGATACAAGGCGAAGTTACTAATAAATATGTATCCTTTGCCATGTCCCATATTGGCTATCGGAATATGCATAGCGCTTAGAGCCTCCATATCTCGGTAAATGGTGCGTTCTGATGTTTCACAACGTTCGGCAAGCTCTCTTGCCAATATCCCCGGATTTGCCTGAACAATAGTAATAATCCGCATTAACCGTATCAACCGATCAGTCAAGGAAGTCTCTCCTTTACAAAAAGATAGTAAATTAGACTCACTATATTACATAAATAAACTAGCATAATTGCCTACTTTAAAATATTAATTTCGGTAAAGCGAACATCCTCTACAGCTATCCCATTATTAACAAAGACTTTAGAACTATACGTTTCAAATAATCCAAAAGTCCCATTCCATTTATTGCGTACGGCAAAGAGTAATTCGGCTTCCTGCAGATATTCCATGTCTTCTGTTCTCGCCGCCCGTATAAGCAGTTCATCTGCTTGTCTGGTAAGCACAAACGCCCCTCGCTCCTGTTCCCCCTTCTCGTACATACGCAATACTTTCTTCACAATAGGAGCCGTCTCATTCAGCTTTATGTATTTTTCCACCTTCGGGTTGATTGGAATGCTCAGCAGACCGAGATGATGCGTGTAATGGATATAGAGCTGATCCGTTCGAATCAGCGTCCTTTTTTCCTGAGTTGGCTTACACCAGCTCCACTCCATCAATCCAATGATATGTCTTCCGGAAGAGTGGGCCGGTATAGAAAAGGACAAAATTGCCTGCTTATACTTCCCCCTCCGCATATCACCACAGTGAACAAGCATACACTCTCCGTCTTCCGAGCGATTGAAGCTCAGCCTGGCCCCATCCACTTTTAATAGATTTACCCCACTCTCTGGAATGAACCGGAGTTGCAGGTCACATCCAACTGTTTTCGGCATTAAAGTCCCTTTTCTTTTACGTATAGCCCCATGGCCCCATTCTATCAGCAGATTTACTTGCTCGGACCCATTCGCAGATATAGACTCTTTGTCCCATGTGTACGTTACGTTAATCATTGACTTCACCACTGGTAAATTCCCCCTAAAAGAACATGTAACTCTAAATTAACAGTGTTATCTGACACTATATTGTCAGGGAACATATGTTCGTTACCGAAAATTATACATGGTAATCTATAGGAAAGGGGGAGTACATCAATAAATAACATTTTAACCCATTGAAATTGCATGATTACGCAAAAACAGCCCGGCGTAAGCCGGGCTGCATTATAGTCTCGTTTCATATATAAAGCTAAGATATCATAGTTTCTGTCAAAGAAACATTCGCTTTTGTGAAAATATCGGGAACAGGCGCAAAAGTTATACTGTCCACCACTAGTTCCTTCGACAAAGGCTTTCCGTTTACCGTTATTTTTAACGTTTTATAGGTTTGTTCCTTTTCGTTCATCGTTCATTTCTCCTTCTATATTCTTGCTTAATATATTTATACTCATTTCTGTTCTTCATCAAATAGGGCTGGCTCTTGTACGTGCTCCCCAGAAAATTACCGGAATGTAGTTGCTTCCTTGATATACCCGTTTTGAGGTACACTTAAACTAAAATATCGACTTTTTTTGTAAATATTCCTCCCGGATTTGTCATCCTGTTATTCTAAACTTTGAACCCTAATCATTACACTATGCGTAACCATAAGATATGGGTAATTATGCTTATCATTTAACATCTTGGTGCATCAGAAGGAGGAAGATCTCTTGATACGACAAATTTCTCGCTTTGCTTTCTGCCGCCGTGTCGTCTGCGCTGCTGTAGCGCTTCTGTTTATTTTTGGCGGAAACGGAGTTCCGGGAGCACATGCCGCCTACTGGGATGATGTATACCAGGGCTTTGAGCAATTTTCCCGACTGCCTGGCGATGTATACCAGCTCAAGGAAAGCTATAAGCAAACGCAGGAAGAGCTGCAAAAGGCCCGTAGCAGCATTGAGGCTTATCAGGAGCAAAACGCTCAACTATTAGAGCAAAATCGCAAGCTGACTGACACCGTCACCGAACTGAAAAATCTTCAGGTTCAGCGCGATCAGGCTTCACACCGTAACAAGATGCTGATCCTCACAGCTGTCATTCTGCTGGCTGGTTATTTTATCGGTATCCGCCTGTTGCGTTACGGGATGCGTCGACGTTCGGGAAGATACTAGCCCCCTGAAAGGATGAAAGGTCAGAATGGACATACAAGCAGGACAACACCATGATGAAAGTGTCGGTTCTGTCGTAACGCTTGATCTGACGGAGGGCGAAAAGCTGCATGTTCTTCACCCGCAGCAAATCATCGCGTACCGCGGACCCAGCTCAGGCCGTAGTGACAAACTGATGAATATTAAAGGCATGTACCGCAAGCACAAGCTGATTCAGGCCGATTTTACAGGAGCTTGCCGCCTCATTGCCGCACTTCCTCCCGGTTTCAGTCTGAAAATGATTGAGCTGGAAGGAGGCGACGATCTGCTATACGATTTTCGCAACCTGTTCTGGTACAGCTCCGGTATCCATATGCGCACCAAGCTGCTGAGCATGAAAAACATGTTGTTCAGTCGGGATGTCATTAAAATGAAATTCGATGGCATCGGCCAGATCGGTCTATTGACTCAGGGACTGGTATGCCAGGAACAGCTTCATCCAACAGAGCCGATGTATGTCGATGCAAGCAGCGTCATTGCCTATCCCGAAAACGCCAAGCTGGAGCTGACAGTGTATGGCAACCATTTGGCCAGCCAGCATATGAATTATCATTTTAAAATGACCGGACACGGTACTGTGCTTTTTCATGCGGGTGAGCATCATCGACGGCTCCAGCAGGATATGAACGACGATGGCGTGATCAAACGCTTTTTAAGGGAAGTCATTCCATTTGGCGGAGTGTTTATCAAATAGCTCTGCCATGCTATAATGAAGGCGTCTGTCCTCTGTCAGACACCAAATGAAGAAAGTCCATGCTCCATGCATGGGAGAGGTTCGCGAACTCCCTCTATAAAAAACTAACGATGCTTTGTCCTCCGCATGAAAAATAATCGCGGGGCAAGGCCTGTTTTTTGTTGAAGTCGGTTCAAGAACTCTCCTTCTTCCATGTGACAAGACCCTGTGTCTTACACCATTCCAAGAAGATCGAGAGGTTTTTTTATGTTTGCAAACGAAAAAGCGGTCGTCGTATTTAGCGGCGGCCAAGACAGCACCACCTGTTTATTCTGGGCGAAAAAACATTTTGCCGAAGTAGAAACGGTGACGTTCGATTACGGTCAACGCCACAAGCAGGAAATCGAAGTAGCGGCCGGGATTGCCCACGAGCTGGGTGTTCCGCAATCGGTACTGGATATGAGCCTGCTCAATCAATTAGCCCCCAATGCCCTCACACGCACCGACATTGACATTACTCAGCAGGAAGGCGAGCTGCCCAGCACCTTTGTAGACGGCCGCAACCTGCTATTCCTCAGCTTCGCAGCAGTGCTCGCCAAACAAAAAGGAGCCCGTCACATGATCACAGGCGTATGCGAGACGGATTTTAGCGGCTACCCCGATTGCCGGGATTCTTTTATCAAATCGCTGAACGTTACTTTAAATCTTTCCATGGACTATCCCTTTGTCATTCATACCCCGCTCATGTGGTTGAATAAGGCCGAAACCTGGCAAATGGCCGATGAGCTGGAAGCCTTTGAATTTGTGAGAACCCGTACACTAACATGCTATAACGGCGTCATTGGCGACGGCTGTGGCGAATGCCCTGCCTGCAAACTGCGCCGCGCCGGGCTGGAACAGTATCTGGCTGTACGCGGAGCTTCGTCGCAAGGAGTTGAAGACCATGCGTGAGCCGGGCCCCTTTCGTATCGTCGACAAGCTCCAGCAGTTCGGGACGGACATTGAACGCTCCCAGCTGCGTTATCATCGCAAACGTGTACTGGTCAGCAAGCAATTTACGTTCGATGCAGCACACCATTTGCACTGCTACGAAGGCAAATGCAAAAATCTGCACGGACATACTTATATCGTCGTTTTCGGCATTAGCGGCATACCGGACGAAATCGGTCTGACCCTTGATTTTGGTGATATCAAAACGATCTGGAAGGAGCGGATTGAGCCTTATCTGGATCACCACTATCTGAATGAGACGCTGCCCCCGATGAATACAACGGCGGAAAATATGGTCGTCTGGATCTTCGAACAAATGGAGTCCGCCCTAACCTCGGAAGCATACCGCCATCGTGTGGAAGGCGGGCGCACTGAATTTGTACGGCTGTTCGAAACACCTACCAGCTACGCCGAATTCCGACGGGAGTGGATGCTGGATGAGTAATATCACGGCGACTCACCAAACAGCCGCACCTTCCCGGGGCCCAAAAACAGCCCCTATCCCTGTACTGGAGGTGTTTGGTCCTACCGTTCAGGGCGAAGGCATGGTCATTGGGCGCAAAACGATGTTTGTTCGTACCGCAGGCTGCGATTACCACTGCTCATGGTGCGATTCCGCCTTTACCTGGGACGGCAGCGCCAAGGATCAGATCCGTCGTCTCAGCGCCACAGACATTTGGCAGGAGCTTCAGGCCATCGGTGGCACACGGTTTTCACATGTGACCCTATCCGGGGGCAACCCGGCCCTGTTGCCGCAGCTTGGAGAGCTAATCACGCTGCTGCGCAGCCAAGGCATTGCCACCGCTGTCGAAACACAAGGCTCCCGCTGGCAGGAATGGCTGTATGATATCGACGAGGTAACCCTGTCACCCAAGCCGCCCAGCTCTGGTATGTCGACCCACTGGGACGTGCTGGATGACATCGTAGCCCGCCTGTCAAATCGGAAGATTACTGATTGGAAGGCGGCTGGAGAGCCCTCGTCAGCGTCCAACTTCTCTACCGCAACGTGCACGAAGGAAGCCACTAATGAATCAGTGAGATGCTACCACGGAGCATGCAGCTTGAAGGTCGTCATATTCGATGACATTGATCTCGCATATGCACGCACCGTTCACGAGCGCTATCCACATGTACCGCTGTTCCTCCAGACTGGCAACCCGGATGTGAACACGGAGAACACCGGACAGATTGCGGAATCCCTATTGCATCGTTATGAATGGCTTATTGACCGTGTTATGGACGATTCACGTCTGAACGACGTACGGGTACTCCCGCAGCTCCACGCCCTCGTATGGGGCAACAAACGCGGCGTATAGCACTGATAAGTAATATATTCCATATGAGCTGTATGTGATACAAAAGTTACACCAAATTCGTTGAAGTACACTTTCGACATCCAAAGTTATAAAAAAGAGAAAGCCTCGTCTCTAAAGACGGGCTTTCTCAAAGTGGCGCTCCTTTAATAAAAGAGCGAACACTATTCACTTCTGCCCCAACCTACATGTAAAACGAGTAGGGATTTTATGGTGTTGATGGCGGAGCGCTTTCCCCCTCCGATCACCATAACTCCCTCCCCCTTTTACCAAACTAAACTTAAGGAGCCTTATCCAATATGACCGGAAGAACACCCGAAGAAATGACCAACGTTACTCTGCTTGGCAATCAAGGCACACAATACACCTTTGCCTATGATCCCGCCATTCTTGAAAGCTTTGATAATAAGCATCCGTACCGCGATTATTTTGTAAAGTTCAATTGCCCGGAGTTCACCAGCCTGTGTCCAATTACAGGACAGCCGGATTTTGCCACCATCTACATCAGCTACATTCCCGATATCAAAATGGTCGAAAGCAAGTCCCTCAAGCTATATCTGTTCAGCTTCCGCAACCACGGCGATTTCCATGAGGACTGCGTCAACATCATTATGAATGACTTAATCAAGCTGATGGACCCGCGTTATATCGAAGTGTGGGGCAAGTTTACGCCGCGCGGTGGCATCTCCATTGATCCATACACAAACTACGGCAAACCGGGAACAAAGTATGAGCAGATAGCAGAGCACCGTATGATGAACCATGATATGTACCCGGAGACTATAGATAACCGTTAACATTTCACGAAATTTCACTACCAATGATTTGCTATTGTAAAGATACTTAAAACCCAATATCCTCATCATTAAACAACAAAGTGCACCCTTAGAATTGACATGGGAATAACCCTTCCGTTATCCGATGAATTCTAAAGGTGCACTTCAATTGTTGTATTCCGAGTTTATTACTTTGTAACTTTTAACTGAATACTATCAGCTTTATAGACAACCTTCACTTTGTACTTGCTTGGCAATCCTGTGGTTTCAATAGAAGTAAATGCTCCATTTCGTTTACCATAAGTCATGATCGTGGCACCGTTAGCTGGTACATATTTGTTTGAAAAATTCAGACGCAATTTCCCATTAGGTATTGCAGTGCCTTTAATTTTGAGCAAATCATTTTTACTCTGAAGGTTGAGCTCAAGTGTGCCCTTGGCAGATTGTTTGTAATTGCCGCCGATGATCAGCTTGCCAGCAACATTTTCAGTGAGGGTACCCCCGTTGTTCGTAACATCCCCATTTCCGAAAGCCGTCTCCGAATTCCCCTCAAGTCTGCCTTGGTCGAGCTGTGTACCGCCGGAATACGTATTGTTGCCCAGCAGCTTCAACGTACCTGTTCCCTTTTTAGTCAGCTTTCCAACGCCGGAGATATTGTTGCGCCAGCGATCCAAAGCATTGAAACCGCCTTTGGAAGCGTCCATGGTCACGGTAACGTTATTGGCAAAAGCCCCAAAACCATCCGCCGCGGAAAAGAGATTAAGCCGTCCCCATCCCTCAGCATCATCCAGTACAGGATAGCCGGAAGGAAGACCTGTAGTAGCCAAAACCCAACGGCGTTGTGTGCTGTCCAGATAAGGCAGACGTGTTTCCAGCAGCACCTCAGCTCCCTTAGGCACCTTCATTGCAGTCGCGGTCGGGTTCATTGGACTAAACCCGTATGTCAATCGTTCAGTATAGCTTTTTTTATTGGCAGAGTAATTGCTGAACCGATCCGAGGCTGTACCCGTTTGCGTTAACAATGTACTGTGAGCATCCTGATAAGCTGCTTTCTTTAAACTGCTATTGGCCGGATCAGACAGGATGGCAGCCGCCGCCGCAGTTGCCATGACGCGCCCTCCCATAACATCAAATGGCGAATGCACACCGGCAACAATACGGTTGTTGCCCAGCTCCGAAGCTCGCGTCATCAATTCCTGATAACGTTCTGGTACGGCATAGGCCATCGCAAAAGCGCTGAGATACGCGGCATTGGTATGACCACTAGGAAAACCGCCATCCTTGCTCGGATCAGAATTTTGCGCGGGCAGCAGGGTCGGAACCACGACTGAATTATTGCTCCAGCGAAACGGACGAGGATAGCTAAAATAAGCCTTAGCCGAGCTCGTCGAAGAGTAATCACCACGCAAGGTATTGACTAAATTCACGATATTGCCTAAAGCGGAACTCGTACTGCCTGCATTGGTTCCGGCATCTTCATATTTTTTAGTCAAGGCATCTGCCGGAATGTCATTGATTGTTGTAGTTGCCCCTGCATTCTTTCGATATACATCGGTAAGCGAACCCAGACCATCGATCACACTGTAGCTCTGATTTCTGCGATCATCCAAATAAGCCGCATCTGCCTCACTGGAAGTACGGCGAGCAGCAATATCAATAACTTTTTGAATATTGGCGTCCAGTACGCTACTATTCAGCTTGGTACCTGTATCCCAGGTGGTGCCGGGAGTCCAAAGCTTATTAAATCCGGAAAGCAACCCGAGTGTCGGATTTGAACTTTCCGTCTTATTATCAGAATTATTATTTTTGTAATGATCTACGAAATATCCCCAAGACGGCTCTGGCGCAGTTACCGTTGTTGGCATTGTTGCCGCACTCGCATAACTTCCACCCAGGGAACCTATAAGTAAGGGTACAGATAATAAAGCAACTGATAACGGTTTCCTTAACAATTTCATTCTCAAATCATATCCTCTCTTGTGCTCTTCATGCGTTCTCTACAAAGCTATCACCTATACAACAAGTTGTATGATATAAAGAATCATATCTTAAGTTTGTTAAATGAAGAGCATGGTTTTGTTAAAAGAAAAAAGGGCACCCCCAGAGCCGCATATACGGACTCTTGAGACACCCTTGTTTAGTCTGTTATAGAAAAGCTGGTTTGAATTCCCATGCGACGTGTAGAAAATCCAACTAAATCAAGCAATTGCGAGTATGCAGCAGGATGGGAAAGAACCACCGAGTAAAGGCGGCCTTTATGCCCCTTTCAGCCATTTGCTGCAAACGGATCGCTTCCTATATCTTAAAATATACATACATAATCGGAGGTTGCCATGACTACTAAATCTGCTACAAAAAAAGAAGCGGGCCAATCGCTCCCTCTGCCGGGACCTCAAGCGAAGGGCACCGTTTTTGCGATTCTGATTGCCATCAGCTTCGTCCATCTGTTCAATGACTCGATTCAATCGGTCATTCCTGCGATCTTTCCGATCTTAAAAGAATCCATGAGCCTGAGCTACACGCAGATCGGCTGGATTTCATTCGCCATCAATTTTACAGCTTCGATCATGCAGCCAGTCATTGGCTTGTTTTCGGATAAGAGACCTACGCCCGCGATCCTTCCGATCGGCATGGGCTTTACGCTGACAGGCATGCTGCTGCTCGCCTATGCTGCCGATTATAAAGCAGTGCTCATCGCGGTCATCTTCGTGGGCCTGGGCTCGGCTGCCTTTCACCCGGAAGGCTCGCGGGTATCCCACATGGCGGCCGGACCTCGTCGGGGGCTGGCTCAGTCTATTTTCCAGGTTGGCGGCAATGCGGGCCAATCGCTGGCACCCATGCTTACGAGCTGGATTTTTATCCCGTTAGGGCAATTTGGCGCCATCTGGTTCACAGGTATTGCTGCGGCCGGGATTGTGGTCCAGTCGTTCATCGCCCGCTGGTATGGTAACGTCCTGCGCACGGAAGGCTATGCACGTAAAAAAGCGGCGGCACGCCAGATGAAGCCCGAAGTACGCAACCGTATTATGTTTGCCATGGTTGTTCTCATTCTGCTGGTATTCGTCCGTTCGTGGTATTCAACCTCGGTCGGAAGCTACTATTCGTTTTACCTGATGGAAGTGTTTAAAATGCCTCTGGCTGATGCACAACTGTACATTTTCCTGTTTCTCGGAGCTGGTGCGCTAGGCACCTTCTTTGGCGGTCCACTGGCAGACCGTTTTGGTAAACGCAACATGATTTTCCTGTCCATGGTATTGGCCGCGCCTCTCGCGCTATTGTTACCTTACGCCAACCAATTCTGGACGGCTATCCTGTTGCCGATTATCGGATTTATTATGCTGTCGAGCTTTTCGATTACGGTCGTATATGCTCAAATGCTCGTACCCGGCAAAATCGGAACCGTCTCCGGTCTGATCACGGGCCTCGCTTTTGGCCTTGGTGGGGTAGGTGCGCTTGTGCTCGGCAACTGGATCGACAAAGTAGGCATCACCAACATCATGTTCCTGTGCGGCTTTTTGCCGCTGCTCGGCATTTTGACGTTCCTGCTTCCTACAGATAAAACCCTGAACCGCTGGGCCGAAGAAAACGGAGCCGAAGTGTAACAGGCAAGCGTGTGGCGGCCATCCCGGCCGCTTCACACCTTTGTAATTGCCTAACCTGATTCCCCTAGCAAGCCAAGAAACATCCCCCTTATATCCCGAATCATCCAGTCAGCTCTCTTCTTCCACCAAACGCATCAAAATACGGCGCTTCCTGTATAGCATTTTACCCGCCTCAGCTACGTCACGAATAGCATTTCGATTTGCAATGGAGCCAAACAAAATGCCCGCAATCGGGACCATCTGGAGTAGCTTTTTCCATCCAAACTGATCGCGGTACGTATTAACGACTTCTCTCCATCCCTGCATCTGGGAAAAGACCTGCGCCTGGCGTGAAGGATCATCAAACAAGGCCAGTTCCTCCAGCACAGCCTTTTTGCCCACAATATCGGATGAAGCGAATTGCATACATTTAATGATAAATATACGTTCCTCCTTCTCATCAGGATTGAAGCCGTAGCACAACGCCATTTCCTGAAGTACCTTGAGCGACAAGCCGAGCAAAATAGGAATATCCGCCGCAATGGTAAACACACCGCCGATCCCCGTTGTTGCTCCCTGAGCGGTAGCAAAGGTGATGCGGCCTGATATCATATCGTCAGCGGTCTGATCCATGATCGTCAGGGGCAAATCAGCCGCCTGCTTCAATCCCCACGTCGGTTCAGAACTACTGTCCGAATCAACGTTCTCCCCATCATGAAGCCGATCCTGCGTATCAGAAGTGGAATCCGCGCCCTTTTGCCGAATCACGTGTTCACGGGCCGTCCTTTTCAGCTTATTCAGAACCGTTTCTTCTTTCACCAGATATTTACCACCGTTTTGAATAAAGCTTCCCAGCTCATTAAGCAGTTGCTCCAGCTTGTCCTTAATCATTTTGGGTGTCAGTCGATCCAGTAGCATAAAGGGCCATCTGCCGAGCTTTTCCCAGAAAAAAATATCCTTTTGCGCCTTCTCCCACGCCTCAATGGCTTTCAGCTCATGACGCAATAGATCCTGACTTTCACGATATTGTGCAGCCTGCTTCATAGAAGTACACGTCTCCTTTTAACCATGCTTGTTTATGTAATGGGTAATACGTAAGTGAGGAGAGTTCGGGTTTCTCTTTTTGTACATTTTTTAGTTCAACTGATAAAGTCAATGAGATGTTATAGTATGTTAAAAATACGTACGGATCGGAGTATAACCATGAATAAACCTACATGCACCTCACAGCCCTCCTCTACCACTGACGTAGAACTTGTACCTTACCATTGTGAGCATGATGCCATTTTACATACGTTTTATCTGCCTGAGGATCAGCAGCAGTTTACAGGAATGCCGGATGAAATGCTGGCACTGGCCAAGCAAGACCCGCACCGCCATCCTGTCGTTATTACAGCTGCCGGAAGACCGGTAGGCTTTTTCATTTTGTACGATGGAGATGAGTTAGCGGACTATACGAATACTTCCGAAGCTCTGTTGCTGCGTGCCTTCTCTATTCATTACTCAGATCAGGGACAAGGATACGCCAAAAAAGGGCTGCTTCTACTGCCCCCATATATCTCCGAGTATTTCCCACATATTCGTGAAGTCGTGCTGGGTGTCAACGCCCGTAATCTGCCTGCTCAAAGTCTGTATCTCAAATGCGGCTTTAAAGACGAGGGCGACACCAAGATGGGATCGCACGGCTTGCAGCATATTTTAAAAATGAGCCTGCATAGCTAACTCCTATGCCTCCTTTCTAACAAAAAAGCTCCCGGTACTAGCACCGGGAGCTTTTATCATTTTATTTCTCCTAACGAAAAGCTTAGCTTGTAATTGCCGTACTGCGTCAGTTCATCAAGCATGGTATTTAGCTCTTCCTGTGACGACATGCGCAAGCGCATCCAGTAACAGCCCTCCCCACTAACCCGATGAATCTCAACAATAGAGGGATGCTTCCGTGCGAATGCCTGGAAAGCACTATGAACGGTTCCCGAATTCAAAAACACCGTAATAAAGGCATGAATGGTCTGCCCCATTTTTTCAGGGTTCCAGCGTAGCGTATAGCCTTCGATGATGCCCGCATCCTGCATTTTTCGAACACGCGCTCCTACCGCTTGGCCCGTAAGATGAACAAGCAGACCAATCTCCTTGTGCGATAAAGAGCTGTCCTCAATCAGATGATGAAGAATGCGCAGATCAGTGTCATCGGGTACGAATAGTTCCATAGCCATTTTTCCTTTCATGATGAAACGAGAATTCTTGTTTTCCTTTCAGCAGGCCATAGCCTGTAGCTTCTTGCATCAGATATGATTGTAACAGAAACAAACAACTGCCGAACATATTCGGCTAAAAATTAATCTGTCCAACTAAAAGGAGCTTCCAAATATGAAAATCACACTGATCCGCAATGCAACCCTATGGCTGGAGTACGCCGGAGTAAAATTTCTGATTGACCCGATGCTGAGCGAGCCTGGCGTAAATCCGCCTATCCCGAATACGGAAAATGACCACCGTAATCCGCTGGTTCCCTTGCCGCCGCAATGGGAAACGCTTGGACAGCCTGACGTTGTTATCGTTACGCATTTGCACCCGGATCACTGGGACCCGGCAGCAGCGCAATGGCTGGACAAACAGCTCCCTGTCCTCTGCCAGCCCGGAAATGAAGATCAGATCGCCGCTGACGGTTTTACGCAGGTAACTCCAGTTTGGGTGGTTGGTTCTGTGGGAGAAATTGAGATCATCCGCACAACCGGGCATCATGGTACTGGGGAAATCGGCGAACAGATGGGCCCCGTATCGGGCTTTGTATTCCAGGCTCCGGGCGAGCCTGCTGTCTATTTGGCAGGGGACACAATCTGGTGCAGTGAAGTGGCAGAAGCTCTCGACAAGTACCATCCGGAGTGGACGATTGTGAATGCCGGAGGAGCGCGGTTCACAGTGGGTGATCCAATTACGATGACAGCGCAGGATGTGACGACGGTTGCGCAACACGCCCCTTATACACAAGTAGTGGCTGTCCATATGGAGGCGATCAATCATTGTCTGCTCACCCGAACTGAGCTATCCGAACATATATGCAACGAAGGACTGAGTGAGCGTGTGCATATTCCGGTAGATGGAGAAAGCTTATCTGATAAATAAGCTCCGCTAGCGTCAAAAACGAACCAACAAGGAACCTCCAGCATCCACATTTCAAGTGGGACTGGAGGTTCTTTCTGTACAATCCTGGAATATGAAGCTTAGGCTGATCTTTTGTTTTTGTTGTAAATATCGAAGGCTACCGCCAGCAGCAGCACCAAGCCCTTGATGCCTTGCTGCCAGTCAATGCCCAGACCGATCAGGGACATGCCGTTATTCAGTACGCCCATGACCAAACCACCGATAATCGCTCCGAAAACCGTCCCGATCCCGCCGGATGCCGAAGCCCCACCGATAAAGCAAGCAGCGATAGCATCCAGCTCAAAGTTCGTACCTGCTCTTGGTGTAGCCGCGTTCAGACGTGCAGCGAAGATCAGACCGGAAATGGCGGCCAGCACGCCCATGTTGACGAATACCCAGAACGTTACTTTTTTCGTTTTGACACCGGACAGACCCGCCGCCTTTTCATTTCCACCCAGCGCATACACATGTCGGCCCATAATCGTGCGGTTCATGACGAAGGAGTATACAACGATCAGAATGAACAGCAATACGAGAATGTTCGGAATCCCCGCATAGCTTGCGAGCATAAAGGTGAACAGGTTGATGACAGCAGCGACCACAATCAGCTTGAGTACAAACAGAGTCTGTGACGGAACCTCAAAGCCGTATTTAAGCTGGGAACGGCGTTCGCGAAGCTCGTTGACGATAAACCATACCGTGAGCGCGATGCCGACAATGACGGATACCAGGTTATAACCCGAGGAAGCAAAATCAGGCAGGAAGCCTGAACTGATTTTCTGAAAGCCACCCGGAAAAGGAGAGATGGATTGGCCTTCCAGTACGATCATGGTCAAGCCGCGAAAGAGCAGCATCCCCGCCAACGTCACGATAAACGCCGGAATCCGCACATAGGCGACCCAGAACCCTTGCCACGCGCCGATCAGCGCCCCGACTACCAAAGATGCAATGACGGCGATCCACGCCGGAAGCTGCCAATCCACCATCATGATGGCGGCCACTGCTCCGACAAAAGCGGCGATCGAGCCGACAGACAAATCAATATGCCCCGTGATGATGACCAGCACCATCCCGATGGCGAGCACGAGAATGTAGCTGTTTTGCAGAATCAGATTTGTAATATTAATCGGCTTCAACAGCAGGCCACCCGTCAGCACCTCGAACAAGATCATTATGACGACCAGCGCAATCATCATGCCATATTGGCGG
Organism: Paenibacillus sp. RC334; assembly: GCF_030034735.1. NCBI lineage: Bacteria > Bacillati > Bacillota > Bacilli > Caryophanales > Paenibacillaceae > Paenibacillus > Paenibacillus sp. RC334. Next base: position 1,146,871 of record NZ_CP125370.1, on the reverse strand, counting down.
ATGTTATTTTTAAATAATTTAGTTATGGTTTCCATGCTTCACGCCTCCCGACTTGGTCATATATCTCATCAATGTTTCCTGCGACGCGTCCTCACGGCTAACCTCTCCCGTAATCCGCCCAGCGTTCATGACGTAAATTCGGTCACACAAGCCCAGTACCTCTGGCAGCTCGGACGAAATAACCAGCACACCCTTGCCTTCGGCGGCAAGTCGATGAATAATCGTATAAATTTCATATTTGGCACCCACATCAATGCCGCGCGTCGGCTCATCCAGAATCAGAATATCCGGCCCGGCAAAAATCCATTTGCTCAGTACCACCTTCTGCTGATTACCGCCGCTCAGATTGCCCATTTTCTGTAAAATGCTCGGCGCTTTGATGTTCATGCTCTTCTTCATATCCTCGGCAATGATCACTTCCTCCTGCTCATTGACGACAACGCCCTTCGTCAGCTTGTTCAGGCCGGTCAGCGAAATATTGCGCTTGATATCGTCCATTAGAATAAGGCCATACTCCTTGCGATCCTCGGTCACATAGGCAAAACCGTTGTTGATCGCGTCTGTTACCGTGTTGTTCTGGATCGGCTTGCCTTCCTTGATCAGTTGACCGGAAATATTGCGTCCATACGATTTGCCGAAAATACTCATCGCCAGCTCCGTCCGTCCCGCTCCCATCAGTCCGGCAATACCGACAATTTCACCACGCCGAATGTTGAGATTCACCTGATCCAGCACCTTGCGCTCCGCATGATGCTCGTGATACACCGTCCAATCCTTCACTTCCAAAATAACTTTGCCAATCTCCGCATGGCGCTCCGGGTAACGGCTGGTCAGATCACGTCCAACCATCCCGCTAATAATCCGGTCCTCTGTGACCTGATCTTTTTTCATATCCAGCGTCTCAATCGTCTTCCCGTCCCGCAAAATCGTGATTGAATCGGATACCTTGGCGACCTCATTCAGCTTGTGGGAGATCAGAATGCAGGAAATGCCCTGTCTTTTAAATTCCAGCATCAGATTAAGCAGGTTTTCGCTGTCGTCCTCATTCAACGCCGCTGTCGGCTCATCGAGAATGAGCAGCTTTACCTTTTTAGAGAGCGCTTTCGCAATTTCAACCAGTTGCTGCTTCCCGACCCCGATGTTCGTAACTAAGGTATTGGGATTTTCGCTCAGACCCACCTTGGACAGCAGCTCGCGGGTGCCGACAAAAGTCTCTTTCCAATCAATCACGCCGCCGCTGGCGCGTTCGTTGCCCAGATAAATATTTTCCGCAATCGAGAGATACGGGATCAGCGCCAGCTCCTGATGGATAATGACGATCCCTAATTCCTCGCTCTGCTTGATGTCCTTGAACTCGCAAGTTTTACCCTGGAAAACAATATCCCCTTCGTAGGTTCCATGCGGATATACACCACTCAGTACCTTCATCAGCGTCGATTTGCCCGCACCGTTCTCACCACACAGGGAATGGATCTCGCCTTCCTTGACCTTGAGGTTTACATTTTCCAACGCCTTCACGCCGGGAAAGGTCTTGGTAATTCCCTTCATTTCCAAAATGATTCCAGTCATGGGATACACTCCTTTCGGTTTGAATAGCCTGCTCTTATTTCAGTCCGATTTGCTCCTTGGTGTAATAATGGCTGCCAACAATATCCTTCTCGACATTCGTCCGATCTACCGAGATCGGATCAAGCAAATAAGCAGGAACTACCTTTATTCCGTTGTTATATGATTTGGCATCATTCACTTCCGCTTGCTTGCCCTGTAAAATGCTGTTGGCCATCACTACCGTTTGCTCAGCCAGCTTGCGGGTATCCTTGAACACGGTTTGCGTCTGCTCCCCGGCCACAATCGACTTGATCGAAGCCAACTCCGCATCCTGCCCCGTAATGATCGGCAACGGCTTGTTCGCTGATCCGTAGCCAACCCCTTTAAGGGATGAAATAATACCGATGCTAATCCCATCATACGGGGATAACACCGCGTCCAGATTCTCCCCCGAATAGTAGGCGCTCAGCAGATTATCCATTCGCGACTGGGCCAAAGCTCCATCCCACCGCAGCGTAGCGATCTGCGCCATCGTCATTTGCTTGCTGCGCACAACGAGTTTTCCGGAATCGATGTATGGCTTGAGGACGGACATCGCGCCGTTAAAGAAGAAATACGCGTTGTTGTCATCCGGCGAACCGCCGAACAGCTCTACATTGAAGGGGCCTTTGCCTTCCTTGAGTCCCAGCTTCTTCTCAATATAGGACGCCTGTAGCACGCCCACCTGAAAATTGTCGAAGGTCGCATAATACGTCAGATACGGCGTGTTCCGAATCAGTCGGTCATAGGAAATGACCTGAATCCCCCGGTCATGTGCCTTCTGGATCACATCCGTCAGTGTGTTCCCATCCACGGAAGCAACCACCATGACATTCACGCCCTTGGTAATCATATTTTCAATTTGGGCAATCTGGTTTTCCACCACGTCCTCGGCATACTGTAAATCCGTTTTATAGCCTTGCTCCTGAAACAGCCGGACCATATTCTCCCCGTCTCCTACCCAACGCTCGGACGATTTGGTCGGCATGGAAATGCCCACATAGCCTTTTTCCTTGCTGCCTGTTCCACTCTCCGCCAAATTACAGGCTGAAAGCATCAAGGCCAAAACCAGAAGCCAGACGACAACAGCTCCTTTTTTCATATGAAGCTCCCCTTTCCTCATGTGATGCGGGTCATTTAGCACTGATTAGAGTAGAAATTAGATAGCGCTTACAATAGAGTGGCGATGAACGCCTCTCCTTTTTTTATGTGCAACCACATGGTATCATTCCAAGCCGGGAAAGGTCTTTGCTGGTTTTGAACTTTTTTTATAAAATTTTAACCTTTGTGCGGGGGGGGGGGGATTATTATTAAACTTCTGTATTTGACAGAATGTCAAGCCAAATGGGCTTTATTATAAAAACACAAAATTCTTAGTCAGAAGATATTGAACATTCGTTCGTATTAAAGTAAAATTAAATTTACATCGTCAAATATTACGTACGTAACCAAGGAGAATGCTAATGAACTTTAGTTATAGTTTCCCTGCCCTTAGAGGTTTTCAAGCTGGGAGAGAATTTTACACAGTAATGTGTCCTTTACGATTAATTCCTAAGATTTTTTTATTTGATGAGGAAGAAATCCCAGCCGAGCATCGCGCTCAACGTCTTATGAATAAATCAAGAATTCCAGATATAACTAATTATATTCTTGAAAATCCTACAGACTACATATTCTCTTCCTTAACTGCCTCCGTTGATGGCGAGATGATTTTCCAGGAAAATTCCAACGAATTTAAAGATATTGGATATCTTACTATATCACTCGATTCTAAGTTCTTAATTAATGACGGACAACATCGACGGGCAGCAATTGAGGATGCGTTGAAAATCGCACCTGAGCTGGGTGACGAGACAATTTCCGTTGTTTTCTTCCAAGATTTAGGTCTCATTCGCTCTCAGCAAATGTTTTCGGATTTAAATCGGCATGCAGTCAACACAACTTCATCCATCGGAATTTTATATGATCATCGTGATCAGCTATCACTTATTACTAAAAGTCTCATTGCTGACATCCCTTTACTTGAACGTTATACTGACCGTGAAAGAGTATCTTTGTCTAAAAATTCGCCTAAATTATTCGCCTTAAATCATATCTTTAATACAAACTGCCGCCTCTTAGGCAAAGGTAAGGGCCAGATGATCTCAGAACAAGAAAAAGAATTTGTGAATCATTTCTGGCTTGTTCTCTGCGAGTCTATTACAGAATGGGAAGATGTATTAAATAAGAAGGTAACCCCTAGAGATCTGAGATCCAACTCAGTTATTGCTCACGGTGTTTTTTTAGAAGCAGTGGGTATTGTCGGACATTATCTTTACTTCCATCATACAGACGAATGGCAAGGATTTATTAAAAAGCTTAAACATGTTGACTGGAATCGTGACAATAAAAAGGATTGGCTAGGTCGCGCTTATGGACAAACCGGACGCATCAACAAAACAAATGAAACCATTCAATTAACAGCGAATCTTATTAAATTGAAGATTGGACTCCCATTAACAGAACAAGAACAAAAAATTGAAAATAAAATAAAGGAGGTTTCTCCTCTTGGAACTTAATATATTCAATACAGGAAGTAAATTTATAGAAGCTAAGGAACTCGTTAAAGAAGTTTATTTAGCTGATGAACGGCCTTGGGTAGTTGGATTTAGTGGAGGTAAAGATTCTACTGCTGTTGTACAACTAGTATTTCAAGCATTGAGTGAGCTTGATACTTCCTCTTTGAGTAAAAAAGTGTACGTAATCTCTTCAGACACCCAAGTGGAAACCCCACTTATTATCAATAAAATTACTAGAACGTTAGGACGAATCCAAAGCAAAGCTTTGGAATTAGGATTGCCTATTGAAACCCAAAAGGTTCGTCCTAAAGTAGAACAAACTTTCTGGTCCTCTATTATTGGAAAAGGATATCCAACTCCGCGCCAAAAGTTCAGATGGTGTACAGATCGTCTAAAGATTGATCCAGCAAATCGGTTTATTCTAGATAAAGTAGATCAATTTGGTGAAGTCATCATGCTTCTCGGTGTAAGGGATTCTGAAAGTTCAACTCGCGCAGCTGTTATGCAATCACATACCATTGAAGGTAAGAAATTAATGCGACATTCTACTTTACGTAATGCTTTTGTATTTGCGCCGATCCGCGCTTTCAGTCTCGATGATGTATGGGAATTTTTGTTGCAGTATGAGTCCCCTTGGGGAGATGATAATAATGAGTTGCTTCAATTGTATCAAGATTCGAGCAGTGAATGTCCTCTTGTAGTAGATAAACAAGTCAAAGAAAGCGCTGGTTCTTGCGGGAATAGCCGATTTGGCTGCTGGACTTGTACTGTTGTTAATGAAGATAAGGCTTTAAGTGGGTTTATTAATAGTGGCGTCGATTGGCTTCGTCCACTTTACGAATTCAGAAATTTTTTGGTAGAAATTAGAGAAGATCGTACACAGAGACAAAAGCATCGGATGAATGGTGAAGTATACTTAACTTCAAATTTAGACGGAATTTCTGATATTGAAAGTCACCCTAAGATCTATAAATCTGAAATAAAACAATATATTGAAAATAACAATATTAATTTAGCTACAGTTGAAGATCTCGATGTTATTGTAATAGATGATGATGAAAGCTATAAACGATTTGGTGTTGGCCCCTTCACTCTTAACGCTCGAGAGGAAATCTTAAGAAGGCTGCTTCGCACACAGAAGACCGTACGCAAGCTTCATGACCCCAATATTGAGCTGATCACCATTGAAGAACTTAAAGCTATTCGTAAGTATTGGCATGATGACTTGCAATGGGAAGATCGATTACCTCAAATCGTAAAGGATGAAACTGGTGAAGATTTTGATTGGCAACATGATGATCGCCCAGTTTTCAAGGAAGACCAGTTGACTGACCTTGAGACATTATGCCAAGAAGAAGGAGTTAACCTCAGCCTGCTCAAGCAATTAATCTCTGTTGAAAAAGATTATTCAGGCGTTAAAGTAAGAAGAGGTCTATTTCAATCATTCGATAAAACCCTTAAACAGGATTTCTTACATCTATAGAAGGTGGATAATATTCAATGCAAATTAATAAATTGGTGCTTCGTAATATAGGCGCTTATTATGGAAACCTAAATAAGTTTGATTTTAGAACAACCTCTACCAATAATGTTATCCTGCTAGGCGGTAAGAATGGCGCTGGCAAGACTACTATTTTGGAGTCTCTACGAATTGTACTATTTGGTTCGATGGCTTACGGATTTATAACCGATAATGAACCTTATTTTCGCAAAATACGCTCATTATTGAATCGCAAGGCTCTACAAATAGGTGAGAATGATTTTCAGATTTTACTTGACTATATTTCTACGGAAGATCTCGAGGTCAATCATTACTCCTTAATTCGTAGTTGGAGATTTAAAAATAAAAAAATTAAAGAATACTTTTCAATCCAAAAAAACGGAAAACACTTAAATGCACAAGAAATTTCAGATTTCCAAAACCGACTGCGCGAAGAAATGCCGCCTCGATTATTTGAATTGTGCCTTTTTGACGGTGAAGAAATCTCCAGAATTGTTTCTGAGGAAAAGATTCCTGAATATTTAAGCGAGTCAGGAAAGATCCTTTTTAACTTGGATCTCTTTATGAACCTAGAGAAAGATTTACAAACTTACCGATTACAATATGCTCAAAAAAATCTGGAAGCAACAAAAGAAATTGATGAGCAGAATAAATTGGGATCTGAAATCAGTGAACTAGAACAAAAGCTAGGAAAAACTGAGGAATTGGTTTCATCTAGTGAAGGAGAAATTATAAATTTAATTGATCTGATTAAAAAAGATAAAAAAGAGTTTGAAATTCATGGTGGTTTAGTTCAAGAAAGACGGCAAGAACTGGTCACAAAAATCAATTATATTGAAAATACTAGAAAAGCCAACACCGATAAAATTCGTACCTTTGCAAATACATTACTGCCTTTTTATATTGCTCGTACACAATTAAAAGAAGTTGATCGACAACTTTCCCTAGAGAAAGAGCATGAGTCTTATGAGTTTGTTGCATCAACCTTAGAAAAAAATAAACTTAATGAATTGCTAACCAATCTACAGACAAATACGTCATCTGCAATGTTAGATATGGATCAGCTATATGAGGGTATTCTTAATTTAATTCGGCCTGAAAATATTCAATTACTCCACCGGGCCTCCTTTGAACAGCAAAGCGAGATTCATAGCTTGTATAGACAGATTCAAACTTTAGATGCTTCTAGTTTTATCCAATTATTTGATACAAATACAAAGCTACTAGAAGAAGCACAGAATTTTAGAAAAGCTGTTGGAAGAAATGATCAGGCTAGTGAATTTAAAGATCTACTTGAAAGTATAGAAAATAAGACTAAAAGAATTGAGCAACTAAAGCTTACAATTGAGCTAGCTTCCAGTGAAGTAGACACTTTAAAAGAAAACATTCGAATAAAAATAACCGCTTCTAACAAGATAACAGAAAAAATTAGAGACTTTCATAAAGCTGAGAACTCCTTTGTTATGACTGAAAAACTATTAAATGTGAGCCAACGATTTAGAGAAAGGCAATGGCGTAAAAAACTAGATGATGTAGCAAAAGAAGCTACAAAAATGATTAACATTCTCTTTAGAAAAAAATCTTATATTGAACGGATGCATATAGATCACTCTTCATTCGAATTGCATCTTTACAATAAGGAGAAACAAGAAATTAACAAGGAACGCTTATCTGCTGGGGAAAAGGAAATGCTTATGCTTAGCGTAATTTGGGCAATGTTTAAAGTTTCAGGTTGGAAACTTCCTTTTGTATTTGATACTCTTTTTGGTCGTCTTGATCAAGACCACAAAAGAGCATTAATTCAACATTTTGTACCTAAATGCGGCAAGCAAGTATTGATGTTTACCACAGATTCTGAAATTGCCTCCGAGCAATTTGAACTAATTAAAGATATTACTTCAATCTGTTACACATTAGAATTTAATGAAGCTTTAGAAGCAGCAGAAATCGTTCAAGGCCGATACTTTAATATCACAAGGGAGAACGCCCTCTAATGAATTTCACTTTAAAAACATCCAAATATGCAAAAGACGTACTTTTACAACTCCAAGCTTCTACAAGCATTACGCCAAATATATTAATTCGTTACGCGGTAGCTCTCTCTTTAAAGATTGGAGATTCTTCTGCTGAGCTTACACCTCTCACAAAAGACTTTACTGATGGGCTTTCTCTTAACCGCAGTACAGTAACTGGGGAATACGATTATATTTTCCGTGCAATGATTACCCAAGCATCGGGGAAAGAACTCTCAGACGAAGAGTTCTTTCCAGGTTACTTTAATGCTCACCTAGAACGCGGAATTAGAGCACTTGCTGCCGAGTATAAAAGTACTGGAAATTACGAAAAGTTTATTCGTGCTTTGCTACTATAAATTGAAAGTTGTGATATTATGCTTTATTTAGACAATAGTGCAACGACAAAAATCCATCCTGAAGTTCTGGATACTATGCTACCTTATTTACAAGAAGAATACGGTAATCCCTCTAGCAAATTCTACTTATTAGCCGAAAATGCAAAAAAAGCAGTCTCCAAAGCACGTGAACAAGTTGCCGAACTTCTTGGATGTGATGCTGATGAAGTTGTTTTCACCAGTGGTGCTACCGAAAGTAACAATATGATCATCAAGGGGATTGCCGACTATTACGGGAGACAAAACAATGCTAACAAAAATATGCTTACTTCAAAAGCAGAACATCCATCAGTTATTGAGACATTGAATTTTTTAGAGGAGCATGATTTCCAGATTAATTATTTGGACGTAGATCAATTTGCTAGAGTGGATATTCAAAAAGTAAAAGAGGCAGTTGTACATGACAGTCCTATGCTTACTTCAATTATGTGGGGTAATAATGAAATAGGTTCATTAAATCCAATTGAGGATTTATCGTTAGTATTCGAAGAAAACGGTCTCTTTTTTCACACAGACGCTACCCAAGTCGTAGGTAAAGTCCCAATTGCTTTAAACAAACTTGAAGGTGTTCGATTCTTATCTCTATCTGGCCATAAGATCGGAGGGCCAAAGGGCGTCGGAGCAGCAATAATACGAAAGCAATCCAAAGAGATCTATACGCGTCTCACTCCTCTCCTCCACGGGGGAGGACAAGAAAACAATTATCGGAGTGGCACGCTAGCTGTGCATAATATTGTAGGGTTAGGAAAAGCTGCTGAGCTAGCTCATAAAAACCTCAATAAAAATGTAAAAAGGTTAAACGATTTAGAAAAGTACTTAATAGACATCTTTAAAACGAATTTAAGAGACAAAGTTAAATTTAATAGCGACGAAAAAAATAAAATTCCCGGCTTGATTAGTTTGCAATTTATTGGCATTAATAATGAATTACTTTTAAAAAAGCTCTCCTCTTTTGTAGCCCTTTCCTCTGGCTCCGCTTGCAGTTCTAGTAAACCAAGTCATGTATTGAGCGCTGCTGGTAAGTCGCTTGAGGAAGTCCGTCAGACTATCCGAGTAACTTTGAGTTCTGATGTTAGTGAAAAAGACCTGAACCTTTTTAAACAGATTAGATAGAAATCAATAAAAAAACACATAGTGTAAAAAAACATACTATGTGTTTTTTAGGAAATTAGCCCAATTAAAAAATTCAAAGTTTTATTAAACTTAATTTCTCTCTGTGCGAGGAAATATTTCGTTTAACAAAATATCTACATCTTCTTTCATAAAGGATTTTGTACCTTCTATCTTTTTAAGCTGATATTCAGAATTCTCTTTCAAAAAGAATTGTTCCAAGGAATCTAAATTCAATGTGATTTTTTTCCTGTAACTCACCAGACTTAAAAAGATTTTCACCAAAAGACTTAAGATTATCAATGAAGAATGGATTCAACTTAAGATTTTCCAAACTAATCTCGGAGTCATTATAGTCTGCATATTTCTTCAAAACATCTAATACTGTAACTACCTCAACATAAGTAGCCTCAATTATTTCTAGAATATGTTGCTGACTTGCGCTGCTCTTAATTTGTAGTTTCAGTCTACAAAAAGGGGTTCCTAATCTAGAAAAATTCGTTAAATTCAAAGTTATGATATCGCTTTGTATTTTAAATTCAGCCCCATCCTCTAATAGACTAAGTAAAGTTATTTCAGTCCTAATTTTTTTCAAAACTGAGGATGCAAGCTCTCTATATTTTTCTAATTCACTCCTCGTCAATAAGCAGTGATTATGTGCCCAAGGGTTTCTATAATCATAAAGATTTTTCCACTCATCAGCTAGTTCGGAGGTTATGTGCTGATAAAGATTTGAAACTTCAAGTGTTTTTTTGAGACCGGATAATTTCTTCACTTCTTCTAAATTATCTAATATTTTTTCGTACAATTGTTGAGTATTGTCATTAGATGAAGCGAAAGAAGCAAGCTCATCCTTAATAGTATCTAACTTATCCGACATTACATTTTTAGAAAATTTAATACGTTCTTCAACAAAATTCTTTAGATGAACAAAGTCTAGACTATCTAACGGATTATTGAGGTAATGAAGAATTTTGTCTCTTTTTCTCACCCGATCTTTCTCATTTTCTGAATTTTGAAAGTAATGGGAATACCAATTAATACCCATTTCTTTCAAAAATATAATTTCTATAAGTGTACGAAATTCTCTTTCCAGAATATAAACACTCTCAGATATTTCTTTCATATATATAATAGTTTGATTGTCATAAGCTATAGATATATAGGAACAAACGTTACTTAAACTTTCTATAAATTCTTTTTTCACCTTCTCAAAAAATTTTATTTTGTCTTGATGTGGAAAAAAGGTCACAAATATGATATTTTCAAAACGAGTATTTATATAAACTTTAATGTTATTCGAGTATCTTTCTGAATTACATATATCTTTCAATGTCATTTCACTATGATTTGATTTACATACTACGAATAGACTTGTTTGATACTTAGGATATTCTTTTGGAAATATTTTATTCATCTTTTTCTCACCCCTTAACAGAAGATTCAAAAATCTCATTCACGGTTGTTTGTTTATTTATCATTAATGACTTAATTGCCTCAGCCTCTATTTCATTTATATGTTCAGTATTATTAAAAATGTCCTGCAAAGTACTATCTAATAGAAGATAATCAGAACTATCTAATAAAAGTATGTTATCTACATAATAAGGTTCTAATACCTTAACAATTATAGATTTAATCTTAGAATTTTTATTTATATAGTCCTTGTATTTAATTAATTTGTTATTAATCGTTAAAAAGTGTCTAATTGATGAAAAAACATCTTTTCTTACACTTTCTGAACCATGGTATTCAATTAATGGGTCACAAAGCAAAGTTTCCATTGATTCATCTATAAGCTGCTTAATTTTACGAATACTTTCTTCTAAAGTTCTCGGGTTAAATGCCTGTACATTGAATATATAATCTATTTTATTATAAACATCCTCAATTATAGCTCTGATTGTTATTTTTTTTCTAAAAAATGCCTTTGATTTCAACTGACTAAGTATCTCGAAATATTTATTCCAGTAATGGGTAATGATGTCTGTATAGGTAGATTCTTTATAAAGTAAATCTCTTTCGCAATCATACCAGTCTCTTAAATTTGGATATAGTATCCGAGTTAATTCACGAATGCAATCAGTCATATGTAGATATACTATCTTTTCTTTAGACTGTTTTTCATGCCATTCGATGCTATCTATTAAATGCTTATGCTTAGAGAAAAAATCTAGCCCTAACAAATTCTCTAATTTAGGCGCAAATCGCTCAGAGACATTACTTTCCACATTTTTTGGTGTTTCATTAATCATATAAAATAAATCTCTATGTTGGTAATTTTCAAGGTTTTCAATTATGACTATGGGTAGCTCCATTAATTTCAGTTCATCACTTAAAGGGCCCTTTATTTCATCTAACAAAGTTATTATCGCTTTTATTCGATGTTGACCATCGATAACTGTGAAATTCCCGTTTCTAACACTCAAAAATCCTGTTTTTTCAAATGATAGAGTAGCTCTGCTATTGAGAATAGCTGGAGGAAAAAATGTACCCGAAATATCATTAAGAATATATTGTTTTATCCCCTCGACTCTCTTATCATCAATTTTTCTATTCATAGATATATCGGAACGTATATCCACTAAATTAGGTAGATCTTTATAATTTATAATTCCTATATAGCAAGATTGTTCATTCCATTTATAAGGAATAACATTTATCTTTGAGTTCATGCGTTCTTCCCCCTTGTTAATAGTCTGTATTAAAGCGACAATTCTTTAATTTAGAAGTGCCGCTTTCTCCAATATTTTATTTGTCATCTGTATCGTTTGAAAAAGGCTTTAAGAAAAGTATTGTAAAATTCATTTGAATCTTATTCTTTTTCCAACTCCCAAAATGCCCGATCCCTCATCCATATGGGTTGATCTGAACCTATTTTTACAATACTATAATGCTTCTGCAATGATTTGATTCTATTCATGATATTTTCTTCCTCTGCTTTATTTTGCGTACTAAATACCATCCTGATCTCTTTAGAAGACATTTCAGAAACGCTATGAACTATCCAAGTCAAGATATAATTTGCATAATCGTTATCAGAAGTCGAAAAGTGACTAAGGAATTGCGTAGATAGAATAGTACCTACACCATATTCTCGGCCTTCTTTAAGGATTTTTTTAATTGAAGTGAAGTTTTTACTCAAGAAGTTATCTGCTTCATCAACCAAAATCATTTTTGTAATTTCACGATAGCTCCCCTTAATCGCACTATGACCTTGCATTTGCATTTGGTTATAGAACACATCTAAAGTTATAGACACTACTAAATTTTGAATACTTTCGTTAAAGCCAGACAAGTTAATTACAGTAATCCCTTCAACCATATCAAATAAAGGAATTGTTTGATCAGCAGCAGGCTCAAATACTTCGGTATCATATAATTCCTTTAATGCAGCATAGAGGCTATCGATCTTTACTCCTTCTCTTTGGGAGTATAAATCGTAGATATCTTTAAAGGTTGGAGCTGAGTTATTCCAGGTTGTACAATCCCCTTTAAGAATCCCTTTTTGAGCATATGCATCCATAATTAAATCCTTTAGAGTAATAGATTGCACAGGTCCTAAGTTGAAAGCTCTACTGATGGTATCCGTCAGAGAATTGCTTGTATGCATAGGTAACAAGGGCCTAGCTGGTTCTGTAATATATAATGATAATGGATTATATGGCAAATGATATAAATCATAAACCTTTGCTTGCGTTACCTCAACAAACTCTGGTTTAATATAGTCACCTTTATAGTCAAATATTAAAATGCCAATCGGTGTACTATAAATATTATCTTTACTATTCCGGTAAAGTTGAGTAACTAATGACTTTGTAAATTGAGTCTTTCCTGTCCCCATTGTGCCAATAATTCCTGTATTCGTATGCATGACTTTATCTGTAGTAGTCGGATACCATTTTATTTCTTGTCCACTCTGTGCATTATGACCAAACAAAACCTCCAATGGTTTTGTAGAAAATGGTTTATTAACGTCTACATCTTTTGACTCTAAGGCAGTTGATGCCACTTCATGATAGCTAGATACTCGATATTCATCATTGTCTTCAGCTATTAATCGAATCGAATTATCCTCGGTGTCATTGGTTTTTACGTAGTCACTTTTAGAATCATATAGATTAGAAAGTAATTGATCCTTGGGAATATCACCGTAATCACTTTGTATATGATCTTTAATTTCCTCGATACTTTTCACAAGGAAGTCATACCCACTTTGTTCGGGATAATTAAATATTAATACATCTTCGGTCTTCTTTATATCAGTAAAAACAACATCTTTCTTAAATGAAATTACTGCACCATGCCCGATATACTCTTGCAGTGTATTACAGATTTGATAATCATCATTTGAAAGTTTCTCTCTCAGATAGCTACTGGTTATATTTTGCCAATACTGTTCAGGCCAAATACTATAAAGTTTCATTTTTTCAGCACTTGAAATTGCCAATTGGATAAAGAAATTACGATACAATTTCGCTTTAAAAGATTTTTCATCGTTTAAAAATTCTACTAATAGTCCTTTTGTTTCTTTTACTTGATTAATTGCTTTATCATATACAGCAGAGGAGTTATTCCCTATTTTCACTTCGACCGGATACAAATGCACAAAAAGTTTACCTTTTTGATCTTCTATACCAACTAATAAAAGATCATCGCTATAAGAACCGAATTTTCCTAAATTTTTAGTCGAAAACAATCCTTCAGCTTGCTTTAATCCCGTACCTCCCGAGATTCGAAGTACTTCTTCCATTGAAATCGGAATCCAAATAATATCTCGATGTGCTAATGAGGCAAGGGCCAACTTCACTGCAGATAAAATACTAATTTTCTCTCTTGGAAATTGATTTTTTTGTGCTAGTAATCGTAGCAGCCAGTTTCCGTTTATAGCATTGAAAAAGTTAATGATTGGAGGTAAATCTTCTTTAGTACATTCAATGTTTTGAGATTTTAAAAACTCTTCAATAAGACGCTCGTATTGTTTAGAACGGTTTGTTACTGTTATCGCGTCAAATCCACTTGATGAAGTATATTGATCACTATAGTGGATAACTAACAGGTCTTTTTGAGCATCATCATTTTTAAAGAAACTTAAATCCACTTTTGGCTCAATAAAAGTTACCCAGTGTGCTGAATCATACACTAAATCCAGCTTCTGTTTATGGTCAGCCGAAATCGCGGTGACGATATTCATATCTTCTTGGTAGTTGTCCAGCGTACGAGCAACACGTAGCAATGAATTTAGTTTTGGAGCAATTGAAAGTAGCGGAGTCTTTGATTTTCGGTAATACTTCGTACCAAATCCTGTTTTGTAATCATCATTTATAAATACAGATGGAATACCCGAAACCAATCCAAAAAGTGAAACCCCTGTAATCATTTCTGACGCATTACTCGTCGCGACCTGCTCAATTTTGCTCATTTGATAAAAAGTCACATGACTATATTCGTATTTATTGGATTGAACGTCTTTTGAATAAAACTTAACCTGGTCTCGGAAAATATTAAGAAGTTCTTCTGAATGGTAACCTTCCAAATCTAGCTTCAGATTAAAAATCTTCGCTATTTCCTCAGCATCTGAATACTGTGACATTTCTTCAAATGCATTATTGATTCCTTTTTCGGCGTAAATGTGGAGTTCAATAGGTAATAAATCTATTTTCTCAATCTTATTTTTAAGCTGTCGTTTATAATATTCAAATAATCCCTGCAAAATCTCTTGACAATCCCCCATATTGATCGTGTTAATTTTTAGAGGGGCCCTATAATCTAATTCAAATAGGTAAGAAAAATGCTCTGTAAACTCTACAATTTTCTCCTGCACTAGTTTACTTACAAAAAATTTTGAAGATTCAAATCTAGGCAAACTCTGATCAATGTAAGTTAACCATTCAAAAGAATCACTGTTCTCGACAGCTTTGAATAATCTCGAATTATTAAATGAGACGTAAGGTAATAAGTTAGTTGGTCTTAAAGAACGAAGTAATTCATCATTTATTACCTCTGAACATATAAGATCGTTTAATTGTAATTGATAGGCAATATTTAAAGGATGTAAAGGGGTAAAAAGCCACTCCGGATCCTTAAGACCCTTTCTAATGGTTCCAATCAGCGCCAGATCTCTTTTCGAATGATCCAAAGATTGCCCGTTCTCCAATTCATTTAACTCTTTTAAAAATGCGTTAACATAATTTCTGGATAATTCTGTATATTCATTGTTAAAAAAGGCCAAGCTAGGAAGCAAATCATTTGCTCTAAAAAATCTTAGTAAATCAAAATAGGAGTCTCTTAAATACTCTGACACTGAAATAACTTCAGGTATAATCTCTCCAGCTTCTTCATAAAAATACATGTGGTTAGACTCAATCAGTTTAAGTTCCCGTTCTAAATTCTTTTTAAAGTCGCCCTGAGCATACGTCTCACGTGTACCTTGAATAATCTTCATCTTTTCATTCTCAAAGTGGTACACAAAATGTGCTTGTTTTTCCCTTTTTAATTTCCACACACTGAAACCACTTATCGGAGCAGGACGTTCTACTACATCCCTTACTGCAAAAGGAATTTTAGTATAGGGTAATCGTATTTCAAACTGAAGTAATTCTTCTTCATTAGCCATATCTGCATTTTTAAGGATAACTAGCTCATCAGACTCTGTCATATCAAACTGATTATTTCCTATCTCACTGCTAAGCTCTGCTTTTAATACCTCCGACGCACCTTTATTTAGGATCCACTGATCATCATCAGAGTTTATTAGGATACATGAACCTTTAGATTTAGATAAATTAATTGTAAAAGTGGTTTGAATAGAATGAATTAATTTTTCTGTAGATTCAACGATCGCAATTCTGAAATCATATGTTTGAGATACTTCTGTTTTATACCTTAATCCGTAGAAGCTTGTCTGTCCGGGTTCATGATGTAAACAAACTTTAATCTTTTTCCCAGATGCTTCCGAGTCAAACTTGTGCTTCATTTCATTTTTATTAATATACTGGTTTTTTATAAAATCATTAAAAGGGAATTCTAGTGTAACTGTTTTATTGAGATCAGGGTTAAATACAATAATATTTCGTTTTCTTTGCTTACTTTTACTTTCACCATCTGCTTTCTCCCAATAAGTCAGTCCTTCGAGAGATAACTTCTTATTAGGTTCAATATACTCAAGTCCTTTACCCTCAAGTTTCTTTTGATTAGAACGTCTAACCGTTCCAAAATCAGTATCCTGCCATTCAGAAACTGAAAGAGCTTTTACACCTTGTTCATCAAAATGTCTTTCTAGACCAACATCAATCGGCCCATACTGGTGAATCATTTCGACATCGCTAAACAAAGCTTGATTATCTTTCAAGCGTTCTTTAATCTGTTTATCCGACCTTGGTGTATGAAACAATTCCGAGTCATAAAACAAACTAAATTCTTTATAATCATTCGATTCTAATTTTCCATTATTCAGGACATTCATTATATTCTCATAATCAAACAAAGTAATTTGTTCATGCAAGCCTTGTTGAGCTTTATTTGACTCCATTATGAATTGTAATATTAATTTTTCTTCCTTGGATAGATTCGAACCTTTCATCAATTCCTGTAGATTTTTTTCAATAGAGCTAATGTGAAACGGCATTCCTTCTTTTGAAAATGAAGTCATCCCTTGCACCAAACTATCTAAATTAGAATTATGAATAAGCAACATTGCTTTATCAGTAAATTGTTCTTCTTGTGTGCCTACTTTATTACGAAGAGTTGTCAAAAAATCCGGTGTAATCTCATGTATATTTGAAGCTATAAGAATTTTCACTGTATCATTCATTAAACATATCGTTTGAAATAACTCTTCCTCTGTTTGCATAAAAAACGGTTCTACATGATTTAATAAACCAACTTGCTCTACAAGATTCTCTACTTGTTCTGTTCGTTCAAATTGAATATGATACTTTTCACCTGGCTGAACATTAATATTTGAAAAGAATTTTTGGATCTGTTGAGCTAAATAATTATAAAAATGATTTGACATATATTGCATCCCCACTATCACTTTTTTTCTCAAGCAAATTAAGCTTTTCAAAATAATCTATAATAGCTGTTTGAGTATCACGATCAAAAATAATCCCTCTTGTTTCGAATTCTTCAAATAACTTTTTCAATCTTATTTTAGGCATATCTTGGATAATCATTTTAGTAAAGAATAAAAGATAATCTGTATCTAAAATAAGCATCTTTCCAGATCTTCCTCTTGATTTTAGAAACGATTTTTGACAGAAATGTACAAACCACTGTTTATATTCATTATAAGGCTTAGAACGACTAGTTTGATTAAATTGATGATCAATCATACTAAAGAACAAATACATATTATTTAATACCGGAATGTCATATGGGCGCATTACTGTACCCATAAGCTCCCATTTTGTATCCCCTGAAAGCTTATTTTTGTATTCTTCCATCAGTTGAGAAACCTGTTGATCCAATATTTCAAGCTCTTCCTGAGACATATTACGAATTCTATAGGCGATATCTTGATAAGAATAAACAGATTTTCCATTAGAGAGATTAAGTACTTTTAGAAAATTAATATGTGAAAAAATACGATTTATCGATTTCTCCAAATTTCTCCAACCATATTCGTAACTGACACGTGTTTTGGATAGTTTTTCTTCTCCTTCAAAAGTAAAATAAATGGGCCTAATTTCTTTTTCAAAAGGAGTAAACATTGCCTCGTTTCTTAGTGACAATTGACTAACATAGAAGAAATAATAATAAGAAATAATTTTTTCGACCTGTAAAGTAAATAGATCACTCTTTGTAACTAACCACTTGAAATCTTGAATAAAAAGTTTGGAGATTTCAGGTAACATGACTGCATAATTTTCAGGTTTTTCCGTTATTTCACTTAGCTCAGGAAGTGATTTAAAAAGCAGTTCACTCATGAGGTCATAAGAACTTTCTTGGATATTTTCCACTGCCAATGGCTCTTCTTGGTTCCATAAAACATTGTATAGAAATATTGCGAGTTTTTTATTTTCATTTTCAACAGTATTTATATAGTACAAAGTCTTAGGATGAAATAAATATAATTGATTGTTTTCATCTAAAAATAATGTCTTTATCGTTTGCTTAAATACACTGCGCTGATTCATATTTTCAAAATCAATCGTATTAAGTACCCTGTCAACCAAATCATCCGAGTTCACATCCTCAGGAAGTTTTTTCTGTCCAACTAATCTGATGAATTCTCCAACTACTTCTCTGAAATTATATTGTGCCTCTTTAAATTTTGTATTATAAGGGAGAAATTCCAATTCCGTTTTAGGGTTGTGTCTAATAGAAGATGTAAACTTAAATTTTTCCCTAATCAACTCTGAATTTAAATAATAATTCATTATATTCACGTCTCCATAAACGAATATTGATCAAACGTTGAGTCGAATTTCAAACGATACCGAGTTATTTTTCCAAATTGCTTACTCTCAAACACAATTTCCTCTTTCTGATTTCCCACGCTACTTAGTCTACCAATGAACTCAACAAACTTAATAAATTGAAATTTATCTTTCTTATTTGGACGATATCCGTTTTTAATTCGAATTAACAAGGAATACAAAGAAAAATCTATATCAATTGAAACAATCGAATCTTCTTCAGAGTAAACAGAATTTCTGGCTTTAAACTGTAGTGTCATTACGGTTAGAAATTTAGATAACTCTTCTTCCATTAAAATAGTCGATCGATTAACGTGTGGTTCTACCTCTAATTTTTGCAAAGCATAATATTGCGTTTGAGGTTGTCCTACTTGAATATAAATAAGATCCCCATTGCTTTCACCATTCCATTTATATATGGCCTCTCTAACGTCTTCTCGATATAACTTAGAGAGCTTACTCCACTCCCGTTTATTCCAGTGATATAAATTTTTCATAAACTGATTATAGATATTATCTTGAAAAGAATGATGTTCCTCTTTAGGGATCAGATAATACAAATAAACGAACAACTTTATAATCATTTGTTTATATTGTTGATAATCTTTACTTTCCGTATTTCTCCATGGTGAATTTGATATAAAAGATCTTGCAAAGTACGACATTCTATTGATGTCTATATATTGTGCAAAAAGGTAGGCTCCATCTTTTCTAGACTTAAATTCAATAAGATATTGGTCTAATTTTTCAGTCCTTATTCGTGTTGGATTAATTTGATGTATAGCGCGATGTATAGATGAAGCATCAACTTTTTCGAATAATTGGAATGCTAGCAAACAAGCTATATATGACTTAAAATTTTGATTTTGCACATATTCCTTTAATTGCGAATAGTTCATGTTTTCCATAGAAGATGGGACCAAAATATTAAATACAAAATCAAGTAAAGCCCGAGTCGATATAATTAGTTTTTCCTTTACCATAGCTTGTATTAATAGATCAATAATCTTTTCCTGTATATCCTCATGCTGAAACAACTCGTAATTTTGTATAATTGGATTTTTCAAGGAAAGTTCTTTGTTATCCTCGTAATCCCTTAAATAAGCTTGGTAGAATGGATTATCAAAAGATTTCTGAGTAATCTTTTGAAAAATATTCTTAATATAGCTTGATTTTGGCCTTGCTTCAGTGAGTTCATAAATGTGATAATCGCTAAAATTCACAAATTTAAATGTATCATCATCACCTGCAGGAGTATCTTCGATCACAGTCTCTAGGATCCGTTTTTGATGTACATAATCTCGTAGACGAGAGAAAGATTTTCCTTCTTCGGAATCAATGAAGTTATTTAAAGCCCCTAAGTTAATCGCTAAAATAATATTTTGAGAACCTTCTTCTTGAAGGCCTTGATCAGAAAACGGTTTAAGTACGTTCGCTAGCGTTTCAATGGACGTCTTACGAGGTGAGAAACTTTCTGTAGCATCATTATGCAAATAAAAGCTACTTTTATCATTTAAGAAATCATATTTATTTTTTAAGTATGAAAGAATATGTGACTTCCCGTCTCCTACTCCACCGCAAACCAAAATTAAATGAGCCTTTTCGGTAGAATAGGCTTCATTAATAATTGCTTCTAATTCTACTTCTACAGGCCTTTGAACGTGCATGTATCTTTTAAACTCACTGAATTCATCCAGATTTTCTACAGCTTCTTTTGAAGATTGTTTGCATCTTTTTAGAACATCAATAAAGTACTCGCTTATATTAGCATCCATAAATTAATTCCTCCACAGTATGCACTGTAATCATTCTACCTAAAATAATCCATATCGCCTACCAAATCAAGGATAAACTAAATCTAAAGAACTACATTTCGACATTTTATAGCATATTCCTTCCATAATTTATCTTTCAATTTTAATTTCTTTATGAACTTGCTTTTTGTGAGTGGTTTAATGGGATAAATCATACCAATATGTAAAAACTTTGTTTTGATTTCTAAATATGATATCGTCTTTCAATAGGAATCTTATCCCTCATTTAGGAATAGTACACGAATCATTTAGTTGTATTTAGGGCGTATATTCAAACTATAAAACAAAGTTAAATCGTGGTGAATTAAGAAGTATGAAGAGACGATACGAAACCTCAAGATGATCAGTGGAAAAAGATCAAAGACGTGCTGCCACCGGAACGAAAAAACCAAGGAGGTCGACCTGGAACAGACAACCGGGTGATGCTCAACGCGATGTTGTGGGTCGCCCGTACCGGGGCACCATGGCGAGATATGCCAGACTATTATCCTTCCTGGTCCTCGGTGTACACCCGGTTTCGTCGCTAGCAAATTGCCGGTATCTGGGATCGGGTTTTAGAACATATTTCGATTGAACCTGACTTCGAAAGTGTAATGATTGATGCGACGATTGTTTGTGTCCATCAGCATCGAGCTGGAGCAAAAGAGGGCAATATTTTCAGACCATGAGATGTTCCCAAGGCAGACTGACCACTAAAATTCACGCCGTTGTGGATGCTTTAGGCAATCCGTTTCGCCTAAAGTTGACAGCCAGCCCCAGAGGCATGTTGTATCCCGGCGATCAGCTCATTACCATCACATTATCCATACTAAGTTGAACATCAAGCCCCATCCACATCAATTAAAAATACCCGCTCCTGAAAGCCACCCCGTGCCTCGCCTTTGTCTGCCCGCAGCTTGTCCAGCTCTGCTGCATTCGCCCCATGTACTTCTGCCAGCGCCCGGATGACTTCCAGTACATCCGCCAGCTCTTCCAGCGCGTCCTTATCTTTTGCCGCTTCAAAATACTCCGTTGCCTCTTCACGAAGCTTCGTTCTCAGCTCTTGCTTATATTCCTCCGGGTCTAAAATGCGCGTGCGGCATTCCTTGCCCTGAGACGTAATGATGTGCGGAATCCGGTCCCGTACCAGCTTGTTGTATGTAGGCATCTGAAATAACACCCTTTCTGTTTTGGAGCCTTTAGGCCGCAGCCAACATCTCCCTTTTTTCCATTATATCATTCGTGAGAAGAGGTTGGGTGTTATTAACATATGATTTAACTACTTCATGGACTGATTTTCTTTAAAAATAGATTGATACCGCTCAGCAGGATCAGCTACAATTCGACGAGATAGACGTATTAAAGTATGGTCCGTTCTAAAAAGCAGCCTATCGACCTCCTCTAGCTTCATCGGCTTGTTATGTGCACTATCCTCTGCGGAAATAAGGTAATGCACTGTACCCATAAACAGTACCATATCCAAACTCGGCTCAGCATCCGTGTGGATTAAAGTTGGCAGATCGGTAATAGATAGGTTAATGGAGGACAGAATGATTTGATTTCGGTGAACATAAACGGCCTTAGCCATAGAAAACATCGCCCGGTCACAAAGAATGAGGCAATTGTGAAATTGATGATGATTGCGCATGATCTGTGCAAGCTTGATCTGATATTGGGCCAGCTTTTGAAAATCCATCATGCAATTCAATATGTTGGGGTCGCTATGATTAGGCTGTATGGAATCTGGATCACTATGTAGGTGGTTGCTTAAGGAGTAATTTTTCACGGGGGGGGGTCAACTCCTGAATTTTAATTTAATGAACAGTGAGGGCATTGTAGGACCAATAAAGAACAATCAAAATGTACAAATTTCTAGCTATCGGACAAGCTTTATAATAAATATTACTATATAGTAGTTTTTAATTCAATTTACTTATTAACAGTTATTAATTAGAAGTAACTCTTTCTCTACACTTCTAACTAGAAGATTTTGCAAAAATCCAATAAGCGACTTCCAATAAATAATATATAGATTGAAAGGGTCTAGTTCATCTATATATTGCACTTTGGAGCGATTGGAATCGAATTTTGTGAAATCCTTACTATAGAGAGGTGTAAACATGTCTGAACTTTTAGATTTAGTCGGTACACGCATTCGGGATATTCGGAAGTCCAAAGGGCTTTCCCAAGAAGCTTTAGCTGAAAAAGCAGGATTCAATTCGAGTTATATCGGTTTTATTGAACGCGCAGAGAGAAATATATCTTTGAAAAATCTGGAGAAAATAGCGAAGGCATTGAACGTGGGCGTTTATCAGTTGCTTACATATGTAAAGGAAAATGATGAGCTTACCGAAGAAGATTTGAGTGTAAAAAGTATTTTGACTCTGCTAAGAACTCGTGAATCCAAAGATACTGAGCTGGCATTGAAGATTCTTACGGACATATTTGCAAGAATTGATGAACATTAATCCATAAGTAGCTACGTTCGCATTCACTGGGTGTCAGATCGGTGATTACTTACTCTAGGTACACGAAATCCCCCCAAGGAGGGGGGATTCTTTGAAAAAGTTTACATAAAATGATCGAGAATAATGCTCATTTAAAGATTTTGTTATACAGCTTTATAATTAGGTATGAAAGTACAAAGCAGAATACAAAAGAACCCAGAAAGTCACCCATACCAAAGAAGTAGTTTTCGGCCTCTATACCAATTCTAAATACATTTTGACTACCTGTTACAACCTGAGCTGTACGTAAAGTCAGAAAGGGAAACAGCAACCCATAACTATACTCGTTGAAAGGGCTTCCTGATTCGGGGCTACTCGATCCTTGAGGTTCATATGTCGAAGGGTATATTAATGAGGCCATCATAATTAGAAATGCTAAAATCCAGTACTTTTTGGTTTTGAGAAAATTCATGAATCACCTGCCGTAAAAGTTTATTAATAATTGTGTATGCTGTCCTCAAATAATACTGTAATGTCCTGAGAATAGCTGAGTGGTGTACCTTTAATCCCCCATGTTAATAAGCCTCTGGCTGTGATATCAGCGCTATTCCCGAGAGCCCTAACATCTCCATCAAGATGTTTCCAATTGTTTGCGACAGCTATGCCCGTTTGCCAACTGGTAAGCACTTTCCCTCTCATAAATAAGCCATCGTACATTCTTCCGTCACTTGAGTCCCCAATTAAAATGTTGTACTGAATATGCACATAACACCAACCTAACGATGGGACACCAGTCCATACTTCAGCTTCCCTCTTATTGTATGTCTTGTAAGTTGGTTTTATGATGTTGTCATCCTCAGGTATCGTTTTAATATTGACCAACTTGGTTTCAATTGCAGATTTATCTACAAAAAATTGAGAAAGGTATTGTTTCAATTCTTCATCACTATAATTCTTGATTTTAGCTGTATACTCATCAGTCAATAATTCTTTATCAAAACTAAGAGCTCCTTCATTTGACTTCTTTGCTTCATTCAGCTCTATAATCGCGTTGTTGAGCCTTTTAGCAATCTCATCTTTGTTATAAACGCTGTCCATTAATCCACTTGATAAGTTGTTAGAAGAACTATCATTTATATTTATAGCCTCATCTGCAAAAGCCATTGTGGGTACCAACATACTACTTGCCAGCATACCTGCAATAAATCTCTTTTTCATTTTTTCAATCTCCTTTAATTTTTCTGTGTGAACACATTGTATTCAACACATACTCATTTAACCATTATTATCCACATGATGAAATAGTGCATTAGTACCAATATGTTCCATAAAATTAATGTAATAAATTGTTGAACATTCTATAATCATGTCATTTCATGACTTACCACAAAGATAAGCAAATAAAAGAAGCCGTGCAATAACACGACTTCTCATGGAGTTGTAACCATTTGTCGCCCCTACGACAACGCCAGCATTGCTTTCATATCTTCCTCCGCTGTAGTAATCAGCTTTAAGCCAAACAGCTCTACCAACACATCCAGCACGCCAGAAGAAATAAACTCGGGCGGCTTCGGCCCGATGCGGATATCCTGCATGCCGAGGCTGAACAAGCCTAGCAGGATGGCAACAGCTTTTTGCTCAAACCAGGACAACACGATGCTGACTGGCAGCTCATTCACTGTACAACCGAAAGCATCTGCTAACGCCAGAGCGATTTTCACCGTAGAACCGGAATTGTTGCATTGCCCCAGATCAATATAACGTGGAATCCCCGTGTCCCCCACGGTGCCATAGTCCACGTCATTAAAGCGGAATTTGCCGCAGGACGTGGTTAAAATAACTGTATCGTTCGGCAAGGAAGTGGCCAACTCTCGGTAATAGTTGCCGCCTTTACCTGGTGCGTCACAGCCTGCAATAACGAAAAAGCGGCGAATATGTCCGTCTTTAACCGCCTGAATAATCTCGGGAGCAAGTCCAATGACCGTCTCGTGATGATATCCCGTCGTAAGCACCTGCTCAGATTCTACATCTGCGGGTGGCAGTGCCAGCGCGCGCTCGATCAATGGTGCAAAGTCGTCGTCCGTAATCTTGGCGACGCCCTCCAGCCCGGCTACTTCATAAGAGAAGAATCGATCTGCATATGTGCCTTTAATCGGCATCACGCAGTTCGTCGTGGCGAGAATCGCACCCGGAAATTCCTCGAACAGTCTGCGCTGATCATACCATGCTTTACCGATATTGCCTTTCAGATGTGCGTATTTCTTCAACGCCGGATAACCGTGGGCAGGCAGCATTTCCGAGTGGGTATAGATATTAATGCCCTTACCTTCGGTCTGCCGTAGCAATTCCTCCAGCGCATACAGATTATGTCCGGTCACGACGATACATTGGCCTTCAATTTTATTCTGACTGACGGTAATCGGCTGCGGAATGCCAAAACGATCCGTATGCGCGCGATCCAGCACATCCATAATCCGTACGGCTGCATTTCCGACCTTCATCGCCATGTCCAAATGCTCTTGTACATTAAAGTTAGAATTGGTTAAGGTCATATATAACGCTTCATGCGTGATACGATCCACCTCTGGATCGCTATAGCCCAACTGTCGAGCATGTGTCGCATAGGCCGCAATGCCTTTTAACGCAAAAATCATCGTATCCTGCAAGCTCGCTATCGTTTCATTCTTGCCGCACACTCCAACTACGGTACACCCGCCACTCGGCGTCTGTTCACACTGATAACAAAACATATCGTTTTCCTCCAAATATTGATAGATATTTGTTCGTTATCCACAGCGTAACAGACCCCCCAACGCCCAGGTGTGATTACACACACATTTTTCAGCTCACTCCTGATCCGACGCGATTACGCCGATCCCACCGCCTTTGCGGTACTGAACAGGGGAAACACCCATGGTCTTTTTAAAAGCCGTACTAAAATAGTGCTGGCTGTCGTATCCTGTGCGCTCTGCGATATCGTGGATTGACAGCGTGGTGGAGTCCAGCAGTTGCACCGCTTTGCGAATACGGGCGCGCGTGACGAGGGTCACGAAGCTATCGTTTAGCTCTTTTTTGAGCACACGGCTGAGATACACGGTGGATACCTGTAAACGCGAGGCGAGGGATTCCAGTGTCAGCTCCCGGTCCGCAAAGCCTTCCTGAATAAGCTGCCGTGCCCGGCGTACGAGTGGAGACAACTGCGATTCGCCGTACACACGATCACGGCACACTTGGAACGCATCAACCGCACCTTCCAGCCCCCGGGCATTTCGCTCCACATGTGTATGAACCGCTATGTTCAGGTAGCGACCAATAGCCTGCTCCATCGTTGCGCCGATGGCTTCGGGTGCCTCCTGCCACAGGCATATGCCGATCAGCCCGTTTGCATCGCGGAACAACACATGCGGCAGGCCCTCCAACAGCTCGCCAATGATATTTTCAGCAGCAAAAAGAAACAGTTGGCGGTCATTCTCACGCATAATCGTCTGCCGCGCCTCTGCCGCAGGCCACCGTACCACGCCGATCTGAACGGGTGGCCGGGTTGGAAGACGTAAAAACGCCAGTTGTTCCATCACGTCTTTTCCCGTGTTCTGCCCTTCCAGCCATTCCAGACAAAAGCGCTGGCGCAGCAGCGGAATATTCCGCTCAATCTGCCCGGCGGCCTGTTCTACATAGGCGGCACGCTTGCGCTCTTCGTCCAGCCGCTGACAGAGCTGCGACAGCGCAGCGTGAAGCTGCTCCGCATCGACCGGCTTCAATATATAATCCTCCACGCCAAGTCGGACAGCCTCCTGCGCATACGCAAATTCATCATGACCAGAAATGATCAGACACCGACATTCCGGGCGTTCTTCCCGCAGCCGTCGGATCAGCTCAATTCCGTCCATGAACGGCATATTCATATCGACCAGCAAAATGTCGATGCCAAGCCGTACCGCCAGCTCCAGCGCTTCTTCGCCATCCTCCGCCTCACCCGCAACCTCCATGTTGAGAGCCGTCCAGTCTACGCAATCTCGTATGCCCTCACGAATGATCGGCTCATCATCTGCGATCAGTACCTGATAGCGTTTTTTTGTGTAACGTTTTGCCGTCATCGTCGTCACTTCCGTTATGGTCTTGTCCGTCAGACTCGTCGTTGTCGAGGTGCCGATGGTGTGTGATTTCGTCATCCTGATCCGCTCCTTTTTCATGAGGCTTCTTCAATTGTGCCATATCCCGCAGCAACGGATGAATGATCGTAACGCAGGTACCTGCCCCTTCTTCACTGTCCAATACAATTCCATATTCCTCACCAAAAGATAGCCGGATACGCGCCTGTACATTCAGCATGCCATAGCTCCTACCGTTCGCATTCACACTGGCTCCATTTGGCTTCTGTTGTCCTTCCATCGAGTCCAGCGGTGCTTCCAGCAAATGCCGCAGCTCCCGCAACCGTTCCACCGTCATCCCTGCACCATTATCACGTACTGTCAGCAGCAGCTTATCTCCCTCAATCCGCGCCTCGACCCCAATCGTGCCCGGACCACGTCTGGCCTTGATGCCGTGGTAAATGGCATTTTCCACCACAGGCTGAAGCATGAGCTTCAACACGAACAGCTCCCCTAATTCCTCGGATACGTTTAATTCCCAGCGAAGTCTGTCCCGATACCGGGTTTGCTGAATTTGCATATAGCTTGATATATGCTCAATTTCGCTGCGTAGCGGAATAAAGTCATCCCCCTTACTCAACCCGAGGCGAAACAATCTCGATAGCGCCCCCACCATATCGGACACGTCTTCTGCCCCGTTTTTACGAGCCATCCAATGAATCGTATCCAAAGTATTGTATAAAAAGTGAGGCTTAATATGCTCCTGAAGGCTACGTAGCTCGGCATCCCGCTTCTGCCGCTCCCTTAGCTCGCCAAGCGACATCAAACGGCGAATTTGCTCCAGCATCCGGTTGAAGCTCCTGCCGAGCATCCCGATTTCATCCCCGCGGTCACTCCATTGGCGAACCGTAAGATCCCCCGTTTCTGCTGTCCGCATATAGGACATCAGGCGGAAAATCGGCTGCGCAATCGAACGCGACAACCTTAAGGATGCCGTCAGTCCGAACAGACACACAATGAAGACAAAGGAGACGACGTAGAATTGAATTTGTCGTACCTCCAGTGTTGATTCCCGCGCCGGGAATACACCCACCGTTCTCCAGCCCGTAAACTCGGAAGCCCGGAACATGAACAGCAATTCTCTCCCTCCAGCTTCACGAGTAAACATCCCGCTGTCACCTGCCCCGAACCATTCCGGGGGAATACGCTCGATCAGCGGCATATCCGGCATGTACACGCTACGTCCCTCTGCATCTGTCACCATTAAATACCCGGTTTTGCCCAGGGTTACATCTCTGGCAGCCTGCGACACGGCCCGTAGCTTGAGATCAATCATAATCACGCCTAGCACACGTCCAGTCTCCGAATCCGTCACCGACCGGACGACAGACACAATTTCGCTATCCTTGTACTGAACATGAGTCGTCACATTACGATGGCTCGGCTGTCCCAGTACGGTAAAAATACCTGCATGCTGCGACGCCTGTTTATACCAGTCCTCTTCGGTCAGACTGCGCGTGCTTCGAGCATACATTTCGTTACTAATATAGTCGCCGTGTTCGTTCACGATCAGAATACCCGCAATCTCGGGATATAACGTGGTAAAGCCCTGCAAAAATTGCTTCATCCGATACAGCGTATCCTGTGCCCTTTCCTCCTGTTGTTTCTCCTGCGCAACCGACTGCGCTACTGTACCCGTGTGACCGTCAGCCAGCGTCTGTCCTTGCCAGAACTCTCCTATATCCGGGTTAAAGCCAATCAAATACGTCATGTTCTGCAAATTTTCCATTTTGGTATCCAATGCCTCATTTACCTTGCCAATGAGCTGCATCGTATGGTCTTCCACCTGCCGCTCAATAATCCGTTCCACCGTCCAGTTGACCAGCAGACCCAATCCCAGTGACGGTACGATGCCAAAGAACAGGAATAACAACATGAGCTGATACCGTAAAGGCATATTGCGCAAGCGCAAACGCTGCATCCTTTGATCCGACCATGCGCGTATACGCTTCCATCTCCGTTGATCATCATTTCGCATAATAATCATCTACATTCGCCCGTGTGACGACGGATATCCCTGTGTCCACTCGAACAGGTAGAGGGGCGTTGTCACCGGAGGAGGAAGGAGCGGGAATCGTCAAATGATGGTGCAGATGGAACAGGTATTGAAGCGACCAATAGCCCATATTCCACGTTCCCTGAGCAATGGTTGCCGAGATCGTCCCTCCACGGATCATATCCAGGGTCGCTTTATTCGTATCAAAAGAAATGATTTTCAGCGGACGACGGCTCTTTTGGCTCAATACCGCCTCACCGACACCTGTTCCTCCCGTCGCCTCGGTCACAAAAATCCCCGCCAGCTTCGGATACGCCTTCATCAGCCGCA
This sequence comes from Paenibacillus sp. RC334, assembly GCF_030034735.1. Classification (NCBI taxonomy): domain Bacteria; kingdom Bacillati; phylum Bacillota; class Bacilli; order Caryophanales; family Paenibacillaceae; genus Paenibacillus; species Paenibacillus sp. RC334. The sequence continues at coordinate 1,117,569 of NZ_CP125370.1, read as the reverse complement.
GCGACTCATCCCGGGATACCATTGCGTCACCGCGTCCATCCGCCACTTCCACCACCTTCATGGCAGGATACTGCCGCTGAATGGTGTCACGAAAACCACGGGAACGCTCCTCATGATTTTGCTGACCGGGTAACGTCAGAACAGCTACCTCGCCTTCCCGTCCCAGCAGCTCTGCCATTTTGTCCGCAGCAGTCACACCCGCCTTGTAATTGTCCGTTCCCAGAAAAGAATACGCCCGGCTGCCCGGTGCCCCGGCATCAAACAGCACCACAGGAATGCCCGCGTCCAGTGCCTTATTAATCGCCGGGATCAGCGAGTGTGGATCAATCGCGGAAATCGCAATCCCTGCGGGCTTCCGGGCAATCGCCTGCTCAATCACGGTCGTCTGCTCCTGCGCATCATAACGGGTAGCCCCCCGATACTCGACGGTCACACCCATCGCATCCCCGGCATCCTCAAAGCCCTTAAGGCCGCTTTTCCAATACTCCAAACCGGACTGGAACGTAATCATGATATACGTTTCTCCAATGCTGCCGCGTAGCCCTTTTTCTTCCCAGGTTCCGTTCAACGGCCCGGATTGTTCATATCTGAACACATACAACGCAAAGGCCGCAATCAGCAGAATATATACCACCAGTGTTTTTTTCATCCTTCCTCCCCCCTTTCTGTACCTATCCCAAAGTTGTGAATTTACTTAGATTGTAAACGCAATCATATCAAATTGGAACTACTTCCACTCCTCTTACTTTCAGGTAGCGTTAATCCTGCACTAATGTTCCTGCGTTACAATACCTAAATTGTGTTATGGAGAAGGTATACGATTTCTTTTGGAAAAGGAGTGATAGGGATGAGCAAGCCGCGTATCGCGGAGTGGACAGAACTGCGGGGTCTTGCCTACCTCGCTGTCGTGCTTCAGCATTGCATTGGTGAATATATTTACCGCAGCGATATCCAGCAGCCGGATTCCGTTATGCTCGCAATGCTGTACCATTTGACACGCTTTGGCACACCGACGTTCGTTTTCCTGTCTGCGGCGCTGCTTTTTTATAATGGTAACAAACCGATTGGCTATCCCCGTTACATTGGCAGGCGGTTTCGGGATATTTATCTTCCTTTTCTCTGCTGGACGGTTGTGTATTGGGTATGTAACCAGAACTGGTCGACGGCGCAGTGGGGAAATATTTATTTTTACAAGGGCATGTTCGAGGAAATGATTATACCTGTCAGCGGATATCATCTATGGTTTGTGGTGATGATTTTTCAGTTTTATATTTTGTTTCCCTTATTTGCAAAAGCAGCCGGGCATGTACAAGCGTTCCTCCGTCGCTACAGCACCAAAAAACGCAAACAGCTCGTTCTGATTGTAATGCTGACAGCAGCGGCGGCCTATGCTCTGCTCTTGCAATGGTCCTACTATGACATGTCTGCATGGAGCACCCGTTTGCCGTCCTTTTGGCAGGACTTGTTAGATTATCGCACCTATAACTTTATTATGTACTTTTTCTATTTTATGCTGGGCGCAGTGTGCGCTTATATGACGGACACCTGGCGGGGGCTGGCCAAACAGACGTTGCCGTGGAATGTATTTGTCTTTATTGGTCTGTTCATGCTCATGGGTCACACGATGCTGATCCAGTCGGGCAATACGATTAATCTGAACATTTCCACCTATCTCAAGCCAAGTACCTTTGTGCTGATTGTCTCACAGTTGCTTTTGTTATATGGACTGCTGCTCCATTTGCAAAAAGACCAGCGCTCCGAGCCGTTCCGCCGCATGCTGAACTGGATCGGACGTTATTCCTTCGGGGGATATCTGGCCCATGCGCTCGTACTGGCCTTCATATCCTACTTCACCCGCCCGCTTTCACTGGGCGATCATCATTTTACGGCGACACTGCTTACGTTTGTCGTCGTGGCAAGCGTGTCTCTCGGCATCAGCTGGCTGTTTGCCCATCTGCCGGGAGGCAACTGGATTGTCGGCTCCAAAGGCAAACAGCGCTTGACCTGGCCGTTTCGGTTTCAGCCGCTTTCCTCCAAACGCGCTTCCAAAAGCACGCAGGAGCTTGGCTAATAGAAAAAGAGAGGCTATATCACTAAAAAAGGACACTCCCGATTCATTTCGGGAATGTCCTGTTCTAATGAAAAAGGCCGGCACATTGGCCGACCTGATCCATCTTCAAAACAACTATGAGATAATTACAATTCTCCCCGTGAAGTACCTATACGAACTGCGAGTTCACCAGACATGTAAGCATTACCTGAGGTAAGGCTCACATAAAACTTACCGGTAGACCAAGCATTCGAGCTAACTTCACTATAAATCTGGCCAGGTTTTACAGTTCCAGAAAGCTTCTGCGTACCTGATGGTGAACCTTGATTTACGGAAAACTTAATTGGTTGGTCGCCGTCATTACGTATCCATACTTTAACATATCCATATCTTGAGGGAATTTCAAAATCCTCTGTAAGCTCTGTATTACGAAGAGTTCTATTGACCACCGATTTAGTTTCCTGAGGAGTAATAACATGATCTCCCGTTTTTGGCGTATTCACATCTGTCGATTCATTTGCAGACTGAGTCACTTGTACTGAGTCTGTTGTAGCTGGTGCAAGATCGGTCGTAGCTGCAGCAGAAGCAGTTAATGGAATGGCAACGGCTAAAGACAAAACAGATAATAATGAAGCTTTTTTAATACTTTTCATATTCATAGCCTTCTCTCTCATGAAATTTTGTTGTACCTAAACTGATCTTAACTCACTCTAATTGAATGGAATGAATAATAAGTGACCACCTCTTTCCAAGACAGGAATGGTCTTTATTAATCAACCCCAGTATGTATAAGTTCCAATTTTGCTATATGACTAATAAAGAATTTCCAAAAGTACAGCAATATCATTTAGCAGCTATACTTTCTACATTTTATATGTCAGCCTGGCTACTATTGCGAATGCAAAGTATGCATCTCCCTAACTTATTAACATATTATTCCATGAACATGTATTTTATTTTAAAATAAGTCATTATATAGAATAATGATAAACGTTATGAGGGAGAAGTCACAGTTTTCAATAAAAAGAATGGGGGGATGGACTGAATATAGCATCGTCTTGTCAATGATTTGGCTCTAAACATAGTGAGGCAGATTTCTGGTGAAACATACGGTTGTACTGATTAATCAGTTCATCCAAAAGCATAGACTGCTCAAGTACACAAGCGTGTCCGAAGCCATACTCTTCGTAAAGCTCATGCAAGTGTTGTCTGGCGTATTCCATCTGCTGAATTAACGTTAACGTTTCATCCCTGTTCATCCTGCATACCTCCTAGTGAATCTCATTTTAGGAGGTAATGAACAAATACTTCATGTCCTTTTTTGAGCCAAGAAATTACAAAATAATCCAAAAAAAGACCAGCAATAAGCTGGTCCATTGTAATGAATATGAAGATGATTACTTGGATCAAGATCCACTAACGTGTCCATTAGTTTGGATTATACCATAACTTGGATTCCCAGCTTGCACTGGTACTGCGAATACCCGCAATAAGCTAGTTACCGTCAAGAAGAAAACCATCTTTTTGATCAATTTTTTCCCATAGACTTTGCAACTGATCTCGGGTTTCAGAAACGGCATACGCTTTGAATCGTTCAAATAACATTGCACAATTATGCGAAAGTAGTCCTTTATTAATGAATTCAGCCTTTTCCCATGCATTTAGCAGACATTTGAAACCATATGGATATCTACCTTTATTTAGACTGTACTTAGCCATCTTGTACCAAAACCGTACGTATTCTTCCGGTAAAACTTGTTGTGTATACATGTCAGAAGATGACGGTTCCTGATAAGCTGCAATTTGGGACTCAAAACGCTGTAGAATATGGTCCACATCCACATTGTATCGGTTGGCTACTTCAATGACGTTTAGTAGCTCGGCAAGAATCTCTTTTTCACCAGCTATGTACTCCACGTAATCCGACAGGACACTAACATCTCCAGACATAAGTCTGTTTACGTAAGTATTAATTTTCGCCCATTGCTGATATTGCTGCTTCCAATAAAGCGCATCAGGGTCCTTCTCCTTCACCCAACTTAGATCGGTATAACGACGAATGTGTTTTAATGCCTGTTCATGATCTCCTTTTGCATCGCAAGCACTAGCACACAGAAGTTCGGCGTAAGTTATGTATACAAACAGCGGCCTACTTAGCTTTTTTCGTGGCTCTGTCTCTTTTCGCTTGGAGTTGTGAACCAAATTATATTGGAGCTGTCCTAATTGACCCATTTGAGATGAAAATTCATAAACCTTGTCCCACAAACTTAATGATCTGTACACGTTTGCTAAATCTTTTAAAGCATCTAATTGCTCTATCTCGTCCAAGCGATCAACAAAAGGGGCAAATTCGGTGGCAGCTTGAAGATTGACAGCCCGATCATGTCCGATGTTGATTTGGAACAGGCGATACTGGCAGATCGCCAATCGCTCTGAATGCTGGTGCTTCTCACTTTCAGCCACCTTCTTGTACAGGTATGCTGCTGCTTCATTGTAGCCGTCTTTATACACATTTTCTGCAACTTCAAAGAGCGACGGCGGATAAGTAAGGTTATCCAACAACAGAATTACAACTCGCTGCAAGCAGTCCAGTCGCCCTAGCTCAATGCATCGGTATAGGAATGGGCTGATTTTTTTCCAGTTTAGTGGAGATTCTTCAATGCACTCTTCAATGTAACGTTCGTAAAAATAATCCAGGGGTAAATTCATTCCCGCAGTAATGCAATCCAATTGGTGAACAGAAATAGAACGATTGCCCGTCACAATGCCACTAACTGTACCTACATTCAAATCAATAATGCGACCAAATTCGGTCATGGTTAAGCCTTTTCGTTTTAGATAGGTTTGAATTTCTGCCTGTATCGTAGGTGTGATTTCCATGGATAAACCACCCTTTCAGCGTGAACTTTAAATTAGTACAAATTTCAACAAAAAAATGGATTGGAAAACTTATAGTATAGTTAATATTTTTTCTATTCATGATAATACCATCTTCTGGAACAACAATAAATGCTTTTATTTTATTGCTTTTTATCTTTTTAATAGGAGAGTATTGGTTGATGGGCGTAAAAATGACAAGGAATTTAGAAACTTTTGGTAGACTCGTAATTCCCAAAGAAATACTCATAACCTGTGATATTTGTGCAAATGATGCTATAGAATTTTTCACAGATGAAGAAAAAGGTATCCTATCCCTAAAAAAATACATTGGTCAGTCTTGTAAGTTTTGTCAATCTACCGAGGGATTAAGTTACTTTAAGAGTTCTCTTATATGTACAAGCTGTAGATATATGCTCAAGAGTCATCCAAAGCCCGTGTAAGTCAGCTCATACCAAAAATGCTTGATCAGGCAGGTGACGGTTAAGAAAATAAAAGGAGAAGATCACTTGAAGAATACAGGTATGACACGTTCCTTGGATACGTTAGGCCGGATTGTTGTTCCTAAGGAAATGCGAACCTCTATGGGTATTGATGTTGGCGATCCTTTAGAATTTTATGTAGATGTTGAAACAGGATTTTTGAGTATGCGGAAGTATATTGGAGTCGCCTGCAACTTGTGCAATTCGGTTGAGTCTTTAACCTATTTCAGGGATTCATTTTTATGTAAAAAATGCATACTCGACCTGAAAGGAAACATAGGTGTGAGTCAAATTCCTGCTCCTGCTGTTAAGAAACCGTACAAAGAAAAAAGAGCAAATCGGTCGTCTTCAAAAAAACTGGCTGAACAACTAAGAAGACTCATGAGTGAGCATCCTACAGCCAAGCAAGGCGACTATGCTAAATGGCTTGGCGTGTCACAAGGTCGTATTTCCCAGCTTAAAAAGCTGTTATAGGCATCGCTCACCATTATCCACATTTTTAAGGATGATATGAACCGTGCGAGTAATTTTTTAGAAAACTTGAAAAAATACTAATGACTCGTTGTATTTATCGACTCCAAATTGCCTATCTAAGTGAAGAGCGAAATTGATACAAACACCAAAAAAGAATGTGGAGCCGTTCTGGTGTTTGCGACTCCATCAAATTCACTCTCAATAAAACAATTGGAGGCGTCTAACAATGGGTTTTCACATTCTTGCTAATTTTCCGGCTAATCGGGATTACAAAGGTATTCTGAAAGTATACAACGACAACGGTAAACTGGTATTTGGCCCTGTCGAAGCTTTGGGGCGCGGGTCAAATGATGAAGCGAACGGTGGCGACCATACCAACTGGAAACGTAAAAATGCAGATATCCCTACTGGTGTAGCTAAATGTAAAGTTTATGCTAAGGGTTCTTCGGAGTATTCTTACGGCCCCTACAAACGTGTATGGCTAAATGAAGCAGTAAGCGGGAATTTCCTAATTGCTGCACAGAACGGTCGAGATGAAATTATGGTCCATGGTGGAGATCCTGCTCCAAGCTCTTCCGCTACTTGGTATCCATTACGCCCAACCTATGGCTGTATCCGACTCTCGAATAGTGATCAGCAAGCACTGATTCAAATCTTGGAGGCAAACGGAAGTTCAGGAAAAATTACAATTTCCGAGGTTTAAAAAAACCAGGGCGGGAGCAACTCCCGCCCTTCTTGCTCGTCAATTTGCTTCGTATTTATCAAGCTTTAACCATTGTTGAAATTCTTTTTCACTTAATTTTTTAACAGTCTTCACTTTTTTAGTGATCATAGAGTACGTATACAGTCTTTTTTGATCCGATGGATATTCACTTATATAGTTGAATTGATTCCCATTTTTATTCCATAAAATCAAACTTGTACTAATGTAATCTGTTTCTCTAGGTAAAAAAGTAAACGCACCTTTTTGGGAATCATAAATAGCTATGGAGCTTTTGGCAGGATCTCCGTATGAGAAAGCAAGTTGGTCTGCTTTTGGTGACCAATTATAGGAATTTATTGTTTCAATATTTTTCTTGCCAGCAGCGCTTAACTGGTCATTTAATATTTGATGCTTTCCATTTTTCATATCCATAAGCAGCACCGTCTCCCCTGCGCTACGTCGTGTTTGTATAGCGAGCCAATCATTTGAAGGTGATACTGAAATACTCGATATATCACGCAGCTTATCATCAAAACCATCTGTTTTAATTGTGTAGTTCTTTTCTCCTTTTTGGATCGTTATGGATGTAATAACGCTTTTTTCAGAGCCTGGTACATTTTTCAGCTCCGTTTTTTTCGCCGTTACCGTAATATTCTTTTCTTTCCAAATCGCTTGGCCTTGGCTCTCGCTCTTTTTAAATTTTGTTATCGACTGATATACTGATGGATTTTGGGTTCCTGCATTAGCCATAGAAAGGCCACTCAAGCTGCCCACAAGCACTATACTCGACAGGAAAGCAGTAGCATATTTTGCTCTTAAATTCTTCATTTGAATAGCTCCTTTATAAAATGTATTGACCTACAGATATTTAGTACCACAATTTTGTTCCAAGCCTTTCCTAAAATGATATCTATATACATAGACGATCAAATCGAAATTTTGTTGCTTTTCTCAAGAATTTTACAGATAAATTTTAGATGAGCATAAAGAAGCGTCCTACCAGAAAGACCGACAGAGCCGACTGCTGTGACAAATTTCTCTGACAAAACCTGTTATTTTTGAAATAGTGTAGATACACGAAACAGCGCAAAGAATGGAGAACCTATGGCAACGACAAGGAAAAACAAGCAATCTTCGCTGGAGCGATCAGCCTCAGTCTGTACCTGCATCAATCTGCGCCGTTCCTCAATGGCTGTTACGGGACTGTATGATCGGTATCTGGCCCCAAGCGGACTCAATATTAGCCAATTCTCACTGCTCAAGCACTTAACTGTGCTGGGACCGGCAAGTGTAAGTGAATTGGCGCTGGAGATGCGGCTCGACCGAACCACGATTGTGCGCAATTTGAAGGCGCTGGAGCATAGCGGATATGTGGAGGATACATCTGCTGAGGGCAGTCGCAACCGCTGCCTTACTCTGACGGAGAGTGGAAGAACGACATACAACGACGCAGCAGAGCTTTGGGAGGAGGCGCAGCGTTTTTTGCAGGAGTCATTGGGAAACGGGGAGCTGCAGATACTGACCGCACTCTTATCCAAAATTGAAGATTTGGGTTTGTGATTAGTCACCTTCTTACATGGGCATGGGGTGATGATCAATTCGTGTATATACACGAAAAAGATTGAAATGTTTATCGCGGTATTAAGGAAAGAATGCTTTGCTGTGAACAATAACCACGGAGAGGGATGTGGATAGGATGGTTGAATCCGTACCGGATATGAGAGAAATCATCGCAGCCGAGATGAAGACCTATGTGAGCGAAGACAAAGGCAATGTTTGTGAAGAACTGCAGAGTCCTTATTACGAGGAGCCGATTATTCAATTTGCCGAGGCCAATGATCCTTTGTTTGAGGAGTACAAAAGAGTGGTGGGACCCGACCACGCCACGCCGCAGGAAGCATTTGAACGTTCCTTTGGAATGGGGAGTTTTGATGGAGGCACCGTTATCAGCGTTGTGCTGCCGATCAGCGAGACGATCCGCAAGGCTAATCGTGCCCAAAAAGATAGAGCCTCCAGGGAATGGGCGCTGCTGCGAACCTTCGGCGATGAATATTTTGTACAGTCTGCAAGGCGGCATTTGACGGGATATTTAACAGGCCTTGGTTACCGTGCGGTTGCGCCGCTGGATGCGGATTGGTACAGCATCCATGGCGCCGCAGGGGGGCCGGTCTCCAACTGGTCGGAGCGCCACATTGCATATGCTGCGGGTCTTGGCACCTTCAGTATCAATGACGGCTTCATCACCGAAAAAGGAATTGCCATCCGCCTGCTGTCCGTGGTGACCAATCTCAAAGTGTCGCCTGATGCCAGAACATCTTTAGCAACAGGCCATACCGGAAACTGCCTGCTGTGCAGCAAGGGCATCTGCGGTGTGTGCATAACCCGCTGCCCTGTGCAGGCCATCAGCAAGGACGGCGGACATGACAAAATTGCCTGCATGGAATTTGTGTACGGTCAGGCATCGCGGGACTTTGCGGTGCTCAACGGCGGCGAGGCCAAAGCGGGTTCCGGCTGCGGACTGTGCCAGACCAAGGTGCCCTGTGAGAGCAGGAATCCGATGCGGACCGCCCGGTGAATATGAAAACCTTGAGAACCGCCATTCTCAAGGTTTTTTTAGTACAAAAGGATCATGCTAGTTTTAACTTTTTAACTTAGTTTTCATTAACCGAGGTTGAGGGGGTCCCTGGCTCTTGCTTCAATTGGGCTTCATGTGGAGTCCCGGACTTACGGTCGAATGTAATCGGGCCTTTACGGTTCACGAGCCGTTTCAGATCCACGGTCATTTCATTTTTCAGCTTATCAATGAGCTGTTCCTCTTTGATACCTTTACTTTTGGCGATATCGACCAACGATTTGCCTTGTCCCAGCTCATTCTCTAACCGGGCAGGAGTGATACCCAGAAGCTTGGCGATCTTCTCGTTCAAATGGTAATTCCAGCCGCCTGGCCCTTTACCATGTCCGTGTCCATGTCTATGAACATGTCCTTGCCCGTGATGATCCTGTGGTGCAACCTTCCACTGATGAGCTTCCCCTTGCGTTGATGCGTTGGGAGCAGGAGCTTGCAATGGGTTGCCCGGTTCGGTACCGGAAGCTCCGGCAGCCCCCGCAGTCCCATACATCATCACCCCCTCCATATAGAATAGCAGCGGTCAATTTCCATTGATTTTTCATGATGCAGACCCTTCTTTCGTCCTTTTCATACTATATTTTCTCTTTCTGCTTTTTTTATTCACTCTACAGATTTTCGTAAAATCCTTAATGTAAAAATAACAAAATGTTGAAAATTGCAATCTGTTTTATAATGGCGGGTAACAACTAGATATCGCTATAAAATTATCTATAAGAGATGCAGGTGATAGCGATGGAGTGGTATTTTGCATACAAAGATGAATTGGAAATTGTTTTCCGTCAAGCGGAAGAACGGACAGCCGCGTTTCCTGCTCCATTTCAGAGTCAGGGCTTGGACTATCTGGCCCGTTTTAATCCGTTAAGGGAAGACAGCACGCGAAACTACATATGCTATTTGCTTCCGTTCTGGCTGCAGGAACTCACCGGGCTGGCTCCCGAAATTTGTCGTAAGCTGTCACTCGGCAACGTGTTCGTCATGGCTCATTATTTGATTCAGGACGATGTGATGGATACAGCAGCAGACAACCGCAAAATGCAACTCGCTTTAAGCCAATTGTTCTATACCGAATGTTTGGACCTATACCGGGACCTTTTTCCGGCGTCCTCTCCTTTTTGGACGTATGCCCGAACGTATATCGGTGAATGGGCGGTTAGTGTGACATCTGAGGGAACAAAGGACTTTTTTCAGGGGGAACGACATCAGGTGGCGCTGAAAGCCAGTCCGTTAAAAATGGCTGGCACGGGTGCTTTGCTGCTCTCTGGGCGGGCCGATCTGATCCAGGCCATTACAGACATGACAGATACAGCGCTGGTTGTACTTCAAATGTCGGATGACTGGGCCGACTGGTCGGAGGACTTGGAGGAAAATAGCTACAACTGCCTATTGTCCCACATCAGCGCCGAGCAGAAGACAGCTTATCGCGAAGGACTGGGACCAGAGCAAATTCGGGAGGCGATTTATGTACGCGGGGCGCTTGCCAGTTACGTGAGCATTGCTGATCAAGCGGTCCAGCAGTTGGAAAATCTGGAGCCTGACATCCCTGGACTGCGTATGTTCACACGTTCGATCGCAGAAGAACTGGGTGAAGAGGCGGCAGAAATTGAAACCGGACGTTCACATTTGCGAAGAGGCGGACTGGATTTTTGGCTCTCCAAAAATATGAAATAATGCTAGATTTTTACGAGACTTTCGTGGTATACTCACTAGGTAAATATAACCAATTGAATGAGAGGGTGATTTTTGATGGCTACTGAAGTTCTTCAAACACAAGTCATTCAAAAAGCGTGGGAGGATGCCAGTTTTAGAGAAAAACTGATGACAGATCCCAAGTCTGCAATCCGTGATGTGTTAGGAGTCGTTATCCCCGATCATATCCAAATCAAAACACTAGAGGAAACACCAGATCAATTTTATCTGGTCATCCCTCCAGACCCTTCAGGTGTGCTTGCTTCATCTCAAAAACCACGCTCCATGTGGTAAATTTGTTTTTGTAGCTTACTGGTTTTATAATCCTTAAACACCATGCGGGTGGGTTCAGCAAGCTTCCTTCCGTTTTCCCTAGCACAAAAAGCCGGATATTATCCGGCTACGGGGAAGCGGATGGTCGCTTCTGTTCCCACTCCTTTTGCACTTGTAAAAGATATTTTGCCGTTCATCGTTTCAATAATCCGAAAGGTCACCATCATGCCCAAACCTGTGCCTTTGGTCTTATTGGAAAAGTAAGGCTCACCCAGTCTGGATAAGGTCTGCGCGTCCATTCCTTCGCCATTATCCCGAATATGAATAACAGCTTCCCCGTTCTCCACATAAGCCCATATATGAATATGACCCTGATCTCGCAACGCTTCAATGCTGTTTTTAATAATATTGATGAACGCCTGCTTGAACTTGGAGGAATTCCCGCGCACTTTGATTTCCTGGGGAATATCCAAAGAAATTTTGCCGCCTTGCAAATTAGCCATCGGACTGATGATTCCTTCAATATGCTTAAATTCATCCAGGATGGACAACGTTTTGGTCTGCTCAAATTCAGGCTTGGCAAATGTCAGAAAATCGGTGATAATCCCGGAAGCACGATCCAGCTCTTCCAGCGCGATATGCAGATAGTCTTTGTTTTTTCCATCCTCCTGCTTGCTCATCAACTGGAGAAATCCACGGGTAACCTGAAGCGGATTACGTACCTCATGAGCTACAGATGCAGCCAGATCGCTAATAATCTCCATTTTCTCCGAACGCTGAAGCTCATTATTGAACATCTCTAGCTCTCTGGAATATCGAACCACCTGCTTATGCTTTTCTGCCAGCCTTCTGCCCAAAATCGCAATCAGCGCCAGCACAAAACCGAACACGCCCCATTTCCACAGAAACATATTGTAGTGTCCGTCCCTAATAAAGAACCAGGTCAGCTCACCGATGGAAATGACTGCGAAAAAAGCAAATCCTATCGATAAAATGATCGCTTCGTGGTCTCCCTTAAGCGCCATGCGAACCGAAGCAAATACCAGCAACACAAGTAATGCCACGAGTAAAACACACAGGATGATTACACTGAAAAAATAATATATATCGTTTAACCGCTCCTGTACCCCTAAATTCACAATCATCATTGTAAAGCAGAACAAGGAGTAGGCGGTTAGTAATTTTCGAAACTTGCGGATTAGTATGATCGAGTTGATATTTTGTTCAAAAAAGTAAGCTAATGAGGGGAGCAGAATAAACAACCCTACATCAAAAAGCTGTAAATAGAGCTTGCCGTAGCTACGATAGAACGTATACAGGAAGGGTGAATACGTCACGATCATCAGACCAATAGACAGCACGATTGCGCTTAAGGACAGCCACATTGCTATGCTTGGACGGAACAGAAAAAATGAGCAGATCAGCAACACCAGAGCTATAAATATAAAGGTACTGCCCAGTACGATATCCAGAACATCCATTCTGACCAAGGTTCCCAGCAAATCACGATAATCACCAGTCATCACATTTCCGATAATGCCCAGTCTGTTCTTGCTGCTTTCCGTCCATATGTATAATGTTTTACCGCTGTCTTCCGGTTTAAGCGGGATCAGAATACGATTATTTTCATAGTTGTATCCGCGATAGGACTCATAAAAATTGATGCCGTCCTTATACAGCGTAATATGTCTGCCATAAATATTTTCAAAAAGCACCGCTGGCGTTTCATCATTCAGCGTTGGAAGCTGAAGACGAATCCAGGCAGAGCCGGTATTCGCGGGCTGCTTGAACAACTCTGAATCATCATTAATATGCATCCAAACTTTGCTTGGGTCCCGCACCTCATCAAGTGATCCATCCTCCCCTTCCACTCCCCATCTCATATCCCAGGAGGATATCCGGTATTCCATTTCAGGGGTCGTTTTGGCCGCATAGGCGGGTAGGCCTATCGACAACAGTATTACAATGACCGCCAGCAGGGCGGCGACAGCTTTGGGCACAAGCCTCATGTTAAGCACCTCAAAGTTACATAGTAGGATTTACAAAATTGTATACGTTTTATCATTTTTCAACGTCTGGAATAATATTATTCTATACGATGATGTTCATACCTTCTTCATAAGAAGGGTATCATGTTCTTTTTAATCATTTTTTGTCAAATCTTCATATTGATTGATGATGATTTCCTGTCCTCTTTATCATATCACAGCAGTTACCGAAAAAAACGTTCATTGGGAATGGCAACATCCCGATTTCGCATGATTTTAACCTCGTACAGACACACTAACCCAAGGTTTAATCGTTCTGCCGTTTGGGTAAGGTCGGAATAAGCAATAAACTAACAAAGGAGCTGGAGTACGATGGCAAACCGGGATCATATAAATGATGAGCTTCATGACAACGATTTTGAGCCTTCCCTGCAAAATGCAGAAACGAATTGGGAAAACCTGACCGAAGGACCGGATACTCCACTGGAAAACGTTCCTGATGCCGATGATTTATCCCCGGACAGCCCTATTGACCCTTCCGCACCAGCGGAATTTCTACATGGTACGGATTTACTGAATGGTGCCGATGGGAATGAAAATGACGAAAGGAGTTGAGGTCCGTTATGTATAAAGATCCCATGTCTCAGGCGGATATGGCATATAAACGCTACAAAGCCTTGAATCCTGTGGAAGAGGACGACCGCAGATCTGCGGACAAGTCCAATACAGATGATACCGAGCAATATCTTGTCGAAGACATTCCGCGAGGTGTCGCATCGGCAAAGCCCGTGCCCAACGACCAGGCATGATCAGGGAACACATATGGAAGTAAAAAGGGTGTCTCCGCAAGCCACACAGATGATGAATGGCTGGCTTGGGGCACCCTTTTTCTATTCGTATTTTTACAAAGGCAGCAGCGCGATCGTTGATTGGGCTTCCAATCCCTCGACCATTTCATTCCATGCCGCAGGCTTGTTCGGCAACACCGTGTAGTAGCGGCGCAGAAAGGCGGCCACTAACGCTGCGCTCACCTCGTTTGCGCTGTCATCCTCGGGCATAAAACCCAAATTCAGCCCTTCTACAGCGACACCATCGTTATTCCAGGATGGATGTACATAGTCCAGATCCAGTCGTTTGTAGCCCAGATGAGACAGTACCTCACGCCGTACATACGGGTCCATCGGCTTGACGCCGCCAAAGGTATGATCATTGCCACGATAAGGATCATAAATTTCCGCAAACATCCCCTGCAACCGCTGTCCGCTGGCCTGAGCAAGCGAATGCAAATCAGCCTGACGACGCTTCCAAAGGAAACGACCAATACCGAGTCCCGGCTGTCCAATGATCGTAAAGTCCGTCATGGCTACATTAAAATCCTCGTAGTAGCGATATTCGGTTGCACCGACCACCTTTTGGTCCTGTACGGCGACAAAGACACGGATGCCCGGGTCTTCCAACGGTTCTTTCCACAGACTATACTCCAGCACTTCCTCCGGTGGGAATACCTCCTGCATTAACTGATGCATGCTCGAAAATAGCGGATCTTCTATATGGGTAATGCGATGATATTCAATATGGGCATACTCCTTTTAATTTAGTGATGTAGTGATTCAGTAATCGGTATGAAACGGATTTCGCCATTCCATCAAGGCCGCATAATTACGCGATTGTTCATCATCCAGATAATCAGGCATGATACCAACAGGCACCCGCCCGCAACGAAGCAGGAACGTTAACACCGGGTCCTTGAGCTCGCCGGATACTACTGCATCTACATACGCTTCTGCGCTTAACTGGTCGGCATGATGCTGATAACCGGGCATACGTCCCGCACCCAGCAAACGATCCACTCCACGTTCAATGACAAGATGATATAAGGAGAAAATCAACCACTTGCCCAGCCCCAGTCTACGATAAGCGGGACGAACGGCCAAGTCGATCACATACAGCGCGTTACCGTCCTCACGATGGGTACGAATATAACCGTCGTCCGCGACTTCCTCCCATGTATGCTGGGGATGCTCGGGATCATAATGCATCAGCAGGCTGGTCACCGAACCCGCCAGTTCCCCCTCAATTTCCACGCACAGCGCTCCGTCTGCAAAATGCTCAACCTGACTGGCAATCTGCTCCCGGCTCCACAATAGCTCCTGCGGATAGGGCGGCGGAAAGCTCTCCTGCTGAATACGCAGCAGCCCCTCATAATCGGCTATGGAATAATTACGGATGACCGCCCGCAGCGGGCGATCTCCGTCAAAGACAAACCATTCTTTGCGATACATGACGACCTTCCTTTCGTTAGCTCCAGTCTGTGTACAAATCCGTACGGCGGTCACGCCATGTGGTCACTGAGCCGCGCTCGCGTACATCATACAATAGCTGCAAATCCAGATCGGCGGTGACGATCATATCGTTGTTTAGTTCACCTTCCACCATAATGCCGCGTGGCGGAAATGGAATATCATTCGGTGTAATGACTGCCGCCTGTCCATAGTTGGCCCGCATAAAATCAACCGTAGGCAAAGCGCCTACCGTGCCTGTCAAAACCACATACACCTGATTTTCAACCGCTCGGGCGTGGCTTGTATACCGTACCCGGTAAAAGCCGTGGCGATCATCCGTACAGGATGGACAGAAAATGATATCTGCTCCCTTCGCCTTCGCCATGCGTACGATTTCGGGAAATTCAATATCATAGCAGGTCAGCATCGCTATTTTCCCCTTGGACGTCTCAAACACATTGAGTCCCTCACCGGGAGCCATATTCCATTCATGCACCTCAGTCGGTGTGATGTGAATTTTGTCCTGTGTGACTACGCGTCCGTCCGGGTAAAACAAGTGCGCCGTATTATATAAACGTTCGTTTCGTTGCACCACATGGGTACCGCCGATGATATGCATCCCGGTCCGGCGGGCGAATGAAGTGAATAATTCAAGATAGCGATCTGTAAAATCCGGCAGGTCGTTAATGGTCAGGGCCTTGCCTTGACTGTCACCAATCGACATGAGCTGGGTCGTAAAAAACTCGGGAAACAGAACAAATTCCGCACCAAATTCCTCGGCTGTTTTGATATAATGCTCCGATTGAAGGGCAAATTCCTCAAACGAATCAATCGTATGCAGATGGTATTGAACCGCCGATACTCTGATTTTGCTCATAATTCCTCCTTGTACATAACGTCTTTTAGATGGCAAGGGATTCCCGTTGCTGTTCACATTATAACCGATTCAAAACCGGGCGAGAACCGAACCTGACAAACAGGTCTTGCCTTCTGCACCTACTTTGTTTAAAATAAGGTCAACTCTTTTGAATCACATGAACAAAGACATGGACGGAGACAAGTAAACGTCTACCCGGATTTCCACAGAAAGGTACGAATTGCTGAGAGCGTACCGAAATCCCGCGTTGAAATTCACTCCCGAGTCGAGCCTTGAACCAGCATAAGGATTCATTTCTTATCTGCACTAGAGGTTTCCGGAAGCCCCCGTTACGGGCATCAAGCTCAGAAGTAGCTACTGTCGGCTGGAATGACGTTGACGACTTGTATGTATACTTCTGTAATTAGGGTGGTACCACGGCATTCGTCCCTTGCGGCGAGGGCCTTTTTGTGTTATTTTCTGAAAAAAGATCTATGGATTGACAGAAAAAACAATTTTTATTCGTGAAAGGATGTTATGTATGTCGACAAATGAAAATTCTTTGGAGCTGCTGCGGGAACAGCTCGATGCTACCAACCTGCAATTGCTGGAGCTGCTGTCGCAGCGTGCTGAACTGGCCGGACAACTTGGTAAATTAAAAGAAGCTCAAGGGGTGCCTGACTTTGATCCGGTGCGCGAGCAACAAATGCTGGACAAACTGATCGCGGCTAACCGCGGACCGTTCGACGACGCTACGATCCGCCAGTTGTTCAAAAATATTTTCAAGGCTTCCCTGAACTATCAAAAAGAAGAACACAAAAAGCATCTGATCGTCAGCCGCAAAAATCAGCCGGATAGCACAGTCATCAAGGTTAAGGACACGCTCGTTGGTGGCAAAGCCTCCGTTATGGTTGCAGGTCCCTGCTCGGTGGAAAGCTACCAGCAAACTCGTGAAGTCGGTGAAGCTCTGAAAGAGGCAGGCGTTCCGATTCTTCGTGGTGGCGCGTTCAAGCCGCGTACGTCTCCGTATGATTTCCAGGGACTGGGCATCGAGGGTCTGCAAATTCTCAAACGCGTAGGCGATGAGCTGGGACTGGCTACAATCAGTGAAATCGTCGACCCAAGACATTTGGAGGAAGCGATCCAATACATCGACATCATTCAAATTGGTGCGCGTAACATGCATAACTTCGAGCTGCTCAAAGCTGCCGGCGAAACAAGAACTCCGATCCTGCTCAAACGCGGACTTGCTGCTACAATGGAAGAATTCCTTCACGCAGCGGAATACATCGTTTCCCGTGGCAATACGCAAGTCATGCTGATCGAACGCGGTATTCGTACGTATGAGAAATGGACTCGCAACACGCTGGACATTTCCGCCGTGCCGATTTTGAAAAAGGAAAGCCATCTGCCTGTTCTGGTCGACGTGACCCACTCCACAGGACGTAAGGACATCCTCGCTCCTTGTGCCAAGGCCGCACTTGCTGCTGGAGCTGACGGTATCATGGTGGAAGTCCATCCGAACCCGGCAGTCGCTTTGTCTGATGCCCAGCAACAGCTGAATATTCCTGAATTCCACAACTTCCTGTCCGAAGTAAAAGAATCGGGTTTGTTCAAAGTGAAATAAAATAAATCGCTTTCATTTTCTCGGATTATGATGTAATATCAAATCAGGATTGTGACTGATTATGCAGGCAAAACCTAGATACATGTATGCTCAATTTCTTTTTGACGCATAATGTATTTAGGTTTTTTTTATACCTAAAACTAGATATAAAACCATCAATGTATATACAGTCTTAATCCTAAAAAAACACCATGTGTACGTTCAGGAAGGGGAAAAGAAAATGAGAGAAAGAAAATGGTTAAACGTTTTTCTATTAGGTATGATATGTATTTTGATTATCAGTGGTTGCAGCGGCGGAAAAGCTCCTGCTGTTGCAAAGGATGAAAAAGCTACTCCAGCAAAAGAACAAGTGGACAATAAAGTAGAAGCTAAAGCGACGAAGGCTAGAACCGTTATTACGACCGATGGAGAAGTCGATGATATGAATTCGGTTATTCGCTTCCTCCTCTATTCTAATGAAATGGACTTGTCCGGTATCGTACTGACCAGTTCCGTGTACCATTATGCAGGTGATGAAAAAACAGGCATAAAGCCATTCAGATGGACTGGAACTCAATGGGTAACAGATATGATCGATGCTTATGGAGAAATTTACCCTAATCTAACTAAACAAGCCGAAGGATATCCAAAGCCTGAATATATTAAAAGCGTTACCAAGATAGGCAATATTTCATACAAAGGTGAGATGGACAAAGAAACAGAAGGATCTAATTTCCTTAAAAATCTCTTCCTGGATGATGACAAAAGAGATTTATATGTACAAACCTGGGGTGGCACAAATACTACAGCCAGAGCTTTAAAATCCATTGAGGACGAATATAAAAATACAGCTCAATGGGCTGACATCCAAAAAAAGGTGAGCGATAAGCTCGTTCTTTATATCATTTTGGATCAGGATGACAGCTACAATAAGTACATCGCAAAAAATTGGCCGGACATCAGAATTATCAATGATCAATCTAACTTCTGGCATTTTGCATACGCTTGGAAAATGCACACAGAAGAAGTCAACAGCAAGTTACACGGGGATTGGAACTTCAAGAATATCCAAAATGGTCACGGCAAATTGCTCGATATGTACGCTTTGATGGGTGATGGAAAAATGATTCCAGGTGAATTGGCTGAAGAACAAAGAGGCAGTGACACTTATTTAAAGAAAAATCCACAATATGATAAATATGATTTTATCTCTGAAGGAGACTCTCCATCATTCTTCTATCTGATTGATAACGGTCTGCGGAGTATGGAAAACCCAACCTATGGTGGCTGGGGAGGTCGTTTCGGTGTGGTTAACGATAAATTATTTAGAAATACCGTGTTAGACTATGATGTGTATACGAAAAAATTTGAAGCGGAATATTCTCTGATGAGATGGTTTGATGATATTCAAAATGACTTTGCAGCTCGTGCTGACTGGGCGATTGCATCCGACTATAAAGATGCCAATCATAATCCAATTTTAAGCATTAAAGAAGGATTAGATGTGACAGCTAGTCCCGGAGAGAAAATAACACTGCATGCAGAAGGATCAGATCCGGACGGCGATCAATTAACCTATAAATGGTGGAGATATTTTGAAGCCGATACGTATGAAGATTCTAAAGTAAAACCGGCACCAGTTAAACCTGAAATGGGTAGTGGATTGCAACTTGGTCTCCATCGAGAAGTAGCTAAAGGCGAGAAATTAAATACGATTGACTTGCAAGGCAGCGATACAAATACGGTAAGCTTTACAGTTCCCGCAGATGCCAAGTCTGGAAATACGATTCATATCATCGCAGAAGTACAAGACAATGGAAAGCATCAGCTAAAACATTACCAACGTGTGATTGTAACTGTAAAATAACGAACGGAACGTCCACGAAAAAGGCTCATGGAATTAACACTCCATGGGCCTTTATTTATGCATTTTGGACCAGCACATACTCGTTTAAGCCTTCTTTTCAGGTAAAGGGACATAATATCCTTTGCCATTCGGACCCATCGCGAATTTATTGCGAAGATGGATAAGATTAGGGCCGAATTTGGCTTCCAACTCTTCACGAAACTCATACATGATTTCCATAATATAAACATCATGAATAATCACTTCCGTAATCGGCATCACAAGCCCCGGATGCATCGTCCATGCAGCACGGCTATCATCCCCGAGTGAAAGTATACCGGCCACAACCTCCCGGTCATCTACGCTGAGTACAATCCACCGCCCACCAATTTCGGACGTAATCTCTTCACTCATATCATGGTGGTAAATGGTGGCGAATTCAAAGTTAAGATCTCCGTACGCTACAATGAAAATCTCAACTCCTTCCCGCGAAACTTGCTCTAAAGCAGCTCTGAACACCTCGGCATCCTCTTGCCAAATTTCCATCAAGATACGGTGCTTGGCTCCCTTAATTCCTTCACTTATGCGACTTATAATGGCTTCATAACCCGATATATTCCAAATATTCTCTCTGTTTTGGGACGATGCTGTATACTGCTCCAATGTCTCTTGCGCTACATTAAAAATCTGCTCTGCTTTGCGTTTTCTCTGGGCAATCAATTCATGGGGCGGGAGTGGCACATATAGCGGTGTATTATCCTGACTGACCATAATGTCCCCACGGTTAACCATCCCTGATAATACCTCATAAATTTTGGATCTTGGCACTCCGGAATTCAATGACACGGCGTATCCCGAAAGTGGAGAGCTTTCCAACAAGGTTACATAAGCTTTAGCTTCATATTCCGTAAAATTCAAATCCCGCAGAATTTCTAACACATTTGGTTTCATGACGCATTCTCCTCAAATTCATGTTCAACCTTACTATATCACTTCCCCTTGACAAAAACTGATATACGCACTATCTTTTTATGAGTAGTTACTAAAGTAGCTACTCAAGTAACTACTAATATTTCATTTGATATGAGATCATGCCAGGGAGGATTTCACTTGAACAAAGTCATAGCTATCAACAGCAACAGCAACCGTATCTATTATAGTGCTACGATTTTGGCCCTGCTGATTTGGAGCACATCGTTTATCGCCACAAAAGCAGCATACATCACGTTCCCCCCTCTTACGTTGGGATTATCCAGATTTATGATAGCCTCTGTTGTGTTGGGGATTGTTTTGCTTATAAGAAAGGAATTTGTCAAAATTAAGCCAAAGGACTTAGCTATTATTGCATTTAGCGGTGTTTTGGGAATCACTATTTATTTTTCGATGGAGAATATAGGAGTAAGCCTGACTACAGCTTCCAATGCAGCATTGATTGTCGCCTCCTATCCCGCGATCACATCGTTGCTTGAACTCATGATATATAAAGTGAAACTGTCCAAATATAAAATCATCGGCATTGCACTCGCTATGATTGGGGTATATTTTTTAACCTCGGTAGGCGGAAGCTCGAATGGAAAGAATGAACTGATCGGAAATTTAATATTGATTGGAACTGGTTTTGCGTGGGCATTTTATACTTTCATGACGCGCAAGGTTGTGGACAAATACCCGCCCGTGACTTTATCTTTTTATCAAACCGTAGCAGGCAGTATCTTCTTTATACCTCTGGCACTCATTGAAAAAGATAGCTGGCAAGCTCCGACAACGGGATCGTTTATGTTGTTAGTATATCTGGGCGTATTCTGTTCCGTTATCGCATTTTTGCTTTACAATTACGGATTAATCAAGCTGTCACCGAGCAGTTCCGTTTCTTTAATGAATTTGGTACCGATATTCGGGGTATTATTTTCGGTTCTATTGTTGCAGGAAACCATTTCGTGGGGACAAATTATTGGCGGTTTGGTCGTTATCCTAGGTGTCCTACTCAGTGCACATCAACCAAGCAGCAAATAGAACGGAGAAGTATTATTATGTATCATGTGCTACAATAAAGGGGCGAGTGACCTCACCAAAAGTTTCTCGCCCAGTCGGTTGCATTTATGCAGTCGGCTTTTTTTCTTTTACATAAAAAAGGCGGTTATATTGATTAATGAGCTTGTCCAGAATCATAGATTGTCTGAGCACGCTGGCGTGACTGAAACCATGTTTTGCTTGCAAAGCATAAAGCTTTTGTCGAGCTTTCTCCAACCGTTGACGCAAAATGTCGTCCCTTACCATGATATAACCCTCCTTGTTGTATCCTTAGTTTAGAGGGTTATGAATAAGTTTACTAAAAGTAAAGGTTTGGGATAATTATCTATAATCCAACAAAAAAGACCTGCTACGAAAGCGGGTCTACAAGGCTAAAGCTAATTACTATAAGGGTCAAAAAATTTCTGGATTAAATATGCTCTATTATGAATTGGATTAGGCTTAGAGCATATTTTAATATCAAGAATGATCAGAAACCACCATGATGTCCTGTGGGTTCGAAAGTATATCCTTTCTCTTGATATGGGTAAGGAATAATTACTACCATCAATAACGCAAAGCTAGTCACCAATAAGGTTAAAACCATTTTATTCTTCATCTTCGTCCACCTCGTTAATCAAATTACGATAAACTGCCTTTACCTCAGAGGATGCATTTTCTCTAAAAGACTCAAACAGTCTCATACATTTGATTATATATGCTTTATTATTAATCACAGTAGATTTTTCCAAACAACTTAACAAAAATGTAAAACCATTCAAAAACATACCTTTACGCAAATAGTAGATGGACAATTCACATGAAAAATGAGTAAAGCGTTCTGAAATAAATTGTTGATTGTACACGCCCACCCCATTTTGTTGCTCTAGAAGAGATAGAATCTGCACTTCAAATCGCTTGAGCAGATCATCTACATTCATATTATAACGATTAGCCGCCTCAATGATGTTATCTAATGCGGGGAGAACTTCGTCTTCTTTTGTAGAAAAATAAGCTACATAATCAGAGAGTACGCTTACATCGCCTGACATAAGCCTGTTTACATACGTATTGACCTCCGACCACTCCTTAAACCGATTCTTCCACTTCAGGGTCGTTTCATCCGTTTCCTTTACCCAACTTACATCAGCGTAAGTGTTAATATGTAGGAGTGCCTGCTCATAGTCTTTCCTTGCGTCACAAACTTCTGCACGAAGTAAATATGAAACTCCCCAGTATACAAATAGAGGGTAAAACGGCTTTTTTGTATTTTCTTTCTGTGTTTTTTGCTGCTGGAGTTCCAGCTTATATTGGATTTCAGCTAAATTCCCCAAAATTTTAGCGAATTTGTTTACTTTATCCCACTTACGCAATGAGCGATATGTATTCAATAAATCTCTTAATGCATCTAGCTGGTCAATTTCATCAAGACGATCGACGTAAGTCTCAAACTGGACAGCAGCCTCATAATTCTTCTCTGAGTCATCCCCTTGCCTCGTTACAAATAAACGGTACTGACAAATAGCCAAACGTTCGGAATACTGCTTTTTCTCAGTTAGGGCCACATTCTCATAAAGTATAGCTGCCGCTTCATTCATACCGTCCTTGAAAAATTCCTCGGCAAGTTCAAATAAGGGATCGGAATATCCCAACTTATCCAACAACATATCCACAACTTGCTGAATACAGTCCAGCTTGTTCAATTTTGCGCAATTATACAAAAAAGGACTCATTCTACGCCAGTTCGGGTTGGAATCTGCCAAATATTCGTCTATGTACCGTTCGTAATAATAGCCGATGGGGTGTCCCATCACTTCTGTTATTCGATCCAACTGGTAGACTGAAAACTTACGGTTTCCATTGACGATACTACTCACTGTGCCGGGATTCATCTTGGATTCTCTGGCTAAATCGCTAATGTTCAAACCATTTTCATTCATGTACTTCATCATCTCTGCGAGTATCGTGGTTGTATTGGACAAAATAAACCACCCCTTTAAAGTTAACTTTTTAGGATATCGACCAATATAAATGAAAACTATGACAAACAAATAATAATATAGTTTTCCGCAAATAATCATACCATCTTCTGGAATGTTTTCATATACCTTCAATAGGATTACTTTGCAACCTAAACTATTGAAAAAGGCTCATGGAGGTCAAGCTCCACGGGCCCTTTGTTAATGCACATCGAACAGTTAACTATACTCCACCTATCCGGCAGGATGAACATCCCGATCCGTTGCGTTATTTTTGGCAGAGGCATGGAAAATCTCTCTTCCCTTCGCCCATAACAGCAATGCCGCCACCAGCAACATTCCACCGTTCAACACAAAGATCCAGCGGATCGGCATCCAGCTACCAAGCAAGCCGCCAATGAGCGGCCCCGCCATCATCGCCAGTTGTGTCGCTGACTGATTCAAGCTAAAGGCTCGTCCACGAAACTCCGGTTTGGTAACCTCCACAGTCATCGCATTGATAGCCGGAATGACAGACGCATAAAACAATCCATAACCGAACCGAAGCGCACCAAAGCCGATAAAATTCGATACAAAAAATTGCAGGATATTCCCTATACCTGAACCAATCAGCCCGATCAGCAGCACTTGTGCAAATCCAATCCTGCCACCCATCCGTCCCCAGCGGGGGGCCATCAGCACAGCCGCAATACCTACAGCTGAGAATACAATTCCGGAGCTTAAAGACGCTCGACTACGGTCAATTCCCATTTCCAGAACATACACCGTAATCAGCGGCTCCAAGATCATGACGGAAAAGGTACTTAATCCTGCCAGTATGAGCAAGAAGTACAACGGCCGATTAGCAATGGCCTCCTTGATATCGTCACGGACATGCGAACGGGTACTGGTTCCCTTGAAGTTATCCTCTCTAGCGGCAAAGGTCGCAATTAGCGCAGAGACCAGCACAAGCCCCGCAGAGAACAGAAAGGCATTCCGGTTGCCGTAATAATGACTTACCACTCCGCCAATCAACGGACCTATGATACTGCCCGTCGCCCCGGAGGTTGCCATAATGCCGAGTGCATAACCCGTTTTATCCTCAGGCGAACCCGTTCCGACCAATGCGATGGCAGCAGGAATAAACCCGGAGAGCAGGCCCTGAAACAGCCGTACCCCTACGAACACATACGGATCAGTCACAAAGGCACATATCAAATACAATACCGCCAGACTAAAGCCTGAACGAATCAGCATCGGCTTCCGTCCGTACTTATCTGCGAGCGAACCCCAAAACGGAGCAATCAGAGCACTGGCTAAAAAGGTAACCCCAAAGGCGATCCCCGCCCACAGCTCCAAATGATCGGTCACACCCATTTCCGTATTCAGAAAAATAGGTAAAAACGGAATGGAAACGGAATAGGCCATGCTGCAAAAAAATACACCGATCCACAAAACGACCAGGTTTCGCTTCCAATAAAGATGCATGATGTTACACGTCCCTTCTCCTCATTCCATTATTAACCTCTAAATTAGAAAAGTCCACAGCAAACCTCACCCTTCAGCCGTGGAACAACCATGCAGAAGCTGATATAATCGAATGGAATGGAGTTGATGACATGGCTAAAAAAAGAAATTCGTCTTCCACCGCTCCTGCGGCTCAGGACAAACCTGCAACGTTAAAGGATCTGTTGAGCCAGGACGTGCTGAATAAGCTCAAGGCCCAGGCCAATGAAGCCCAGGCAGAGCAGGATAAACGTAAGGAAGACGAACGGCAGCGTGCCCTCGAAGCAAAAAAAGCAGAACAGAAGAAGCTGGACAACAACTTCGAGCATCTGCTGAATAACAGCAATCTGGACTGGCACAAATATAAATAAGCCAAAACCATCCCGGTTTTGGCCTATCTCCACGCTTGATTATATTATAGCCAGTCACGGATGTGTTGTACCGAATATAGCACCCCTACCCAAACCGGCAGACTGAACGCCATACCCCATATGAGACCTTTAGCCAGCTTTTTGTCTACCTCCACCATGATTCTGCCCCTTTCCTTGGGAATAGCAGCAGTATGGGCCAAGAATACGGAATTCAAACCCGTATTTCCTTATCCCCACAAAAAAAGGTATGATAGAAAACGGAAAAGTGCTCTGCGCTGTCCCAAACTATAATTTAGGATTTTACACATCTAACCTTTCAGGAGGAATACAAATGATCCGAAAAACGATACGTCCCTGGTATGTGCTGTGCCTGCTGGCTACCATGCTCGTGCTGGTTGCTGGATGCGGCACAAAAGCGACAGATGTTGAAGCCGCAAGCCGGACAAGCAACACAACCCCTGCCGCGACTAAAGACAAAAGCAAACCTGTTTCCCATCCTGTCGTCACGATTGTCATGAACGACGGTAAAAAGATTAAACTTGAGCTGTACCCGGAAGTAGCACCGAACACAGTTAACAATTTCATTTCCCTGGTGCAAAAGGGCGCTTACAACGGTACGATCTTCCATCGTGTCATCCCCGGCTTCATGATTCAGGGCGGTGACCCGCAGGGTAACGGTACAGGCGGCCCCGGCTACAGCATCAAAGGCGAGTTCAAGAGCAACGGTGTCAACAATACGCTCAAGCACACGCGCGGCGTACTATCCATGGCCCGCTCAGCAGATCTGGATTCAGCCGGATCGCAATTTTTCATCATGGTTGCCGATGCAGATTACCTTGACGGTCAATACGCTGCTTTCGGCAAAGTAACGTCTGGATTAGACGTGGTAGATGCCATCGTGAACTCCAAGCGTGACGGCAATGATAAACCCATCAAACCAGCTACGATGAAAAAAGTAACCGTGGACACGCTGGGTAAGAAATATCCGGCTCCAGTCAAAGTGAAGTAAGATTATATCGGCCCTGTGCGTATGCATGGGGTCGTTTTACATGTTCTACAAAGATGATTATCGTGTTCCACAGTAATGTTTACTTGGCTGCTGCCTCTGTGATGTAGTAAGAGTATATACACAAAAGGAAGCGTTTTCAATCATTATTTTTAAAGCTTTTTTCACCGATAAGGGCCTGTCAGCGTTCGACAAAAGAAGCACTGAAAGAGATACTGTATGAGCAGTATAAGCCGTCTAATTAGATTTGGTTTCTACCGAACGTTATATACCCCTTCATAGGGAAAATTCATCTTACTACGATACTTTATCGAAAATAACCATATGTATCAAGCGAAATATAACATTTATTTATCCCACTATCTTCTGTCTTGGGAGAATATAATAAGGTAAGTATTGAATAAGAAAGTGCATGGTGTTGAATAAGGCGGAGGGTCTAGCCTCTGTGCGAAGCAGCACTCCACAGAATGAAGTTAGAGAACTTTTAATTCTCAATGCTTGCATCTGTATATAATTCTAGAGAATTAACACCACTTAGAATGAATTATATCATTTAACTTCATATGGAAGTAACTGCGGTCTGGATTGTCAACACTAAACTATATAGAACGCAATTAACAAACCAACAGAACCACTTCAAACGCCAAATCGGGTAATAAATAGTAAGATCAACCCAAGGTGGCGATAAAAATGAAGAGTGAAGAAATCGAGCAATTGAATAGAGCCATGAAAGAAACATCCGATAAACGGCTTTACGAAAGGTACTTGGCCGTACGTCTTCGTCTGGAAGGACACTCGTTTTTGGAGATCGGCGATTTGCTTGGTCGCATTCGTCAAACCATCAGTATCTACTGGAGGAGCTACCAAGAGCAGGGTCTTGCCGGGCTGGAAATGAGTCACTCCCCCGGACAGCCGCCTAAACTTACGGAAGAGCAGCGTCATCAATTAGCTGCTATGCTGGAGCAGCAACAGCCAGCGGATGTGGGCTTTGAAGCTCTCTATATCTGGACACTGCCGTTCGTAGCGAAGTGGATCAAGCGAGAGTTTGGCGTCACTATGAGTGTGCGTGGAAAGCAACGCCAAGTGCCAACGTACGGCAAACATGAAGGCGCCAAGTTGTTTGGAGCGATCCACTACGAAACCGGACAGGTGCATCACCGTGAAGAAGAAAAGGCTGATGTGGAGGCCTTTATTCGCTTCCTCCAAGATCTTCTGTCGGCGTACCCTATCGGGAAGATGGCTATGATTCTGGACAACAGCCGGATTCATCATGCCACGGGGTTGCAGCCTTTTTTAAAGGAGCATCCGCGTTTGCAACTCGTCTTTCTGCCACCTTACAGTCCAAACCTGAATCCGGTCGAAGGATTATGGTTGTGGCTCAAATCCGATGTGGTCAACTACGTCTTTTTTGAGAAGTTTTATAAGATTAAGCTTCACGTCAGCCAGTTTATGAAGCGAATCAATAAGCAACCGATGGAAACAATTGATCGCCTGTTGATTAGGTGTTAATTCTTAATTGCGGTTTAATTAGTTAATCATTTATCCATATTATTCACTGCATATTGTTCTTTATTACCTTTACGTATAACACGCACTAATGCTTTATTCATATCCAGATCTTCAAGGTTAATACCTGCCACCTCAGAGAGTCTAAGACCTGATCCTAAAATGAGGGAAACAATGGCTGTATCGCGTTCACGATTCAATTGATGGAAATTGAAAATGCGTTTATTCTCTTTATTGATTTCTCCGTAATCATAGGCTACAAATAGCCTAAACGACTCAAAATCATCTTCTCTGAGAATTTTCCCTTCAATGCGATTGGCGATGGTTTCTTGGCTTTCTTTAATTACATTTAAATCCATTTTGGCCATGACATTGCGCTGGATATATGGCTTTAGGTCACTTGTTTCAGCTTTGTTCTGTAAGTAATCAAATAAGGATTTTAGTGATGACAATTTACGGTTAATGGTTAGCTTGGTATTCCCTAGTTGATACTCCAAAAAAGATAAAAAATTCTCCACTTCACGAATGGTTAGTTTCTCTAAAGTGGCTAAATTAATGTTTCTACGGCTATCTGCGGTAAAGTTTTCTGCAACTAACCAATCAAAAAATGTAATATATTCGTGGCAATAGTTCAGAAGCGTTGTGGGAGAAAGTTTTCGTTTTCTGCTATCAATAAATTCCGTAACAAACCACGGAAGATCATCAATTCGACTCATTTAATGAACTTTTATTTGTTTATTCATATGTACAACGACCTCCTTAATTATTATAATCTTTTAATAATTATTCGTTAAAATCATATTTTTCGTAATTATGTATGTCCTGCACTAAAATCTTTCTTGTATTGTTTGCCTGCATTACTCTCTATTATTTAAAAGGTCGATAAAATTGCCGCCCCCCCGAGGACTCAAAAAAGGAAACGGCCCTGCCTGTGCACAGGCAGGGCCGTCCCTCATGCAAATAAGTCGCCCCTACAGCAGCTCGAACCGCAGCTGGGGCTCAGGAACCTCAGGTTTCCCTTGCGGGTGAGCCGCGGCGTACCCCAATTCCAGTACCGCAGCGATACGCTCGTTGACCTGTATCCCAAAAGTAGCTGCACGGCTCCGGTCATACATCCAGTCATGCAGCGTACAGCGCACACCCAGGCCTTGCTCATGGGCCAGCAGACGAAAGTTTTGGATCAGGCAGTAGACGGCGGCAAGGTCATCCTCCTGCTTATGGCGGTCCGTCTCTTCCTTCATCGCTACCAGCAGATACGCCGGAGCCGGTTCCTGTAACCCCTGCATGAGCCCCCCTTTGCAGTTATCGGCAAAAATAAACCGCCACGGCTCGCGGAGCCCATCGTTCGGTGCCCATACAGCATGATTAAGCAGCTCCAGTATCAGCTGCTGCGGTACCGGACGATCCATAAAATGTATCGGACTGCTCATTTCTCCGACCAAATCGGATAATTTCATTTTTACACCCTCCCCTGTGTGGCCTGTCCCTGAAATACGGTCCACTTCTGCTCGGCTGGCGTTCTTTTACGGCTCCTTGGTGCTTTGTCGTAGTACCCCAGATGGAAAATGCCTACGAATCTTTCATCCTCACGCAGGCCAATTCCTTTGAAAAATCTCTCATGCTGAATCATGGACTCTGTATACCACAGCATGCCTAATCCCCGTTCCCAGCCCAGCAGTTGGAAGCTCTGCATCATCCCGCAGACAGCCGCATAATTGCGGTCGTTCGTCAGACGGTCCGGGCCCGCAGTGGAAATAACAATGACATGGGCGGGGATATCGGTGAAACTCTTTTTTAAAACATCCAGTAGTTTTCTCGGAATCAACTTGCCCAGCTTACTCTGCGACATCTGTTCAAGCATACAATCGACCAGCCGTTTGCGTGCTTTAGGAGTCCCGGCATATACAACGCGCCAGGATGCAGCGTCTACGGACGGTTGCAGCCGGGATGCACTGCTTAACAATTCAACCACCAGCTCTTGTTCCACCGGCGTGGAATTACGTTTACGGATACTTCTGCGTTCCCTGATCAATTCAGCCAGACTCAAGTGCTTCACTCTCCTTCGGTTTATCTGGATTCGATGTCCATATTGCTATCCTGAAGAAATTTATGGATTACCTTCAATTCCCCATCCGAATATTTGTCCAAAAAACGATAGAAACGTTCAGCTTCAAGCACATGCAGACGTTCATGCAATTCGAAGATTTTTTTTCCTTGTGGCGACAATCGAAAATAACTCTCTTTCTTGTTGTCATTCATTTGTGTGCGCTTGACGAATCCTTCCTCCAGCAGTTTGTTGCCGATCTTGGTAATACTCGCCTTGGACAAATTCATCGCTTCGGCAATCCCCGTGCTGTTAATAGGCTCATGCCGGCCGATGCAATCAATCACATGAACCGCAGTCAAATGCCGGGGAATTTTCTCAATGGCTTCCCTTTGGGCGATACTGAGAAAATGTTCGATTTCCGTATCCTTATAACTCTCATACGCATGTAAAAACCGAATATACTGCTCATATAGCAGTTGTTTGGTTCGATCTTCTGTGTCCATCCTTCAATCGCTCCTTATTTACTGGTAAACAATAAAAAATGCTTAAATAATAAAAAGAAAATAAGAAATAAAAATTTATATTATTTACTTGTTAACAATATATCACAGGTGATAATGATTATCAACTATATATTCTCTAGCAATAGAAAACTTAGAATTCAGTACATTTTTCTATGGTCATGTATAAGAAAATGGTTACCGCCATCAATGAGCAGGTCGGCCTCCTCGTATTTATTGCCGAGTTTTCCTATCCTTCAGGAAAGGTGGAAGGTCCATTCGCCGGATGGTCAAAAACGGTCAAGGGGTATCCTCATAACGAAGAAGGACAAACTGCTATCTACCATGATGTTATTAAATGAGGCAAAACACATGGCTTAGCAGGCGTCCAGTGTTGGGCTCCTGATTTCAGCGGAAGGGGGAGCATGTCCATGTTTAACTACACCGAAAAAGGCGCCAAAGCAAAACATCAGAGAAGAAGTAAGCTTCTTGCGCGATCTACCAAATGAACTTAAATTCCAGACAAAAGATATCCGAAAGGGGCTGCTTTTAAAGCAGCCCCTTCTTTGCAATCAAAGTATCTAAAAATTCAAAGAGATTGTCCCGTAACAAACTCAAAGTGATAACTACCAGACCCAACTAAAATCGGTTTGTCAGAATGAATCAACCATATTTCAGCTTCAGTAAAGAATTTTTGGTATTCTTTCAAATATCCCAATCTGATTTCATACGTTTGTATTCAGTATAGTAAAATCCAAATATACATCAAGCCCCCCACGAATACTGAAGCCGATAACCTATAAAAGACAAAAAATCAGAACACGCAATCCTGGGATCTGGATTGCGTGTTCTGATTTTTGGGGGCTATTCTCGGCTTCTGCCACCCGCCCTTCAATTACTCATATAACAGAAGGCAATAGCATGAGGAGCTGTATGAGAGAGCTATTTATGATTACGGCTATATCCAATTCTTGTTCTCTTTATGGTCACATTCAATAGATATTTTATATTTTTCTCCAGACGAGCCCTGTCAATTCTGCCGTTCTGAACACCTTCAACAATTGGGGTAACGTAGGTGTTATCTAAGGAACCTGGTGTCGTCCAGCAGTTACCCGCTGCTACAACTTCCACAACATTCGCGGTATCATAGGAGTTCCAATCTGTCATACAAATCCTTTTCGAGTTATCCGTAATCGGGAGGTGCTTGATCTTAAGGTAGCAGCCGATATCGTCCGTCACTTCACTAGTCCCTCGCTGATACAGAGAAGGGGGTCCGCGAAGGTCCGAGATGAATGCTATTATTTCGCGTAATAACCGCCATCAATTGGAAGTTCCACGCCCGTAATGTAGGAAGACTCGTCCGACGCCAGGAACAGGACGCCGTTGGCGATATCCTCCGGCTTGCCCAAACGTGGAAGCGGCGTCTGTGATAGGAACCATTGATTCATATTCTCATCCTTAAACAAATCGACTGTCATTGGCGTCTCAATGTATCCGGGATGGATGGAGTTCGCGCGGATATTGTACTTGACGAAATCGACCGCCGTCGCCTTGGTCAGCATACGTACGGCCCCTTTGCTTGCGGTGTATGGGCCGGATCCACTTCCGCCGGTCAAGCCTGCGATGGAAGAGATATTGATAATCGAGCCTCCTCCCGCCTCGATCATGTGAGGAATGATATACTTATGGCCGAGGAAAATGCTCGTCACATTGATAGACATTGTCTTTTCCCAGCCTTCGACAGTCAGGTCAATAAAAGACGTTGCGTTGGACACCCCCAAGCATGGAAGCTGGCTCAACATCGCTGAAATTGAGCAGAGCGCACTAACGATCCAGTGTCTGAGCCGACGAATCGCCTCGATGGAAGAATTGCAGCGTGGGGCAACGGCTTG
Source organism: Paenibacillus sp. RC334 (assembly GCF_030034735.1). Classification (NCBI taxonomy): domain Bacteria; kingdom Bacillati; phylum Bacillota; class Bacilli; order Caryophanales; family Paenibacillaceae; genus Paenibacillus; species Paenibacillus sp. RC334. The sequence goes on along the minus strand of NZ_CP125370.1, from coordinate 1,085,021 downwards.
AGAAGTCGAACGCAACCAGGCACAGATATCGGGTCTCCAGGGAAATACTAGTTCTATTTTGACACAACGATTATTCGGGAACTTCTTCCCGTCTTTTCTTTAGGTCATCCAGAATGCCAACGTACTGCTTCTCTAGTGAGTAGAAAAATAACAAAATAGCCATGCAAATATAAGTGAATAATGGCAAATAAATATTCATAACGATGATCATCGATTTTGCAGTATCTGTCTGTATTAATGCACCCTCCTGATAATGCCCGAAAGCAAGCAACCAGCCAATGAGTGCCGTTCCAAGCGCCGTACCGATTTTACCACCGAAGGAGTTCACACTATTCGTCAACCCAATAATCCGTTGCCCATGCTTCCATTCGCCGTATTCAATCGTACTCGTCATAAGCGGTCCTAGCACAATCATCAGAGGAATCACACCGAACCCTTGCAGTACGGATCCAGCCAGGCCAATCGGGATGCTGTTAAGATCAATGAATCGAATTAGAGAGCCCAGGATCCCAACTGCCAATCCGAAGATGGCAGTATTTCGCTGGCCCCATCGCTTGATGACAGGTCCAGAGACAAGAAAAACGAGTACCATCGGGATAAAAGAGAGCGCTCCCATGATTCCTACCAAATTAAGATTGCCCCAGATATACTTGGCGTAATACATCCCGGCTGAAGCGGATACAGCAAAATTAATATTCGAGATTAGTGCGATAAAAAATATAATAAGCCAATATTTGTTCGTAAAAAGCAGTTTAAGACCTTTTCTCATTGTATAGTTTTTCTTTATCTCACCGACATCTTTCAATTGTTGGGTATTATATCTTTCTTTGGAATAACGGAAGGTCAAATAGATTCCAAGAGAAGCGATCAACCCCAGGATTGCTGTTAAAAGCGTCCATTCTTTCTTGCCTCCTCCAAGAGCATTGACAGCCGGAATGAAAGCCATGACGATGATTGCTCCTGTGAAATAATTAGAAGAGGCTCGTAATATCCCCATTAAGGTTCGATCCTGCTGGCTTCTTGTCGTTAAAGCCATTAGGCTCTGATAAGGAATCGATGTAGGAGTAAACACAAAAATATAAAATATGATGTTAGTTATAACAGCGTAAGTTATTTTTGCCCCTGGGCTTAGATCGGGAACGCTGAACAGCAGCAAAATGGATACAAATATCGGGATGATCATTCTTAGCAGCCAAGGGCGGGCTTGACCGTGCTTAGAACGAGTTCGGTCTAGAAGTACCCCCATTCCAATATCTGCGCCAGCGTCTAGAAGCTTGGTAAATAACAAGGCTGTACCTACAACACCAGCCGAAACTCCAACAATGTCGGTGTAGTAGAATGTCATCAGACCTAATAGGGCTGTCATGATACTCAATGCAATTGAACCTGCCGAATCACCGATTAATTCTTTAGTAGTAAGTTCCCGTTCCATCCAAAATTCAACTCCTTCGGTTAACATCCAAATATACGACAAAAGATTCGGAGAAGAAACTCTTCTCACGCACCACGGTCGTCTTGTCTCATGCTGTCATATTGAATTTGGAGCTCGCGCGGATACCTGAGGAGAAGTCGATGAATCACTTACCTCACCGAGTGATTCTCTTCGACATCTCACAGTATCCAAGCGGAACGGAATATTTATCCGCAACATTCTAATTGAAATTCATCCAGTATAGATTCAACACCCTGGTTCTGATGGTATTCACCGGGTTATTCACAAGACGGGCACAGTTAAGCTACCTTCTCTTTCAATATCATGCTTGCCAATAAATCTTCCATTCTTTAAAACAAGTTCAAATCAGCGTTCTTACATGCAATCAACATATTTCATCCCTGAACCTACTCATGCAACTTGTAAACATCATTTGGTATCCGCATACAATTCAACTAGCTATCGAACGGGCCTCAGAAGTAAGCTTGACTCATTCTGGGTGATATGGATTAACTGCGATTACAACGTCAGTCCACCGTCAACCACGACGACCGAGCCGGTCATATAACTGGACTTGCCTGAGGCTAGAAACACGACCATCTCGGCAACTTCGGCCGGGTCGGAGAATCGTCCCATCCTCATGGAAGGGAACTCCTCCGGCATATAGCCACTGTCTTGCATCATGGCTGGGACTGTCTGCGTCAGCGCCGTATCGACACCGCCAGGGCAAATAGCGTTGACCCGAACGCCTTTTCTTACGTATTCTATCGCTGCAGATTTCGTCAAGCCAATCACAGCATGCTTGCTTGCGGAATAGACGGCCATACTATGTTCGGAGCGAATACCCGCGGTCGAAGCAGTATTGATGACCGAGCCATAACCCTGCTTGCCCATAACCTTCAGCACATGCTTCAAGCCAAGGAAGACGCCACGGACGTTGACGTTGATGACTCGCTCGAACTCAGACAGTTCGATGTTCTCCAGCAAATTGAATTGTTGCAGAACTCCTGCGTTATTAAAGAAAGCGTCGATTCGTCCGTATTCGTCGATGGTTGCCTTCACGTACCATTCGACATCTTCGTTTTTTGAGACGTCGGCTTGCACGAAAAGACCCTCACCGCCTTGTTCACGAACAAGGTGTAACGTTTCTTCACCCGTCTCCGCATTGAAGTCGACGACAACAACGTTGAATCCAGCCTTGGAGAGCTGAAGCGAGGCAGCACGACCAATGCCACTGCCTCCCCCAGTGATGATGGCGACGGAACCAATCGGTACGGTTCTATCCAGAAACTCACCAGTTTTAGTCTCGTCTGCCGGGCTTCTCTCATGAGGCTTCGTTTGAACGTCTTCTTCTCCGATGCCAGTCAGATCGGAAACTATAGCCGTGATTAACTCTTGGGGCATATTGGCTTGCGGAATGGCGGCCAGTTGCTTAAGCGACATGCCCTTCCCCATGCTCGCCATCGGATTGGTCGAGATTCCAGGCAAATGCTTCTCCAACACCGTGATCGCAGCTTTGTTCGCGAGCAATTCGCTTAATTTCGAGTTTTCGTTAAAGGCCATTTGTGATTCCTCCACTCTTTGGTTTTTTCAGCGTCTGCGTCTGTCATCGAACGCAGCCCAACACGCATGGATCAAATTGAAAGGTATCTCCCTCTTTATCGCCAGCAATGTGCCATCGACATAATGGACATGTCCGTAAAATTCATACTTGCCAGCAGGAGTATCACTTACAGCAACGGCAATTACTCCTTGTAAATCAAAAGCATAATAAATACAATATATTCCATCCAGTCCCACTTGAACGTCTGCTGCATCTTGAAAAATCTCGTACCCAAAGGGTTAACTCACATTCCTGATGGAAAGTCCGAATTCCACTATTGTGCGTTAATTGTAATGGATTGCGGAGTACAGCCTTCAGCAGTGACTGTCAAGGTGATGACGCCTGCGTCGGTTGGACGTACAACCGCCAATGCTTTGCCGTCGAAGGTGGTATGCTCCTTCTCGAAGTAATTCTCTTCGGTTGCGGGGTTGGCACTGCCAAAGCCCTGAATCAAGCCAGGCCCCTCAATCATCACAGAAACCTTCCGGTCCATGGTGTTAAACAGATTACCTTGCTCGTCTTTCAGGCTAATCATTACGAAAGCCAGGTCACTGTCGGATGCGGCAATCTCTGTTCGGTCCGCTTCTACTGTGAGCATGACGGCACCGCTTGCCGAATGGAGTGTCATCCTGCCGGTTTCTTGTCCGCTAACGTAAGCCACCGCCGTAATTTCGCCCGCTTCATAGATGGTGTCGAATTCCGCTATAAAGCGTTGTCCTTCGCCTGCTTCAGCTTTTCCGACCGAACGCCCGTTTACCAGCAACTCGACTTCTTCTGCATCGGCATATACTTCCACTTTAATTGGCTTACTCTCATATCCGCTCCATGACCAGCTAGAGACAGAATCGCTCCAGCTCCAATTCGACAGAGAGGCTTTTTTAGAATAATGTTCAGGCCGCTGTACAGCGATATACGGAGCCGTGCGAAGACCGAATACAATCTCACGGTAATAGGATACGGGTCTCCGGTTGCCAAGAATATCAATGTCGCCGCACCAGCCTGTAATCCACGGATACATGCCTTGATTTGAGGGTGATGAGCTATCCACATCATATTGGACTCTTCCTATCCCCGCTTCCCCCAGATAGTCCCATCCCGTCCAGGTAAAATCTCCAATGATCTGGCTAAGCTCTTTCACGAATTTCCAGTTAACATCGATTTTTTTCGGAAAAGTCTCGCTCCCGACGATAATCCGGTTAGGAAACTGTTCTATATCCTTAAGGTATCGTGATTCTGCATAATTGTAGCCCGCAATATCCACACATGCGAACGATTCTGCCGTTTGCGTCGTGCATAATTCGCTATTAACGATCGCCGAGAGGATGTCACCTAAATTGTTCATCGTTGTATTGATGCCGGAGTCTTCACTGATGTTAAAATGGCCAGCGTCAGCCATTTTAGGCAATTCCTTCATAACGGCCAGCAAGAAATTAACCGAGTTCGTGGTGAAGCGGGTAGGATCAAGGGAGTGAATCTTCTCCGCGATCTTGCGTCCCCACATTGAACCGATGGAGCTGCCCGTTTCCGGAATTTCGTTACCGATGGAATACATAATTACGCTTGGGTGGTTAAAATCTTTATCCACCATCGCTTGTACATCCTTTTCCCACCAAACGGGGAAGCTCAGCGCATAATCATATTCGGTTTTGGTAGAACTCCACATATCAAAGCTCTCGTCCATAACCAGCATGCCAAGACGGTCGCATGCGTCGAGCAGCGCTTTGCTCATCGGATGATGCGCGCTGCGCAGCGCATTGAATCCTGCATGTTTCAGAATCTCGACTCGCCGCTCATCGGCTCGATCAATGGTAGCAGCACCAATCACGCCATTATCGTGATGGATACACGCACCGCGCAGCTTGACGACCTTCCCGTTTATACATAACCCTTGATCCGCATCCAATGTTAGCGAACGAATGCCGAAGGTCGTTGACTCTTGGTCCACTTCTTCCTCGTCGGCCTTAATCGTCGTTCTGCACGTATATAGATTTGGCTCGTCTACATTCCAAAGTTTGGGGGACTTTACCAGAATAGACTGACGAAGCGTTGCCGGCTCGCCCGCAAAGGTCGTGACCGGAGCAAGATCAGAGGCAACAACCGTTCCATCCGCATCGATAATCTCAGTCAACACCTGCGCCGTCAAAGTGCTTAAGCCTTCATTTTCAATCACTGTCGCTACTTTTACGACTGCTCGGCCATCAGATATCTCAGGCGTGGTAATCTTCACACCATCCAAGGCAATATGCGTGAGATTCCCTACGATCAGCTTGGTATTCCGGTAGATGCCAGCTCCTGTGTACCAGCGGGAGTCTTTGTAATTATTAGCGATAACACGGATCTCATTTTCTTGGCCATATTTGAGGAAGCGGTCAGCCTTTACATAGAAATTGCTGTATCCAAAGGGATGCTGACATGCAAAATCTCCGTTAATGTATACCATCGCTTGATTGTATACGCCTTCAAACTCGATGGTGACCCGCTTGTTCCGGTACTCCTCGGGTACAAAAAATGACTTTTTGTACTCATATTCTCCTTCCGGATAACAAGCGATACTCGGGCTGCCGTCTTTCAGTCTCTCCTTCTCCCACATCGCATCATGCGGCAATGTAACAAGCTTATGCGGCTTTTTATCCGTATCGATCTCACCAAAGTAGCTAGGTTTTGGGCCAACCAGCCAATCAGCATTAAAAGATGTTTTAATCATTTCTAAGTCATCCCCTTCTTTTATATCAGAGCTTGGAGTTTTCTTTATTGTTCTTTCTTGGATTTACAGGGCCACACTAGACTGTATCTCAAGTTTATATTGGTTACGCGAAGACATCTTCGACGTTGTAGGACCCTGGAAATAATTTGGTATATCCATTTCCCCTTCACCTTCCATAAGGGAAACCTCTTCCTGAAGAAGTCTGGTTCGTGGATATGCATTTTCCTTCTTAAGATTCAGATCGTGCCAAGCTTCAGTGAAATGGGCAAAGTAAGAACCAAACAGGACAAATTTCTTGACTCTCGCCTGCTTAGCCAAGCGCGCCAGCCGCTGAGTCGGGAGCACATCCGATGCCTCCTAAAATAAATACTTTTTTCATACTCGTACACTCTCTTGGCTGTCGATTTCAGTTTTAAATCAGAAAAATATGCTTTCAGCTGAACACTGAAAAAGATATTTTAAAATCTTGGATTGTGCATTTATTGGCGAACTGCCGCGTTCAAATGCTCCAGAAGCATGGAGAGCGTCTCCTCCGTAAGTGCTCCACCTGTAAACGGAATTAAAGCCCGCAGCGACATATAGCGCATGGATGCCTGAATCATCTCCGCAGATACAGCATCTGAATGTGCATTTTCGGCCCCCTGGGGAGCCAGCCCCTGCATTTGGGCCAACACCGCCGTCGTTTTCGGATTCGAAAGCAATTCGCCTAGAGCTGTATTTCGATCGTATACCGGCACGATTTCTCTCGTAGTAGATTCCACCATAACTTTCGTTTGCAAAGCAATATGCCGTGAAGAGGACCCTAGTAGAATATCAAATCCCCCACTCTCCACGTGCCAGTCCTTGCGCTCGACACTGTAGTGTGCAAAGCTTCGTTTTTCCAAAGTGAAAGTGATGGTTTTCTCTTCTCCGGGTTTGAGCGCAACTTTGGCAAAGCCTTTCAGCTCTTTCTCAGGGCGGCTTACCGTGGATTCACAATCATGGACATACAGCTGGACCACTTCCTTGCCAAATACGGGACCTGTGTTTTTTACATTCACGGTTACAGAGAGCGTTTCGTTATCCTTAATTTCAGTCTGACTCACGGTTAAGTGGGAGTATTCAAACCGGGTGTAGCTTAGACCATAACCGAAAGGAAACAAAGGCTCGATATCTTTCATGTCATAATAACGGTAACCTACGTAAATCCCTTCCCGGTATTCGACGCGGTCGCCATCGCCAGGGAAGAACAAATAGGATGGATTGTGCTTCAAGGATTGCGGGAACGTTTCCGCTAATTTACCGCTAGGGTTGGCATCTCCAAACAACAAGTCAGCGATAGCCCCTCCGGCAGCCTGACCGCCCAAATATCCCTCCAGAACAGCCTTGACATCTTGGAGCCACGGCATGAGAATCGGTGATCCGTTGCACAGCACCACAACTACATTGGGCTGAACGGCAGCAACGGCAGAGATGAGTTGCTGTTGATTGAGCGGCACATCCAGATGAGAACGGTCATAACCTTCTGATTCATAGCGGTCGGGCAGACCCACTACGAGTACAGCTATATCTGAGGCTGCTGCAGCCTTTATCGCTTCATCAAGCATAGACTGGTCGGATTCGTCCGAGTCCTGATCGTAGCCCTGCTTGTAAGTAATGGATGCGGCAGGTCCTGCGGATATCGTAATTTGCTCATAAATGCTGTCCAGCTGTGTCGGCTTGATATGGGAGCTTCCTCCACCTTGATATCTAACCTTTTCAGCCATTTGCCCGATAATTGCGATTTTTCCTTCTTTTTTCAAAGGAAGAATTTGATTCTCATTTTTCAGCAGGACCATCGTTTCTCTCGCAACTTCTCTGGCCAATTGATGATGGACTGTCTGATCATAGCTGGCATGTTCACGCTTGGAATCGACTGCTTTAAAAATAACATGCAGCAGCCTTTCTACCGCTTGGTCCAGCTTTTCTTCGGATAATTCGCCGTGGTTTACGGCTTCAACAATTTGCTTGGGCCCTTCTCCGTTCGAAGAAGGCATTTCCAGCTCCATACCGCCGGCAATACTGGCCACAATTTCACTTACCGCAGCCCAGTCGGAGACCACGAATCCTTCGTGGCCCCATTCTTCTTTCAGAATGGTTGTCAGCAAGTATTCATTCTCAGAGACATAAGATCCATTGAGCTTATTATAGGCTGACATGACGGTCCATGGCTGAGATTGCTTTACAGCCTTCTCAAAACCGGTCAGATAAATTTCTCTTAATGTACGCTCATCTACAATGGCATCTGTTGTCATCCGTCGATGCTCCTGGTTATTAACGGCAAAATGCTTCAGAGAAGTCCCGACACCTTGACTTTGCACACCTGCGATATGCGCTGCAGCTAATTCCCCGGTCAAATAAGGGTCTTCCGAGAAATATTCGAAGTTTCGTCCGCACAGCGGCGAACGCTTGATATTGGCGGCAGGTCCAAGGACGATAGCTACATCTTCTGCCTGCGCTTCCTTGCCGATGGCCTCACCCACAAGCTGTACCAGATCGCGATTCCAGGAACTGGCCAAACCAGCAGCTGAAGGGAAACAGGTGGATGGTACACTCTCATTGAGACCCAGATGATCCGATTCCCCGTCCTGCTTTCGCAGACCATGCGGGCCGTCAGTCAATATAATGGACGGAATACCCAATCTGTCTACGGCTTGGGTTGACCAGAAGCTGGCTCCAGAACAAAGTTCTGCTTTTTCGTTCAATGTCATCTGTCTTACCATATTTTTAATATCACGATTCATTCTTCTCAACACTCCTCGATTATAAAACTCTGCAGGCAAGCTTTAACTATTGTTCCAGAACGATCGCCGCGAGCTGAAGGTCCAGTTCATTCAACAGCTCTTCCGGCGCCTCAAAGGAAGGATAACTAGCAAGGTCACGGATTGAGGCTTCTCCCCCAGCCAACCATGTTTTGTCCCATATCAATTACTGTTTCACCCGCTGGTGTAGTCATAATCTCAAACTTCAGTAATGCTGACTTTTACTTCCTTGCTTTCTACCGGTTGCAAGCTCACATTTTCGAATGCCAGTGGAACAATGTTGTTACCAGCCTCAAGTGTAGTAAATTAAAACTATTCCACTAAATTATTATTTAATGTTTATTTATGGTTTTTTTAGTTTTAATTCCAATAAAATCACATACGTTCTTCTCTAATCTGCTACGTTCAATTTTCCCTCACTTCCCCTCTCAATGATGGGCTTCTAGTTTAGCTAAATTCATGTGATCACTGAAATAGTATTAAAATTCGTAAGCGCTTACCACAATGAATTAAAATTTTCTACTCTGTCCTATTATTCAGTGAGTCTTAACCCCTTTCGTTTTCTTAAAAGTAAGATAAGTCTTATTATAAGGAATAAGCGTTTTTGATTGTGGTATGATTATTATATAAATCATACAAATCATCACTGAAAATGAGGTGAAAATGATGAATGTGGCTTTTCATAAGCTTGCATTTTTAAGCAGGTTGATTTATGAATCCATACAACTTCCGGTTTTTTATCCAGCTTCAAATACTGATAATAGCATTAATGTAGAATCCAGTGATGATGTTAAAAACAGCATGTACTTTAGTCATCAGATCGAAATTGCTCGTTTACTTATGGAGCAGTCGATTCACACCAGGATTCCAAGTATTCATAAAACCATCTTTGATGAGTCTTACATCACGATTCCATTCTCAGCAGAAGAACAAACAGTTTCTACAATCATTATTGGCCCTGTTTATTCATATCCCAGTTCTGCGGAAGAAAACAAAAATTCATACCATGAGCCTGACTTAGATGACAAATTTCAGCAGTACGTACAACAATTATCTCATGTAAATAACAAGCGTCTTTATCATATTTGTATCCTTGCTTTCTATCTTTTGAATGGTGTATGGTTAGACATTTCGGATGTAATAAGTAGCGATTTCCTTATTATGGATGATAATAATTCGATCAGAAATAAAGTGGATTTAATTATATCCAAACAACGTGAGCTATCTGAGTATAAGGATGGGTGTGACCTGGAGGAACGTGTTCTTCAAATTATCAGAGATGGAGATAAAACTAAATTGCTTAGTATGTCTTTTTTTTCAGCTGCATCTCATTTTGAAGAAGGAGGGCTGTTAGCCAAGTACAGCCAACTCCGAAACATGAAAAATTTGAGTATTTGTACGATTACATTAGCTTGCCGTGCTGCAGTAGAGGGAGGATTATATACAGAAATTGCATACATGATAAGCGATCATCATATTCAACACATTGAGCAATTGTCTGATATAAAAGCGGTAGAATATGCAACTTTTAATGCATTGGTTGATTTTGTAGAACGAGTGTCTAAAGCAAAACGGAAGCACCTCTCCAAAGCTATATCCTTATGTCAGGAATATATTAACAAACATATTTATCAAAATGTGAATCTTACTATTTTGGCGGATTTAACCCACCTAAAGCCAAACTACTTAAGTCAAAAATTCAAAAAAGAGACAGGCATCACGATAAGTAATTTTATTCAAATGGAAAAGGTCGAAGAGTCAAAAAAATTACTGCTATTAACAACTGATTCTATTCACAGCATTGCTTTGCGACTGAGTTTCTATGATCAGACCCATTTCGTGAAAATATTCCAAAAACATACCGGGGCAACGCCTGGTCGATATCGCAGAGAGAATAAGCTAAGATAGAGCATACTGCTTGAGCACTGAAAAGCTGCTTGATTTCCTGTCCATTAGTTAAAAAGCAGCCGAACGTACTGCTGTAGTGCTCCGTTTTCCTGTTGGCATAATTTATCTTACCTTGAAATCATCCTCTTGGTGAAGTTTGAGCAGGCGGTCAATTTGTTCTATGACCTTCTGGAACGAGCCTTTGCCCCGGATTAAATCATGCTCCTGTTCAAAGCCTTCAATGGCGATCAGAAGTCAATATTTGCATCGCCTAATGGGATTGGCAAATTCACCAAAGTAAACTGATTAACTTCATCGGTGTGAGTTTCCCAGATTCCCCATACAAGCAGTATCCATATTCACAGAATACAAATTAAAAGCATCCTGATATTTTCGCAAAATAGTAATTTCATAAAATCAACTACTCTCATCCATACAACTATATATTAGTTGTAATTTCAATGACCCAATACAAGAATACAGTTATGCTCAATTAATTTTCTGTACCGCTTTAACTTCAAATTCATGATCCCAATTTCCTGTTTGTCCCCTAGGTTTAACTTTCGAAATCCTGAGATTAAATTGGATTCAAGATCTACTATTTGCACGAAATAGCCCGCTATTAGAAACTACCGCCTCTTCAAGTAGCATCCAATCTAAATCAACACCGAAATTTAGTTTCAGAGCAATTACGGTTTCTAAAGATAGTTTGTATTTATCTTTTTTCCAATTCACTCAATGTCCCTTGTGATACACCAATAATCTGTAAAAATTCAATTTGATTAAGCTTGTTAAATTTTCAAATGTTTTTTATTTTTTTCCTATATTCTTACCGTTTCACCTGCTATCCATAAAGTACAAACAGCCCCGAAATAAAGAATTTTTCATCGGGACTGTTTAGGTTAGATATTAATTTGTCCTGTAGGTAAAAATATGTATAACAAAACTTTATTGTAATCGAGTAAACGTAATTTTCCTATTAGATAATGTTTGTCTTACTTCTTGTTATAAAAATCAGGCTGTCCTTTTTCACCTTAAAATAGGATAATTCAGATCCATCATTAACAGATGATTTTGGATTTAATTAACCTTTATTCCCGTCCTTACTGGGTTCGCGGGGATTTTTACTGTCTCATTTAGATGCTATAATCAGTCTCATTTAACTATAAAATTAGTCCAACTGATTTTATAGACCACAGCGATTTCCTTATCAGTTCTGTGTTGAAATAATTTCAGATACAGTACTTTTTTCTTAAGTGCCTAATGTGTCTAGCTGGCTTGTGAAGCACTCTAAAATCCTCTATTGTAACTGTGGTGGTTGCCCCAATATAAAGGTGATGTTTGAACCTCCTCGAACGGCCCAACATGAAAAGAATCCCGATAAAACTTCTTGAAATAATCCCTGCTCAGCAAGGTATCGGAATGTGCGGTCTGTATCTGAAATTAATTACATGCTGACCACTCGCGCCTGTAAAGAAAGTTGTCTTACATACCACGATTTATAAGGATAAATGCACACAAAATCCAAGAGAAAACTTTCATGTAACAAAGATTTACCTGAATTACTGAGTTGTCTTTGTATAATTCAAAATCAACCTAAGCTACCTTTGTATGTTTAGGATCGCCTTCCTCACTCTTTTATCCAACAACGCCGTGCCCAACAATGAAGTCGGTTTGATACTTCCCAGCATTAGTCAATGTTCTGGTTAAAATAATTGACCTAACCATTCACTACCTTACCGAGTATATTTACAAGAGCGCCAAACTCCAATTCTTCAAATTTCCTTGAGGCAGCCTCATAACGTAGATCCCATAGACATTCATTTAAATTACATTCAATAGGCACATCAAGTCGAATTCTAGCCAGATCTCTTGAAAGATGTAACATTTCCAAGTTTTCTTCAATTTACTTCTCGATACTTGCTGGAAGCATCTCAAAACATTCGAGACAGCCTTCAACAGATCCATACTCATTCAACAGCTTAAGGGCAGTCTTTTCACCTATACCTTTAACCCCAGAGTAATTATCACTAGAATCTCCCATAAACGCCTTTAAATCTATCACCTGTGAAGGAGTTAATTGCCTTACAATAAAAAGTGTCTCTAAATCATACACAGTGTAATTTGATCTTCCCTTATTCATAATTATTAATTTCACCTTTTCAGTAATCAACTGAAGCATGTCATGGTCTCCGGTTAAGATAAACACCTCAGAATCCTCCTGAAGCTTATTTGATATAGTACCAATACAATCATCCGCTTCGTACCCTGCTAAGCCAATATTGGGTACACCCATTTCAGCCACTACTTCTTTGACTAAGTCGAATTGTGGCAGAAGTTCAAGTGGAGCTTCCAAACGATTTTGTTTGTATTGGCTGTAGCTCTTGGTACGAAAAGTACTTCTACCCATATCCCAACAACAAATGACATGCGTTGGGTTAAAATTTTTAATTGCATCAAAAAAGTGCTGTTTGATCCTGAAAACCGTATTTGGATACCACCATCATGAGCGACGCGCCGATACCGACAATGAAATGCGTGCGAATGCCCGCCTCCTTCATCCGACTTTTGCGTTCATAGCCGATTAACGCGCCGCACAAGCCGGCGAACATGACCCGAATCAGATAATCCCAATCCCACATACTCTTTTCACTCCACTACATTTTATTTCTCGAACAGATGTCGTACCTTGTTATTACCCCAATTTTAAGGAACTGGCACTTCATGCTCCGGCAGATTGCGGTGTGCCTTCCTTCCCTTGAGCAGCCATAGCTTCGGTGTATCCTGTACCCCTTCAAGTCTCAAACTGAACGCCCTCGGCGGCAAATTACGTATACGTAGCAGCAGACGGTTACCGTCTGCCGCTGCGTCCACAAGCTCTAATGGCCTCAGTGAATCGTTCCTGCCTGTGCGAATCAGATCGCCCGTGGCATCAGCCGCACTCTCCCGGCTCCAGACACGCAGCTCATTCACAGACGGCGTGGCAATCCGCTTGCTGAAAGAAACGACCACCTCATCATCTGCGGTCGATCTTTCCGCACAAAGCGGGATGGGCGGCTCATCGTACATATAGCCGCCCAGATGGTATTCGTAGGCGGTCCAGGCGTCATAACCGCCCTCCAGGGCGGTAGCCCCGAACTGCCGGGTCCATTCGCGGTCCCGAACCATACTCGCGAGTGAACCGATATCCGCCTGCACCCCGAGGGGCAGATTCGGATAAGCGGCGCGTATCCCCTGCGCTATGCGGGCGTAGCCGCCAATATAATGCGGCGGCAGGCGACGACGCATCCAGTCCGGCCAATGGGTCTGGAGCACATGCATATCCGGGGCTACGCATCGGATCATCGCTACTGCGTCCAGCCCCTGCCATTCCCGTAGCTGGCCGGGCACATCGCCGCGCCCGTTCACGGCCAGCGACCACGTCGCTACGCAGATGTCCGGCCGGACATCACGCACGCCGCCTGCGCCGTTCACCAGCTCGCCGATCAGCGCGTTCACGGCGTCCACGCGCAGATCGACCCACTGCGCGTACAGCTCCGGGACCTTCCGGTAGTAATTCCGCGTATGCTTGTCGCGGAAATCCGGAATGTCCTCACCGCTGCGCTCGCGGAAGGCCCGCCGGGCATGCGGGCCAATATCCCCGTACACTCCACTGCGCAGCCCGTTCCATTCGGGAAAATAAGGCTCTGCCACCTCGAACCCGTCAAACGGAATGTCGGTGACCAGCCGGGCAGCGGCTTTCTTTTTCCACTCTACGTATTCCTGTGCAAAATGCGAAAGCCGCTGAAACCCGTCATTCGGTTCGCGCAGCAGTTCCATGCGCCATCCCTTCCACTCTGGCGGCAGCTGTGACACACCGAAGGAACCATTGCCAAGCACCATCGCCCATACCGCGATTTCCCTGCGTTGAAAGGCCGCAACGAGCGCTCCATCTACTTCATTTTCACGCACAACAAAATAATGAACGGTCCGGTAGCCTGCAAGGGCGATTTCATCGGCTATACTGTCCAGCGAACGGTTGGCGTAATAGGGAAACAACGGATCTATTTGAATACTGGGGCCGCTCAGCGCCCATGGCTTTATTTTTCCGGTCAAAGTTATAGATCCTGTTGATTGTGTCCCGTCATTACCGTTATAGCTCAATTGGTTCCACCTCCGTTACCCGTCTCTTCGCTATATGCTCCTGCTGGTTCGCCTATGCTACCATACTTCGCAAATTTGTGAAATGCAGACTTACAGACGGAAATGCAGCACATACTGCTTCACCGTCAGCAATCAGGATATTGGAATAAAGAGTCAGATTAGCTTATGAGCGGATGAGGAGGAAATTACTGATCCCTCAGCGCAGTGTTTTCTCTGTGCTATGGTCTTCCCCAAGACGTTCAGCTCTGTGCACAGCTCCTTTGCGAAAGCGGGCATATAGCCTGCCTCCAGGCAGCACCTCGAACAGTAACATCGTAAGAGAAAAGAATAAGAGCGCAATGACCTCTTCTGCCAAAATATACAGCGGATATGGTCCCAAAACATCCAATATCGACGGTGTTGACGGCTTTCCGGCAAGAAACATATAGTTTGCTCCGAGTACATTATCTACGAGCCAAACGATCAGCCGCCAAGCCATTGAGGAAAAGCATTGCTCCCCCAACGCCCTTCCACGTCGGTTTCAGTCCTTCGATCCATGTCATGTACAAGGCAGCCCATATAATGGCACTATGAGCCACAAAAAAATGAATAAAACGATAGTGCGGAAAAACGTATGCCAAATTAGGCGTGAGTACCGCTTGAAGCGCTCCTCCAATTCCGGCAAAAAGTATGATCGGATACAGCCAGCGGCTACGGAAAATCAGCATCAGAATCGACAGCAGCAGCGTCACACTGCACAGCTCCAGCGGCAATGATGTCTGAGCATCCCAAATGTGCTGCGTCACATACCATATATTCAGAGTTACCTCTGACAGAATGAGTATGGTAACCAGGAGCCAGCGAATCCCCTCACTTAACAGCTTATGCGACTGAATCAGGCCCCGAGTCAGCCAAAGCAGTAAAGCACATAAAATAAGCCCTAGTACAGCCAGCCAATGTGACGAAGTAAAAGCCTCGAATCCTTCCGGTGCAGCAGCATCGAACCAGAACCAGGACCATGACCACGGCTTGTCCATCAAAAGCCCCCTTCTATCTTTTTTCTCTTTCTTGCTTGTTCGACACCTTAGCCTTTATGATAAAAGATATCATATTCAAAGGAGACCTCTCATGCCCATTAATCGCCGTTTGATCACAGATCAGGACTTCACCGAGGCGTTGGAACGACATCTTCGTGTCCGCATTTTTCAGAATGACCAGTTGATTGGTTCGGGCGGAGTCATTATCCGTTTTGACGATCAAACTATAGTCGTGCAATCCAGTGTCAGTGATCTGGCCTACCATCCCAGAAAGCAATGTGAGTTTTTTGAAATAAAAAAATAATCGCTACACACCGGAGAACCATCTTGCTTCGTTTTCCGGTATATAGCGGTTACATTTGCATGTTCTGACACGTTACGTTCTACAGCTGCATTCCACGAGTTTTCATCATGAGCTTGTTCGTAAGCACTTTCAAGTCCTCGGAAGAAGACGAAATTTCCTGCATAATAGCTGTTTCCTCATGAGCGGCTGTATAAATCTTGTGCGCACCTTCCGAGAAGGCTCCTGACATTTGCTGAATACGATTGATCTGCTCGAAGGTTTGATCTACCCGATTCGTTTGCTCTGTCACAGCTTCTTCCATTAAGCGAATACCTTCAACAAATTCACGCACAATCGAGTTCAAACGACTCAACGTCTGATCCACCGAGCTTGTCCGTTCCGCTTCAGCACTGACCAGTGATGTTTGCTGGTGCATTAATTGTACCGTTTCCACAATTTGCGACTGCACACGGCTAACGATGGCATTGATTTGCTGCACCGATTCCGTGCTTTGTGAAGCCAACGCGCGAATCTGGTGAGCGACTACGGCAAACCCGTTACCTTCTTCTCCGGCACGTGCGGCTTCAATGGAGGCGTTCAGCGCCAGCAAATGAGTTTGTTCCGCGATATCCTTGACGGTGCTTGTAATCGCTTCAATTTGTGAAGCTTCCTTTTCCAGTCGTGCAATGACCTGCTGCGAACGACTATGCGAAGCAGTCAGCTCCCCCATTCCCTCCATCAGGGATGAAAAAACCGTCTGCGTCGAATCGACCGAATGCTCCATGTGGCCTGACAGTTCCAGCATATGGCCCGATTTGCTGCGCATCATTTTAAAATCGCCCAACATTCGATCCGCTGTTTCAATAGATTGGACAGACGCATCCTTTTGCTGCTCTACGCCTTCCAATATATCCTCCACCACCGAAGTCATGGATTCAATCTGTGCCGTAGCCTGTACAATAGCCGAACTAAGGTTTTCCGCATTTTGTGAAGTCGCTCTTGAGCTATACGATATCTCGTTAAACATATCCTTGATGTTTAGCATCATACGCCGGAATGCATCATAGAGCACCTTGATTTCATCATCTGAACGACGCTCAGGAATGACTACGGACAGATTCCCTGTCGAGGCTTCCTCTGCCGCCTTTGCCAGTCTAACAATCGGACGTGTGAGGAGTTTGGAGATCAACCACCCCAAAATGCCACTCCACAGAACGCCCATTAACAGAATGATTGAGATATACAACCATTCCTGCGTACCTTGAGCAAGCCAGTCCTTGAGTACAAAAATAAAAAAAGCGCTTGTTCCATAGGTGATTGCAGAAATAGCGACAAATGCAGCAACCATTTTCGTACCTAGTGACATTTTCATGTAATGTAGCCCACCCCAAAAAACTCAAATTTGATTCCATTTTACCATATAATTGCTACATTTCTAGTGGTGTTTTTCACAGACAACCTTATTTATGAGCATAAAGATAGAGAGACTTTAGGCCCTCCACCTTAACAGCCAAAAATAACATGTAACAGGCATCAGCGTACATTAAAAAATGGACGGACCGCACTTCTGCTTGCTTTTCAGGCCATTCGTCACCTATTAAACCATTGATTTCAGGCACTCAACCATTCCACCATTCGGAATTATTGTCATTTTCCTGTTCACCAGCTGTTTTTTTGACTGCTTCAATTGTGTCTATTTGGTGACTGTTTTTTTCCAGTACGGTAAACTCCCATGAGCCTATGGTCATACTCTCTCCCTGTCGGATATCAAAATGCTCTGAAAGCATCCATCCGCCAATCGTATATACGTCTCTGGCCTCAATATCCGTCTCCAAACGCCGATTGACTTCATGAATGAGCGCTTGCGATTTGAGTATGTAACGATGATCGTCTGTTTTTGTAATGAGAGGAGTTAGTGCCGCAGGCGTTTCGGTATCGGTATAGGAAGGAATGTCCCCTACAATCTCCTCCATAATATCCTCCAGTGTGACCAATCCGGATGTGCCGCCATATTCGTCCACCAGCACCGCTACGGGAATACGCCGCTTTTGCATCTGAATCAGCAGGTCCCGGGCCTGAATGGTTTCAATCACCTGAAGCACCGGATGAATATAGGAAGCCATCGTGGTATTCCCTGTGCTGTGCCCTCGGGCCAAATCATGCAGCGCTTCCTTCACTCGGATCATCCCGATAATACGATCCCGATCCCCGTTTTCGGCTACAGGCAGAAAGTTATAGACCTTGTCCTCAATCAGCTCCATAAACTCTGCTACCGTTGCCAGATGAGAAATGGAGCGGATGTGAATACGTGGTACCATAATCTCTTGCGCCGCGCGGTCGTCAAAATCAAATACATTGTTCAGGTAGCGATATTCTGTCGGAGTAATTTCACCACTGCGGTATCCTTCGGATAATGCCAAACGCAGCTCTGCCTCACTGAGAGCCGCATCTTCCTCGGAAACCTTTTTCAGCCCGAACAGTCCCGTAATAACACGCGAGGAACGGCTGAGTACCCAGTTCAGCGGATACGTCATTTTATAGAAGATCGTAATGGGACGGGCAAAAAACAAAGCCATCGGCTCCGCAATCTGTATAGCGAATGTTTTGGGCACCAGTTCCCCGATAACCACCTCGAAATACGTCAAAATCAGAAAAGCCAGCAAAAAGGATAATACTCCCGTGAGTCCGGCAGGAATATGTGCCAGCACAAACAGCGGATGCAGCAGCTTTTCAACCGTAGATTCCCCGAGCCAGCCTAACGCCATCGAGGTTAACGTGGTCCCTAGCTGACAAGCAGATAAATACTCGTCCAGCCGGGACAAAATATTTTTGACAGCTTTGGCATTTTTATTCCCTTCGGATGCAAGCTGATTGATACGGGATACCCGTACGCGAATAATGGAATACTCGGATGCAACGAAAAAAGCAGTTAACGTAATCAGTAAAATGACCAGGATAATATTCACAGTTTCCACAGCCCTCTCTTGCCCCGCCATACGAAGCAAGAAGCCCCCTTATGGCGTTCATTTTTGGATGGACAGATCCTTATAAGTCATTATGTCCATAATCGTGTATTACCCAAAAATGATAAGGAGTAGACTATGGTTGACCAAGTTAGCGAATCGCCAGCGGACTCTTTTGTACGATATCTATCCATTGATCAGCTATCAACTGGTGCCCAACCGCTGTCGGATGAACTCCGTCATGCAGCCAATAGGAGGCGTCCGCCTTGGTAGCTGCCTCGTTCAGCACGCTTTGGAGCGGCACAAATACGGCCCCAAATTCGTCCGCAAGCTGACGCACAAGACGCTGGTAGCCCGTTATTTTTTCCTGCCAAATGTCCCATCGTGCCTCGGTAGCTCCTGTTTTCAAAATAAACGGCTCACACAGCACCAGCCCGGTATCAGGCAGTACTTCACGCGTTTCCTCCAAAATGTGGCGATAGGCTCGCTCAAATCGGTCCGTCACCCCGGACGGCTCCTGCTCCACGATCCGCCAGGCATCGTTCACTCCGATCAGAATACTGAGCAGGTCCGGCTTCAGGCTAAACGTGTCCTCATTCCAGCGTGCATACAAATCCGAAACCCGATCCCCCGAAATCCCCCGGTTCACAAATTCTGGCTGCGTAGCAGTCAAACGGCTCCCCAGTGCACCTGCGATCAGATACACATAGCTCTGACCCAGCCAATGGTTCGCGTCCTCATTCCGTCCTCTTCCTCCATCTGTTATGGAATCACCCTGAAAAAGAATACGTGTGCGTCCTGTATTAGTGCTGCTAGTCATATTCCACATTCCCTCCTTAACCTTTTCCAATAATATCCTTATCATACCTCGTATTCCCCAAATTAGAAAGCGGTTTCAAAACTTGAGAGAATTGTAGATTTGCCATACACTCTTAGGCTGGCTTGTCGTAATGATACGGGCTAGATTGTATAAGCGTACCTATATGTTTTGGAGCCGATGATTAATCAGAAGCAGTAGCCACTCTTGCTCACCAGGAATCCCCTCTCGTAACCTGGCAGCCGCTACAGGTAATATCCAGCTATTCATGCTATCAGCTTTTATATTGGAGCTTCTGCAATATTCATTCAGGTAAGCTCTGTTTAGTATTCTTTTAAATAGACACAATAAAGGCTCCATCGTTCTTGGTGTCCCTGGTGGATTAAACGGAGAAAGCAACATTAATGAGGTTCTTGCTACATCGCACATCGGGTCTCCTATACTTGCGTTTGTCCAATCAATTGCGATTGATTGATGATTCGTCATTAAGATATTGTCGGGGTGAAAATCACCATGACAAACCCAATTACCAGTTGGTAAAGTGTCCATAAATTCACAAATCAGCTTTGTTTTCTCTCCCAATAATTCTTTGGAGTCATTTATTGCTTGCTCCAATCTGTCTTTTTGGCGAGGAAGCTTGGTCGTTGAACAGCGATGAATGCTCCAATGAAGCCAAGCCATTTCTCTTGCATATCTCAAAATTCTATACGGAGAGCTTTGTATCATAGCAAGCATAGATACTCCCGGAATTCGTTCGTAAAGCAGTCCATGTCGCCCCCCTTCTTCCAACATCTCGTAGACACTTGGCGCAGGTACCCCGGCTTCCTTTACGGCTGCGCTAATCTCGGCTTCAAATCGTACCCATTCAGGTTGATAGTTATCGTAATAGAGCTTTAAAACCTGCTGATCGCCCCATTCATAAACCTCAGCACTCATGCCTTTTCCTATCATGGCGCCTTTGTTCAATGTGATCCCTCCATCCGCATTGGTTGCACCTGTCACAATCCCATCCTATACCGCGCGGTACTTGCACACCTCCCGAAAATTACAGCCTCCACACGCTCTGCGGGATGGCATCGGCGTGAAGAAGGACTCGGGCTTCGGCCGATTATAATAATCATCATCGAGACAGGACTTCATTTCCTCGATGTATCGCCCGACATTGCCAACCACCTTGTCGATATCCTCCTGCGCAGGATGGTACACTTCATGCTCTCCGGTCATCAAATATTCCACACGTACCTCGATCTTCTCCAAGGGAAGCTGGTAATGCTCCTGAACATAGGAAGCATACAAAAATAACTGGTCGGAGAAGTCGCCTTCCTTGCCTGTCTTCCAATCTACGATAACCATGTCTCCATTACCTCTGCGGTAGAGCAAATCCATTTTGACATACACCTTGGTCTCATGAAGCAACATCGTATCCCACTTTTCCACCTCGACGATTCGCGCCTCACCCTGCTGCAATTCACGCCAAACCGCAGTCCGGTACAGATTGTGTACCACCGCATGCTGTCGCTCCTTAATCCGGGCAATTCGTTCCGGCAGCACTTCGTCATCATAATAAATTTCAGCGAGCATGATGCGATTTTTGGGGTCTTGCAGCCATAGCTCACGTTGTTGCAGCGATTCCTTGTAACTGTCATTCAGCATGTTCTTCATCGTTGTCTCCAGATACGCCGGACGTGGAACAGCGCCTTTTTCCACCCAACCACGTATGACCGATTCACACATTTGATGCGTAATATTCCCAAATAAAATATATAAGTTGCTCAGCTGCTTGAGCCGATACAACGTAACCTGCTCTTCACTGCCCTGTGCAGGGTTCCAGCCGTTATGCGAGCCGTAATAATGGTAATAGTATTTGCGTAGGCATTCATCGAACGTTTGGGCCCTCGATTGCGAATAGGACCAGGACGGGTACATAGCCATGAATAGGCCCTCCTTCGTTAAAACTTCCATGCTCTATTATACCGCAAGCCTGGACTGCATCGTCCAAAAAGAACGAAGACTTTAACCCAGAGGTTAAAGCCTTCGACGGTCTAGTATAGTCAATTCGCAATAACTCCTGAGATCCGTCCAACTCTGGCTTCATTTTCAATCCTTCGTTGCCGCATGAATCAAATCACTTACATTAACGGCACCCTGCTCACGGACGTTGACAACGAGTACCGGAGTTCCCAGCATTCCGCTGATCCACGTCTTATAATCGTCAACACAATCATTGGGAAGAATCGTCAAGATGACTCCAGCAAATCCACCACCATGTACCCTGCATGCGCTGTCATCTATTGATTGCAAAAACATTTCCGTTAATGCAAGCGCGACAGATACGTCCTGTTCCCGGTCAATCCCACTTCTATATACGTTTTGAAGCCATTTCCATGAAGAATTACCGGATTCGGTGACGAGCCTCAAGAAATCAGAAAAACGTCCCTCCTCCAGCGATTTCACCTGTTCATCGACACGTCTATTTTCTTCAAAAAAATGCAACGCACGCAGCACTGCACGATCTCCTGCTTTTTCCCTGACCATTTTGAGGTTGGCATACAGATCCTCCGGCGATAAGTCACGGCAAACAGAAGCACCTAAGGACTGAGCCACTGCACGCATTTCGTTGGGCACCGCCGCGTAATCGTCCGTTAAATCAGCATGATCTCCGCCTGTATTGACGATAACCAGGGAATATCCGTTTTCTTGAAAATTCCAATGAACTGGATTTATGATCGGTTCCTTGGGGTTTACAAAATCAATGGCAACCAATCCTCCATATGCGCAAGCCATTTGGTCAAGCAGTCCCGACGGCTTGTTCCAGTAGCCATTTTCGGCGTACTGGCCGATTTTGGATTTGGCGACAGCATCCAACGCTCCCTCATTATAAAAATGACTGATTATCGTACATATCAACATTTCAAATGAAGCAGAAGAGCTTAGTCCTGAAGCAGAGAACACATTGCTTGATATATAAGCCCGGAATCCTCCGATGCGATAGCCGAATTTGAGCAAGCCGGCCGCAATACCGCGGACCAGAAGCATCGTACCGTCATCCTCTGGTCGTGGTGACAAGTCATTTAAATCAATGACATATTTCGTTTTGTAGCCTTCGGAAAAGAACGTAATTACAGACTCCTCCACTTTAGCAGCTACAGCGATGGTATCAAGTGTAATACTGCCTGCCAGCACCTTCCCGTGATTGTGGTCTGTATGATTCCCCCCAATTTCGCATCTTCCCGGAGCACTAAACCATTCAATATCCCCGACGCCAAAGTGCTCCCGGTACGCCTGTAGAAGTGATTGATATCGCGTCGTTTGCTCTGCAATCTGCTGTTGACCGTACATTCGAGCAAGTACAATTTGTCCCTCACTAGAATTCAACAGTTCCATATCTTTCATCGTTATTTCCCCCTAGTAGGTAATTTCCACCGTGGCGCCTGGCCGCAAATATATATATGGCGCAACAACAATATAATTATCTCAATTTTCCCTGTGCAAAAATAGGGTACTATTTTAATCTGTAATCGCTTATTTAAATCGTTTCTGTGAGAATGCTTCCTTATTTTACGATAGATTAGATTCGTAAGGATATGCAAAAAAAGAACCGACCCTTGAACGGGCCGGTTCCTGTGTCTATACCTGCATATTCCATGCACCAGCGGTGCAGTTGGACACAGATATGTGGAATTTCTTTTTAGTCGCGTTTCAACACATACTCACCATTACTGTTACGGGTTACTGTAGCACCCAATGCTTCGGCAACCGATTTGAAAGGAACATACAGCGTACCATATTCATCCGTATATGGAGCTTGTGGCAGCGTTAATGTGCTTCCTTCCAGTTCAGCCTGTTTGGAACCGCTTTTCAGCTTGATGGTCTTACCTGTAATATCATCCACAACTGTAATTTGCTTGGCAGCTGCATCCCATTTTAATTCGGAACCCAGTTCGTACGTCAGCTCACGCAGTGGAATGAAGGCCGTACCTTTACGATTCACCAGCACATAGTAATCGTCTTTAGGATCGAAAGTGGTTTCAACTTTTGTAATTTCCAAATCATTTTTTAAAATATTGTAGATCGGAGAGTTCGCATCAAAATTGCGAAGTGTCGCTCCTGGTGTTAATTCAGCTTGTTTATTCAGGTCGATTACACCATTGGAGATATCTACCTTGTCGACTGTTACACTACCGTTTACGTTCCAGGATTGAGTTTCCGTAACAATCGAGAAGGACTTCACTGGAAGACTATCTACTTCTGGCAAAGCAACCGTCAGGTCTGACACTGATTTGCGAACATTTCCTTTTTCATCAAAATACATATCGGTTTTCAGAACCGTATTGGAACTCAGAACCGTTTTAATTTCAGGAGACTGTGCATATAAAGTGCTTACGCCTACATCATATTGAGCAACGGCCAGATCCAAATACTTTTTAACCTCGGTATAAGCCTCATTGACCAGTTTTTCCTTGTTCGTGTTCAGTTGGCTTGTGACTTGATCAGCACCATCAACATTCATGCTGGAAGCGATATTTTTAGTAAAATCAATCGCTTGCCCGATCAGTTCTTTCAAGCCTGCCTCGTCCTTGGCCAGATTGGTCAGGAACGGTTTTACCAATGTTACCAGCTCATCCCCACGAAGCTCCGCATGCAAGCGGGTCAGCTTCACTTTATCCTTCTCACCGTATACTTCCTCGGTTACAGACGTTGCAGAGATGGTCGAAGGGTTAGGAGCATGCTTGAGTACAAGTGCTGCGGCTGTTTTCGTCAGATCTCTTACATCCTTGGAGTATACATAAGGATCAAATCCGGCAGGCAGACCGCTCAAACTCTCCTGCGAGTTCAAAGATATGTAATAAGGTTTTTTGGCACCTTCCAGTTGAATAGCCACACCTTGACGGTCCAAAGCAATTTCAAACGGCAAATTATACTTGTCGATGTGCAATGTGCCCTTGGCGGAAGCGAGTTCCTCCGATTGTACCTTGGCCTCATCCACTGTTACGGAAATGGAATTGATTAAATCAACAATTTCCTGATCTCCTTGTGTAATGCCTGCTTTTGGAGTCAATTTAAGAGATATCTTCTCCGTTGACTGCTGGGATTTCACATCAAGTGTGCCCAAAAGATTTTTACTTACATCAAATCCGCCTACTGCCTGGCAACCCGTCAAAGCTACCATTAGCAGAATAAGAGGGACGGCAATCCATTTTTTTATATTCATATTAATCCCCTTTCAAAGATATTTCCGTTATCTCTTCTATTATCTCAGTGTTGACACGCATTGTAAATGAGTAGATTGGAAAATAGAAGTAGTCATTTAGGATCATTTTTCGGCCTGTAGCATCCGGTGAGCCAGCAATGCCATCTCCAGACAACGACGTTTATCCGGGTCTGCCAGATTTCCTCCTATGATCTCGTTAATTTTGTCCAGCCGATTGTAGAGAGTTTGCCTGTGAATGTACAGGATTCCGGCAGTATCGCGCTTGGAGCCATGGCATCGAAAATAAGCATCCAGCGTATCCAGAAGCTGCATATGGTGCTCACGGTCATGCGCAATCAGCCCGCCCAAATGATCCTCTACAAACTCTTGTAAAAAAGGAGTGCGGGGCACGGCCTTCAACAACTGATAGATTCCGATACTGTCGTAAAAAAATCGATCTCTCATGGCCGGAACGCTTCGCGCCACTTCAATAACCTGATAAGCCTCTTCAAAGCTACGGCCTGCTCCGGTCATCTGGTACCTCACTTTGCCGAAACCTGCATGAATGCGCACCTTGTCAAGCTGCCCAGCAGCATAGTTCTGAATATATTGCACGGTATGGGCAAGCACTTTCTTCATTTGTGCCCCGGAACGCAGAGTCAATTCCTCCTTGGCGCAAAGAATGTAGCACTGGTTACCCTTCATCATGAGCAGATTGTGCAGCGTCTCCTTTTTCAGCAAAGAACGGAGCAATACCAATATATCCTGGTTAATGGACTCCTTGCGCACCTGACTGGCTTCCTTATCCTGATGCTCCACCTCAATAACCCCAGCCCAAAATAAATACTGTCCCTTGGGCAGCAGACGCAGCCCCATCCGGGTCTGAGCCTGTTCCTCGCTGGGAAGCTGTCCGTTCAGCACATCCTGAATCAGTTCATTCTGGTTGCGTAACAACCGGTCTTCGAGGAACTGAGTTCTCAGCACCAGCGTAGCGGCTGCCTTGGCCGTGTAATCCAGCAGCAGTGACAGTTCTTCCGTCGGCGTTTCGCCATGCAGCACCAGAGCTACTGCGGAAAACACCTGCCCGAAGCAGACAACCGGCTGAAACAAGACGGCGGTGGATTCATTGAGATGAAACAGCAAGTGACCTTCCCGGTCAGACGTCATGCTGGATTCCACCTCATTGGCATAAAAATTCGCAATGCGGTCAGCCACATCAGGCTGGATAGAAGGCACGAACCGATTGGTATCAATGGAAGACATGTAGATGACCTGTCGGGCGGCATAATCATGAAGTACCCGTAAAAGGGCACTCATATCCGTGCTGCGCAGCGTCTCCTGCTGAAGCTGGCGCGAGAAGCGCTCCAGATCTTTCAGCAGTTCATGGTGGCGGTTAATAAGCAGGGAATGAATATCTTGCGTGATTTCAACAAAGCGTACCGGCTGTTCAAATACGATGACCGGAAAATGATGCCGTTCCGCCAGCTCCAGGATTTCCGGCGGAATCTCATGGATGCTCGTACCCAGCTCCACGCACAGTCCTGCGGCTTCGGAACGGATCAGCTGCTCCATATACTCAGCGCGTTCCTCCCCTTCCCGGGTCAGC
Source organism: Paenibacillus sp. RC334 (assembly GCF_030034735.1). NCBI lineage: Bacteria > Bacillati > Bacillota > Bacilli > Caryophanales > Paenibacillaceae > Paenibacillus > Paenibacillus sp. RC334. The sequence continues at coordinate 1,058,596 of NZ_CP125370.1, read as the reverse complement.
CACAGGCCAGTCGTCAAAATCAGGTCATGACGGCTCACAAAGGGGGTTACGTTTGTGATTTCCAGCACATGGACCCAGCCGACCCGGTGACTCGTGCCCTGCTCCCCGGCCGCCAGCTTGGCCCGCCGGAATACCGGACGTTCCAGCACATCCGCAATGGTAAAGGTTTTTTTACCGTTCATCGGGATTCTCCTTATGTATATGTCTTTATGTCATTTTATATGACACCTATTCATCAAAAAGTCGAGCCTTGAAGTCAGATAATCCGACAAAATGTATGATGTCAAGGAGCTTTCCCACTTGTAAACTGTACCTAATCTAACATGAATTGCATTTGTCGGCTTGAGTCCATTTAACTAATTGGCAGGCTGCACAAAAATGATAATGCAATTTTTGAATCCGTTTGGTGCAGAAACATTGCAACACAGAAACACAGCAGCACTGCAACAAAGCAGCGCAGCTGCCCTGAAGAACAATTATTTGCCGTTGGATAACAATTATTTTCAGGAGAGGTGAACAAAGTGAACATTGGAATTCCGAAAGAGATTAAAAACAATGAAAATCGTGTCTCCTTGACACCTGCTGGTGCAGCTCAGATGATCCAGCACGGACATCACGTGTTTGTGGAAAGTCATGCAGGGGTTGAAAGTGGCTTTACAGATGGAGATTATGCCACGGCGGGTGCAACGATTGTACAGCACGCAGCGGATGTGTGGTCTCAGGCGGATCTGATTATCAAGGTGAAGGAGCCGTTGTCCTCAGAATACGGATATTTCCGAAAAGGGCTGATTTTGTTCACCTATCTTCATCTGGCTGCTGAGCCGGCACTGGCCCGGGCGCTGACGGACAATGGCGTAACTGCTATCTCCTATGAAACATTAGATGTCGGGGGAAGCCTTCCACTGCTCACCCCCATGAGCGAGGTCGCAGGCCGAATGGCTGTGCAAATCGGGGCACAATTGCTGGAAAAACCGAAGGGCGGCAAAGGCATTCTGCTGGCAGGCGTGCCGGGAGTCAAGCGCGGCAAAGTGACCATTATTGGCGGCGGGGTCGTCGGCACGAACGCTGCGAAGGTCGCCATCGGCCTCGGCGCGGACGTGACGCTGATCGATCTGAGCCTGCATCGGCTGCGCCAGCTGGACGATATTTTCGGCAACCAGCTTCATACGCTGGTGTCCACACCATCCAACATTGCCGAAGCCGTAGCGCAGAGCGATTTGCTGATCGGTGCTGTCCTGATCACTGGAGCCAAAGCCCCTCGTCTCGTAACGGAGGCTATGGTGCAGACGATGCAGCCCGGTTCTGTGATTGTGGATGTCGCTATCGACCAGGGAGGTATTGTCGAGACGATTGACCACATCACGACACATGATCAGCCAACCTATGTGAAGCATGGCGTCATTCACTATGCCGTAGCGAACATGCCGGGCGCAGTGCCGCAAACCTCGACGCTTGCTTTGACGAATGCGACGCTTCCCTTCGCCCTCCAGCTTGCAGATCAGGGGGTTCAGGAAGCCCTTCGCAGAAGCAAGCCATTGCTCAGCGGCACGAATGTCCTGAACGGTCATATCACCTACGAGGCGGTAGCCCGTGATCTGGGTTATCCTTACGTTCCGGTGGATCAGGCGTGGCAGACAAAAGCCTTAAAATAGAGTCGCGGTAGCTCAAAGAACCACACGTTCTTCCCCTCGGGGCATGACCATGTGGTTCTTTTTCTTCTAGCTGAATCCATTATTCTCGCTGCATATCAGACGATTTCTGCTGTCAGAAACGTCTGGAGACGGCGGTAAATATCTGTGATCTCTTCCAGTGACATGCGAACCAGTCCGCTGGACGAAGGGGCTACAAACTCATACATCTCGGGGATCAGCGGCTCGGGCTGGAATCCCCAATCTGCTTTGGATTTTTTACTGTATTCGGTATATACACCTTTGCCAACAAAGCAGGCAATCTTGGGACGGTATTCCTTTAGCTTGGCATACAGCTTCAGACGTCCTTCGGCGTATTCCTCGCGTGCAATGTCCTCCACTCCCCTCGTGGGCCTGGAAACAATGTTCGTAAACCCGTAGCCAAGCTTGAGCAGCTCCCGATCCTCTGATGGATCGTACAGGCGAGGGGTCAAACCCGCTCCCTCCAGTATGCGCCAAAAACGGTTGCGCGGGTTCGCATAATGATGCCCCACTTCTCCTGACTTCAAGCTGGGATTGAAGCCGATGAATACGACAGATAATCCGTAATCCAAATGATCATCTACCTCATGCAGCTCTGTCTTGGTTCCTGTTTCTCTCTCTTCCATGGCGCCCCTCCCTCAAACGATATCCAGCGGCTGCTTCTGCGTAGGCGGCGGAAAAGCTTCATCTATTTGTTGCAGTTGTTCAGGAGTGAGCCGGATATTCGCTGCCGCTGCATTTTCCCGTACATGTGATTCCTGTACCGCCTTCGGGATTGCCCAGATATCGCCATCTCGTATGACCCATGCGAGTGCAATCTGGGATGGCGTTACCCGGTGACTGGCAGCGATGTCCTCCATGACGGGATGTTCCAACAGCCCCCGCCGTAGACGTCCGCCTTGTGCAATCGGGCAATACGCCATCACAGGCACACCATGTGTACGGCTCCAAGGAAGCAGATCATATTCAATCCCCCGCGAAGCCGCATGATATAGCACTTGGTTAACCGCGCAGGTATCGCCTCCAGTCAGGCTCCACAGCTCCTCCATGTCGGACTTGTCCAGATTGGACACGCCCCAGTTGCGGATTTTGCCCTGCTCACGCAGTTTTTCCATGCCTTGTATCGTCTCTTCCAGCGGGATATTCCCTCGCCAATGCAACAAATACATGTCCATGTACTCCATTCCCATGCGGGTCAGGCTCGCTTCGCACGCTTGAGCCAGCCCTTGGCGGTCTGCATGATGAGGGTATGCCTTGCTGACGAGATACACCTCGTCCCGACGGCCCCGAATGGCCTCCCCGACGATCTCTTCTGCACCGCCCTCAGCATACATTTCAGCCGTATCGACCAACGTCATGCCCAGATCCAAGCCAAGTTGAAGCGCGCGCACTTCCTCTTGCCGAAACGAAGCTTTTTCACCCATATGCCATGTCCCCTGTCCGATCAGTGGCACCTCACGGCCATCAGCCCATGTGATTGCACTTTTCTTCTGTTGGCTCATGTGTTCTCCCTCCTTACTATATCTGCTCAGGACTTATCTGCTAAGGACTACATCTGCTCAGGAACCTGATGCCGCAGGCTTGTCAAAGACATGGCTCTGGGTCCAATGCTGTCCACCATCCGAGGTGGTATACATAACCGGAGCCTTCTCTGAATCCGAGAAAATAGCCCAGCCCTCCTTGGCATTGGCCATTCCGATTTGCTGGCTACCATAGCCGTCAAAGCTTTGTTTGCCATTGTTCCACGTCTTGCCTCCGTCATTCGTCCAGCCGATGGTATTAGGCTTGTCGCACGGTGCGCAGTAGCCACCCATCAACGCGGTACTGCTGTTTACCGCATAGAGCATCCCCGGTGCCGCCCCTTCGTTCTTGGGAACCTGATGGTCTTGCTGGCTAATGCCGGGCGCCGGACCGCCGCCAGCGGTCGCATTGGCCAGCACAGCACGCCAGCTTTGGCCACTATCGGCGGTATGCCAAAGCGAATATGAGGTCTGATTCATACCCGTATCCCCAACCAGCTCAATCCAAGCGTTTCCGCGTTCTACCGAACGAATGATTACACCGTTCAGAGGCGCTTCGGTTGTCCGAGACAGAACGGTGGTCCACTTCTGACCGCCATTCATTGTATGTAAGATACGGAACGAGCCCTCTTTGCTTTGCGTTACTGCCCAACCGTTTTGCTGATCATGATAGTATGGTTCCCCAACGGTATGATCAGGTACGGGAAACGCGGACCAGGTTTGACCACCGTCCTTCGTATATTGATTTCCGCTGAATCCTTCCTTGGACGATACAAAGTGCAAAAAGCCCGCTTGTCCTTGCTTCGGCACCGTCCCGGTACTTTCCCAGCGTTGGCCTCCATCCTGAGTCGCCAGCAGCGTACCGCTGTCTGCCACGACGGCCCATGCCTGCTGCCCATTCAAGGCAAAAATTTGCTGCACTGTCCCTTGGCCCTGATATTGCACATCCCATGCCGCTCCGGCTGAACCGGATGTACCTGCGTCTGTCCGGGCAATCCAGCCCTTCCCGCCGATCCAGCCGGATTTACCGTCGATCAGGCGCAGCGCGGTAACATCGTCCATGCGAACCTTCGCCGCATTCGCATCTGTGGATGCTTGTCCACCTGCCCCCGAAGCACCCGGTTGCGCGGAAGCAGAGCCCTTTTGCCCATCCTGAACGGTTTGACCGTTCTGCTCTTGCTGTCCGGTTTGTCCTGCTTGTGTTGCACCTGCTCCACAACCTGCTGTCATGATGGATACGGCGAGCAAAAGCGCCCAGGCCGGTAATTTTTTCTTCATTTTCGTTCATCCCCTTACTGTGTTAGTACAATGCTGCTTGGGTATGTAATCGCAGCAAGGTATATCCTATGTATTACCCTGCTGTCTTCGTTTCACTCTTGACGGATGAAAACCCAAAATCGACGGTATGGAAAAACTCGTCTACGGATGTACAGGAACAAAACCGCCTTGTTCAATGATCCGTTTGCCATCTTCGCTTTGCAGCCACTGGAGCAGCCGTTGAACCGAAGGGCTGTACTTCTCTCCTTCCCGTGTGACCACGAACAATTGAGCGGTGAACGGATATTGTTGCGAACGGATATGCTCCTTGTTTGGCACTACTCCGTCAATGGACAAAAATCTAACTTCTTGCCGCTTATGCATCACATTGGCAAAATAATAAAACGAATACCCGAGCGCATTGTGATCCTTGTTATAATCGGCAACTGCATTAATCATACCACCCATGATGCCAATCGTGCGCTCCCGGGGCGGCTCGGCCATCTCATGGTCTGCCATCACTTTCTTTTGCATATACGTCTGACTTCCCGAATTTTCTTCCCGCTGATAGGCTACAATCGGCTGGTCCTTGCCTCCCACTTCACTCCAATTATGAATGGAGCCTTCATAAATGCGACGAATCTGCTTTGAGGACAAATTATGAACCGGATTATCAAAGTGAACGAGAAAAATAAACGCATCCCGCCCAATTGGAGTAAGCTTTATTTTCACTCCCTGACTTTTCGCAAGTTGCAGCTCTCCATTGGATGGTCCTGCCACCAGAATGAGATCCGCTTTCTTGTTGATCAGATTTACATACGCCTGATGCGTTGTGTTGAATCTCAATTCGTGCGCCGCGCGCGCCTTGCTCATTCCGGTCAGCTCATGCAGCATATCCTGTGCGAACGGAATCGCCGCTGTAGCCCCATCGACCACTGGAAAATCCCGTTCTGCGATCAACGGACGATGAGGCAGCATCAGTGCAATGGTCAGCACAATAACGAGCGCGGCAGACATGGCGGCAACGACCCATTGCCATCTACGATCTACCTTTCCGTTCTTTCCTGTCACCGCCGGATAACGATCCACCCCAACACCCACTACCATTCCGGCGATCGGCAGCAGTGCAGTCAGCAGAAACCAGATTTCACCATGCTGTGTATACGGCTCCAATACCTCCAGTACAGGCTCCGCCCACGCGTGATAGATTGAAAACAGTTGCCACGAGTCGCCCCACACTTCGGATGGTTGGCCGCCAGAGCCTTGTAACCCCACAATCCATAAACCCAGGCCACATAATAATGATAACAGCCCTGTCAGCATGAGCGGAAGTTTTCGCAGACTGAAAATACGCGCACTCCAGACACCGTAAGCCGCAAAAATCAGACCGATGATCCAGGCGTATAATATCATCATCACAATGACCGCAGTATCCGTCACACCTTCGCGCCTCAGCAGAAGCTGTACATTAGACGCCACAGCCATACTCCAAAATACATTAAACATGACTGAAAACAATCCAAACATAAATGTACCGCCCAGCCACGGCCAAAACCATGCTAGTCGCATGGAGGCGCCTGTTTCCCGCTCGGTTATAATTCCCTTTGGATCAGACATGTACATCCCCCTATATCTTTTAAATAAAATGAGTCTTTAAGCCACTGCTCTTTCATTGTACAATTATGGTAAAGATTAGTATACGAGGAGATGGTAAAAATGTCCTTACGGTATTTCACTGCCAACCGCCGCGTGGCTTTTGATTTTGTTTTTACCATAAAGGAGTACACCCAAAAAGGACAAAAAGAAGCCTCCTTTAGAGGAAGGCCTTCTCGGTATTATTCGGTATTATAATGTAACAATTCTATACTGCTCTAGCATGGATCAAAAAACGGTGCTGTTTCACGTCCCAATACCCATCACGTTGAATGTCCAGATGTAGGCCATACAGCTGTTCTATATATCTCTCTGGTTGAAAATCAGCAATCTGCCATTCAATCGCCTTTAAGTAGTAGACAAGCGCTCCAATATCGAAAAACCGCTGTATCGGAAACTGTTCCCGCTGCTCCACGATTTCGAAGCCGTTGCTTTTCAGACCGGTAATCGCTTGAGAAAGGGACCAGTCCGCATACTCGCTATAAGGCGCTCCCAAACGGTCGTTAATGCCCACACAATCCAGGCCCCCCACCTGTTGGGTCAAGAACATCCCGCCCGAACGCAAAATACGCCGCACTTTCGCTGGAGAAAATGCCTCATGCTTGTTCAGCACGAGATCGAACCCGTTATCATCCAATGGAAGTGAGTCGTCGTCATCTATAGCCATCACGCGTACGCCAAGCGGCTCCAATCGTTCCTTGGCAACAGGAATATTCGGTGCATATGCTTCTGTCGCGCATACGATCTCTGGAAAAGGACGCAGCCGTGACAAAAGTTCGCCTCCGCCTGTTCCCATATCCAGCATCGCCGTGGAAGAATGGATGAGCGTCATAGCCTTGCTGGCATAAGACCAGTCCAAGGGCTCGCTCGCTACGCGTCCTGTATCCGAGATGAATGAAAAATCCCATCCGGCAAAGGATTGCTTATAGTGATCCAACAACTGTATAAACTCACGATCTTCTGTATATCTCATATTGTACTGCTCCTTCCTGAATTGGGCTGGCATCATTTACCGAACATTATACTCTTTACGTTCTGCGTTCTATCTCTATATACCTCTACATCTGCCCAAATCAGGAGGAATTTCTTATCTGCCGTTCGGTGCCGTTTTAAGGAGTGGCGGGTAGAGCCTTTGCAAGCTCAGGTGTCATGTCTTTTGGAGTTAATAAATAATAGCCTGTGTGAGCATTTAAACCATATAAAGGTTTGATTTTGATCTGTATCAGGTAAGTGCCCTTCTCCATATCCGGAGTATAGTTATAGGATCTGCGGTTTTCCAAAATAGCTTTCCAGAGCTTCATATCTTCAATGACGATTGCTTTATGCTTCTGTTGTATATCTCTGAATAAATTGACGTCTTCGATATACTGACCAGATTGATAAGGTTTCATCTCCTGAGAAACAATTGGAACAGCACGCACAGAAAGTATATCCTTCGACGTGACAATTACCCTGTCGGCATATCCCTTCTGTTTCAGCCAACCCTCCAGTTTGTGAAAGGATAAACGCCAGTTATATGCAATATTACGAGCCCATTCCGGCTCATATTTGGAAATAGAGGAGGCCTTATGCAGAATCTCGATATTCCCCAGCGGATAACTTCCAGACTGCATTTCGCTATAGCTCATATCCAAAATTTCTTCTTTCAGCACAGCTTCAAATTCGCGAATTTCTTTCGGATCGGTCAGTATCACCCTCCGTTCCTCATCATCCCCTGATTTAATGCTGATCGTTTCGGCTGCACCATATAGCTTATCCAACGAGTATGCTACTGTTTTGTACGGCTCAGACATCATGACCTTTGCCAGTTCTGCCCGGAAAGGCTGCTCGGGAAATGTATAGCTTCGGGTCATAATTGAACCATCGTCAAGATGATAGGCAATGGCTATCATTTGAAGAGGTTCATCTTTGGTCATGGGCGTCTGTCCTGATGAATGTGCCCGCACGAGTTCACGCTGTAAATTCAGCACAGAAGCGATATAAGCCTTATCCTGCGAAAAATAAAGATCTTTTCGTGTAATGCCCCCATCCAAATACAAACTTGGTCCGGCATAAACTTGCTCCACGGAATGCGCAGTCGGAATTCGATCTTCGTAACCTACCCAACTTGAAGTCGGAATGTACATTGCCAGACCTAACACTGCGGTGTAAGCAACCAATTCCAGCAAAGCACGTACACGTACAATTTGCCACGTCTTGCGAATCACCATCTCCACAGCGATATAGCCCAAAATAGCTCCAAGTATATAGCCGAAGATAGACCAGTCTTTACCTTGTCCGCCTACGCCATTAAAATAGTCCCCTACTAGCAGCATAGCGCACAGCATCACACCTGCTTTAAATAAGGGCTGGAAGAAGGTAAATGCCATTGCTTGCGTTGCCTTCTCTACCAGCCGTTTGCGATACAACACATAGCTCAAGATCACAAACAGCAGAGAAACACCAATATAAACAAGCAGTTCAATATATGAAAATGGAGTTCTCAGCAATTCCGTAAAGCGAACAAACGGCGATAAAGAATGCCAAATATTATTGTTACTACGTAACTCCATGCCATCACTATAACGAACTATTGTTCCACTGGCCTGATAGTAACCGTACAAATGATGCCCCAGAAAGCGACTAATCATGGATGACAGAAAGAAGGGAAGCACCATCAAAACGTACACTACAGCAATTTGCAGCAGCGATTGCCCTACGCAAATACCTACAAACACAGTAAAGGCGAAAAGAAAAATGCTAATGACCGAGACGACCAATGCCCATGATCCAACATCATTCATGTGAAAAATATAAGGCAGATCATTCGTGGCGTTAACCCAAGCCGTCACTCCCGCCGTGAGCCACACGGGTACGAGCAAGAGGATAAGACCACTGATCAAATGTGCCGTTAGCAGATGTTCCCTGCGTAATGGCAGACTGTGATACAAATCAGATGGCCCCTGCCGCTGAATAAAACGAAGCATTATCACACCGGCCAGCACCGGTACGGTCAGCAGTATCGGAGTGTGTAAGTCGTTGTACTTGCTTGTATAATCGAACAGACTTCCCAAAACCGTGGGCATCCGTTCGTCTCCGATGCTCATAAATAACGGCAGCGGCACTGTAAACAATAATCCCGCCAAGTACAACAGACCGATCCAGCCATGCTGTCTCAGGCTTTGACGAATCACGCCGCCGCTACAGAAGAATCGGTTGGATGTCATAACCTGCGTCCTCCATTTCATAAATGAAAATTTCCTCCAGCGTCAACGGCAGTAAATCGAACACATGCGGCTCATACGCCTGAATCGTTTCTGTAATCTGCTCTCGTTCCCCCCGGATAATAAGCAGCAGAACACTGCCTCTGCGCTCCTTATGTACAATCGGAAGTTGTCCACAGACGGCTTCCTCATGCGTGCTGTCACGAAAGGCAACCTGCACCTTATGTGTATCAGACTTGAGATCGTCAACCTCTTTTTCCAACAACATACGTCCCTGATGCATAATGCCGACATGATCACACATGTCTTCTATTTCACGCAAATTATGGGATGAAATCACGACGGTCATCTCACGTGCGGCGGTTTCTTGGAACAGCAAATTTTTGATCATTCGTCGCATTACCGGGTCCAGTCCGTCAATCGGTTCATCCAAAATCAGCAGCTCAGGCATGCAGCTCAAGGCAAGCAAAAAAGCGGCCTGACGCTTCATCCCCTTGGAAAAACGGTGAAGTTTACGCTTCGGGTCAAGCTTGAAAATGTCGGTAAGCTGTATGTAGCGTTCCTCACTCCAGCTCGGATAAATGGAGCGGTAAAACCGGGCCACCTGGCGAATCGTCGCTTGCGGGAAAAAATAAGGGGTATCCGGCATAAACAGAATGCGCTGCTTGACTTCTGGCTGCTCATACACGGGCTGTCCACCGATTAGCACCTTCCCAGTATCCGGTCTGTAAATCCCGGCGATGATTTTGAGCAGCGTCGTTTTACCTGCTCCGTTAGAGCCCAAAAGTCCAAAAATAGAGCCTTTCTTCACCGTAAGGGCGAGCTGATCGACAGCCTTTTCTTCTGTAAATGTCTTTGTGACTTCCCTTAACTCAATCAAGGGACATCCCCCTTTCCTTCAATTGCGTAGCTTCCACGTATAAGGCGTCCACTTCCTGATGCGTAAAACCGAAATGGACAGCTTCGATCATCTGCTTCAACAGCGCCGCCCGAATCTCATCCCGCTTCATTTGCTGCGGCTGATGCTCGGCAGGGGTGACAAAGCTGCCCTTGCCTTGGATGGAATAAATGTATCCTTCGCGTTCCAGCTCTCGATACGCCTTCTGAATCGTGTTGGGGTTTACCGTAAGCTGAGCGGATAAAACCCGTACCGAAGGCAATTGCTCATCCGGCTGAAGCGATCCGTATACAATCATTTCCTTTACCTTGTCCGTTAGCTGTTCGTAAATCGGCTTGCGGCTGCGGATATCCAGCTCGAACATGGACTTCCTCCTTTCAAGACTTGATCAGTTTCATCTGCATCCTCTTTACTGTTCTAACTGTACTATTATTAATAATACAGTTAGAACAGTTTGTCAATCATTTCTTTGGGGATTTCTTGCAGAAAAAAAGACCAACTCAGAAAGCTGGTCTTGAAATCAACGTTAACCTGTAATGATTTCGGCAAAAGTTTGTTACATATTTTTTGACTTCGTATGTATCCCAAAAAATATAGATTTCACGATAATACATACAAGAGACAATACAACAAAAAGTAGGCCACTCCAAACAACATCTCCTGTTCCTAATTGAGAAATAAACCAGCCTCCCATCGCTGTCCCTATGGTGACACCCAAATTTGAAAAAGAAACATACAGACTATTCGCAAATTCCGGGGCTTCTGGAGCCTCCGAGGTAAGCCAAATTTGACTTACAATCAATCCACTCGTATGAACAGCTCCCCAGACAATAATAATCCCACTTGTGAGAAGAAGAGTTGCACCCACATATTGAAGCAGTAAATAACAAACCCCTAAAGCAACAGGATAAAGCAACACCGTTTTCAACATATGATGGTTTAACATCTTTCCCGAGTACCAGTTACCAGCCACACCACTAATCCCGAAAAGCACAAGCATCGTGCTAATCCATTCTCCACTCATATGCGTTTTCTCTCCTAGATACTCCGCAAAATAACTATATACAGAAAACATCGCAGCAAATATGAAGCATACACTACCGATATTCAACCACAATGTGGGTTTCCTCAATATTTTAAGCTGGTTCCTGATAGGTACTTCCTTCTGCTCCAATCTGGAAGGAACCATGAGCCCTATTCCAACACACGCAATAATATTTACAACAGCAGAGAACAGAAATGAAGTGCCAAGAGAGAATTGATCAGCAATATAAGAAGTAAGCGGAACCCCCAATACCATCCCCACACTAACTCCAAGAAATACCTTTGCACTTGCTTTAGCAGCCTCTTCTTTCTTCGATAATGCAACAGCTAGTACGAAGGCAATGGAGAAATACACCGGATGAAAAAAGGCAGGGATTATTCGGAATACGACAAGTGTATAAAAGTTCGGTGCAAAAGCTGATATCACATTCGAGATGGAAAAAATAATCATGATGCTCATCAGTAACCATTTACGATTCCATTTTGAAAATAGCAGAGTTACCCATGGCCCAAAAATGGCAATAGTGAGTGCAAAAAAGACTGACCAGTATTCCAGCTTGTGGTGCAGTAACGTTATACTTATCCATGACCATTGGCAAAATCCCAACGACTCCAAGCTCCGTATTTATAATGCCAAATATACCTAATGCAATAAAAAATAATGGACTGTTTTTGTTCACGATTTCCATCTCCTTGACCTCATAATTCATATATTCGAAAATCTATATTTATAGATATAATATACACAAAAAAGTAGGTAACCTTGTTCATTATTTTGTGGCTACCTACATTTCATTCTTGATATATTCAGCGAATTTGCAAATATTCTCTTCATTTCTTCGGTAATAGGTCCACTGTCCAAATCGCCTGGATTCCAAAAGCCCAGCCTTCTTCATGAGCGTTAAGTAACTGGAAATAACAGATTGTGCTAATCCTGTTTTTTCCTGAATGCTACCTACACAAATCCCTCCTTTAAAGTTAGCATCCGTTGGTAAAAACAATTGCGGTCCGAAATTTTCATCTGAATTTTTTAACCAATCCAAAATTTGCAGGCGTGTATCATTCGACAAAGCTTTAAAAATCATTAGAGTATCCATAAACCTCATTATATCTCTTTTTTTAGATATGTAAATATCTATTTCAATAATATAGCATCGACTGTTGTGTGTTGTGCCATTCTTTCATACACTCCACTTGAACATAAAAATAGCCGTGATGCGTTAAGCACCACGGCTGGCTATTTCTTTTAGCATTCCGTTGATTCGTAAGGCTCGTCACGGCTTATATTCGCAAGCGCTTCCCCTTCTGGCAGCATAAGATCTAGCTGAAACCGGAACGTGGCTCCTCTGGCCTCGTCACTATCCACATCAATGGAGCCGCCCATCAGACTGACCAGGTTTTTGCAGATGGACAGTCCCAAGCCTGTTCCTCCATATTTCCGGTTCAGTGCCGGATGAAGCTGGGAAAAGGGCTGAAACAATAGATGCTGGCGATCTGCGGGAATACCGATGCCAGTATCGGTTACACTGAACTCAATCAAGCATTTCTTTTTACGGCTGCTGTAAGCCTTGCTCTCGGCAAAGATGTTTACACGCCCTCGCTCCGTAAATTTGATTGCATTGCTCACCAAATTCACCAGCACCTGCCGGATACGCACATGGTCACCGACAAGGACCCCCGGCAATTCCTGATCCACATGCCACTCCAGCTCAATGTCTTTTTCCATAGCTTGCTTGAGAAATAGATCCGCCACACTGCCCATCATATCCTCAAGTTCAAAAGGTTCGTGCAGCAACGCCATTTTTCCAGCCTCAATTTTGCTCAAATCCAGTATTTCATTCAATATTTGCATTAAAGCACTACTGCTATTGGTAATAATATCGATATAGCTTCGCTGTTCCTCATCCAATTCAGTGTCCGCGAGCAGTCCAGCCATTCCGATAATTCCGTTCATAGGTGTACGAAGCTCATGACTCATCACAGAAAGAAATTCTGACTTGGCCCGGTCGGCCCGCTCGGCGGATTCCTTGGCCCGGATGATTTCCTTTTCATTCGTTATATCTACAAAAACCATTACGGCCCCTTTACGCTCCCCATTATCCATCAGGGGACTGATCCGGTATGAGACGAGGAAGCTGGATCCGTCTTTTTTCCAAAATACGGCTTCCTCAGCCTGATAAGAAGCACCACTGCGGATCGCCTGAAGAATGGATGGCTGCTCATCCGGGTAATGTCTGCTTATCTCATCGACATGGCGGATCATATCCGTGCATGTCCCGTTCAGTGAATTTTCGGCCCCCACTCCAAACATTTCGACCGCCGCCGGATTCATAAAACGGACATGCCCCTCGGTGCTCAAGCCCACAATGCCTTCGGATACGGCGTTCAGAATGAGTGAATGCTCGTTGCTGAGCTTTTCGATTTGGGCGATGTAGCTTTTGAGCGGAGTAACATTTTCAAAGATGCCGTAGCAGCCAACAATTTGCTCATACACAAAAATCGGGATATTGGTTACCTTGATAAACAAGCGCTCCCCATCCTTATGTATGAACTCTGATTCATAGGTTTGCGTTTCTCCCTGCTTGGCCAGCTCCATATGATGCCTAATCTTGTCCTGTTCCTCGGAAGAAGCCATCACAAGAACTCCAGTCCCAAGCAGTTCCTTCCTTGTATAACCAATAAGTTCCTCCAGACTGGGGTTCACGCTCAGGATTTGACCTTCCATATTCATGGCGCATATGCCGAGCGGGTTATGCTGAAACAGCGATTTATAACGGTTTTCACTTTCACGAAGGCGTTGCTCCATTTTTTGGTGCTCCGTGACATCCTGTACCATACCGACAATTTGAATTGGCTGTTCTCCGCGCTCGTCCATTTCCGCTTCCCAGGTCGAACGCAGCACTTTCTGTTCACCATTAGGCAGTACAATCCGATAAAAGGTTTCTTTATGAATCCCTTTTAAAATGACGTTCGTAATGATCTCGATCATTCGCTCTTTATCCTCTGGATGAATAGCATCCAGAAAAGAATCAATACTTGTCTCGACCGGCTTTACGCTAAAGCCGAAAATGCTGCGGAATTCCATGGAAAAATGCAAAACGTCGTTAACCAAATCCCAGTCCCATGAACCAAACATCGCCAGTTGCTGGGCTTTTGCAAGATTATCCTCGCTCTTCTGGCGCTCCGTGATGTTGCGGCCGATAGACAGAACTCGCTTGATTTTGCCTTCCTCATCCCGAATGATGCGGTATGACACTTCCAGCCACAAATAATGTCCGTCCTTGTGACGGACACGCCGCTTCATAATACCTGTTTCCTGGAAGATTCCATGTACGCGCATATAATCGGCATCTTCTGCATGATAAAATTCGAGCCGTTTTTTGCCGAGCATTTCCTGCCTGGTGTAGCCAAGGAGCTTTTCTACCGAAGGAGAAACATATTGAAGGTTGCCGTCCGGCGTGCTGAACGAGATCACATCTGGCGTATTTTCTGTAATCAGCATGTACAAGTCCTCATTATCCGAGAGTACCTGCTGCATGTCTTTTTTCTCTGTGATGTCCATCGCGTAGGCAATCAGATACGTTTGACCCGTAGCCGGGTCATCAAATATCGTTAATTCCAGCGATAACCAGACGGATGTTCCCCGCTGATGTCTTAAACGAAGCTCTGCCTTGTACACTTGATCCGTAGCTTTCAGCCAGCCCGTATAGGCGTCCCGCAACGCTTGTCGATCTTTATCTCCTTTATACAACAAATGATAATACCGGGTTTTCAGCAATTCCTCCTGCTTGTATCCGACCATGCGACAAAGGGAGGGATTGACGTACAGACATTTTCCGTCCCTCGAAAAAATGGCTATCCCTGTCGGGGCATGATTGTACATGTGTTCCAGCAAAGGCAGTCGTTGAGCAGCAGAAAACACAATAAATCTCCTCCTTTGTGGTTTATGAGGACGCGCCTACATGTATACACAAAATTGCCGATGCAGAGCCATCGGCAATCTTTTGAATTATTTTTTATACCACCCGACTCAGAAAATGGCGCAAAAACCGATCCGCATCCACTTCAAGTGCCACGTCAATACTTGTCTGTAAATGAGCTTGATCCTCGCCCGGTACTTCACGGGTACGACCAACCTCGGCGGAATCCCCCACCTCGACGGCAATGTGCATCGGGCGCGTCTCCACAAAGCTGGAATCAATCGCCAGCCCTACGGCCAACGGATCATGCAAAGCACAGCCTGCAATACCGGGTCTAAAATTACGATAGGCTTCCATATAGAAGTCCGTCATATCTGCCATAAAGGTGCCTAGCTCGGTCCCTTGCTCATGCCATTTGTCCACTTCATGCTGAGGAAGCAGCGTCTGCATGGTCACATCCAGTCCAACCAGCGTGAGCGGGAAACCCGCCCCCAACACATAGGCTGCGGCTTCAGGATCGGCATATATATTCGCTTCAGCCGTTGGGGTTACATTGCCTTTTACCGTGACTGCACCGCCCATAATGATCAGACGGTCAAGCAATTGCGGCAGTTCGGGGCAACGATCCAGTGCAATCGCAAGGTTGGTCAACGGTCCCACCGCTACAAGGGTAAGCTTGCCTTCATAGCGACGAGCCTGTCCGATGATAAAATCGGCCGCATCACCAGACGCTGCCTGTCGGGAAGGCGAACCCTTCAACTGGTTGCCAATGCCGTCTTCACCATGAATATGGCGGGAATACGGCTTGAACAGCTCGCGGGCATACGGCTTGTGAGCGCCGGACACGACCGGGGCCTCTACACCCAGCTTTTCCAGCAGGATCAGTGAGTTGCGTGTTGCCTCCTCTACCGAGATATTTCCAAAGGTGGTTGTAATGCCAAGCAGTTCCAATTCCGGTGAATGGACCGCGTACGCAATGGCAAGTGCGTCGTCGATACCCGTATCTACATCTAAAATTAACTTTTTACTCATGATGACCTCCACAGTAGAACAGCATTCTTTTTCATTATACACAATTTGAATGCTTATTCTCTTGGTCATGAGGCTCTTTATCTGAACACGATCAAAAAAAAGCTACGGCAGTTGTGCCGTAGCTTTTCCTTCGGGGCTCTTCCATTGCTTAAGCGCACATCTTCTGTCCCAATCCTAAGGCTCGATTCCCCACACCAGCTTATCGTTATGGAATAATGTTACCTTATTCCATTCTGTATAAGAGGTTTTGGTAGGATCGAAGGAGTAGTCATTGGATTCGTCCAGGTTAGACCAGTCGCTATTGTTGATGCGGATCTGAATATCACCTGTTTGCGCTCCAGCAGCAAGCGTGCCAGCAGCAGCATTGAAACCAATTTCAATATACTTGTCTGTAAAGGTACGCAGCACATTATCATTGCCTACTTGCGCATAGTCTACTGCGGATTGCAGCTCCTGGCTGCCATCTTTCGTGAAATAATACCGGACTTTCAGCTCACTCAGCTTCACTGGTGTTGTACCTTTATTTTTCAGATTTAAGAAAGGCTTGACTGCGTTATTAGCTGGATCGGTGTCCCCGGCCCGGTACATTACAACCAGATCACCCGCTGGTTCTGTAGGATCCGTTGGATCTGTCGGTGTACCTTTTGGCTCAGCGCTTACCGCAGTGGAATCCTTGCTTGTTCCTTTCGTATTCGTAGCACTTACAACATAGAAATAAGTTGTTCCGTTGGTCAGCCCCTTATCTGTGTACTCTTTCTCAGTAACGAGAGGCGCAACGGCTGTAAAAGGACCTGCTTCGCTGGTTGCACGTTTTACCGTGTAGCTGTCGGCCCCAGTGGACGCATTCCAGGTCAGCTTCACTTCCGCATTACCCGCTGTCGCCTTTAAGCCCGCTGGTACTGCCGGAGCGGCTGGTGTAGGAGTTGTTCCGCCACCGGATGAAGGGACAATCGCTGGATATGCATTTTGCACAAGCATAACAAACTGATCATGGAACCAAGCTCCTGAAATAGGTGCATTCGGTAAAGCATCTGTTAATGTGCCATCCTTGGTTGTATAGGTAGGATCACAGTATCGGTCAAAGCCTTTACCCTCATCGTTCGGAATGAGCGAGCTGGAACCATCGGAATCACCCGGAGGTTTCGCCCATACATAAGCATCAACATGGGAAGCTGGAGCTGTTTGCGGCGGAGTTCCCATACCTGCTCCGCTGTTATTACACCAGTTACCACGATGCGAGCGTTTGTCTACACGGCCTGAGTTCACATAGGAGTTAATATCACTGCCGACAGCGGCAGTCGGGCGGTTAGGTCCTCCCCAACCGTTACGGCCCGTATCAATTAACATACCGAGTGAGCTCGGCCAGCCTGCACTCACAAAGTCTCTATGCAATGCCTCTGCGAAATCAGATTCATCGAAATTAGGATTCCATTCGTAGTATTTGGAAGATTTGATCGGCTGTCCGCCGATATTCAGGTTTGGATCAGGCAGATTAGGCTCTGTCAGCGGTGAAGTATTGGCTGTATTCGTGATAAAGCCATCCACACTGGACAGTCCTTTGCTCGTGTCTCTGAAAACATTCGTGAACAACGATACGGTTGCTGTGCGATTGTTATCCCAACCCAGCCAGCCGGAGTGACCGATATCTACATATTTGTAGACATTAGGAATCTCGTTCAGCTTATTAATTGTATACTTAATGCCGGCTTCATAAATTCCTGTAGATTTAGCTTCCGCGCATTTGGGGTCATTCAGATTGGTCACGAGGTTTGGCAAACTGTCTGGTTCAATGATCGCTACGATGCGAATATCCTGATACTTCGGATTGGCAAAAATAGCAGCAATTTTATCGACATAGTCCTTTTTGTACGTTTCCAGACCCGCTTGGGTCAGCGGCAGCTCACCGTTGGAGGCCAAGGCATGGCAATCCCGTCCGGGCAGATCATATACAATAAACTCTGCCGTAATTGGTGTGTTGCCTTTCTTTTGCGCCAACACTTGATCCAAATGCGCTTCCAGGCCAAGCTTGCCTCCACCGCCGTTAATGGCAGCGATGCGATCGAGCCATACAGCTGTCGGGAACGTTTTGATGGTTTGCATTTTCGCTTTCAGATTGGCATCAGTAATCTTGGCAATCGATGTGTCGACACTAGCCGCATAATCAGGACTAACGTATTTTGTCGCCCCTTGATAAGGATTGTCCACATGGGATTCTGCATGTATTTTATCCGTAAATCCTGCACCTGGTAGAAAGCTGCTTGCGACGAGTGATAGCGCAAAAGCATACTTCATGCCTTTACGAAGCACTTGCTTGGTTTTCAATTGCTTCACCTATCTTTCCGTAGATTTTGTTGAATCTTCCTATGGCGGCACCTGATTGTTACATGATTATGTGTGAGTTACGCCATCTTTCTCCAAAAAAAGCGGCGTTCATAGCTGCCTAAGGTAAGCGCTTTCTATTTTTCCACGCGCTTACTTTCTCCCCTTTTTGTCACCTCCTATGTTAGATTATAGTGAGCTGGAAAACTGCTGTAAATTGAATAAATTAAGGATTAAATTATTAATTAGGCACATGAATTGCCACATTACCCGTTTTTGCTGTCTCCCCATTTCCAAGGGCCGAGTCCTTCATATGATGAACTATGCCTGCTGTGACAAGCTCTCCCGACCTTCGGGATCGACACCAAAAAAGCGGATTTAGAAAAAATAAGGGGATTTTCTTTAATTTCCGTCAGCTCAAATCGACAATGATAAACTCCAAACTCCGGTCTATGCCAAATCGTTAAATCTATCGACACCAAAAGGGCATTTTCAGGCTCTCATCGCCATGAAAATACCCTTTTGATCGTAGTACAGCCTCACGGCCATTCATCATGCATGTACATGCAGTGAGCGCTCATACAATTGTACCAAGCTGCTAGGCCCTGCTAGGCTACACCTTTTCGCGTTCCTTGCCTTTGTCGGATTCGCCCGCATTTTTGTTGGCCGCCTCCCGATCCAGCTGCATTTCCTCAATCGTCTTGACCTTAAGCCTTGCCGCTCCCTCATACGCACGAGTTGGGATCAGATCGCCCGCAGCTAAACGTTGACGCGCCTCGGCAATTGCCGCTCCGTATTGTGGAAGCCACGCTTCCTGCGCTACCAGCATTTCATCGACCATTTGCCAGATTTCCTTCGGATTACATACCGCACCCACCAGTGGGTCCATCATGAACGCCTGCCGCAACAGCTTGTCGTCCCCATGTACGGCAGCTTCAACCGCCAAACGCTGCACTGAAATGCTAACATTGCAGACAGCCGCAGGGCCGAGCGGCAGTTCACCCACATGAGGCATGGAAATGCCGTTACGATCCACATATCCGGGCGCCTCAATAATCGCATCATCCGGCAGATTGGAAATCACTCCGTTGTTGACGACATTAAAATGCCCCCGGTATACACGTCCTGTTTCCAGTCCTTCGATAATGTAGGAGCCATGCTCCTCACCACGATTCTCTGCCTTATACACCAATGGGTCTTCCTTCATCCAGTTTGGAAAATCTGTTTCAAACCAGTTGCGTCCTTCCGTACATACACGCAGATAGCCTCCCGTTTCTCCATTAATCCAGCTTCCCAGATCAATCCAGTCGAGAATTTCATCCGGACGCTTCCGGTACCAGGGAACATACTCACTTAAATGACCGTTCGATTCGGTGCTGTAATAGCCAAAGCGACGAAGCATGTCGATCCGTACCTTTTCGGTGCGGCTATATTCGGGATGCTTTTCAAAAGCCTCCAGCAGTCCAGCTGTCAGATCCTTGCCTTCATGTGACGCCTGAATGTACCACGTCTGGTGATTGATTCCGGCACACACAATGTCCACATCCTGCTTCTCCAAGCCATATACTTCAGCAATTTGGTGATGTCCATGCTGTACACCGTGACACAACCCAATCGTACGTACACCGCTGTACTTGTTGCAGGCCCAGGTAATCATCGCCATCGGGTTCGAGTAGTTCAGCAGCAGCACATCTGGTGCGCTTAGCTCGCGAATATCCTTGCAGATCTCCAGCATTTCCGCAATACCACGCTGCCCGTACATAATACCTCCTGCACACAGCGTATCGCCCACGCATTGATCCACGCCATATTTCAGCGGAATGTCTACATCGGTCGCAAACCCTTCCAGCCCGCCAACCCGGATCGTACAAATCACATATTTGGCATCCTTCAAAGCCACTTTCCGGTCCGTGGAGGACTGTATTTGAATAGACAAACCGTTCTCCCGAATATCCCGCTGGCACAGCTCAGTGACCATATCCAGATTGTGCTGATTAATGTCCGTAAAAGCCACTTCAATCTCGTTAAATTCCGGCACCGTCAACAGATCTCGCAAAATTCCACGGGTAAAACCGATGCTCCCCGCTCCAATAAAAGCTACTTTAAATGACACGGCATTCAACCTCCAGCGTTAGATGTGTAGTATACCGTCATTGTAGCAATTTGCCAGAGGGGAGCGTTATCAAAATCATGACCAGATTCGCGTATAGGTGTCAAAAATCCTAACTTAACTTGCCACCTCATCCCTCTTCATCCTCCGCATAGTTCCACACATGGCGTTCCACGGCAGAGCGGTATTCGACAGGTGTCTTGCCTGTGTGCTTTTTGAAGAGCATATGGAAATATTGCCTGCTGCCCACGCCTACATAATCGGCAATTTCGTGAATGGGAATGTCCGTTTGCTGGAGCAGCATTCGGGCCTTGTCCATTCGCAGCATGGTCAAATAAGCGGTGAGTGTTTGTCCGGTATGTTTTTTGAAAATGCGATGCAAATACCCTGGGTGCAGATTCACCGCCGCTGCCATATCCTTAACCAGAATATCCTGGTCATAGTTGAGATGAAGAAATTCGATACATCGTTTAATGTAGACATCCGTTTGCTGCGTGTCACTACGTTCCGTTTCCTCACGCAAACGCGCAATTCGCACGAGCAATTGCATAAACAGCAGTTCAGCCATTGCGCCTGGATGTTCTTTTCGTTGATCCAGCTCCAGCACGAGGCTTTTCAGCGTATAATACACCTCTTCCGGGTCAGACAGTACCAGATAAGGGAATGGACGCGACATGAAGGCTGTGACCTCGTGCTCTTCCCCTGCCATTTGTCGGATAGACGGACCTACTCGCACCCCTTCCGTAAAACCGAACTCCACATTCAGCATCCGGCACGGCTGCTCTCCTTCTACGACCAGTCGGTGCGACACATCCGCGTCCAGCATAATAAACTCCCCTTTACGCAGCGTGATGCTTTCTCCCGCTTTCTCTCCTGTCTTTACATCCACCCGGCACAGGCCGGAGATCATGTACATAATTTCGGTAGAATGATGATCGTGATACGGCATGGTGTAATCGTGCCACTGCTTGTAATAGTAAGCAAAAAAACGGGGAATATAATCCCCGTCACACAGCCGTGGCTCAAACAGACTTCCGTTCATCCCCGCACCTCCGCAAAATAGATCAGGCTAACACGGCAACGTATCTGCAACCGCCTATTTTCACAGTTTAACAGACGATGCTATGTAATTCTATTTCGCTCTAGCGGACTATCTGAAATCCGGTGGAATACGCCGAGCCGTTCCCGTCAGAATAGCCGCTTCAATTACGGCCTTCCTCACCTGGGTAACGACCTGTTCGTTGAAGATGCTTGGAATAATGTATTGCTCGTTTAACTCCCGTTCACTTACGACAGAAGCAATCGCGCGGGCGGCGGCCAATTTCATCGGCTCGTTGATGTGACGCGCCCGGCAATCGAGCGCTCCCCTGAAGATGCCCGGAAACACAAGCACATTGTTAATCTGGTTGGGATAGTCGCTGCGACCCGTGGCAAATACACGAACATGCGGGATAGCTTGCTCAGGCGCAATCTCCGGCTCTGGATTAGCCATGGCAAAAACAATACTGTCCACCGCCATCCCCTGTACATCTGAGGCATTCAGCAGATTGCCACGTGACACACCAATGAACACATCCGCATCCCGAATGACCTCCTTTAAGGTGCCTGACTCGGGCTCTACTTGCGGCTGATCCGCTAGCCATTGCCACATAGGATAGGGATAGGTGCCGCCTTGTACGATGGCTCCATCCCGATCTACCGGAACCAGTCGGCTCACCCCTGCGGCCAGCAGCATTTTGCATATCGACACGCCTGCGGCCCCTATTCCGTTCACAACGACCCGAACATTTTCGATCCGCTTCCCAACGACCTTCAATGCATTCAGCAGGCCTGCAATCACCACAACCGCCGTGCCGTGCTGGTCATCGTGAAAGACGGGAATATCCAATTCTTCTGCCAGGCGGGCTTCGATCTCGAAACAGCGTGGAGAACTGATATCCTCTAAATTAATTCCCCCGAAAATCGGGCTGATCGCCTTAATCGTACGAATGATTTCCTCCGTATCCTTCGTGTCCAGACAAATGGGGAATGCATCGACTCCGGCAAGCTGTTTGAATAGCATCGCCTTGCCCTCCATCACAGGTGCAGCCGCATGTGGGCCGATGTCACCAAGCCCCAGAACTGCAGTACCATCGGTTACAACCGCGACGGTGTTTCGTTTGATGGTCAGGGAGTACGCTTTTTTCGGATTTTCATGAATGGACGTACAGACCCGGGCCACTCCCGGCGTATATACCCGTGACAGATCATCCCGATTTTTGATCGGCAAATTGGGTTGGACTGATATTTTACCCCCCAGGTGCGCGAGAAACGTGCGGTCAGAAACGTTAATGAGTTGAATGCCTGCTAACGACTTGAGTGATTCGATGAGCGCAGTCTCCGCTATTTCAGCAACGTGGACAGTGATGTCGCGAACAGAAGAATCCTGTCCGGGGCGAATAACATCAATGGAAGTAATGTCTCCTCCAGCACGGCTGATCGTTGATGCGACCTCACCGAAGTTTATTTTGGAATGAATGAGCTCCAATCGAAGAATCAGACTATTAAAGGCCACGGTACATCCGCTCCTATTCTATTCATAGCATGTGTGAGACACAAAAGGCAGACACGTGTATTGTTTGTGTCCAGGTTCCCCTGCCTTTACATGTTACCGCTTTCATAAAAGCGTTGGGAAGTTTTTGTCCATATTGTTACTTATGGTCATTTTGGTCACGCAGCAGCTCATACCGATTAACGGGACGACCGACCCCGCCATAATGCACAACCAGGCGCACAATCCCCCTTTTCTCCAGATAATCCAGGTATCTTCTTGCCGTTACACGGGCAATCCCTACTCCCTCAGCGGTTTCTTCAGCAG
Source organism: Paenibacillus sp. RC334 (assembly GCF_030034735.1). Classification (NCBI taxonomy): domain Bacteria; kingdom Bacillati; phylum Bacillota; class Bacilli; order Caryophanales; family Paenibacillaceae; genus Paenibacillus; species Paenibacillus sp. RC334. Next base: position 1,035,113 of record NZ_CP125370.1, on the reverse strand, counting down.
ACAGCTTGCCGCCATGCTGCTCCATGACCGCAAGCACCTGCTTCAGGGTGGCAGCATTCAAGCCCTTTGGCAGCTCATCGTAGGACATCGCCCATTCCTCGTATACTGAAGCAGAGACTACCGCTTTCTTAGCCGCTTCTCCATTTTGCATAATAATGAGGTCCAGCTCTTCCTGGGTTCCTACTTCTTCCGCCCATAATCCAGCCTGCTGCACCCGGTAACGCTCCAGCGTATGGTGGATACGCTCTACCTTAAAAGGTTTAATAATATAATCGAACGCTCCGTTTCGCATCATTTCACGAATCGTCTCCGTATCCTTCGCGGCGGTTACGACAACTACATCTACAGGCAATGCCATAGAACGGATGCGCTGCAAGGTCGCTATCCCGTCCAGCGACGGCATGAACACGTCAAGAAAAATCAGATCAGGCTTTAGCTCCTCAATCAGCTCCAATCCCCGAAGCCCGTTGGAGGCCAGACCTACGACCTGAAACCCGTCAACCTGTTCGATAAACAGTCGATTCACCTCTTGTACCATCGGATCATCCTCGACCAGCAGCACATGAAACAGTGATTTAATAGGTTTACTCATCGTCGCTCCCTCTCTCCCTCAACGGAAATAGAATCTCTATCGAAGTTCCCAAGCCAAGTGAAGACTCGCATGTCAGGCGGCCGTTCCCCTTGGTGACAATCCCGCTTAGTAAATGCAGCCCCATGCCGCGGCTTTCTCCCTTCTTGGTCGTAAATCCGCGTTCGAGCATTCGTTGCTTCGTTGTCTCCGACATTCCACAGCCATTATCCTCGACCAATATGGACATATATTCGTCATCCTGCTGGATGCTGACATAAATCTCCTTGGAGCCGACTTCTGTATCCGCCAGTGCATCAAAGGCATTCTCAATTAAATTTCCGAGTAACAGAACGAAATCATGGCGGTCAATCAGCCGGGGAAACTGATTCATTCTGCTGTCAGGATCAATCCTAATATCAATGCCGAGCTCTTTACCACGGCTAATTTTACCCAATAGCAGTCCTGCAACTCCGTCATCATCGAAATGCCGTTGAAGGAAGCGCGTGATCTCCTCCTGTTGCTCGGTCACCTCAAACAGATAGCTCAACGCCTCGTTCTGCTGCCCAAGCTGGAGCAAGCCGGCGACGGTATGCATTTTGTTCATATGCTCATGATTTTGTGCACGAAGCGCATGAACAAACTCTTTGACACCTGTGAGCTCCTCGGCCATTCTCGTCACCTCGGTCTTGTCCTGAAATATGGAGATTGCCCCCATCGTAACTCCCTGTTCGCGAATGGGAATTCGGTTACTCCAAATAATGGTTCCGCCAATTTTTAGCTCCTGGCTCAAAATTGCGACTCCCGAATCCAGCACTTCCGGCAACCGGGTATCCGGGAGGACCTCGCGGATCGGCAAGCCCGCTACATCACGGTGCACATCGAAGATTTGCTTGGCTCGTTCGTTAAAAATCGTAATGATGCAATTGCGGTCAATCGCAATAACCCCCTCATGCATCGCTTGAAAGGCTGCGCTTCGCTCACGAAACATTCTCGCAATCTCCTGCGGCTCCAGGTTGAACATCTGGAGCTTAATATGACGGGCCAGCAATGCGGAGCCAATCACACCAAACATCAGCGACAGCAACGAAGTGATGATGATGGATTGCTTCTCCTGACGGATAATCTCCGTCACGCTTGGCAGCAGGCCGCCCGCCACAACGACGCCCACCTGCTCCGAGGAAGCATTCATAATCGGCACAAAGGAACGCAAGCCGATGCCCGCTTCGCTGCGTACTTTGGAGACATACGTATGTTCAGCAAATGCGGCATCATCATCCAGAGCCTGAAACGTTCCGCCGATTCGCTCCGAAAGCGGATGAGACAACCGTTTGCGGTTCATATCGAGCACGACGATATAAGCCGCATCGTTTAATATCCGAATTTTGTCCGCCATTGGTGCAATCACGGCAGAAGCATTCGGGTCATCAATTCTTTCCACTACATCCGGCAGGTTCGCAACCGTCTGGGCTGTAATCGTAAGCCGCTGCTTGAGTTCTTCTTCCTTGAGCCGGGTGGCGCTACCAAACAGAAAAAGGCCGCCGATCAAAAGAGAAAAAAGAACGACTCCAAATGAAAGTATCATGATTTTCCAATATATGCGAAGTCTGTTCATCCTCTTCTCCTTCCCTTTAAAGCGTTTACCTTTGAATATCATTGTGGAATAATGGGTCTAAAATAGCAACAGATGGGAGGTTACTTTGTGAAAAGAGCTGCTGGATTTGGTGTTTTGCTCGTACTGGGTATCCTAACGGCTTATGTGATCGGTTTTCAAAGGAATTTTGGTGAAAAACTCCCTTATGATAATGAATTTTCGGGCCTTAAAGATCGGATTGTGATCAAATTTAGCCATGTCGTTGCCGAAAACTCTCCCAAAGGACTGGCAGCCGCTCATTTTGCACAACGGGTTAAAGAAAAATCCAACGATCGGATTGAGATTCAAGTGTTCCCCAATGGAATGCGCTATTCAGAAACCACGGAAGTGGCTGCACTTCAACGGGGAGAAATCCAGATGATAGCTCCTTCGTTTTCCAATTTGAATGCGATTGATCCAGCCTGGCTGGTGATGGATCTTCCGTTTGCCTTCGAGAATCAGGCTCAGGTCGATCAGGCACTGAACGGAGAATTGGGCAAGCGGTTATCGCAAACACTTGAGCCCTATGGCATGAAAGGCGTCGCCTTCTGGTCGAACGGCTTTCGACAGATCACTAACAACGCCCATCCCATTAGACAACCCGCAGACTTTACAGGCTTGAAATTCCGTATCCAGCCAAGCCAGGTGTTGGACCGTCAGTTTGAAGCGCTGGGAGCATTGACCATCAGCACTCCTTTTAATGAAATATATCACAGCCTGGAGACGGGCACGGCAGACGGACAGGAGAACACGATATCCAATATTCTTACCAAACGGTTTTACCAAGTGCAACGTTATATGACCATCAGCAACCACAGCTACCTGGGTTATGCCGTCGTATTTAACAAATCCTATTGGGATAGCCTCCCAAGTGACGCCAAGCGGGTGCTGCAGGAGGCACTTGAGGAAACGACGCGTTGGAACAAACGGGAAACAGCTGAAAATGCCAATCGGCTTAGCCAGCTGCAACAGACCGGAGACATTAAAATTATCCATCTGTCCGAGGGGGAGCGTAAGCTTTGGAGAGAACGTCTGCGCGTGCTCTATCCGGAGTTCACTCCTATCATCGGTACGGAGCTAATGGATATGATTCAAGGACCTTAAAGACCAAAAAGAACGTTATGACCGTATTCTTGTTTGCCAAGAACGTAGCTTTTACACTGGGGATACAAAAATAAAGCGTTTTCAAAAATTAAAAGAAAGCGAGAGCGTATCCCTATGAAACTGAGAATTAATTTTAAAAACTTGACGGTTCAGGTCGTTATCGCTATTGTGCTGGGTATTCTTTTAGGTCACTTTTTTCCTGCAACAGGCGAAAAACTCAAAGTGCTTGGAGACGCCTTTATCAAGCTCATTAAGATGGTCATCGCCCCCATTGTATTTTTTACGGTTGTACACGGGATTGCCGGCATGGGGGACATGAAAAAGGTCGGTCGTATCGGTGGAAAGGCTCTTCTCTATTTTGAAATCGTTACCACGATTGCGCTGGCGATTGGTCTGATCGTGGTCAATCTGGTAAGACCGGGGGCTGGCATTGATGTGAGCAAAGCAACCGGGGACGTATCTCAATATGCTCAAAAAGCAGCGGAAACAAGTCACGGGGTAGTTGATTTCATCGTGGGTATTATTCCTGAAAATGTAGTAAGCGCTATGGCAGGTGGAGAATTGCTGCCTATCCTGTTTTTTGCCATCCTCTTCGGACTGTCACTGACGGCCATGGGGGAGCAAGCCAAACCCGTCATTGTCCTGTTCGACAAACTGTCGCACGCCTTCTTTGGCATCGTCAATATGGTCATGAAATTGTCCCCAATCGCCGCATTTGGTGCCATGTCATACACCATTGGTAAATTCGGCATTGGGTCGTTAACCTCTCTGGGTAAGCTGATGGGTTCCGTTTACCTGACTATGGCCTTATTCGTTATCATTGTGCTCGGTCTGATTGCTCGCATGTACGGGTTCAGCATTTTCAAGTTTATCGCTTATATCAAAGAAGAAATTTTACTTGTACTCGGTACTTCATCCTCCGAGTCTGCCCTGCCACGTATGATGGACAAAATGGAGAAATACGGCTGTTCCAAATCGGTGGTTGGCCTGGTCATTCCAACGGGCTACTCGTTTAACCTGGATGGTACGGCGATTTATCTGTCCATGGCCGCCATATTTGTGGCTCAGGCCTCCGGCGTCGACATGACCATATGGCAGCAGTTGACACTGCTCGGTATTCTCATGCTGACCTCGAAGGGAGCCGCGGGCGTCACTGGTTCCGGTTTTATTACACTGGCAGCCACGTTGGCGGCATTCCCTTCGATCCCGCTGGCCGGGATGGCGCTGCTGCTTGGCGTTGACCGCTTTATGTCAGAAGCACGCGCCATCACCAATCTGATCGGTAACGGGGTCGCTACTGTCATCGTCGCCAAATCGGAAAAGGAATTTCATCCCGACAGACAGGCGGAGATGGCTTCAGCATCGGCTGAGCTTGAAACTAGCCCTTTACACAGCCCGATTACTAAATCCGTATAATAATGCATGCTTTATGTAGAGCCGGTTTACGGCTCTTTTTTGCGTTTCAATGGACAAGGTTCCATTTACGCATTTTCTTTATTAAATGTACAGTCAGATATCCTATTGCTAATAATCCTGTGCTTATAAACCAACTAATAATTTCGAAATTAATAGTTCCCCCTAAGAAAAATGAATGTATACAAAAAGAATATATATGGTGATTTACACATTGGGCTCCCGTTTTGCAAACTCTTGTAACATACCTCTTATTTGTTCTACTAATAAAGCAGGCGCTTTCTTTGGTGAGCCCGTGTCAAACGGAGGCTGAGGATCGTATTCCAAAATCAATTGGACTCCTTTACTCATATCTTCTCCCAATTCCCATGCTATTAGTTGGAGGGCCATATCAATACCAGAGGAGACACCGGCTGCTGTAACGATTTTGCCCTGACGAACTACTCTCTCATCTGTTGGAATGGTTCCAAGAGATTGGAGCAGGTCTAAGGATCCCCAATGACTGGTGGCTACGGTTCCATTTAACAAGCCTGCAGCGCTCAAAATCAGAGAGCCGTTACAAACCGACGTGGTCCATTTCGTAGTTTCATGTATTTGGCGAATCCAATTTAACGTTTCTTTGTCATTCATTGGAGTTTTATAATTTGGCGGGCTGCAACCTGGAACAACAAGAATATCAGCTGAAGTAACTTCAGAAAAACTGTAATCGGCATGCAAATAACCCATATTTGAGTCCAGTTTGATTAACCCATTTTTCTTAGCGACAAACTTCACTTCACATTTCAGTGTAGCAGCAAATACATCGTATGGACCAATTGCATCTAATGCAGTGATTCCATCGAAAAGCATGATTGCGATTTTCATGATGATCTCTCCTTTGAAGTGGGATTCTATTCTTACACACCAATACTAACATACCCATACGGGGTATGGGTATATAAAATGTTGTGAAAACACTGCTCGGCTTTCTTCATGGACGATATCGCCCACAACCAGAACAATGACCTTTTGAAGTAATAATACGCCTTATCAGTGTATAACCCTCTGCCCTCGACCGAGGTACCTTAATTTCAAACACCTCTTGTCACAAATATGGATTGACAAATGCCCATGCAAACCTTTAATAGTACGTACCTGTAAAAGAGGCTTACTTAAAAAGGGCTACCCCCCAGAGTAGCCCTTTTTATCATCATAAAGCTTCAACATCACGCCTGCAAATCTGTTTATCCAGCTTTCTCAACTGCCCATAAAATAAATCACTGTAAAATCCTTTATGGGTCAGCAGCTCATCATGAGAACCCTGCTCCTCCAGATGGCCATCCTTCAAGACCAGAATCCGATCAGCCTGACGAATGGTATTCAGCCGATGCGCGATGACAAAGCTTGTTCGCCCCTGCATAAGCCGTTCCAGTCCTTCTTGTATTTTCATCTCGGTAATCGTGTCGATGCTGCTGGTTGCCTCGTCGAGTACGAGAATCGAAGGGTTGGCCAAAATAGCGCGAGCGATAGCCAGCAGCTGCTTTTGCCCTTGACTGATGCCGCTGCCATTAGCCTCCAGCACCTTATCGTATCCGTCCTTCATCCGCATGATAAAGGAGTGGGCGTTCGCCAGCTTCGATGCTTCCTCTATCTCTTCATCGGTGGCATCCAGTCTGCCGAAGCGGATATTTTCGCGGATTGTTCCTTGGAACAGAAAGGAATCCTGTAGCACAAACGCCATGCGGGAGCGCAAGCTTTCACGCTGTATGGTGGTAATGTCTCGTCCATCTAACGTGATCATTCCCTCGTCGGGACTGTAAAAACGGGATATCAACTGGATCAGCGTTGTTTTTCCGGCCCCGGTCGGACCGACCAATGCGATCATTTCGCCGGGCTTGGCTTCAAAGGAAATGCCTTCTAACGTATCGCCCCCCTCATCATAGCCGAAGGAAACATCAGTAAATCGAACTGCGCCCTCGGCATGCTCCAGCTCTACGGCGCCGTGCTCGTCCTTGGACTCCTCATCCTCATCCAATATTTCAAATACGCGTTCAGCTCCGGCAATAGCGGACAGCAGGGTATTCCACTGGTTAGCCAGATCGTTCAGCGGTCTGGTGAACTGGCGGGCATACTCTACGAATACGATAATCGTACCTATGGTAATCGAGCCGTGAATCGCCAAAATTCCGCCGATCCCCGCTACCATGGCAAAGCTGAGATTATTCAGCCCGTTCATCAGCTTTGGAATAAAACCGGAAATCGTTTGTGCCCAGAAGCCCGACAGACGGATACGGTCATTACGTTCGCCAAAGCCTCGAATAACCCTCTTTTCCTGCGAAAATGCTTTGATAATCTGCTGCCCGGATAACGTTTCCTCGATGTATCCGTTCAGTTCGCCCAAGTTCTTCTGCCGTTCCTTGTATAATGGACCCGTGCGGCGCGTAATCCAGCGCATCCCGACTGCCATCAGCGGCACCACGATAAAGGTCAGCAGTGTCATCAGCGGGCTTAACCACAGCATGACTGCGAGTGTACCCACCAGCGTCAATATGCTCGAAAAAATCTGAATGGCCGAGCTATTCAGTGTAGAGCTGACATTTTCGATATCATTCGTCAGTCGACTCATGATCTCTCCCTGCTGACGTTTGCCGTAGAAAGGAATTGGTAGCCGATGCAAATGTGAAAACAGGTCGAAACGCATCCGGTACACGGTCTCTTGGGCGATTTCGATCATCCAGATATTTTGCAGCCAGGAGGTCAGCGAATTAAGCAAGTACACAGCCCCCAGCCCAATGAGAAAATAAATCCACGTGCGTCCGCCCGGACCTTCCAGAAAATCGTCCACTGCAACGCCGACCAAATACGGACCCAGCAGAGCCAGTCCTGAACTGAGCAGTACCATGAACAGCACCAGCATCAGCTTGGCCTTGCGGCGGGCCAAATACTCCCATATCCTACCCAGCGTGCCGGACCAGTTCTTGGCCTTGGCCTTGCGGCGTCCCTCTGCTCCTGCCGGGTTCCTCAGCACACCGGACGGCGGTGTAGGCTGACGGAACGGATCAATGAGTTCCTTGAACATGCGACTCCTCCTCACCGTGTTGTGATTCATAGATGCGTCGATACAGCTCCGAACTGTCCATTAAATGCTCATGACTTCCACTCGCGATCAGACGGCCTTCATCCAGCAGTAAAATCTGATTTGCCGATGCGGTCGAGCTGATCTTCTGCGTAATGAGAAATGTCGTGCAGGACAAGCCTTCCAGCGCCTCCAACAAAGCCGCCTCTGTCCGCACATCCAGCGCACTGGTGCTGTCGTCCAAAATAAGCACCGCCGGATGGCGCACCAGCGCGCGGGCAATAGATAGCCGTTGCTTCTGTCCACCGGACAGATTCACACCGCGCTGTCCCAGCATGGTGTCATAGCCTTGCGGCAAGCGCTCAATCATATCGTGAATTTGCGCCATACGAGCTGCTTCCTGAATCTGCTCCAGACTGGCATCCTCCAGCCCCCAAGCGATATTTTCCCGAATTGAGCCAGTGAAAAGAAGCACCTCCTGTGGCACGTAGCCAATGGCCTCACGCAGTATGGAAGCGTCCAGTTCCCGCGCGTCCTTGCCGTCAAAGCGCACACGGCCCTCATCTTCTTCATACAAACGCGTAATGAGCTGCACAAGTGAGGATTTACCCGACCCAGTGGCCCCCATAATAGCGATGCGCTCACCCGGTCGAGCCATAAAGGAAATATCCTTTAGCACCGCGAGATCGCTGCCCGGATAATGAAAGCTCACCCGATCCAGTTCCACCTGTCCCTCTATTCGCGTGTTATGTGTTGGAATAGGCTCCCGTTCCCCATAGTCTTCATGATGTGTCTCCAGTACCTCACGAATCCTCGCCGTGGAAGCGGTCGCCCGGGAAAACACGACAACAATCCCCGACAAGGCAGACAAGGCTCCAATCGTCCGCAGTGAATAATTGACGACAGCGACCACCTGTCCCACACTGGCATCTCCTGTTGCAATTTGCCCCCGTCCGAACCAAAGCACGGCGATAATTCCCGCATTCATCGTAAACAAAATGAACGGCATCGTCGTTTCTGTCCAGCGCAAAGCGGAAACCGTCCCTTTCATCAATTCGCCCCCATAATGGGCAAAACGCTCGATTTCATGCCGCATCCGCACAAAAACCCGAATGAGCCGCATACCTGTCAGATTCTCCTGAATCACCCCGTTAACGTCATCCAAACGACGCTGGACGCCTTTAAACAAAGTGACGGTTCGCCGCATCATCACCAAAACAAACACGAACAGCACCGGGGCCATAACCGCCAGCAACAGTCCAAGTCTGAAATGCACAACCAGCGCCATCACGATGCTGCCAATCACCACCAGCGGCACCCGTGTCATAAACCGCAAGCTCATAAACACCGTATCCTGCACCTGTGTCACGTCCCCCGTCAAACGCGTAATCAGCGATGAGGTAGCAAGACGTTTAAACACCGGATAGGAAAAGGATTGCACCTTATGATACAGCCTTTCCCGCAAATCATACCCAAAGCCCTGACTGGCATGAGAGGCAAAAAAGGAACTGGAAATTCCCGCTATAAAAGCAATAACGGCGCTTCCTACCAGCACACCGCCCCATAACCAGACGACGGACAAATCCTGCTGCCGGATGCCCTCATCAATAATTTTGGAGATCAGATACGGTTGCGACAATTCCACCGTCAGCTCCAGCAGCATCATCACGAGGGCCGCGATGGCCGGAACCCGGTATTTTTTCAGAAAAGAGAACATCATCCCCACAAGCATTCCTCCAATTGCTCGACAGCCGTCCTTCCAGATCAGCGTGTGATCGTCATATGAATCGAACCTGCCATATTACAATATATACACACTTTATACAGCACTATATTTTATTATACCCTTCTGAACGCCCTCCTTCTAACTAATAAATTAAAGATTTCTGCTGACACATTTAAAAATATGCATTAAAAAGAGAGCACGTAAATACGGCTCTCCTTCTGAAAAAAATTCAAATTTACTCGACCCTTACATTTTGGTAAAAAGCCTGCCCTCCAAATACATTCACGCCAAAATGCCCTTCTGCAAACGTACCGTCCTCCAGGTCGATCACCTGTAAATTCAGGTAATAGCCATTCGATCGGTCAGCATTGGCGCGAAAGAGCATGGAACCAGCACTTCCATTTCCATACAGATGCCTCCCTATGCGGCTTTGTAATACATTTGAGATATTAATAGCGTCGCTGCACTTCTTGTCCTATCCTGAAATTCCTTTTTTTCGAGGCTAACACAGAATAGCTCTTATTCTTCAATTTCAACGATGACGTTAACGACAGATGCATCGTGGTCTTTAATTCGAAGTGGTGCTGTGAAGGCAGAAATGAGCTTTTTGCCAACCAATGGCGCTGGATTAATGTCTTCATAAATGAGCATTGTCGGCTCTTCATACTTTTCATGGTCTAAAAAGGCATGGTGGACAAAATAGCCGTTTCCTTTTGCTTCTGTCAAATTTTCAATGCTCAAGGTATCTATGGCCACCGCTTTGCAGTTTGGCAACTTCGTTCGGATGTATTCGGCGGCTTCCGGAGAGACAGCCGGGAAATTATTGGCGTATTTCTCGAAATCCGTATCCCGGTGTTTCCAATGGCTCGTGTTGAAAATTAGAATATCTGCCTCATTCAGTTCTTCATATTCTTTGAGCTTTTCGATAGTGATAAAGCCGTTCGGGCCAAGCGGGCAATCGATTAATAGCGGCTTTCTGTAGATGAAGTCTTCAATCGGAATAGCATCTATTCCCTTACCGTTATTCTTATGATGCCACGGGGCATCGACATGGGTACCGGCATGAAGATACATGCTTAGCACGCTTCCGTTCCAGTCATCCCCTTTGTCCAAACGCTCTTTAGGCTCTAATTTCACTTCCGGCAATCCTGGATAAACAGGCATTCCTTCATAAATTGGGTAACCAATTTCGACGTATTTTGACATACTAACACGCTCCTGTAGAATATAAGATTCCATACTTAATGCTGTAACATTTAGTTTTTGCCAATTGAAAAGGTCCTCTCTGAGTAAAACTACAAACATAGTTTTAAAAACTATCCTTAATTTAAATGTGACATATATTCAAATGCTGTTGTTCCATATACGTTTTTAAATTGTTTATTTAAATGAGTTAAATCAAGTTCTTACATATATCGTCAAGTTTAAGTACATTTTCTAAGTTAGTATGATGAATTATATCTTTTGCTTTCCTGATTAGAGCGTTATCTCTCTTATAGTCTGAAGAAAGATTAGTTTGCATAAGGCTTTCCGTTAGGGATAAGAATAAATCACAGCACAAAGCCTCATCTTTTTCGTTTAATATTGCATTAAAAAGACTTAATATTCTTTGTTTAAGTCTATAATCATACACGATAGGGGTTGAAAAACGTACGATATCCTTTTTCTCAATAACATCTAAAAGCAATTGTGGCTCAATATATAGCATAATATAATCAAGCCCTGCCTTATCATGTGCCCTCCCGTCATGTATCTGTCCTGGATTAAAAAGCATAACACCATTTTGATATGATAATTGTAAACTGCCATCCAAGTTATACTGTTGAATACCACGCAAAGTTACACCTATTGCATACTCCTGGTGAGAGTGCTTTTTATACGTAAAATCAGTAATACATGCTGACAACGCAGTAATACCTGCCGATTTTTTATAGATAAATTTGTCCATTTAATTCTCCTCTTTATTAGCTTACCTACATCCATATCATTACTGCGGCATAAACTAAAAATAATGCCATAATTACATTAACAGTCTTTTGATGCCTTTGTAAAAACTCCTTGAAGATTGTACCGAAAAGAACCCACGTAGCAAATGCTAAAAATCCAACAAGAGTTATAACCATAACACTTATGGTTACTGCAGGTATTGTATTATAGTAGGGCATAATAAAGTTAGGAATTATAGTCAATGTAAATATTATCACCTTTGGATTTAAAAACTGCATAAGGAAGCCTGTCATAAAGGTAGCGGTTTGGTTTACAGCTGGTTTTGATGTATCCATTTTGTAAATTTGATAAGCGAGATAGAACATATAAAAGCTTCCGATTATCTGCATAACAACTAAAATTCTTGGTATAATCGTTATAAGCGTAGTGCTCAACACAGCAGAAAAAACAAGTAATAAACCAAAAGCAATTGTTGCTCCATACGTATATTTCATTGCCTTTTTTGTCCCAAAATTATGCACTGTGGATAATATTACGATATTAGTAGGTCCTGGTGTAAAAGTAACAATACAACAGTATAATAAAAAAGATGCAATATTCATGAGAAAAGCTCCCTTCAAGGTATTCTTATGAATATTACATCTTAAGATTAAATGGTATGTAGTATATTATTGCATGGATTATAATAAAGCTTCTGTAAAGTCTCTCCTTTGCCTCACTAATTGTTTAATTTCATTAGATATCTATCTAAGCGGCTATGAACACAAGTCCTTGTCCTTTACTTTATGCCAAACACCTTGGCCATTTCATTGGATGATGTCATTATTGATGAGCCAAGGAAGAAATGATATGTGCAATAGTTTGCGGGCTTTCCCCACTATTTGACTCAAGCCATTGATTAATGACTCCAATGGAACCGTGAACCATGTAAGTGAAAGAATAGTCCATTGAAAATGGCTCCTTCCTGTTTTGTTTGTCTCCATTTCTTTGCAGATAATCTTCAAGCAAGACTTGTGATAGAAAGTTATTTTTTTCCTCTCTCCGAAATTAAGATTTTATAAATCGTTTTCTTATCTTGAATTATGCTCAATAGGTTGATCAAGGATTCTTCGGTTGTGCAGGGACTTTCTCCTTTTTGTAACGTTTCCATTATTTCTTGATTAAATCCATTCTGCATTACCTCAAATAATTCATAAGGGTCTTTATAGTGAAGATAAAAGGTGCCACGGTTAATATCTGCTTGTTTACATATTTCAGTTACCGTTATTTGAGGCATTTTTTTCGTTTCTAAAAGAGTAAGAAAACTCAATTTAATGGTGTCTGTCGTATAATTACAGGAAATACTGAAACGTCTTAAAGAGCACGAAGTGGGAAATCGATCAACTGTTAGTTAAACAAAAATTCTTGCATTCTTGCATTTCCGGGATCAGTTTTGCTGTTTGTAAAAGGTCAACATGTTCGTTCTAAGTGCTTGAGACTTTCTCTTCCTCAATAACGAATGAGTCCAACGATATCAGTTATTGTCCTCAGTTCGGGACAATATAACTGATAATATTTTATTTATTAATGAGAACAGATAACTCCCCTTCGAAAACTTTCACATCTTTATTGTTATATGTTGACAACAAAACTGTAACTATTCCTGTTCCATTATTCTTCTCATTTACTGCAATAACCTCGACTACTGTATACAATTCGTCACCTGGATAAACTGGCTTTAAGAATTTAAGATTATTCATAGCTGTTCCAGCGATTACATCATCACCATAACTCCCAGTTTCAACCCACAATTTGAATGAAACAGCAATTGTTTGTATTCCTGAAGCAATTATTCCATTGAATCTACCTTGTTTTGCTTTCTCCTCATCCAAGTGCATATATTGTGGGTCAAACTCTGCCGCAAATTTAGTGATATTTTCTTTAGTTATTTTTATGGACTTCGTTTTAAAAATTTAGCCAACGTAAAATTCATTGAATTTCATTATTTTCACCTCATCGTTAATTTGCATTTTTTAATATTAAATCAAGGTTGTAAGGCTAATCAAGTTATGACTCTTTTGGTATGTGCCTGTCTGTACTCTTCAACTTTATTGAAGTGTGAGTATGCCTATTTTTAATTTCATGAAAATGACAGTTAATTAATATTAGACAATCACCTAATCGGATATGGATACAAGTATCAAAATTCAGAATGATCAGTTAAGCCCTAATCAACTAAAGGGAGTTTTGTTGAACAAGGAATTAACGTTGTAACACAGAAGGTTTAAAGTAAAAAAACAGAATGTATAGAGAAGGTTTTCTATTGGAATAATTAGTTATTTTATTTTTATTTGCTATTACACTACATAATCTAGAAGAAGCATTATGGTTGCCAGCATGGTCGAATCAAGCTTCAAAATTCCAGAAGCCTGTGGGGAAAAGCGAATTTTATTTGGCAGTAATTTTATTACTTCGTTGGCTTACCTTTCAACTTTTTATTATTTAAAGAGGTGAAATATGTAATTAGAAGGCTTTGTTAGAAACTATAAAGTCGGTTTGTCAATTTTTTTTATTATAATAATAGATACTTCTAAATATAATAAGGAACTCCGTTAGAAGTTCCTTATTATTTTAGAAAATTAACATGGAAAACGGAGTAGGCGGAATGGTGCTGTACAAGCGGAGCGGTCGCCTTTGCCCCCGGATTTCAAACATTGTGCGTTCATTCAGGAAATCCGGGGGCAACAGCGATGGGAAGCACCATCCGCCTGCGTAGTGGCGCCTCATGTACATTTCCAGTTCAACTTATATATTAATACAGGGAAAGCCTAGTCTATTCTTTTATAAATCCTTTGTTGATTCCGCCGACTCTGCCTCTATTTCCTTCGCATTTGTCTCCGAGGTCTCTGCCTCATCCACCTCATCGCTACTCTCTTCCTGAATTACGGCTCTTGGGGTGTAGAGCTTGGGAATCGGCACATTCGCCCAATCCATATCGGATGCGAAGTAAAAGCTTGTATAGGATGGCTGGTTATAGCCCGTATTTTGGCGGGCCACATCCGCCCGATATTGCGGATCATGCATCAGTGTGTACAATTTATGCGTCGTAGGCTCAGTGCTCAAATAGATACGGATCGCCGAGCTATCCGCTGTGCGGACGAGCATTTCTTCCCGCCAATCTCCGAAAATATCGGCTACCAGTGATGGCGTTCCTTTTGTATAGTTGTTCGTCTTCGTTCCTGTTGCGGTCAGCAATGTACCCCGTTTCCAGTCCTCAATGGTTGGAGTTACGTCAATTGCCCCGTTTACGATTTGAGTGGTCATGTCCGCCGCCCATTTGATACTCATATTAGTGCCAGGCATCTTGGTATCAAGCTGCTTGCCGGCAGCGGTCCATAAGCCTATAGCCCAGGTTTCCAGCCCTCGCTGTTCAGGGTCTATGTCCCCGATCATTCCCCGGCCTGTATCCTTGCCGGAATATCCACCGTAGATGACTTTACCCGTTTTGGCATCCCGCAGCGAATAGCCATAAGGAGCATAGGTGCCGCCCTCATGCACCATAAAGATTTCTTTCCCTGGCCGATCAGGGTCAATATCCGTCACATGCAGCGCATCGCCGTGACCCAAACGGGCTGTTTCGCCGGGAATCGCACTTTCCGATGGCATGACATCGAACGAGCTGTACAGCAGGCTACCGTCATGGTCGATGGTGGCAGAGCCGTATACGATTTCGTCCTTGCCGTCACCATCCACATCCGCCACGCTCAGCGAATGGGCTCCCTGTGTGGTCAAGGTTCCGAATTTCGGGTCCGTTCCATCACGCCCGTGCGGGCTATCGTTAAATGGATTCGTCATTGGCGCCCAGCCGCTGTCCACCATCCAGTTCTTTTGGAGATGGCGACCGTCCCATGTGTAGGTGACCAGCGTGGAACGAGTATAGTACCCGCGTGCAAATACAGCGTACGGTTTGCGTCCGTCCAAGTAAGCCACGCCTGCCAGAAAACGATCCACCCGGTTGGCGGGTTCAATCCGGGCCATGGCGTAATCGCCCCACATGAGGCCATCGTCATGACGCTCCGGCTCATAGCGGACAGTGTCCAGCTCTGCTCCCGTTTTTCCTTTGAAAATGGTTAAATATTCCGGTCCATCCACAATGAAGCCTTCGAACTCTCTCAGCTTGTTTTTGTCGCTCCGCGCAGGCGCGTATACATCCATAAAATAGTCGGTCAAACTTTCCGCATCTTTACGGGATAACGGATAGCTATACTTTGGAGCGATACCAAAGCATTCCTCCAGCGTAGCAGGCCATTTCCCTTTGACCACTTCTTCATGCTTCGTCCAGTTCATGAACATGTTCACCACATGCTCGTAATAATCCGTGCGGCTTAAACGGTAATCGTCCTTATGCGTAATCCCTGCTTTGCGATCCTCACGGGGCAGGGTAATATATGTTTCTTTTTTTGGCTTGCCCTTCTTGTCAAAAGTAATCGTTTTGGTACCCGGAGCCGTTTTGAACATCAGCTCGGCTTTGCCGTCGCCATCAAAATCGTACACTATCATCTGTGTATAATGTGCACCTGACCGAATATTCACACCTAGGTCGATCCGATATAACAGCTTGCCCTCAACTGTATATGCATCGACATACGTATTTCCGGTATAGCCCTTCTGAGAAACGTCCTTGGAGTTCGACGGGTCCCATTTTACAAAAAATTCATATTGTCCGTCTCCGTCCACATCCCCCACACTCATATCATTTGCAGAGTAGGTATAGGACTCACCTGCGGGTGTTGCTCCATCGGCGGGCTTTTGAAGAGGCAGCTCGTAGTAACCCTGCTGCCACGGCGTCACTTTGGCGCTGCGATCCTTTTCCCGTCCATTAACGACTGAAGCCACCCTGTAGACTGCATTTCCGCTTCCTTCTTTATCCACATAGTTGGTGCTGTCGGTCACCGTCGCGATCTTTTTTACCGTCACGGTATACATTAAAATTCGCGCCTGTCAGCCCCGTTGGGCCGTAACCATTCACTTCCTGCGCCAGCAGCCGCCAGCTTAGAAATACACCCTCCGGCGTCACCGCAGCCACCAGTCCCCGATCCAGCTTTTCCAGTTGGATGCTGCCACTTCGGTTCTGTTCGACGGCAACAGCCGATGCTGCCTGAAGCTCCGGTTCAGATGGAGCTTCTGCCGCCATCCCCACAGTTGTACCCGTCATCGCCAGCATCGTTGCCAACGCGGCGGTCAAGGTTCCCTTTCGCCATGCGCCTTTCCTTTGAGCCATCCAAGTCGTCCTCCTCAATTGTGTTGTGATGACAAGCAAATACCCAAAATGATTGCGCTTACATAATTTAAATTCCTTATTATTATAGTTTTGCCGTTCTTCCAAAAGCGTTTAAATATCCGGGGATTTCTCTTCACAAATCCGTGTTGTTTGCCGTTTCACATAAAACAGCCCCCACCAAGCCTATACGAACACGGCAAGATGAGGGCTGAAAAGTATTTACAGAGTTATAGTTTAGTGATATCCGATAATTTGGGCGACAACTACGAATACTGCACCCAGTACGAACCAGACAGCCAGTAGCGGCCAAAAGAAGCGAACCCATTTCTGATACGGAATGCCCGATACAGCCAAGCTTCCCATTAAGGCTGAGGAAGTAGGCAAAATCATGTTCGAAAATCCGTCTCCCAATTGGAAGGCAAGCACCGTCGTCTGCCGTGTAATGCCGAGCAGATCGGACAGCGGCACCATAATCGGCATCGTCGTTGCGGCCATTCCCGAACCGGAGGTGATGAATACGTTCATAATGTTTTGGAACACATACATACCCAGCACTTGTACCGATTCAGGCAAATGTCCCACCATGATAGCAAGGCTGTTAACGATGGAATCAATCACATTGCCGTGATCCAGTACAACCACGATGGAACGTGCAAAACCGATAATCAGCGCACCATAGGTGATATCCTTGGCCCCTTTGGCAAACTCTGTCGCAATGCGACTTGGCCCGTAGCCTGCGCAAAAGCCGGAAATGACTCCCATCGAAAGAAACAGGGCAGCCAGTTCTTCCATCCACCAATCCTTTTTGGACACTCCCCAGATCAACATCGCGAAGCTTACTACAACGGTCAAAATGATCAGGATATGCTTAAGCTGTATGGAAGGCAGATTGGATAGATCCACTGGCTTGTCTTCAGCGCTCTTTTCCAATTCGTAAACAAGGCTGATTTCCGGGCTTTTCTTCACTTTACTGGCATAACGCATAATATATAAGCTCGTAATGACGATCAGGATGACCAACAGGATGGCACGAAGCCACAGCCCTGAAAAAATAGGAATTTGCGCAATCGCCTGTGCCAAGCCGACATTAAACGGATTCAGCAGCCCGGCAGTAAATCCACAGGAAGCCCCCAGTGAAATCATGGCCGTACCCGTCATCGCATCAAATTTCAACGCCCGGGCGATAGCAATACCAATCGGCACGAATACCATAACCTCGGTGGACATGCCCATCGTAAAACCGCCCACGGAAAACAGGGTAATAAATACCGGAATCACCCATATACCTTTGTTGGAAAAAGATCTTGCGACTCTTCCCGTGACCGCCTCAATCGTTCCCGAGGACGTAATAATCTGAAAAACACCGCCGATGATCAGAATGAAAAAGACCACATCGGCAGAATCGACCAGACCGGATACGATGGATTTTGGAATATCCCACAGCGTAACCGGATTCGGATCGACATGAGCGTACGAACCGGGAACGAGAAGCGTTTTGCCGGTTGTTTCATTTTTAACCCGTTCAAACTCTCCGGCGGGGACGACATAGGTCAATATCCCGGCCACTAAGGTCAGAAAAATAAGAATGACAAAGGTATGCGGCATTTTCAGCCATTTTTTCGGGCCGCTCGGTACGGCCGTGTTGCTACTCATTCGGATGCTCCCCCGTTTCTCTGCGCTTGCCACTGTTCAAATTCAGTCCGTACCTCTCTCAAAGCCACCGGATCGGTCACGAGATCATAAGCCGTTAATGCCAGCGCTTTGGCGGCATAATTCATTTCAATCATGCCTTCCTCCGCTCCCGCAAGCTGGGCAAATTCCGGCGTATGCGTGGATGCGTCACCCAATCGGATGTAAGGATGAATCGCTGCGGTAATCTGACTGACATTGCCGATATCCGACGAACCGATCCCCCCTTGCGCAGGCGGCTCGTGTACCTCCAGACCGAGCTGCTCCAGATTGTTCTGGAACAAAGCGGCCAGCTTCTTGTTCGTATTGCGCTCCGCATAAATAAGTCCCTCGGCAATGTCCACGGTGGCGCCCATGCCTTCTGCCGCCGCACGAACAGCGCGATACACCTTGCTCCGCACTTCTGCCAGGCCGACAACGGTTTGCGCCCGCAAAATAAATACGGCCTCGCACAGCTCCGGCACAACATTCGGGGCATCTCCGCCCTTTGTAATAATGCCGTGGATACGCACGTCGCTGGTGACGAACTGGCGAACTGAATTAATCGCCACAAAGGCATTAATCATGGCATCCAGTGCGCTGATGCCCTTCTCTGGGGAGGAAGCGGCATGGGCCTGCTTGCCATGAAACGTAAACGTGGCATCCACGCAAGCCAATCCACCGCGCAAAACCATCGTTTTGCTCTGCGGATGCACCATCATTACGGCGTCAATGCCGTCGAACACGCCATGCTCGCACATGATGATTTTGCCGCCGCCTTCCTCCTCGGCTGGTGTGCCTAACACCACGATGCGTCCGGGAAGATCCGGCATCGCTTCCTTCAGAGCTATAGCGGCCCCCACTGATGCGGTACAAATCAGGTTGTGTCCGCAGGCATGTCCGATGGCTGGAAGTGCATCATATTCAGCCAGCAGAGCGATTGTGGGTCCGCCGGATTTCCCTTCCCATACCGCACGGAAGGAGGTTTCCAGTCCGGCAATGCCTTTTTCCACAGCAAAACCAGCCTGTTCCAGTGTATTGGTGAGCCAGCCCTGTGCCTGATATTCATGAAAGCTTAGCTCAGGATGTTTATGTATCGTTCGGGCAAGCTCCCGTAATTCGTGATCCTTCGCATCTACAGCCTTCATAATCTCTTCATGGAATGGCGTTTTGCCATTATGTCCGTTCGTTGTTGAGTTCATCAATGGAATGCCGCCTTTCATTCGTCATAACGAATAAATATACAATCAATATTCAACATTGTATAAGCGAATGCCAGTGAAGTAAATTTAATATTTTTTGGGTTTATCCTTAAAATTATTTTATATATGACATGACATCTCTTGAAATACGCCATTTTTAACCAAAAATTACGTATATTAGCTGCCTTCATCACGTCAAGACTGGAGCATCCATTCTATAAATCTCTCCACTGCCATAAGGTGGCTAGATTTATTTTTATACAACATCCATGTTCGACGCAGGACAGGCTCCCCGTTCTTACGAACTAAGTTAAATGCATATAATTCATCCTTTGGAGAGACAAATATTTCGGGTACGATGGAATATCCCAGTCCGTGTCGGACCATTTCCTTGCAGGTTTCGTAGCTGTCCACCTCCATGGAAACCCGTGGCGGCCTGCCCAACATTTCACTCCACCACGCCTGCACCGATTCGTTAAACGAGGAATACATGTGGCCGGAAAGCTGCGGTTTGCCCGGGTCCTTATAACGAATCAGCGGAAGCTCCGGCAATTGCTCAAGCTCTACAGCTTCTTTGGAGATCACGCAAATATGCTCCTCATGAAGAAGATGCTTTCCCTCAGACCAAGGGTAATCATTGCGAATGACACCCAGATGAATTTCATCTCCGCGAAGCATTTCATAAATTTCTGCGCTGAGTCCGCAGGTAACGGAAAATTGCACATCAGGATAAATATCCTTGAAGCTCTTTAAGATCGGCGGAAGCCGATAATGCCCGTAGTAGCTTGAAATCCCTAACCGGAGTGTCCCTTTTACCTCGCCTCTCAGGTGAATAACGGCTTCTTTTAATTCGGTCAATTCTCTCAAATTTCGTTTGGCATACTCAGCCAATCTTTCCCCTTCCATGGTCAGCTTCGTTCCTCTGTTCCCGCGTACGATAATCGGCACCCCGAACTCCTTTTCCAATTGGTTCAGACGGTAGGTCAAGGCGGGTTGTGTAATATACAAACGCTCGGCGGCACGTTTCAGACTATGTTCTTCTGCAATGTAGCACAACATCAGGCAATCCTTTTCATCCATCATCGTCACTCCTTTCGTTATATTGTTCCCTTGTTCATCCGTTCCCAAATTCTCCGCAGGAAAAAAGCCCACAGACGTATCGGTCTATTATACCGCACGAAGGGCTTGGGCAAAGACCCGGTTAAACGATAGAACTAACATCATTAAAACAATTTGTGTAAAAAAATTTATTAATAAGGAGATTTGTTATATATGAAAGACAGGATTTCCAATCCAAATTGGAGGTGCTGTGCGTGATCTCACATGTATTACACTTTGTGACTCCGCCGATCCCTTATTTTGTTGACTGCGGTCGTGCCACTTATCCTGTTGGTGAATCTCATATTAGTCGAAGTAATATCGGGGCGTTTGATCTGATCGTCGTCGTTGAGGGAAATCTGTCTATCGGTGAAAACGACAGGGAATGGACACTGACCGCAGGCGATGCTCTCACTCTCAGGCCGGATGCCGATCATTATGGTGCAGCCTCTTGCCCGGTACATACGGAAATTTTTTGGATTCATTTTCAGACCTACGACAGTTGGAGAGAATGTGCGAATATGGACGAATGTCTGGACAGTGAGACACATCTACTTCAAAAACATACTAAAAGCATGCTCAAGGTATATGGTATGACCCCGATGGAATTTTTGCTGCAAACCCCATGGTCCATTGCCCGCATTTCAGAAGAAATCGGTTTTCATCATGCATCGCATTTTCGTCCTGTTTTTCCAGAAGAGAGGGCATTTCCCCTTCCCTGTTCCGCAAAAAGTTTGCCTATTCACGCTCGTAGTTTACCAATATGACGTATGTGCTCGCTATGAATGTATCGTATTTTACAGATAAATATATTAAAAAAAGCTCACTGATGGATAGAAGGAATCTCTCATCGAGTAAGCTTTTTTAGGCTAGCATTTTGCATAATTCGATTCCCAATGCTTCATGCAAAATGCTCAGGTTTGAAAAAATCATTCCTCCAGCTCTGCACCAGAGGCAAGACTCAAGGATACCTTCTCATTTAACTGAAAGGACAAGGGCGATATGACCTCCCAATGTCGCGTACCGCTACGAATATTATAATGAAATTCTTTACCCTGAAACTGTACATTGGCAATTTCCGCCGGGATTCCCTGTTCACCCTCTCTTGCAAGAGAGAACTGATCAGGCCGCACAGGATACAGTCCATGTGTTTTAAAATACGTGCTAATCGGCAATCCCGACCATGCTGTATTCACGCTGCCTTCCGGTATAAAACGGTTATTGATCCACTGGCCTTCGACAAGGTTGGCTTTGGACACAAACTTGGCGACAAATTCGGTCTGCGGGCGCAAATAAATATCCTGTGGAGTACCTACTTGTTCAATACGTCCTTCCTTCATCACAACAATGCGGTCCGCCATAGCCAATGCCTCTCCCTGATCATGTGTTACATAAACAATTGCAGAGCCAGTTCTGCGGTGAACATCCTGTATTTCACGTCGCATATCCATACGAAGCATAGCATCCAGGCTGCTCAACGGCTCATCCATCAGCAACAGCGATGGCTCGGAGGCAATCGCACGCGCAATCGCCACCCGCTGTTTCTGACCGCCCGACAGCTCATGCGGCATACGGGAGGCCAAATGCGAAAGACCCGCAAGCTCCAGCACCTGCTCTACCCGCTCCTGCTCATGTTGCTTAATATGCGCAGGCGTTTCTTTGTGCGTACGGATTGGAAAACGAACATGCTCTGCCACATTCATATGTGGCCACAAGGCGAAGGACTGGAAAACCATGCCGATACGCCTTTTTTCCGGCGGTAACTGAATACCATTTCCGGCTACGATATTACCATTCATGCTGATGTGCCCGGAGCTAGGCTGCTCGAATCCGGCAAGGATACGCAGAAGTGTTGTTTTCCCGCACCCGGATGGTCCCAAAATCGCCACAAACTCGCCATCCTCAATGGTTAAATCAATCACATGAAGCGCCTGAGCGCTGGCAAAGGATTTGCTGATTTGTTTTATTTCAATACTCATGATCGCACTCCCTTACGTGTCGCCCATTTCTGAACAAGCAGCACAATGGCTCCCCCGGCCGCGATGAGAACGACGATCAGACTAGACAATGCAGTAGAATAAAGGGTCTCCCCGGCCTGCTCAAAACTGAATATGGTGACTCCTATCGTCTGTGAACCGGATGAATAAAGTAATGCTGACACAGTCAGCTCCGTCAATGCCGTCAGAAATACCAGTAGCCCTCCGGTCAAAATCCCCGGCAGCACCAGCGGAAGAAGAACCGCCGTCCACTTGCGCCAGAAGCCAGCTCCCGATATGCGTGCTGCCTCCTCCATAGAAGCATCCACCTGCATAAAAGCTGTAATACCGGAGCGAATCTGTAAAATCATAAAGCGGCATATATAGGCTATGAACAGAATACCCATGGTTCCATAAATTCCTGGATTCCAACCAGGAACGGGTTCCATCCAGACCAGTATCATGGATAAAGCAAAAACAATGCCTGGCAACGTATATGGAACGGCAGTGGCAAGCTCAGCTATCTTATTCAGGCGTGAAGGCTTGCGCACACGCATATAAGCGAAGCAGGAACCGATCAGCAGACAGACCAGCATCGTAATCAGTGATAGCGTCAGGCTATTCTGAATCGCTTGCCAAACTCTCGGATTTTCAAACAAAATGTAGCGATAATTGCCTAACGTCATATTGGACGCTGTCAGACCGAGTCCGTAGGCTTTTTTCAAAGACATCGACAGCATGGAAGACAGAGGCACTACCGTAACCAGCAGCAGAAAAGCCCATACTAATACAGATACCCCCTTGCTGGATTTACCCAGCGTATATCGAGGTGTATGATCCGGCTGGATGGTGTCCGAAGCGTGGCTTTTACGGAGCAGCAGCCATTGCAACAGGCTCCCCAGCACCGCCGCGAGTCCCAGTAACACAGACAGTGAAGCTCCACGCGCAAAGGCCGATGGACCGAACCCGATAATCTCCTCGTAGATCAATGTACTAAGTACCGATATGTTTACGGGTGTTCCCAAGAAAGCCGGGATGCCGAAATTGTCCATAGAAGCCAGAAATACCAGTAACCCCCCAGCCGTCAATCCAGGCAGAGACAATGGGAGTGTAATTCGGCGAAACGTTTCTATTTTACTAGCTCCCCCCGTTCTTGCTGCCCATTCCAGATCGCGGGGAATTTTTCTGAATACATCCAGCGTGAACATATACACTAATGGAAAATGATGAATCCCCATGACAAAGATAATACCGCCCATACTGTACATGCTCCAGGGCGTTAATCCAGGATCAAACCACTGTAATAGCTTGGCTACCCAGCCTTGCGTACCCATAAAGGAAGACCATGATAAGGTGAGTACGTAGGATGGTAAAATAAAGCACATTAAAATTGCCAAATGGAGTAGCCTCTTGCGAGGAATATCCGTATAAGCGATCAGCCAGGCGGACATGGCCCCGAGCGCGAGCGACAATACAGTAGAACCCGCCACGATCATTACTGTGCTACGTACTGTGTTCCAGAAGCGTTCCTGTTTCAGCAATCCTGAATAGTTCGCAAGCGACAAACCCTGTTCTCCCTGAAAACTGAGCAAGATCAGCTTCAGAATCGGAAGTACAAAAAATAGGAATACCGCTATAGCACCAAGCCCTGTGATCATTCCTTTTTTCCAAACTAACCGGGAGAGCACGGACAAAGGTTGTCGCCCTTGTCCGTATTTCAGTTGAGACTGCTCGTACGGTTTTGCTTTTTCTATCTTGACTCGTCCCATGCGTTATTGGCCAAACACTTTAATAAATTGCTGCTTGTCTGCTTCACGCTCGTCCGTCAGCTTCACAAGATCAGACGAGAGCACCTTCAAGTCCGATATCCCCTTCAAGCCTGCTGGAGCCGCAACACCTTTACGAATAGGCGCATAGCCAATTTCCGCAGCCAGCTTCTGCCCATCCTCCGACAACACAAAGTCCACAAAAGCCTGAGCTGCCGCCGTATTGTGCGCATCTTTCATAATTGCAATCGGCTCTGTGATGATTGGCACACCCTCTTCCGGATAGCTCAGCTCCACAGGTGACCCCTTGGCCTTTTCCCGTGCAACCAGATAATCCACGACCATTCCGTAGGATTTCTCGCCGCTGGCTACCGCCTTCATGACAGCCCCGTTTCCTTTGATTACAGACATACCGTTATCCTTCATACTCTGGAGAAAATCCCAGCCAAAGCCTTCCGTACGGCTAAATACGCCCACATTATACGCTGCCGCACCTGAATAGAGCGGACTTGGCATAATGCTTGCATTCTTGCTATCCGCAGATGTAAGTATCTTCCAAGAGGTTGGAGCTGCGGTTACCTTTTGGGTATTGCTTGCCAGCACAGTTGCCAAGACTTTGGTCCCGGTATACATACCATCAGGGTCTGCAAGCTCTGTAGGAATGTTCGCCAGTTCAGGTGATTTGTAGGCTTGCAAAAGGTTCTCCTTTTTGAGACTTTCAAAGGTTACAGCATCAGCGAGCAGCAATATATCTGCCTGAGTCTGACCCGCTTGGCGTTCAGCCTGAATTTTGCTAGTGACCTCCTCTGTTCCAGAACGGAAAATGTTCACTTTAACATCTGGATACTTCTGATTGAATGCTGCTGTCAGCTTGGTTGCATCCTCTTCCGGCTGTGAGGTGTAGAAGGAAAGACTGCCTGAAATCCCC
This sequence comes from Paenibacillus sp. RC334, assembly GCF_030034735.1. Classification (NCBI taxonomy): domain Bacteria; kingdom Bacillati; phylum Bacillota; class Bacilli; order Caryophanales; family Paenibacillaceae; genus Paenibacillus; species Paenibacillus sp. RC334. The sequence goes on along the minus strand of NZ_CP125370.1, from coordinate 1,009,769 downwards.
GTCGACGTTGCTGTGCTCTCACCGCTGCCCTCTGTAGACGTCTGTTGTCCCTGTGCCGAGCATCCACTAAATACGAGCAGTGCCGCCAAAGCGGGCCATACCAAGCTTTTTTTAATATTAATCACAGATGATCGCTCCCTTTGTGTATAAAATCTGATCGTTAATGTCGTGATGAACTTATAATTATGATCTGTTGAGCAAGTAACGGTGAATCGCCTCAGCCACTCCATCTTCGCTGTTGCTGCCTGTCACAACCCTGGCAATCGCCTTCACCTGCTCGTTAGCGTTGCCCATAGCGATACCAAGTCCTGCCCAACGCAGCATCTCGATATCATTATCATAATCACCTGCTGCTGCCACCTCGGAAGGAACAATGTCCTGCTCCCTGCACAGCTGTTCCAGTGCAACTCGCTTGCTGATTCCCGCTGCATTCACATCAAATCGACGACTGCCGGTTCGTGTCAGCTGGAATACACCCCAACTATGCAATTCAACATATAGCCGTTTCAGCACATCCCTGTCATCACATATGACAGCAGCCTTGTACAAAGGCTCGTCTGTGGATTCAATGAAATATTGCATGCTCTTTTCAATCGGCTCTACCCGAATTAGTGCAGTTTGATCCTTGTAATTTTCCTTAGTTAAAGCTTTATCCGGCTGAACTACCACGTTGGCGAGAGGCCAGCGGGTATTCATATCGTTAAGCTCCTGAACAAAAAGTTTATTGTAGCCGTAAAAATGTACGTACGCCCCGGCCCCATGTACAGCCTGCACCAGTTGGAATGCATCTGCTCTATGCAAAGGACTTCCAGCAAAAATATTTCCGGTTTCAGCGTCCAGCGTAACCGCGCCGTTCAGGGCAATCAGCGGGAAATTCATCCCTGCTGCTCTTGCATGCAGCCATACGGATGCCGGAAATCGTCCGGATGCGATAGTTACTTTTACACCAGCCTGCATGAGTGCTTGTATGGAATGCCTTGTTTCCGTCGTAATCATCTTGTCTGGATTGAGCAAGGTTCCGTCCATGTCAAGGGCGAGAAGTTTATACATGTAGCCGTTCCTCCATTTTCACAATTAGACCCAATACAGACGGGAGGGTTCAGGTAAATCGACAGGGCCACCAAAGGCTTGGCTCGCTTCCTGTCGCATCAGCTCCAGGTTACCGTCACCCGGCAGATGCACCAGGACGAGTTTTTTGACATTGGCCTGCCCGGCAATCATTCCAGCCTGAATCGCATCCATGTGGCCCGCCCCCGTAGTGTGTACACTGCCTTTACAGATGGTGGCCTCACATAAAAAGATGTCAGCATCCTTCGCCAGCTGGATTAAAGCATCACAATAAGATGTGTCACCGGAATATACGAGTACTTTGCCACGGTATGTGATCTTGACCGCATAGCAAGGTATCGTATGCTCTACAGGTACAAACTCTATTTCCGCCCCAGCCATATACAACTTCTTTTTCGGATCAATAACATGGATATCCGTATGCGTTTCATACAAGGAGCTCAGCTTGTCAGCAGGTTCAGCCGGGGCATACAAAGCCAACCGGTGAGGCATACGTCCATTTCGGATTGCCCCTGCCGCTGCATATTGGAGAATCCCCATATCCGCCATGTGATCATGGTGCAAATGAGACAAAATAACCCCCGATAATTCCTCCACTCTCGTCTCAAAAGAAAAACGGCTCATCACTCCGCTACCGCAATCGAGCAAAATTTGCCCTTCTGCCGTGGTTACCAGATAACCTGCCGTTGCCCCACCAGCCGTGGGATATCCCCCCCAGTAGCCTAGTATTTTCACATTCATGTGTGCACCTCGACCCAGTTCTTGTTTCAGCTTTCCGCAATGTTTATTTAGGGGGTTGCCGATCCTTGGTTACAAATGTTACGAACAGTTACAATTGTAATCAGCCTCTATTTGGGCAGTGTTAAGCAAATGTCAAATCTAAGTAAAGCAAAAATAAGGTATTTTCACGTCGCTTGACTCTCTGCCAGATTCCAATTTATAGTGGGTGTGTGCGGCATTATTACGATAAAGGCGGACTATATGTGAACATAGAAGAACGCAAAATGTTGGTGAAGGTTTGCAAAATGTACTATTACGAATCATGGACGCAGGAAAAAATTGCAGAGAAGATCGGCGTATCAAGACCCATGATTTCCAAGATGCTGCATCGGGCACGCGAAGAGGGAATTATTGAAATCGTCATTCATGATGACGATCATGAAATCTCCACATTGGAGAAGGAAATCGAGCAGCTATTTAAGCTAAAGCAAGTGTTGGTCGTACCTACTAAAGATTTGAATAAAGAGATGCTTTCAAGTGCTGTCGGGAAGGCCGCAGCCCAATTTGTTCTCAAGTTGATCAAGAATGGCGATCGCATCGGGGTTTCTTGGGGAAATACGTTATATCATATGGTCAGAGAGTTTCCAATAGAGAAAAAAGAGAACGTCAAAATCATTCCTCTGGTTGGCGGAACAGGCAATCATCGGAATGAGATGCATTCCAATCAGATCGCTTATGAGCTATCTAAAAAGCTCGGGGTCACATGCGACACACTGTATGCACCCGCCGTCGTAGAAACGGAAGAATTAAAGAACCAAATCATTCAACTTCCCAATATTGCTGAGGTTTTGAAGGAAGGAGAACAAATTGATCTGGCGCTGGTTGGCATCGGCAATCCGTTCTCCATGTCCACCATGGAAAGATCCGGTTATTTAAATGAGCAGGTACTCACCGAATTGAAAGCGATGCACATTGTCGCCGATATCAATTCCCGGTTCATTAACCGGGATGGTAAGGTCAATGAGCATCCAATTAATAATAAAGTCATCGGGTTGGGACTGGATCAATTGAAAAAGACAAAAACCGTCGTGGGTATGGCCTTTGGCCTGCACAAAATTGATTGCATCCTGGCTGCTTTAAGAGGTCGATTCATCAATATGCTCATTACAGATGAAGCAAGCGCGAAAATCATCGTGCAAGCTCAAAAAAGGATGTAAAAAACGGACAGTGGAATGATTTCCATTGTCCGTTTTTCGCAAAGAACCAATCAACTGTATTCCCCAGTTCTAATGTGGAACGAAGGAGCTGAAATCATCCCGGCTCGATTGATCCGCATGATAAAACACCACATCCCCATCCTGCAAATGAAAGGGTTGCCCGTACGGGTCTTTTACTTCTCTTCGGTAGCCTTCCATTTGCCACTGGTTCAGCAACGGGCCGTTAATATACTGCAAATGTGGATGCTCGGTATCCCCCTGACGGAGCGACTCCAAGTTGAATCGAACCACGATATAGCCCGTTTTCTTGAATATGCTCGCATGTTCGTTTAGCTCTCTGTGACGGCCTTCTTCACGTAAATCCGCCCCTTTAGGGACTGCGTACACATCAGCAGGCAGGCTGTATTCGCCGTACCAGCGCTGAATCGACGCATTGGCACGGTCAACATCGACCCCATCCGGCAGGTCCATCTTCGGACCGATCAAGGTACGGACCGCCGCAGGCAGCACCAGCCAATCATAGCGGCCGATCCATGTCTTGCTGCGCGTGATACGCTGGGCATAGAGGGAAACATAGCGTTCCAGCGTCGACTGGCTCCGCTGTGCTTCACTCAGCTCATGCTTGTATTGGTAGGCTGCTGTATCCTGCATTTCCTCCGTCGGTACATTGCGCAGCCGCTCATTCAAAATGACATATCGCTTCTCCCGATCCTCCGCCGATCCCAAGCGGATGAACTTGCGGCTTCCCGCATGTGTATACAGCTCCACCTCTTCTCGCTGACGACCATCTTTGCTCACCCAATAGAATGATGGCGTGATGCGGATACCATCCTTGGCGCTGAACATATTCCCTTTCGTTTTGAGGTCAAACTTGAAGTGGTAGCCTGTCTTGATCGCCACATTTTGGTAGCCTTCATGCGGATGACTGCCAGGGCGGACAGGCAAGGTAAACGGCTCCTGATTCCCCCTTGGCAGTCCGTCGATGTTCCCTAGTCCCGTCCAATAGGACAGACCACTATGCACCGGGCTTCCTTTGTGCTGTCGGAAAACCCGCTCCCAATGGTAGTCGGCAATATCCGTGATATGAAAATCATACATCCGTCCGATGACCTCGATCTCTACCCCATCATTCGCAACATGATGGGCAAGGTCCGTATTCGCATGGCGCTGTTCGGTGAACCCGTCCGGTGCGTTTTCCGCAATAGTTCGAAACTCGACGGCATAATTCCCTTCATCCACCCATACGGGCAAATAGAAGTCTGTGTCCAGTTGCCTTACCGGAATGTCGATCCAGGTTCCACGCGGATAGAACTGAGTTTTCCCCTTGTCGTACACATCGAACGGAAATCGCACCTGCTTGGTTCGCACATATTTGGCATACTCCCGATCACCATAGCCGGGAATATTCAGATGCGGGCCCGCCGTTGAAATCGTCACGCGGAAAGGACGTTCCAGAATGAGCGCCGATCGACCTTTCGTCGGTTGGGTTTTCTGGTTGTGGGCCGTATCGTCTGACACACTTGAAAGATTCACCACGGGCGTATGGACGGTCACGGTATTGATCCCTTGGATCGGCAAAATCTTATCTGCACCGCCATTGATATTTCCTTTGAGAATGGTATAGGTGATATCACCGCTACTAGGCGTATTGGGCTTATTTGTCTTGTGCTTTTCAATCACATGGCCCGGGCTGTACAGGGTATCCGGCCCGATTTTTACGGGTTCAGGGATTTTGCCAGGAGTAGGGCCCTTTTCCTTGACACGCTGGTGGTCCATGATCGTTTGACCGTTGAATTTCACGGTATCGTTCTCCACCTCTACGTCTGGTGTAGCCTTCTGGGCCACAGGCTCCAGTGACCTTTGTTCATTGGGCACCTTCGGCATACTCTTGCCGCCATAAATATAAAGTGAACCGCCGTCGATAATCCCCGGCGAAGGGGCCGGATAGTAGTTCCCATTGGTCGCAGATTCCAGCGCTGGCGGCGTATAGTTACGCGGTGGAATCGTAATGCTTCCTCCCGGCAGAGCATAGTTGCGGAGCTGCGCGTTCTTGATGCCGTACACTTCGAGGTTGCCGATCGTCCAGTAAGAGTACGGTTTTACAATTTCGTATTTGTAATACTCCACGACCTTCATATGCCTGGTGTCGTTGATATCTTCCCATTCCAGATCATAAGTGCGCTTCAGCTTGACGTTGTAGGTACATTCGCCCTTGAGCTGCTGAAAGGTATTCTGGAACAGATAATTACGGGCCAGCACGTTTCCGTACAGGCTTTCGGAGGTTGGAATACCCTTGGCTACATCAAACCGTGACGCGCCTCGCTGATCGGCTTTAATAACACCTGAAGCCATTGGGTCGAGGTATTTATCCGACTGGCTACCGCTAGGCGTAGGTCGAGTGCAGGTGACTCCTGTTGGGGGCTGCTCTATCGTCTCTATCTCCTTATAATATAAGTAAGCTGTAAACTGCTTGAAAGAGCCGTTATAGGTAAATCCGGGTACATTTCCCGGCAAAATGTCTCCGATGGGCGGTTTACCCGTAGTGCTTTTTTTGTAGCCAACATACTCATATCTGGGATCGGTTGGTGGGGTGAAATCATACGATTGATCAGGTTTCAGCTCATCTTCTATTGGTGTAAATACGTTGTTAAGAGATTTTTCATCAGTAGTAAAATGCTTGACGATTAGACCGCTGTCCAGTTCGATTTTGAACAAGATCGGCTGGTAGATTCGCCAGGCTTCGACCTCTTTGGCACAGGTGGGGCAGCTCTGAGCCTTGATGTTTTCAGCTTGAACTTGCGCATTCAGCCTTATACTTACCGTAATCGGAATAATGGTGGTATCCGTACCAATCCCTTGCTTCTGGAAGGGACGGATATCCGGATCATCTTTTGTGCCTTTACTTATGTGATCAGAATAGTCTTGATAAAGGTCAGACCGTGATTTTGTGAAATACTCCCTATTGTCACTAGCCGTGTACAGGCGAGCCGTTACATTCTTGATCTTGCGGCCTGGGAAATTAAATTTGTAGATGAATGTCGCTTCACCTTGCATGTTCTTTTCAGGTTGTTTTCCGCCATCTGTGACCCAAACCCCGGCGGTGTTCTTCCACATGTCGAAGTACATCATGCCGACAAAGTAACGATCGTTCTTATCAGCATAGTAGGAAAGCGGTGTGATTTCTGTATCGGCTGCCGCCTTGTTTGTGGGAAATGAAAAAGGTGGGAGCTGCAAGAATAGAAGTACCCCCACCAGCAATACGGCCAGAATGCGTTTTGTGTTCTTCATGTGCTTAATTGCTCTTCCACGGGTTAACCATCAAGGGAATGTAGCCATCACCTTGCAGGCGGAATCCAATGTACTCAATGTCTTGTAGCTTAAAAGATTTATAATTTTTAGTGCCCAAATAAAGCTCGTCAGCAGATGAATAAATTGGGTAATAGATCATCTTTGTTCCGTCTCCATTGTCTTGAGTCATTTCTCGCAACGGAGAACGAAGACGTGTATCCTTATTCTTAGTCATGTAGAAAACTCCACCTGCTGTGGACTTGGTTTTTACTCTCATTCTCAAGTAAGGCACACCATCAGAAGTTGTGTATGGCTCAACAGAATAAATATCCCGAAGCAGCTTGATAGGCAAGTCAGATTGCTTAAAAATCAATACTTTGTCATATGGCTTACCAAGATCATCGTTCAAAAGAGCGGGTATGGTGCCAATCGCCTTCTTATACGGTTCAATGCTCATCGCCTGATGCCCCGTATCCTCCAGCGCAGCAATTTCCTTCTTCCCAATCCACACCCAGCGGCTGACCTTATCCCACTCTACCGTCTGACCCAAGCCTTCACTTACTAGCCGCAGCGGTACAAAAGTACGGTTCTGCTTCAAAATAATCTTCGTCTCAAATGTTTTCGTCTGTCCGTCCACAGTAGCCGTATTCTGTCCAACCGTCATGTTGACCGCATGCGCATCATTATTAATCGACACGGCTAATTGGCCACCATTTTTCTCCCAGCCTACCTTAGCCCCCAGCGCTTCGGATACAAAACGAATCGGAACCATCACATAATCGTTCTCATCCTGAAAAGGCTTAGCATCCGGGAACTGTATTTTTTTCGCATTCAATAAGACTTCAATCGGTTTGGAACTGCTTGCTGCTTCCGTCGTTGGAATTGTACTTGTTGCTCCCCAAAGCAACGTGACTGTGGTCAAACTCAACACCCATTTTTTCATACTCATCTCTCTATCCCCTTTGTCTGCTTAAACTATGAACTATGTATATCAGCCCAAAGACCACGAATTTATCGCATCCCCACTTTCGGAAAATACTGGATACAACTTATATATTATATGGTTTCCCTATCACAAAATCTATAAGAAAAACTTCTAATATAAAGCCTTCTAAAAAAGCCAGACTACATTGACCAAAGTTTTATTCCCCTAATATCAGAAGACTAACTCCTTCAAGTAGTTACATTTCCCAAAAATCTCAACAAAAAAGGGCTGCCTCTCCCCTGTAAGGAAGAAACAGCCCGTGTGCTTCACGCGCAAAAAACGATGAATATATCAGTTCAAATCATAATGATTGTTCCAGCATCATCCAATATTTCTTTCATCATAAATCATAATCGACTAAAAATCAAACGTTACTTTTTCTCACAAAACATCTCAAATATCATTCATGCACACCTGAACTACCTGCTTGATATAGCTGCTCATACACATCTTTATTAACCATTCTCAGGCCAAACAATCTGCGAATACGCTGTCCCGGCTTGGCTTTGAAGGTTACTGTCGCTTTATCCTTGCCCTCCAGATATGCTGCCGGAATGGCGGCATTTACGTTGTAAAACTTGTCGGCCTCATCAAAGCCTTCACTAAAATGCTCAAGCGGATGACTGTTAATCAAAATATCAAAACCGCAGTTTGGCATTTCCAGCGTAGCTGTATAGGTGATGACCAACAGCATCAGAGCAGCCGGATCTGTATTCAGATCAAAAGAAAACCAGCCGTCAATGCCCGCATTTCGGTAAGGTCGGTTGTTTACATATCCGGTGCGAGTCGAAGCATCTCCCTGAAAGTTATGATCCCGCTCCGGCTGCATTTCTCCGGGTTGGGCGAAGTCAATCGTGCACTGCTCTAGAACAGCCAGCTTTTCACGTGCCGCTGTGTATTCCTTTTCTGCCTCCTGCCACGCTTCCGGTGTAAAGATGTCCCAATATACGGAATAGGTGCGGTCATGTATTTTATACAAAGGAGACAATTCCACATCCCGGGGGTGGCCTGCATCCAAAGTGCGAAATGTGTTCGTTTTGCCCTCCACGGGTTGGATCCAGGCATCCAGCTTATCCGTTTCGGGAATGAATACGGGTGTGTACAGGAAATCCCTGGCCTTGGGATCAGCTATGGGACCGAGGTCCCCTGCCAGTACCAGCGGTCCATACATGACAGCCGCCCGGTCAGGGTTATCCGGCATCTGCTCCAGTCTCAGCGACATCGGAATCGTCACCTCTACAACATCGCCGTCAATCCACGTTCTGGCGATAGTGACGAAGCTGCCCGGTTCCGATACGACCGCTTGTTCCTTGCCATTTACGCGGATGGTGATCCCTTTTTCAGCCCAATAAGGATAGCGGACGAGCAGCATAAATTTGGCAGGTTGATCACATTGAATTTCCAGCGTCGTATGATCGGTATCTGGATAGGACGTGCTTTGTTTTAGCGTAACGCCTGTATCCTTCCATTCCAGCGTGGAAGCAATGAACTGATTGACATACAGCTTATCGTGATCGTGAAAATAAATGCCGCTGCCGTAGCTCGCATGGTTTTCCATCCCTGTCCCAACGCAGCATGTAAAATCATCAAACTTGCTTTCAAAATGCTTGTGTCCACCCATCGCCAGCGACAGAAAATACGTTACACCCCCCTGAACCGGGTCCTGAGAGGCCAAAATATGATTAAACAAACCCCGCTCATAAAAATCTGCCTCCTTAGCGGATACATTCCACTGAAACAGATGGTTGGTCAGCTTGAGCATATTATAGGTGTTGCACGTCTCCGTCGTATGCGGCCCGATGCGATCATTTAAACCACCCGGCGCTCCAAAATATTCTCCAAAGCTATTGCCGCCAATGACATACGAATGATGATCCACCACCCGATCCCAAAAAAACTCCACCGTCGCCCGGCGCTTCGTATCATTCGTCAGCTCATATTCCTTGGCAAGCCCGATCAGCTTCGGAATTTGCGTGTTGGCGTGAATCCCCTGTAAACAATCCTCCTGTGAGCTAAGCGGGTCCAGCACCAGCTTGTGCCAGAAGCACTCAGCCAGCCGCAAGTAGCTCTCTTCTCCAGTATCCGCGTACAAATCTGCTAATACTTCATTCATGCCTCCATATTCACAAAACATCATCTGCTGCATCTGTTCATCACTCATCGGCTTCAAAATACCCCCGAGCCAGTCCGCCAGCTTGCACTCTACTGCCAATGCCTTGTCACAGCCTGTTAAATGGTACGCATCACGCAGACCGGCGAACAACTTGTGCAATGTATACAGGGGAGCCCAGGCACCATTCAGGTCAAAGCCCTTCGAACGAATATTTCCGGCAGACACCTCTTCAAAAAGTTCTTTTCCCCCCGGAATGCCGGAAACATACCCGTCACCATGCGCTTCTTGACAAACGTCCAGCTCATCCGTAATGTAATGTACAATTTCTTTAAAACGGTCGTCGCCCGTCGAAGCATACATCATGGAGCAAGCGGACAAATAGTGTCCCAGTGTATGACCGGAAATAGACATGGCTTCCCAGCCTTCATATTGAGGCGCTTTGGGCGCAAGTCCGGCATATTCCCGAAAACGCGCCAGCAGACGGTCGGGTTGAAGCTCCAACAGATAGGATCGGTTCAGCTCCATCGCCTGCTTGAAGGGACCTTCAGCCAACACCACCTCGTTCAGTGCGAACGGTCTTGCTTTCATATGGGCTTTTGCTTGGAGTGTCATCTTCCGTTCCTCCTTTAAGGCGAATTTAGGATGTAAAAAGAAAGCGCATATCCAGTACAACCAGCCATTACACGCCGCTGCCAGTGGTTTGCCCCCACTGCTGGTACAGCTGCGTTCTCGCCTCTGTAATGCCGGGATGAAACTGGATCAGCGCGTTTTTCCTTGTAAAATGAACCTCACGGATCGCCTCCTGTACCCGCTGTTCCCCGTCGGCTCCGCTGAGGCCAGCGGCTTGAATCATGGAGGCGGCGGCTAATCGCCCTTGGGCCATGGCGACCAGCCCGCTTTCGATGCCGGTAATATTTCCGGCAACATACAGCCCCTTGAGCGAGGTTTCCATTCGCTCACCATGCAGTGGAACATGCCCGCCCAGCTCGGGGCTGTACACGAATTTGCACCCGGCTACTGCCGCCAGCTCGGCGAGCGGATACAATCCGCCGCTCAGTGCCACGAAGTCGGCGGGTTCGACGCGCTCGCTGCCGGGAATAGGCGAGCCGTCCGGTTTAACGTGGACCAGGGTCACAGATTCGACCCGGTCCTGCCCGTTGACGGACAGCACTGCCGTCCGCAAACGGATCGGGATATCCCACAGACGGAAACCTCTGTGGGGATAGCAGCGCGCGATGAGACCCTCCATCCGCATCGCTGCTGCCAGCCTGCCGCCTGCACGCATCCAGGCGGCGGGAGCCAACCCCGACAGCTGTAGCAGCAGCTTGGCGGAGGCTGTCGGATCTGCCGCCGTACCAGCCAGCGGATTGGCGCACGGCAGTGTAATCGCCGCCACCTTCACCCCGGCGACGGACAGCTCTCGGGCAATTGCCATGGACAGTACGTTCATGCCTACAATGATGCCACGTTCTCCCGGCTTGACGTAATGAACGTTGGTCATCACCTGCGCGGCCCCGATGGACATTACGCCCGGCAGCGTCCAGCCGTCTAGCGGAACGGGAATTTCGGCAGCCCCGGTCGCCAGCAATACATAATCGGCAGTGAACAATCCACGGGAGGTGGAAATTTCCCACGTTTTGGTATACTCCATGCCATGCACAGATACGCCGCAGCGGATGTCCACCCCAAGCTCCACGCAACGGGTAATCAGCTCATCCGATACGTGTTTTCCGACCCACCAGCCTTTGCTGCCTTCCTCATGATACTGTCCGGGCATACGTCCACCCGGCTCCGTAAATTCATCCAGCACAGTGACGGGCAACCCTTGCTCAGCGGCCGATGCCGCTGCGGACAATCCGGCGGGTCCCGCGCCAATGACGATGAGATGCGCCATTTTATTCATGTCACAATTCTCCCTGTGATTTCATTGGAAAGCTGACGCCCGGTTTCCACCACCATACCTTCCTCCAGCTTGGTCAGACAGGAACGGACGGTACCGAGCGGATGAACCGTCAGGCGGCATTCGTTACAGTGCCCAATGGCGCAATATATACCTCTGGCTGTGCCGGATTCCTCATGCCTTCTCAGCAAACGTACACCGCTTGCCAGCAGCGCAGCCGCGAGTGGCTCTCCGGCCAAGCCCTGCATGGGGCGGCCGTCGAAAACGAAAGGCACCTGTCGCCGCTCCGGCTTCGTCCCCAGAATAGGATGATTCACAATACGCGCACGATTCATAGGGAACCTCCCTCTGCCAACTGACCGAACGTTACGGGACGCACCGGGGGCCTTTGTGATAACAGCTCCGCCTCCCGGCGGGCAGCGGGATACTGACTGGAAAACCACGACTCCACCAATTGTCGGCATACCCTGCCCTGACACGCCCCCATCGTGACTCGCGTAGCCATTTTAAGCTGGCGCACCGTATCCACTCCCATGCGGCAGGCCTGCTCCAACTGCGCCATACTCACTTCTTCGCAGCGACATACGAGCAAATGACCTGACGCCCCAACCGTCTCGCTCTGCCCCGCCGCCCGCTTATTCATAGCTGATCGCGCAGGTTTTAATGGCTGAATAAAAATCCAGCGCCGCCTGCCCCTGTTCCCGGGTATGTGAGCTGGATCGCTTCAAACCGCCGAACGGGGCCTGATATTCGACACCAGCCGTTTCCTGATTAACCCGTACCATTCCGGCGTCCGCTTCATCCAGAAACCGATGGGCGAGCCGCAAATCGTGGGTGAATAGCGAGGCGCTCAACCCGTAAATGGAATCATTGCACAGCCGAATCGCATCATCGAAGTCGTCCGCCTGCACGACACCGATCACGGGTCCGAAAATCTCCTCCTGAATCAGCGGATGTGATGAATTCATCCCGGTCGCCACCAGCGGACGCACATAATACCCGTTATCTGTCCCGGCAGCGGCTCCGCCCTCAGCTAAAATATCTGCTTCCCGATGGGCCAGCGCGACATAGGACATGACCTTCTCGTACTGACCTGCGGATGCCACAGGTCCGAGATACGCGCCGGGGTCCAACGCCGGGGCTATCTGAATTTTTTCCACCGCTTGGCGCAATGCTTCCGTAAACGTTTCATAGACAGACCGTTCCACGATCACCCGGCTGGTTGCCGTACATTTTTGCCCGGCTGATCGGAAAGCTCCGCTGGCAATCATCGCCACCGCCTTCGCTATATCTGCATCCTTTAGCACAATAGCGGCATTTTTACCGCCCATCTCGGTCTGGTACTTGATGTTACGACGCGCGCATCGCTCGGCAATACCCAAACCTGTAGCAGTAGAACCCGTGAAGCTGACTGCATCCAATGCCGGATGCTCCAGCAGGACATCACCTATGCGGCTGCCCTGCCCGACGACAAGGTTCAGTACACCAGGTGGAAGCTGTACAGCTTCGAACAGCTCCGTGACCCGTACTGCAGTTAATGACGCATGTTCGGCAGGCTTCCAGATGACCGTGTTTCCACACAAGAGTGCAGGAGCGATTTTCCAGAGCGGAATGGCAACCGGAAAATTCCACGGCGTAATGACAGCCGTTACGCCCAGCGGAATGCGCTTCGTGTACTGGAGCACTCCCGGCTCATTCGAAGGAATAACCGTACCGATGGAACGTACGCCCTCTGCCGCATAGTATCGGAGCAGATGGACGCCTCGCATGACCTCTCCGCGCATCTCGGTAATCGGCTTTCCCATTTCACGGCTGGCCAGCTCAGCCAATTCGGGCAGACTCGCTTCCAGCAACCCGGCTGCTTTGAATAAATAAGCTCCCCGCGCTGCCGGACTTAATGCCGACCATCCCGTCTGTGCAAGCCGTGCAGCCTCCCCAGCCTGTGTAATATCGCCTGTATCTGAAAAATGGACGACACCCACCTCCTCTTTCAGCACGGAAGGATTGCGAACGACCATTTCTTCGCCTGAAGGACTCAGCCACTCACCGCCGATCCAATTTCGGCTCTCCATCGTCTTCACCTCCATTCAGGATGAAACCCCGCTCGGACGAACCGCCACCTCAAAAGCTTCGCGAATGCGGTCATAATCCGCCTGCGGCAGCGCAAGTCTGGGTGGACGTGTTGGGCCGACCGGAAAACCAGCCAGCTCCATCATGTATTTAATGGACTGTACGAGTTGCGGGCTGGCATCATAGCGGAACAACGGTAGCAGCCTGCGATACAAAGCGGAAGCTTCCGCCATATTTCCTGCCTGTGCAAGCTGGAACAACTCTACCCCTTCCTTGGGCAACGCATTAGGTACCCCCGAAATCCAGCCTGTCGCGCCGAATAACGCCCCCTCCATAGCCAGATTATCCACTCCGACCATGACCTCCAGCTCGGTCTGGTCCAAAATAGCGTGAATACGTCGTACATCACCTGAGAATTCCTTAACCGCTACGATATTTTCAATGCGTGACAAGTCCGCAAGGATATCCGGGGTCATATCGACCTTGTAATCATGGGGATTATTGTATGCGATGATGGGCAAGCCTACCTCCGACAATGCTTCATAGTGGGCCGTTACCTCATGAGGCAGCGGATTGTAATTAATGGGCGGCAGCGCCATGACACCAGCTGCTCCGGCATCCTTTGCATGCTGTACCCAATGCACCGCCTGCCTGGTGGATGGAGCCGCCGAGCCGACAACGACCGGGACTCGCCCCGCCGCAGCGTCAATTACCGTATGCACAACCTGTGACCGTTCCTCCGCGGACAAAGCTGCATATTCTCCCAGTGATCCCGTAGGAACCAGTCCACTAATGCCGTTCGCAATCAGATGCTCGCACAGCTCGGTCAGACGTTTGTAATCGACCTCCAGCTCTGCCGTGAACGGTGTAACCAACGCCACATATACACCTTCAAAACGTGCCATATGCTCACCAACCCTTTCCCATCTTTATTTTGATATTCAGCATTTTGTATCATTCGATTCCAGTCGCTCGCGGGTACAATATATAGACGGATAGAATCATTCCGATCTATGTACTGCTGATGAAAAGCCGCTCTTTGGATTGATGCAAAATACTCACATAAGCAAAAATCCTTCTCTAAGCGGGTCCTCGGGATCCAGCACAAATTGATGATGTCCCGTCACCCAAGCCGATCCGGTAATTTGCGGAACCACTGCCGGATAAGGGCCTACCTGTGTCTCACACACAATTTCAGCCCGGAACATGGAGCCAGTGATGCTTTCATGCACAAACGCCTCATGCAAACCCAGCTTTCCCTTGGCATGCAGCACCGCTACCTTGGCCGAGGTTCCTGTGCCACAAGGCGAACGGTCGATGCCCCCAGGTGGAATGACGACCACATTACGGCAATCGGCCTGCGAAGCCACTGGTTCCCCGTAAAATTCAATATGCGTCAGTCCCTGGATGACTGGATTTTCAGGATGCACCACCTCAATCACAGCATTCACTGCCTCCCGAATCCGCACCGCCGTCCGTACAATCTCTGCCCCATTGCTCTGCTCCAGCGCAAGACCGATGGAAGCCGCCTCGATAATGCCATAAAAGTTACCTCCATACGCAATATCCAACGTTACTTGACCGATGCCGTCTACATCCACCTCTACCTCCCGACGGTAAACAAAAGAAGGAATGTTCGTGAATGTCACCTGTTGTACTTTTCCCTCATCTACATCCAACAGCACTTGAACCGGGCCTGCCGGGGTATCCAGCAAAATCGATTTTTTGTCCGCAGCAATCAATCCGCCTTCCATCAGCGCCGTGCATACGCCAATCGTATCGTGGCCGCACATCGGCAAGTAGCCGCCTGTCTCCACGAAGACCACACCGATATCGGCATCCGGATGACAGGGTTCTGTTAAAATGCAGCCCGACATGACCTCATGTCCACGCGGCTCGAACATCAGCAGACGACGAAAATCATCATGATGCTCTGCCATATACGTCATCTTTTCCAGCATCGTATGTCCCACCAGCTTGGGCGCGCCGTGAATGACCGTTCGCGTCGGATTGCCTCCCGTGTGGGTATCAATCGTAGTGATTTTGCCTGGTATGCTCATCCGGTTACCTCCCCGTGAACCTGACTGCTGATAAAAGCCTCCCCAAATCGGTCATACCGCAGTGGTTCCACCGGAATGCAAGTCGATTCGCCGCGCACCATTTCGGTCACCAGCTTCCCCGTAACCGCTGCGAGGCTAATACCGTCTCCTTCGTGGCCCGAGGCGATAAACAGCCCCGGTATTTCGTCCACCGCCGATACAATCGGCAAGTGATCAGGCGTCCATGGACGCAATCCGGTATACGCCCTCATCAGCGGCACGTTTGCCAAGTCTGGAAAAAAGCGAATTGCTCTGCGGGCGATTAACCGGATCACCTGCTGATCCACACCTGTATCCATACCGACAAACTGGCGGCTACTGCCGATCAGGATATTTTGTGATGCTGTCGGCTCGAATACCAGTGCTACACCGTATTTTTCATACACCTCATCCACACTCCGCTGCCCGCCAAACTTGCTCATCAGATACCCGAACTCCATCACCTTGCGGTTCCCGATCGAGGGCATCCGGGCAGACACCAGAATATGTCCTTTGCGCGGCTTAATCGGAAGATGAAGACCGAGTGATTGACCGATGCTGCGTGTCCACACGCCTGCCGCCAGCACCACCGCTCCAGCATGGATAACGCCATGGGGTGTCTCCACACCCCGAACGTTTCCCCCTTCGTCCTTGAGGACGGACTGTATCGGCGTACGCGGCAGTAGTCTGGCTCCCATTCGGCGTGCGGCCCCGGCCAGTGCATACGTCATTAGTACCGGATTCACGGTTGAATCTGTCGCACATTCCAGTCCGCCCGGCAAGTCTTTAGCCAAATGCGGCCATTCCTCCTGCAGATCACGCTGATCCAGCATGCGAAACGGAAGGCCCTCTTGCTGCTGGCGGGCCACCCACTGCTCTGCCGCCTGCATCTCCTGATCATTTTCACAGACCAAAATACTGCCCGGCGCACGATACTCAAATTCATCCTCCAGTTCTCTAGCCAGCTCTGCCACCAGCTCCTGTGATACCAGCGACATTCGGCTGTCAAATCCCGGCTCCTTGTCGATGGCTAAAATATTTCCATCACAACGGGACGAAGTGCCTCCAGCAATCTCCCCTCGCTCAGCCAGCACAACCTTCAAACCGGATTTTGCCGCATAATAAGCGATAGCTACCCCGATGATCCCGCCACCTACAACGACCAGATCTGCCGCATCGTGTTTCATTCATTTCCCCTCCCTCCGACCACTCAAGCCCGAGTACATCATAATCATACGCATCTAATCAAGCCGACTTTGCCCCCGAATGGATTATTTTCAGTTACAGCTTGAGCGTAAAGCTTTGGGTCACAGGCTTGCTCAGCTCGTCATAATCCCGTAACTGTACGGTGAACGTATACGTCTTGTTCTCTGCTCCGCTGTCTGTTGTCCCGCTGATCGTTCCTGTGAAGCGATCCAGCTTAAAGCCTGCGGGCAGTTCGCCGCCTGTCACCGTCCAATCGTAAAACGGTACGCCCCCCTTGGCCTCCAGCTTGGCCGTGTACGCCTTTCCTTTGGCGGGTTCAGGCAGTTCCTTCGTAATGATTTCCGGCGCAAGGAAAGGAGTCAGATCCTTACGCAGCGGCCAGCCTGCTTTTTCCGCTACCAGCAACGAAAGCTTCGTGTTCATCCAGCGTCGGGTCGGGAACATATGACGCCAGCCACCATTTTGTCCGCTCAGTCTATCGACCTCTGCAATATCCCCGGAGAGATGATAGCTATCGTCCAACGCGGCCGCTCTATGTTGATAGGCCATAATATCCGGGTCGTTGCCTGCGGCCTCCTTCAGCGCCTTGACGCCCGGGAACGTGTCGCTGAACACAATCGCATGACCGAATTCATGCATGATCAGTCCGTGTACATCTGTCACCTTGGACAGATCGGATTGATACCATTCCTCATCGTCCACCGATGTGAATGGAATTGCATCATCATAGAAATCCAAAATCAAACTGTAGGAACGGTTTAAGTTCCCCGGCACGGTCACCCCGTTGCGTGTATGATAATTGCCGTTATCGGCCGGAAAGCCTGTAGAATAAGGTCCATTCAAACCTCTCATAAACACCCACATGCCCTTATAGGGCTTATCATTCGTCACCTGTATCTCATTTTGCCAATCGTCTCCCGGCAGATGGTTTACCTCTGCATTGGCAGGAACCTCGTCGAAGGAATCCAGATCAAAGAAATAGAACCAGTCCTTCACCGCCAGCTCTGCGGCCTTTCTGGTAGAAGCGTCATTGAAATAGGGCATAATCGTATCGAAGCGGTAGTCAAAATGAATGGGTACTTTCGGATCTTCATTATCGTCCTGATCCAACACCCGAATCGGAATAGATTGCATGGTCGTCTGCCCATCATTCCCGGCAACGGACATAGACAACGTGTAATGTTCTATTTCGCCGTTTCCTCCGATCCGGTCGGGATGAATGGCTAGTCGGAATTCTTTTTCCTCCTGCGCGTTGTCAAAGGTCAAGGTTTTGCTCGCGCCTTGCGCCGACAACGTACTTGGCAAATCCATCATCAGCCGGGATGTGCCCTGCGCATTCAGCGTAACCGTCACTGGAAAAGCGGCGTCCGCAGGTGGCTTTACTTTTAGTTTCACATACGGGTTCGCAAGATAGCCTTGCCAATCGACCAGATCTATACCGATATCGTTCACCGTCCGGCTAAAGATGTCGATTACTTTTGCATCCGATTCCGCCTCGGCATATGCCTGTTGACCCGGAATGGCTGGGGTCAAAGCAATGATGAGAAAAGCCGCCAGTGCGGTCAGCCATATTTTCGTGCGTCTTCTTTGCATGTTCATACGATCCCTCCATATCGTTTTTGGATGACTGGAAGACCAGACATGTTCTTACAGCATTTTGCATCATTCGATTCCCAGCGCTCTTGGGATGTATGCAAAATGCTCACAATAAAAGCAGCTCTTTTGGCGAAGAGGTCAGTACCTTTACACCGTCTTCTGTGATCAGTACATCATCCTCAATACGAACCCCGCCGAAGCCGGGGATATAAATGCCTGGTTCCACGGTAATGACATGGCCCGGTACGAGCACCGACTTACTTTCGCGGGACAGGCGTACCTGCTCATGAATTTCCAGACCAAAGCCGTGGCCCAATCCGTGACCAAAATGTTCCCCATAGCCGTACGAGGCAATTACATCCCGTCCCAGACTGTCTCCCTCCCGCCCGCTTAATCCAGGGCGAAGTCCTGCAATCGTCTTCATATTCGCTTCCAGCACAATGGCATATAGTTCCTCATGGCGTTCTGACGGTTTACCGACGAATACCGTGCGCGTGATATCGGACAGATAGCCGCGCACATTTGCACCAAAATCCATCGTGACGAACTCGTTCAGACCAATTTCCTTGTCACTGGCCAGTCCGTGCGGCAGTGCCGAACGCTCCCCCGAAGCAACAATGAACGCAAAACCGCCCGATTCCGCGCCCGCCAGCCGCAGCCGATATTCCAGCTCCGCCGCAATCCGCCGCTCTGTAACCCCAGGCTGAATGTAGTTCAACACCTCCGTAAAGGCGGTATCAGTGATACGCGCCGCTTCGCTGATCGTGCGAATTTCCTCATCGTCCTTCACATCACGCAGCTGTTCAATCACATCCTCCGTTTGCACATATTCCAGCGAACCCAGCACGGCTTGAAGCTGACTCGATTGCTGGAGTGAGACATGGCGGCTCTCCAATCCCAGTCTGTGAACGCCCAGTTTGTCTGTCAGATCAGCCACCGTCTGGAAAATTTGTGCCTCATGCCGAATGACCGAATATTCCAGTGCCTGATCGGTTGCCTGCATCATATAGCGGAAATCCGTCACCAGAAAAGCATTTTCCTCTGTAATGAGCACAATCCCAGCCGATCCTGTAAACCCCGTCATATAACGCCGATTGGGTCCATGTGTAATGAGCAGCGCATCTATACCCAGCGCCGAAAACTCCGACCGTAATCGGGCTAATCTGCCCGGAACACCCTGTACCAGCTTTGTCGAACGAATTTGCTTTTCCAAAGCCACTGCCACCTCCCGAATTGTAGTTTCAATTCCTACTAGCCTTTGATGCCTGTCAACGTGATGCCTTCAATAAAATAGCGTTGTCCGATAAAGAAAATCAGGACAATGGGAGCCAAAATCGTACTGGAAGCCGCCATCAGATAAGGCCAATTTGTATTGTTCAGCCCTCGGAAAGTCGCCAAGCCCAGCGCCAATGTAAAATGCTTTTCATCACTCAAATAAATAATCGGGCCTAGGAAATCATTCCACACATCAATAAAAGTAAATATCCCGATCACGATCAGCGCGGGTGAAGACAATGGAATAATGACGCGCCATAGTACGGTCAGAGGTGTGCCCCCGTCCATATAAGCCGCTTCGTCCAGATCGCGTGGAATGGTCAACATGAATTGTCTCATTAAAAAGATGTTAAACGCTCCGCCGCCAAACCATGCGGGAACAATCAGCGGCAGGAACGTATTCAGCCCACCCAACTCACGCCACATAACGAAGGTCGGAATGAGTGTCACCGCGTAAGGCAGCATCATCGACCCGATCAGCAGCGAAAAAATCAGATTACGTCCGGGCCAGCGCAGGCGGGCAAAGGTAAACGCCGATACAATTGAAGTCATCATCACTCCTGCCAGCACACATACCTCAATGATGAACGTATTCATAAAATACCTGCCGAACGGCACAGAGGTCAGCGCTTCCGGGTAATTGCTCCATTGAAAAGGAGACGGTATCCACTCTGGCGGGAACACGAAAATTTGCGATGTGCCCATTAGAGAGCTGCGAATGAGCCATACAAATGGCAACAGCATTAAAATACTGCCCATCATTAAAACAACGTACAGCAGAACACGACTGATTTTAAGAGGCTTGGCACGGGTAGTGTTAGCAGGACTGCGGGAGCGTTCAGGCTGTGGAGGCGGATGCTTTGGTGTTGGTGAATCGTTGACAGAAGAAGCGACTTGATTCATGAACGTCCCCTCCCTTCATAGTGAACCCACTTTTTGGACGTGGAGAAAATCAGGACGGTCAGCACCATAATGACGAAAAATAAGATCCAGGCCAGCGCCGACGCATAGCCGATTTTTGTCTCCGTAAAGGCCGTGCGCCACAAGTAGAATACATAAAACAGGGTCGAATTGTTAGGGCCCCCGTTCGTCATGACATACGCCTGATTGAATGCCTGAAAGGTACTGATTAAGGACATGACCAGATTGAAGAAAATCGTCGGTGTCATCGAAGGAATCGTAATATGAATAAATTTGTGCCACATATGGCCCCCATCCACCTCAGCCGCTTCATACAAATGGGTGGGAACCGACTGAAGCCCTGCCAAAAAGATAATGACCGTGTTCCCGATTCCCCAGGTGCTCATCATGATCAGGGGAGGGGATCGCCGTGCTTTCGTCGTAAATCCATTTGCTTCCCGGCAATCCGGCGTGTTCCAGCAAGGAATTCAGCAAGCCAAAATCGGGATTAAACATCCACAGCCACAGCATCGTATTGGCGATACTTGGCACAATCGTAGGCAGATAATAAATCGTGCGGAACACGGACAGGCCCTTCACCTTTTGATTTAATAAGAGCGCAATGATAAACGCCGCCACCAACCCGAGAGGCACGCTGCCCAGCGCGTAATACGTGGTCACGAACATGGATTGGGAAAAGGTGGAGTCCTCGGTCAGAATCGTCCGGTAATTGTCCAGTCCAATAAAGTTCATCTGTCCGCCAATGGTCCAGTCGGTCAGACTGAATACGAACGAGGCCGTAATTGGTCCAATCGTAAATATCATTAAGCCCAGGATGGAAGGAAGCGCGAATAGCAGACCCCAGTTGCGTTCCATGCGCATCATCCCTGATTTTTGTCGCTTCATGGACCGATCTCCTTTCGCTGCTGTCCTGCCAGATTATTCATCCGGGTATACTCCTTGAAGCAATGGCTGAATGATGGGCTCCAGCTCATCCAGCGCCCGCTGCGGCGTCTTCTTGTTCGTCCAGATCAGGTCCAGCCCCGGGGTCAACTTGGAACCGATATCAGGCCAGTTGCGAAGAGTCGAGGTGGACGGCTTGATTGCATAATCTCTGGCATACTCGATGCCTGCCTGTTGAAATTCCGGCGGATGTGCAGCATTATTTGTCCATGATTGGATGGCTTGCTTATCGGTATAATATTTTTCCTCGATAGGCATCCACAGACCGGATTTGAACAAGTCCACCTTTTCCGGATTATTATGATACAAATAAAATTCGAGTGCTTCCTTCGGATGCTTGGTGCTCTGGAAAATGACAGTGGCCCCCGCAACGATCATCGTTTTGGGCTCTTTGAGCTTCGGCAGAACGCCGATACTCCATTGCAGCTGCTTGTTGTTCGAAAAATCGAGCAGCGACCAGGTTCCGTCCACCACCATGGCGACCTTTCTCGTCTGAAGCCGGATCGTATTGGATGGCATGTCCTGCTGCTGGATCAAATCGGGAGATACATGCTCTTTGAAAACCAGATCCTGTAGCTTCTGAAATACCTCCACCGACTCGGGGCTATTCAGTGTGTACTTCTTGCCCGTTTGGTCGGTCAAAGCTCCGCCGTTGCTCGCCAGAAGCGGTCCCCAGGAGCTGCGGTCATTGCCGAAGGCAAAGCCGTATTGCACAATATTTTTTGGATCAAAGCTACTGTCACCGGGATGCCTGCCGTTCTGATCCTTGGTCAGCTTTTTGGCAATTGCCAGAAATTCATCCCATGTCCAGGCCTTTTTAGGATCAGCCGGGGGAACGGGTACGCCTGCTTCTGCAAACAGCTCTTTGTTGTAAAATAACTGCATCACTTCCATGGCGGTGTAGTTGCCGATAGACTTGCCGGGCTCGCTGTAGAGATAGGAGGATTTAAGCTTGTTTTTTAATTCGGGATATTCATCATAATAGGAGGATAAATCCAGAAGTCTGCCTTCACTTGCCCACTTCATCGTGAGCGAATCGCCCAGGTAGGCGATATCAGGAAGCTGATTGGCGGCCATTAACGTGTTAATCTTTGTCGTGTAATCACCCGGGACATGCTCGCCCTTCACTCGAATATCCGGGTGGGATGCATTAAAGCTTTGGATCATTTTTTCCATTGCCTGTTTCTCGTCATTGCTCCCCCAGTACATGAACTTGAGTTCGACCGCATTGGGGTTCGGTTCACCAGCGTTACCGCTGCAAGCCGTCAACCCTGTCAACATCGCCGTCATCACGAGAGCCATCCATGTCCGTAACCTTCGTTTCAGCAAATCAATCGGCCCCTTCCTGAACTGGATTCTCCTTACAAGCCTATTATGCGCCGAGAGCCCGGAGCCGACTACCCAACGACTCCAGACTCTCTTTGTTTTGGTATGATTTTTTTAACAGCGCGTTTACAAAAATGTTTTACGAAACTCCGTCGGGGTCAGTCCGGTATGCTTTTTGAAGGCAATGCTGAAATAGTTCGTATCCGCAAAGCCCACAAGCTCCGCCACATCAGCAACCTTCCGATTCGGGTCCAGCAGCAGCTCGCGGGCACGTTCGAAGCGGACACGCGTCTGGTAGTCGGCAAAGCTTTCTCCCGTAACCTGTTTGAAACGGGCGCTCAAATATTTGGGACTCATATTCATGTAAGCCGCAAGGCTGTTCAGCCCGCCATCCTCCTGAAGATGCTCCCGAATCCATTCCTTGGCCCGTTGGAATTTGCGGGGAATGCCCTTCTCGCGTGATTCTCGGACATGGCGACCCACCCGGACAAAATAGCGCGATACATAATCAATCATCTCGGGCCCATGCCGTAATCGGGACAGCTCCAACAACGGGTCCTGCTCCTGCATGGACGTTTGTCCTACAGATGCATCACTCTGAACGATCCGCATGACGAACAGCACGAGCTGGGTGACGATCATTTTTACCTGCTTGACGGGCAAACCCGCCAATTGTCCCGACCATTCCTGTAAAATCGCATGTACGGCGGCATCATTTCCGGCCCGAATTTCCGTAATCATCAGCAGCTCCTTCTCCATCAAATGACTGCTATTCGGCTCAGCCGCCTGAATGCTCTCATAGGGGATGATCTGGCTGTAGCCGACCCAGCCCCGATGCTCCGCTGCCCGGACAGCTTCCTCATATGCTTCGGGGAGCTGCTCCATCCGCCCTACAGGCCGGCTAATCCCGATGGACACCGCACGGTTCAGCCGCTCCTGTACCGCCTGCCGGATATGCTGTGCCGTCCGCTCCGCCGCCCTGCTAGATGCTGCTGCCAGCAGCACGACACGCCGATCCCGGGAAACCGCCGCTCCGTGTGCCTTCGCCCCGGCGGCGGCGGCGGCTTCCCAAGCCAGCCCGGCGAATTCGCTGCTGCTTCCCTCCTTACTGCCGTGCAGCTCGCCCGTGGCGGCTGCTTCCTGCTGCGGCGTCTCTTCCAGCTCGCAGCAGAGTACGGTGTAGGGCGGCCCGGAAGTCTCGCCGGAAAGCTCCAGCCCGTCCATCTCCCGAATAACCTCGGCTGCGGGACGCCGCTGCTGTAACAGATCCAGCAGTAAATGCTCCCTGTACAGCGGCTCCGACGAACGATGACGGTGAATGGCCTCTTCCTCGCTTCTTCTCAGCTGCACAATCCGGTCTTCGGCCCGTCGCAGGGCCGCTTCAAAATCCCCGCTGGTCACAGGCTTGAGCAGATAATCGACCGCTTGAAGTGAAACCGCCTGACGAATGTACGTCATAGATTCGTACCCTGTCAGGAATAGCAAAGGTGTCTGCTGATCCTTTTCCCGAATGATTTTTGCAATATCCAGTCCGCTCATATCCGGTAAATTAATATCCAGTAAAATCATGTCCGGTCGCTGCTCCACATATAAACGCAATGCCGTTTCGCCGTCACCCGCCACATCACTGACTTGCACAGGCAGGCCGCTTTCCGCCACCATCAGCTTCAGTCCTTCCCGAATATGATATTCGTCGTCCACAATCAGCAGCCGGTACATGCCATCCTCTCCCTTCCTTATTCGGTTCGAATCGGTGCCCGCAAGGTAACCGAGGTGTATGTTCCCGGCTCGCTTGTCACGGACAGTCCATATTGCGGGCCATAATGGCGAAGTCGCTCATGTACATTACGCAGTCCAAAGCCAATGGCACTTCCCCGCTCGGCGTTCAGGGACTTCCGAATATCGTCCAGCCGCTCGGCTCCGATACCGCCTCCATCGTCACTGACCGTTAATCGCAGCGCATCGCCTTCCCTTGTACCAGACAACATGATGTAGCCACGGTCGGTACGCCCTTTTAAGCCATGGTAAATGGCATTTTCAACGAGCGGCTGGAGTATAAGCTTGGGTACGTAAAACCCGCAAATATCTTCCTCCACCTCGCAAATCCACTCGAACGAATTCCGAAATCTGAACTGCTGCACCTTCACATAGGCGCCCACATGCTCGACTTCCTGTCCCAAGCTAATCTGCTCCCGGCCATAGCTTAGCGAGATGCGAAAGCATTTACCAAAAGCACCGATCACCTCCGCCATATCCCGTTGCCCGTTGGCCAGCGCCATTCCCTTGAGCGACTCCAGCGTGTTGTACAGAAAATGAGGATTAATCTGCGCCTGAAGCGCACGAAACTCCGCCTGCTTGCGCGACAGCAATGCTTCATAGACCTGCCCGTATAGCTCATGATTTTTTTGCATCATATGAAGAAAACGCTCCCCGATCTGCCCCACCTCATCCTTGGGATTAAAAATAACAGGTGCAGGATCGTCGGAAACTTTGGCTGAGCTTGTGGCGCTCGTACTGCCGTCCACCGCCATTAATCGGCTCAACTGAAGCAACGGACGACGAATCGTATCACTCAGCCGATAAGACAGCATCCAGCCCGACACCAGTGCAATTAAAAAAGTCCAGATGGTCCAGGCCCCAATCTGCCGCGCATCCTCGAACAGCACGGACTGATCGACTTTTTGCAGCAGTGTCCATTGTCCTTCATTCAACGGGCCGTAGGAAATCATGGTCTGACGACCGTTCCATATTCTCCAGTCCTTCGTAAGCATGGGTTTGTCCACAGCGGATTTGGCAATCTGCCGCAGCAGCGACTTGTCCGCAACGGCCTGCTCCGGCAAACGGTATACAGGCACGCCCTTCTGATCCAGCACCCACATCTGGGTATTGCCGTCTGTTTCATGAAAGGCAAGCCCCCGGAACAGGCTGGCCTTGTCAATTTCCAGCAGTAAAAATCCAAGCGGTGCATAGTCGCCGGTCGTTTTTCGAAGCAGCTTCCCGACGTATAAACGATCATCCGCCATCCCTCGTCCCGATTCGAACGATGAATGGGCCATCCACATCATGGGCTGATCCGCGAGCAAGCGACGATAGTAAACACGTGCTTCCTCTAATGTAGGAAGGCCGCCAAAGCGGACCGAAACATTCCCTTGATACAGCGAATGCTTGGGCCCGCCATTGGCGGCATATATAAGAGAGGACGTGATATACGGCTTGGTCTGGGTTTGCGCCCGAACGACCATGCTGAGTGTTTCATCGTTCCGTAAGTATTCATAATCGTCTTCCGGCTTGTTCTCCAGCGTGGCCTGCACGTCGGGATTGCCGAGAATGGCATTGGTCAGATCGTTCAAATCGGAAAGCGTCGCATTGACGTAATTTTCACTCATTTGCCGGGACTGCATAGCCAACGCTTCCGACTTCTCACCAAGTGAATGGGCCGCGATCCGGTAAAAGGTAAAGGTCAGCACCACCATCGGAATGACCGTGAGCACCAGTGTCAGTACGATAAATTTCCCACGAATTGTAGGAATCCCGGTAAACTTTTGACGACCACGGCCTCCCATTCATCTGCCTCCCTTACACATAGGCTGGAAGCCACTCTCCGTGCGCCGCAATCAGGTCATCGCACAGAGAAACAATCTCATCCATGGACAGCTCGGCTGACGTGTGCGGGTCCAGCAGTGCGGCATGATAAATATGCTCTTTTTTCCCGGTGACAGCAGCTTCAATCGTCAGCAATTGTGTATTGATATTCGTCCGGTTCAGCGCAGCGCATTGGGGCGGCAAATCTCCGACATAGGTCGGCGTAACTCCGTTGCGATTCACCAGACAAGGCACCTCTACACAGGCTTCTTTTGGCAGATTGGTAATTAAACCTGTATTCATCACGTTGCCGCCAATGGTAAAAGGCCGATCCGTTTCGATCGCCTCCAAAATATACGAAGCATATTCATTCGACCTTTCATGGCGAAGATCCTGATTGCCCAAAAGTTCCCCGCGCATCGTTTCCCATCGTTCAATCTGGCTCACGCAGCGACGCGGATACTCATCCAAGGGAATATTGAGCCGTTCGATCAGTTCAGGGTATGCCCGCTTGATAAAATATGGATGATATTCCGCATTATGCTCGGACGATTCCGTAATGTAATATCCGAATTTCAGCATCATCTCAAAGCGTACCATGTCGTTATGCTTTTCCTGCTGCTTGGCGGCAGCCCGTTTTTTAATCTCGGGATATAAATCCTCACCGTCCTTGCTCACTTCGAGCAGCCACGCCATATGATTGATGCCTGCGATTTTCGCCTTCACGCCTTCCTGCTCCAGCCCGAGGCTTTTGAACAGCTCCGGTATACACGCCTGCACGCTATGACACAGCCCCACCGTACGGACGCCGCCGTGTACGTTCATCACATTCGTCAGTACAGCCATCGGGTTGGTGTAGTTGAGAAACCATGCATCCGGGCATACCTCACGCACATCTGCAGCAAAATCGAGCATCACCGGAATCGTCCGTAAGTTGCGGAAAATACCACCTATCCCGACCGTATCGGCAATCGTTTGGCGCAGACCGTAGGTTTTGGGAATTTCAAAATCCGTAATCGTACACGGATCATAGCCGCCAACCTGAATAGCATTTACCACATAGGCAGCTCCACGCAGCGCTTCCTTGCGGTCTGTGTAGGAGCGGATCACACAGGTACTCCCCGTTGTTTTTTTCAAATTGGATAAAATATGTTCCGAATCCTTCAGCCTTCCGGGGTTAATATCGAACAACGCCAGCTCAAAGCCCTGCAAAGCAGGTGTCAGCATACAATCGCCAAGCACATTTTTAGCAAATACCGTACTGCCTGCACCCAGAAATGTAATCTTGCTCATGCCTTTCCCCCATTCACATTCTTATTCGCAGCTTTGTACTCCAAATGCAAGGATACCCACCGCCACTCTCCCCTTTGCAGGAAGAAAGTGACAGTGGGAAAGGTTATTTAACAAGAGCTATTCAATGTTTCCTCCAGATCGTAATCCCCCTGCTGATTTAGCAGAGCTGACAGGAGCAGGTGTTTCAGGTGTTACTGAGTTAACCGGATTTGTCGGCGTTTCCGGAGTACCGGAGTTGACAGGGGCCCCCGCCTCGATCACGGTCACCTTGGCAATCGCCTTCAATTCTGTTCCTTCTACATTGCCCTTCAATTCAAATGAACCCAGAGAAGCATATTGTGCAGGGGCTATATCCTCCCATTCCACAGCCACCCATTTGGTGGAGCCTTCTCCATACGTAGCTTCCACCACGCTCGGCAATTCGGGTTTTTCACCCGCACGTGTCGTCACGTTTACTTCTTTTATAGCCGTGATTTTCTCGGCTCCCGTCAGGCTCTGTGCTGTACCGGAGGCCAGACCTGCCACCTCGGAAGCATTCAGAGCCCGGCTGTAGATGCGGAATTCATCCACCAGACCGTCGAAGTATGGGTCAGGGTACTGAGACTTACCGATAAAATTGTTTTTGGTTTGACCCAGACTGGTAGGATTCAACGTCAGGCTGGTATTGCGTCCCACTTCTTTTCCATCCACGTATAAAATACCTGTGGAGCCTGAGAGAGTGACCGCAACGTGTTTCCACACCCCTGTCGGCAGCACAGGAGCCTCAATCGTCTGTTCCTGTCCCTGCCCGTTGCCTTGGTTGGTAATCGCAAACAGCATCGTATTTCCGGCTTTAGGGGTCAGGAACATATATTCATTCGTCCCGGAGCCGAAGTCAAAAATCCGTACATAATCACTCAGGCTGTTCGCCTTGACCCAACCGGATACGGTTAATTGCTGTGCCCGGCTTACGATGCCCGCTGGAAGCTGCACATAGCTGTCCTTGCCATTCAGGCTGACAGCATTGCCTGTTTTCCCAGCAGCCCATGCAGCCGTGCCCTTCACGGCAGCATCATTGTGACTGCCCGATGAATCCACAGCAACAGAACCGCTGGTTTCATCAAACTTATACAACGCAAGCTGTTCAAGTAACGGAGCCGCCGGTTCTACGATCACGCTTACTCTGGCCTCAGCCGATAACAGCGAGTCGCTGGATGTCAGCTTGAATATATACGTTCCCGGCTCGGAAACGTCCACCTTCGTACGCAGCGATGTTTTACTGCTGAATGTGACCTTGGCATTCTGTGGCCCTTCAACCAGACTCCACTCGCTTGTAACCTTTCCTTGCGGAAGTCCATCATCCTCAGCCGTACCTTTCAAAATGATTGGATCCGGCAGCTTCACCTTGGACGCTTTACCCGCATCTACGACAGGCGCCTTGTTCGGATCAGGCGTCGTAGGTGTCAGCTCCACGGTATAGGAGGATGCTGTGCCCATGTCCAATTTCAGCTTGTTGGTAGGTGCATACGCATTAAATTTACCTTGCGATTGACCACCTACTTTAACCAAATACGTTCCCTTCTTCAAGCCATCGAACGTAACGTATGTGGAATGTGCTTGACCAGGTGTCTGATTTTTCAGCTGGAGCCATACATAATCCTTGGATGTTGCCAGCTTGGCTTCTGTATATTGGTCCCTGTCCAGCTCGATATACAGCTTTTCCGTGATCAGATTGACCCGCTTGAACAGGCCGTCCAGCGGCTTGATCGTATACACGTTACCGCTTTTGCTTACCTCTGCACCATAGCCCGTCAATCCGAAGATCGGATCTACTGCAATGTCGGCACTTAGCGTTTTGAGTGCACCGAACAGTCCAAGATCGGCCTCGCCGCTCATGCCGCGCCAGCCGTTAAAGAGCGGAACATTTTTACCGCCGCCGGTGCCGTTCGTTCCCTGGTTGCCTTTTTCTGCCTGATATGTCCATGCGACTGCCCCGATGTTGTCAGGGTCCGAGCTGATTTGCCCGGAATTAATCGCTCCGACATTGGCGATTTTAGCTGCATAGGACAGACGCTGTTGTTCCTCGCGGTGATTGTCCTCATGGTGCCGGATCCAGTCGTCCATCGCATATCCCGCAAGCGAAGTCGTGTACTGGAAATTAAACCAGTTCTCCCCGGTAATCGTCACCGGATCGGTATAGTAGTACCATACTGGCATATGTCCGCGTGCTGCACGGGTTTTGGCATTGATTTTACTCATCATTTCCAGGGCTTTATTTTGCTCGCCCTCTGTATCTATATTCTGCTTGGCTAACGTATATACGGCCTCTTCCCCAGTGTTATCGTAGCTGTATTCGGAGCCGTAAGGATATTTTGTATTTTTAAAATTGTTATATTTGCGATCCATTTTTTCCTTGAGATCATTCGCTTCATCATCATAGCCTTCATCATGAAGTGCCTGAATAATATCCGGTGTAGTCAGTTCGCCCATCAAGCCCGTTTCCCAGTTGTAAGCAACCGGCCCTTCGTACAATGCTTTGAAAATGTTATACGCCCGCAGCAAATACGTTTCCTTCGGCTGCTTGTAAGTGACAAGATCCGGGTATTCCTTCGCAATCTTGTACATGCTGAAATACGTGTTGTATACGTGCGGGTAAGCGTACCCCCGATAGGTTGGTGTATCGTTCGGCTCTGGCATCAGGAAATCATGAATCAAATAATCCTCATGATGCCCGTTCATCAGATTCGTCCAGATGGCCGTCTCCAAATAATCGTCTACCGCCCGTACCTCTTTGGCAACCGGAGACAGTGTGTTTTTCTCAGCCAGGAACTGTCCGTGGGTCAGACCCCAATCATCCCCCCAGCCCCAGTATCCGTTGAAAATGTTACGCTTGGATTTGGTATGCATCATCCAATCGTCAAAGACTTTATCGCGCAGATCACCCGGTACATTCCACTGGGTTTTATCTACCATAAACGTAGCGTGCCGTTGCAGCGCCAAATCAATCGGCTCGATGGCATAAAACTGTAAAACAGTCTTGTTGCCGTTTCCATACTCCACTGTGATGAAGTTTGGACCCAGCTTGGTGAATTTCAGTTCATAGATGTGGTGCCCTCCAGTCTTGCTGTCCGTCTGCGGAATGACGGTTCCATCTGGATAGGTTACCTTGCTGATCGCCTGCTTGGTACGCAGATCCACTTTCGCCTTCTGATTCGTAGGCACGATCATCCCCGGTACAACCGTTGTATCCACCAGGTTTTCTTGATACAACGTATCTTTCACATCATGCTCATCCTTCACTGCCAGAAACTTGAAGCCATAGTTGCGGCTTTGGCCGGGGTTCAGGATCAGACTTGTGTTGGGCAAATATCCACGGTTGGTGGACTTAATCACATTGGAGTGAATATAAAATACATTCAGTCCCTCCAGCCATTTGCCTTCATTCGCCGGATTCCAGGCCCATTTGCTGCCCGGATGCTCCTCATCCCGCCAGTGATCCTGATACTCAAAGCCCGCACCCGTTGAGGAATCAGGAATCAGCAGCAGCGAAGAACCAATGCCGCTGGGACGTCCAGCCGTAATATAGGAGCTGTTGTTGCCGACAAAGGAATGCGTTACGACTCTGGTCTCGTAAATCGCATCACCGTTCGTCCACTGCTCATTGAATGGCAAAGGCAGGCCAAAATCGCCAATCTCCAACTTTTTGCCACTTGTGTTCTGTACCTGTATATTCCACAACACCGAACCGTTCGACTCCGCTGAATACGTTTCGATGACTTTAAAATTGCGAATGCCTTCTGCGTTGCTTGAGTTTTCATACGTGACGGTGACGCGGTTGCCACTGGTCGTGATTTTGCGTGCATCTGCCGACTTGTTCGTCCAAGCCTTCGTCCAGCTGCCTTCGTCCAGTCGGTACGTGAACATCAGCTCACCCAGCCACTGATGATCCGCGGTATTCTGTTCGGGTGTTACCGTTGCGTTCATCACGTACTCTGTCGGGAAAGCATCTCCCTTGATACGGATGGATGAAATTTCGCCATGCTCGCCTGTCTGAATCGTCAGCTTGTCATTGGATAGTTCATAGGCCTCCGCCGTATGCGTCCCAAATAGTACAGACGCCGCGGTTAAAAACAAAAATGCTGCCAATATTCCTTTAAATTTCATCAATACGGCCTCCTTTTGGATCTTGGGGTCCTGATTTGCTTGCCAATCGCCTGAACTCTCTTCATTTCGCCGCAACCTCCTTGGAAATGTAAGCGTTACAACTCCATTGTACAAATACTTGTCCATTGGTAAAATCAACATTTTCAACCGATTTATATATAATTTCAACCTATAGTGGGATGAGTTACGACGGTGAGTTGCGAGCGCTGCGCGTGCAGATTGTTCTTCCGATCGCTGTTGTAACGGGATTTTTTTATTTATATAACACCTGTTAAGGTTAAAATCCCGTTACAAAGGCGAACGCTTCGCTTCTTCAGAACAATTCTGCCCGCTCCGCTGACCGACCACCGTAAAGTCATCGCCCTTTTTAGGGAATTGGGGCGGCAGGGGGACTACAAGTGCCGAGCGGCAAGAAGGCTTGCAGCCTTCTAGATTTGTAAAGAAAAAGGAGCAAAAAGGTTGCCCCTCCTGCTCCTTTTTTCATTATAAAAGTATACTAAAGAATAGAACAAGTTGGACACATCAACTCAAAAGGAATGGAGTAAATCATGGTCATAAACAAGTGAGAATTTTATGTGAATGGTCTGCATTATACCGTTAGGTCGGCAATCAACAAAGCTACGACAGATTGATCTGAATTAAGATTACAGATGATGGAGAGACAGGAATTTAGATAGAGAGCAAGGGGAGGCATTTTTAGATATGCCAGGGTTTGAACAGATTATACAAACGGACACCGTGAAACCGAGAAATTTTTTTTAGTTGCTGTAGTGGGTGATCGAATCATGGGGTTTTCAAGAGGCGAAGGTATTTATTAAGATAGATTCGCTCATAAAGTAGAATTTGGAGTCTGCGCATGTAAAGAATTTTTGGATTAGAGTATGGGGAAAAATCTGCTGAAAGAATCTATCAGCTGGGCTTATTCCAATGGCATGCTTTGTATGGTCAAGCCCCATTTTGTAGACAATGAAAAAAGCCCTATTAACTGTAACTGAACTTCGAAAATTTCCAGACCACCACTTTATCATTGAACTATCGTGTCCCGTTAGTTGAATGGGAGATGAGTTTGTTTTTAGAAAAAGGTGAAGGCTTATTTGGTGTACTTTTTTGTTTTGGGTTCCAGCCCTGTTTCTTCCCTCAGTAATGATGTCTATTTCCGAAGGCTAACAAAATCATGTCTATCCCATAGCAATAGCAAGAGGCATGTAAACCGTACAAATATAAATACTGCCCCAAAATCTATTTTTTAGGGCAGTATCAACACATCACATGATTTTTCTATTTTTATAGTTCTTGAATTGTTGGACGAATAATCATCTCATTAATTGCTACATCGGCTGGCTGCTCAATTGCAAATGCTATGGCACGAGCAATGTTAGAAGGCTCGATAGCAATTTTCATATTCTCATTAATTGCAGTTTTTAACTCTGAGTTTGAAATTGCTGCTGTTAATTCTGTATCAATCGATCCTGGCGAGACAATAGTCGTTCGAATATTGTTGATACACTCTTCTCTACGAAGGCCTTCTGTAATGGAACGCACAGCAAACTTTGTACCACTATAAACTGAACTAGCAGGGAATACTAAATGACCAGCTATGGAGGAAACGTTAATGATATGCCCTTCTTTTCTTTCTCTCATGGACGGAAGAACAGCAGCAATACCATAAAGAACACCTTTGATGTTAACATCAACCATTTTGTCCCATTCACTGATCTTGATCTCAGAGATTGCGGATAAGGGCATTACTCCTGCATTGTTGATCATCACATCAATTTTCCCAAATTCTTGGAGCGTATATTTAGCCAGCTCTTCCATATGTTCTTGGGAAGCGACATCTGTAACTTTATAGATCGCTTTTCCACCATTTTTTTGAATCTCATTCTGTAGAATTTTCAAACGATCTTCACGACGTGCGGCTAGTACCAATTTCGCACCTTTGGATGCGAGTTCTTTGGCAGTAGCTTCTCCAATCCCACTAGAGGCACCTGTAATAATTACAACCTTACCTTCAATATTCGACATATAATTGACATCCTTTCTTAATGAAAACGTGATAACGCTAAAAATGTTATTCTTCGATATTAAACCATGGACCTGAAGCTTGGATGACACCCCAAAGTTTTTCCGGAAGCTCAAGCTCACTAACTTTTGAAGCCTTTATCGCTGTTTGGATTTCCGACTCTTGTCCATTTTGAACCTTTTCTACCCAGTCTGGATTCATGATTAAGGCGTGCCCAATCGCAGCTAGGGTAAGACCCTTATCTAATGCTGTTGCAACATTATCCGGGGTTACCATAGAACCAGCAGCCAGTACGGGAACCCGGCTATTTACATGTTCAACGATCAACTCAAGATACGTTTTTTCATCTTGGCTATCGACTGGCTTTGAAGAAAGAGCATCAGCTAGTGAAGCATGCACATAATCAACACCAGCTTCAATCAGTCGGTCAATCAATACATAGGTATCCTTCATTCTTAGACCGCCTTCTTGATGTTCGTCAGGAGAAATTCGGTAGCCGAAAATAAACGGTTTTGTAGCATGTTTTTTAATGACGTTTTTCATTTCCCTAATTACTTCCAGTGGGAAACGCAGGCGGTTTTCAAGTGATCCTCCCCATTGATCCTCACGTCTGTTGAAGAAAGGAGAAAAAAAGTTTTGAAGCAAAAATCCGTGCGCACCATGAATTTCAACGCCATCAAACCCTGCTTCAATGGCTCGTCTTGTTGTTTCTCCAAACGCATGAATCACTTCCAATATTTCAGCGTGCGAAAGTTCTCTCGGCAAAACGGAAGGAGCAAATTCAGTTGCTTCCGTCTCTACAGCGCTGGAACTAACCACATCTCCATTTGGCGTAAGATCCGGCAGTGCTTTGTTGCCTGCGTGAAAAATTTGAAGTACCGCAGGAGCTCCGCCGCTTTTCGCCCCATCCGCCAATTTCCGTAAACTTGGAATAAATTTATCGTCATAAGCGGCGAATTCATTCGTAAAACCTATACCGTTTGGTTGTACATGCGTACATCCTGTTATAACTAGACCAACGCCATTCACTCTTTTTTTGTAATATTTCACTTCTTCATCTGAAATCGTGTAATCGTCATTACTGGACCAAGTGGTCATAGGTGACATAACGACACGATTTCTAAGGGTTATTCCATTTTTGAATGAGAAGGATTCAAGCAAGTTGTTATATTTTGTGTTCATTTTCCAACCTCTTTCTAATTATTCATTTATAAACTGTAGTAATTGTTGTCTTAAGTTAAAGCGTTTATTCGCATTCCCAAAGTAGTCAAACAAACAATCCTCTATTCCTTGTCGGGGAATGATAAAGGAGATTACCAGTTGATGAGCGCTCACAACATTGGTACAATGACATCATAAAGTATTCGAGCAACTCGAAGTCAATAGCAAGGAGGCACAAAATTTTGAATCAGACATTACATGAACCTAAATATACGGTAAAAGATGTATCTGAAATAACTGGCCTTACAAAACATACGATTCGTTACTATGATGACCAACAATTAATACCATTCGTTTCGAGAGACGGCAGAAACAATCGCTTATTCTCTGACCATGATCTGGATTGGTTGCGAATGGTGCATTGCTTTCGTATTTCAGGATTGCCGATTTCAGAAGTCAAACATTACATTGCTATGTGTTTGCAAGGTGATGAGACGATTCCTGAAAGGGCTGAGCTTGTTGTAAAACAAGAAAAAGAACTAGAAGCGAAGATTCATGAATACAACCTTCAATTAATGCACATAAAAGAGAAGAAGGCTTACTACGAAAGTGTCTTGGCTGGTCAATTGGACGATACCTGGAATCCAGTTAACAATAACCCAGAATGTGGAGAAAAATACGATATACCAGAACATATCAAATCAGCGTCAAAAGTTCATGCATGACCTTAGAAGATAGTCTACCGCTTCGAGTACACTCGAAGTCAATTTTTTTGTCTATTTAATTTGACGGATATTGCACTAATCTGCCCGTTACTTCAATGAAAGAGGGAGCATTTTCCGCGGCGGTGGGCTCCCTGTTCTATATTCAACTATCGTTTCCCGTTAGTTGAACCCCGAATTAAATTAAATTTTGCTTACATTCCGTAAAAGTATTTCCCTTCCCTTAACTGGTTTCGTTATATTTTGAACCTTTTTATGCTTTTAGACGCTTTATATCTTGTCTAGGCGGAAAGCCAAACATTCGGGAATACTCACGACTGAATTGCGAAGGACTTTCATAGCCTACTCGAAATGCCACATCAGTGGCATCTGCTGATTCGATTAATAATAGGCGACGGGCTTCCTGAAGCCTCAATTCTTTTTGGAACTGAATAGGGCTCATAGCGGTTATCTCTTTGAAGTGCCTATGTAGCGACGAGACACTCATATTCACTTTTTCCGCAAGCTCCTCAATCCGAAATGATTTTTCATAGTTATTAGTGATATGTTCGATAACGTCTTTTATTTGATGGGCAGAGCTGCCCTCTATTGCAATTTGTTCGAGTCTAACCCCATGCTGACCTTGCATAACCCTATACAGAATTTCCTTAATAAACAGCGGCGCAAGTATTGGGATATCCTTCGGGTTGTCCAACAAACGAGCTAACCTGATGACCGAATCCAACAAAGGCAGCTCCATCCGGCTAACAAACATACCTCGCTTTGCATTTTCTTTAGTTCCTACTCGGATTTCAGAATCACGTAAAACCTCAAAAATTTGATTCGCCGTAAATTCAAGTTTAAAACCCAAATACGGAACGTCGGGAGAACCATCGGTGTTTCGGAAATTCCCGGCATCGATGGTTCTTTTTGTTTTCGACTATAGCTAAAATAAAAATTTTCAATAAAGGAATATAAAGGTGAAATCTATTTATTCCTTTTCTTGTCTAAAAACACTAAAAAATACAATATTCCAAAAATAAGACTTACTAGAAATGAGGTTGATAATGCACTAAAAATAAAATCAGACGCAGGCAAAGTGAAGAATTTAGTCACACCGTTAACTGTAGACGACTGTGTTGGGCCTTTGATGAAGGAATAATATATGCCTACCATAAATCCATAAGACAAATACTTAATTAGGTTTATTTCAAATTTGCTCATAACGATAACCCACCCTAAAATTTTTTTGAAAAAGGAGAATTTCAATAATTATGAAACCAATCAAAATAATGACTAAAACCGCAATCTTGGCAGCAATGACCGCTCTATTACTACCATACGGCGCTCTTGCTTCTGCAAGTGAAGCCCCACATTGCTCTGTATTGGTCAAGCTCCATTTTGTAGACAATGAAAATTTGGGACAACATTAGCAATCATCCATTTTTAATTTTTTGTAGGCTAATGGTGTCATATTCATCGCCTTTCTGAATCTTTCTATAAAATAGCTTGTACTGTTAAATCCAACCTTATAGGCAACTTCTGTAACGTTAGTTTCTGATTGTTGTAGTAAGACTAAACTTTTTTGAATGCGATAATCCATTACATAATTTAACGGGGTTATCTTTAAAATTCGTTTGAAATATCGGCAGCATTCAGAACGGCTCAATTGACCAGCTCTTGCAATATCATCTAATGTGATTTTTTCAGCGTAATGTAAATAGATCCAATTCAACATTTGCTTGATCCGATGACTCTTTACCATTTCCATCTGGTCGTATTCTAATTGAAAGCCATTAATGATTAAGTTTTTCCAAATTAATGTTAAATGCATGGTGATATCGATTTCAAAGTATGGTGATTTTTGTTGAATACATTGATTAATTTTCAAAATGGCATCTAAAATGTTTTTCCCCCAAGGCTCATTAGGGTCTATGTATAAATAAGGTAAATTAGTCGCTTGGATATAAGGGGTTACATAGGTTGTGTAAAGCTCTTGTGATAAAACGAAATGAGGAGAAACATTTAAACAGATATAGACGCAACCCGATTCATTCTTTTCTTCCGCCATGTGTAGGCAGCCACTATTTATAAATATCCCATCACCTTGTCGTACTATTAGTTTATCTTCATTTATTTGAAAAATTGCTTCCCCTTTTACAATCAGAACAAATTGAATTTCATCATGCCAATGAAGTGGTATATATTTATGTATATTTTGGTTAATCGTTGTTTCGTAACACGCAATCGGTAGTACGACCGTTCGATGCTCAGTTAGTTCTTTTAAGTTTTGGTCAATCATGAAATTTTTTATTTGCAAATCATCACAACCTCAATATATTTATATTTTAACAGCAAATATAGGTATAATTAAAAAGATTTTTCACCTATCATAACACTATTATTATATTTCAAGGTGGAGAATATTCATGGGTAATTCAGCTAGAAGAACAGGATTATTTCTTGTTATAACAGGAGCTATATTTTGGGGGATTAGTGGCACCGTTTCAAAAAAACTCTTTCAACAATTCACAATCGATATAAATTGGCTTGTAACAACACGTTTGCTCATAGCTGGTGTTTTACTTTTGACCGTTCATTTTTTTGTAAAAGACCATTCGCAAATATGGGGTGTATGGAAAAATAGAAGGAGAGCTTTTCAACTCATTGTCTTCGGTTTGGTCGGTATGCTTTCGGTTCAATATACGTATATGGCATCGATCAAAACTGGAAATGCTGCTGTTGCAACGCTATTACAGTATTTAGCCCCCATAATGATTATCATCTATTTAATTCTGCGGAAACACATGGTCTTAACACGAAAGGATTTGTCAGCTATTATCCTTGCTTTAGCTGGTTGTTTTTTTCTTATTAACAAACGGCTCCATTTCACAACTATCCGTGCCGAAAATCGCAATAATTTGGGGGCTTTTATCGGGAATAGCGATGGCTTTTTATACCTTGTACGCAATTCCTCTTTTGAAGCAATACGATTCCCTCGTCATTGTTGGTTGGGCTATGATCATCGGCGGTTTCGGATTAAGTTTTATCCATCCACCTTGGCATATAGACTTTAAAAACTTGACACTAGAAACCTCTTTATATTTAGTATTCGTTATCATATTCGGCACAATGATAGCATTTTGGTTCTATATAGAAAGTTTACAAAGTCTTTCACCAAAAGAAACGAGCCTTCTAGGTAGTTTGGAACCAGTAGCTGCTGTTTTAACAACTGCATTTTGGTTAAAAGAGCCTTTTGGATTTTTCCAATGGATTGGTGTAATATGTATCATCGGACTGATTTTGTTAATGGCATTCAATAAAAAGGCTTCTTCAAATAACCAATCGAAAAAAGATGAAGAGCCCCTCAGAGTCAGCTAATTTTACTGGGGGGGTTATTACGGTAAACTACCCGTTAGTTGAGAAAACGGCAGCCACTTTAACGATTGCCGTCTCTTCATGTTAATTAAGCTATTGTTTTAAATTCGTTTAACAATATTTTGGTGTGACTTGTTCCAATTATTCTTTACGAGCTACACGAAACCCTTGATCGGGACCAAAGCCATTCGCATCGAACTTGCCTCGGAAGGATATCTCGTTGTTGCTGACGTTGCCAATCCAACCGCCGCCCTTCACTACCCGGAAGGAACCGCTTTGACTATCCAAATCTCCGTACCAGTCCCAGCACCATTCCCTTACGTTGCCAGACATATCGTAAATTCCTAACTCGTTGGGTTTCCGGGTACCGATCGATTTTGTTTTATTATGGTTGCTCTCTATGATAGGCCAGTTCCAGTCTCCAGATAAGTATTTGTCTCCGGCGTTTTTCCAATACCATGCGACCTCGTCGGCATTATTGCTTCCACTGTATGTGTAGCCCTTGCTCGCCTGACCTCCGGCTGCAGCATATTCCCACTCCACTTCTGTAGGCAATCGGTAACCGTTAGCTCCCTCATTAATCGTTACTGTCCATTTTATATTATCGTTATCATTCTTATTATTCGGGTCTTTTTTATCCTTGTCTATGTTGTAATACGGTTTTAAACCCTCTCGTATACTTCTTTGATTACAGTACTCCGCAACGTCATACCAACTCACCATTTCTACTGGCATCTTGTCGCCTATGAATTGTGAGGGATTACTTCCCATGACTTCAACCCACTCTTTTTGAGTTACCTCGTATTTACCGATATAAAAGTTCGATAGAGTCACGTTTTTTCCAGAGTGGTTGGACTTGTTGTTCTGAAAAGCCCCACCTTCCACGTACACAAGGTTATCCTTTTTTTCAGGCTTATCTGGTGAACAAGCGCTGATCACAACCATTGTTGCTATTAAAAGGAACATTAATAGCTTTCTCATTGATATATCTCCTTTAAGCTGATTGGAAAAATGATAGGCCATAACGGCCTGCAACTCGCCTCCAGCAGCGTCGAAGGCCGTTCGCCTGGCAGGAAAACAGCCCACAACGCATC
This sequence comes from Paenibacillus sp. RC334, assembly GCF_030034735.1. Lineage (NCBI taxonomy): Bacteria > Bacillati > Bacillota > Bacilli > Caryophanales > Paenibacillaceae > Paenibacillus > Paenibacillus sp. RC334. Next base: position 969,689 of record NZ_CP125370.1, on the reverse strand, counting down.
CGAACTGACGGATAGACTGGAGGGGAACGGCCATCGGCCTGTCTACAATGCTTAGGGCTCGGGGAGTCCTCCATGATCGATTCATTTAAACCCTATCTATCAGACAGCTCTCAAAACCCGCTTATCCCGTGAGACAGTCCCAACCGCGCCTGTTCGTTGAACAGCTTGCAGTTGATTGGTTACCACACCGTTACGTTAGAGCTCCCGCTACTCTGATACCCCTCTGTCGCCAACACCTGGTAAGACCAGCTACTTCCCAGATTCATTCCTTTGCTCGCCCATGCGTTCACGTGGTTACTGAAAGTGATCGCGGAGTTGCCCCCGGTCGCTCTCTTCGACTGTCGAACACTCCAGTACTGAGCAAACGTTTGTGTGCCGTCAATGGAAGGTGCGTTGTATCGCATTGTTGTGTAGATGTCATATGTGCCCCCATCACTGGTCACCGTACCTTTATACGTTCCGGTAGGTCGATAAGTCCCCCAGCTATCAACGACGTAATATTCGATGAGTGCGTTTCTCGTCCACCCGTAGAGAGTCAAATACCCATTGCCAGACGGCGCCCAGACGCCAGCATTGTAGTTAATCGTCCTGTTTGGTGATCCGGTAGTCCAGCCTTTGCCGACAACAAAATTCCCGGTATTTTGCCATGTCACGCTGTAATTACCGCCTGATCCATTAACAGCATTGACCGTCCCGCCGCCATCGGTCCAATTTTGCCAATAATCTGTCGCTGCATTTGAGGTTGCTGCAAAAAATCCAAAACTCATAGAAGCTGCAAGAACTACTGTCATCATTTTCTTACTAAACTTAAACATACTTTACCTCCTAAAATTTTTGTGTTTGTCCCATACACCTGCTTGTTGGTTGATTCTCTTTGCAGCACATCACTTATCCGTGCCATATCCCGTTTTTTTTACTTTTACCTCCTTTCTGAGTAAATTATAGAATGATAGCGCTTACATAAAAACCTAGCAAATTAAAGCTTTAACTCTATTATGTTTAGCTTTCTTTGAATTTTATAGAACCCGTTGAAGAGTAATCGGGTTCGTAACGTTGGAAGAAGGTCTTCGCTGCTTTTAATTAATTCGAGCAATATGCGAATCTATCTTTATGTCGGATTTCTTAGATATTCATTTAATCGTAAAACTAAAGAAGTTGCCATTGGTAACTGGGGTTTGAGATCGAAGGCATATTAAAAAAAGAACAAAATTCTGTCGACGGTAAGTACCACAACACAGTTAAGATGGGAATTGGCATCCCAGTGAACAAATAAAGTCTACCAATCCTGAGTCTCAAAAAGTGAATCAAAAAATTAGTGAACATATGGAGATGCTGAAAAATAAATTATCAGAAGTCGATTTTGAGCAAATGGAAGTCATATTTGATTTATTAAACGAGTCAACCTCCCTGCACTCCGCAGCAGCATTCATCCACGGGTATCGAACGGGAGCCTTAACGATGATTGAAGTATTTAGCGAGGAGAAGTAATTTGTTGATGGTAATAAACCATGAAGATTGACAATGTCCTCAGTTATAAACGTAGCATTTAATGGATGGTTTCATTAAAAACACATAAAGAGGAAAACGTACAACGAGGAAGCGTATAACAGAATAGTTGCACTTGCTGCCACATAAAAATACACCCTCGCAAACATAAAGTGCGTGAGTGTATTTTTGTGATTAAGCCGATCTTTATTCCATTGTAATTCTGTTTATGAGTTTATTTATTTAAAATAGATATCTCTCCAGACAGATTCTTTAAATTAAATGTTTTTCTGGCGTAAAACTCCCCCGCGAGCAGTGCAGTTTTGCGCCAGCGTATGGTGCTGGATTTCAGTATCCGACGACCCTTCCGCTTCTAACCAATAGCGGTCGCGCCTTCTCGAAGCCCACCGCCCGGTGCTGCGCCGACCGCGGTGGCCGAATTAGTCAGTGTGTGCGACGGCGCGGATTTCAACCAGTTGGTGAGGGAACGCCAAACCCGACACACCGATGAGGGTGGCGGCTGGTCGATGGTCTCCCACATACTCCTTCAACAGAACGACGCACTGCTCGAAATGCTCTTGCGGGTTTGTCAGATAGACCTCGACCTCAGCGATGTTCGATCTCGTGACACCAAATCCCGCCAGCACGTGATCGAGATTCTCTAGTGTCTGCCGGGTCTGTGCCTTGATATCGCCCTCGCCAACGAACGCGCCCTGCATATCGTGGGAAAATTGTCCCGAAATGTAGATGGTGCCGTTGACGCTGTAGCCTTGGGTGACGCCAAAAGCTTCTTCCCATGCAACACCGTGATTGTAGGTTATGGCATTAGTCATTTTTTTCTCTCCTTTATTTCAAAGTAATGTTAGTATAAAATGAACGCAAATAAAAAAGTAGTACGCACTATTTGGATAGATACTACCGGAAAGGATAGTGTAAATATGAGTATGGCTGAATATAAAGGTAAAGTTAAAAATATTAAAGATACCCCTTTTGGTTATACATTGTCAGTTATTGGTGGGAAATGGAAGATGGTTATTATTTACCTCCTAGCAGAAAACCAACCGGTTCGCTTTAATGATCTGAAAAGACAGATAGGAGCTATTACTTATAAAACATTGAGTTCACAGCTTAAAGAATTGGAAGCGGATGGTATGGTGAATCGGAAAGAGTATCCCCAAGTTCCCCCTAAAGTCGAGTACCGTCTCACAGATAAAGCGGAAACACTATTACCTACTTTGGAAGGGTTATGTGAGTGGGGAGTAAAAAACCAAAATAATTAAATCCAGTTTTCTAATTGCTCCCGGTATATGAGTTCAGAAAAAAGCACTTCAAACGGCAAAAGTAATCTTTTGCCTTGAAGTGCTTTGCTTTGTATGCAAATCCCTTTACTTCGCTTCTGCCGCTCGATATTGGGCCAGTCGTTCCTTGACCATGGCGGGGTCGACTTAACGACCTGATACGTGCCTATACCACCTGCTTAAAAATAGGTTGCCTGCACAGGTGGTCGGTCAGCGCAGCGCCTCTCCTGAGAACAACTATATTTTTAATCCCCCACCCGATTCAAAAACACCTTGGTCCGCTCTAGCTGCGGATTACCAAAAATCTGCTCTGGTGTACCGGATTCCGCAATTTCGCCATTATCCATAAAAATGACACGATCCGCCACATCTCTCGCAAAGTTCATCTCATGGGTCACGATGACCATCGTCATATGCTCCTCAGCCAGCTTTTTAATGACTCGCAGCACCTCGCCCGTCAGCTCGGGATCTAGGGCCGAAGTCGGCTCGTCGAACAGTAAAATATCGGGGTTCATCATCATTGCCCGGGCAATCGCCACACGCTGCTTCTGTCCGCCCGACAGTCGGGACGGATACGCATCCGCTTTATCCGCCAAGCCGACTTTAGCCAGCAATTCAGCGCTTTGACGGCGCAGCTCGGCCTTGCTCGTTTTTTTCACCAGCTTTGGTGCCAGCTCCAGATTATCCTGTACCGTCAAGTGAGGGAACAGATTAAAATGCTGGAACACCATGCCCATCCCGGTGGTAATGCCCTTAATGTCGCCTGCCGGGGCGTACTGACCATTTTCCACCAATGCTTTATCATGAATGCGGATCGTCCCGCCCGTCACATCTTCCAGATGAACCAGACTGCGAAGCATGGTGCTTTTCCCCGAGCCAGAAGGACCGATGACCGCAACGACCTCACCCGCCTTGACGTTAAAGCTCACTCTTTTCAGAACGTCGAGCTTACCGAAGGATTTTTTCAAATCGGTTACTTCTATTGCGTTAGTGTTCATATCCCGACATTCCTTTTACTCGAATTTAAAACGTTTTTCCAGCGCCCTAAAGAATAGCGTCAGCACCAAAGCCAACAACAAATAGATCATAGCCGCTACAAAATAAGGCACAATCGTAAAATCACGGTTCACAGCCGTATTCGCAAAATGCAGCAGTTCCGGTACAGCTACCGCATATAGCAGCGCCGTATCTTTCACCAGTGTTGTCGCCTCATTCGTGACCGCAGGCAAAGCAATCCGTACCATTTGCGGCACAATGACTCTAATCAGCGTCTGCGACTTGCTCAGGCCCAGCACTTGTGAAGCTTCAAATTGCCCTTTATCAATCGACAACATCCCGCCTCTAAAAATTTCAGCAAAATAAGCCGCATAATTCAGCACAAATGCCAGCAACGCAGCCGTTGTCCGGTCCAGCACCAGATACTCCCCGATCACAGGCAGCATCGGCAGACCAAAGCAGAAGAACAGCAATTGCAGCAGAAGCGGTGTGCCCCGTATGACATAAATGTACGTATGCATCAGCCAGGCAATCGGCTTAATCCGGCTTTTCGCCAGCAACGTAACGATAAATCCCAGCGGAATGGACAAGATGAGCGTGATGAAAAATAAAATAACGGTCATCTGCGCCCCTTCGAGCATAGGCTTCATAATTCGTAAAATATAATCCATACTCATAACCTTCGACTCCTAAACCCTTAGTTCAATACGCTACGTATTAATTCAGTACCTTATCTTCACCAAACCACTTTTTCGAAATTTCAGCGGCTTTGCCGTTCTTGTGCAGCTCATCCAGAGCGGATTGTAACTGCGTCAGCAACTCGTCGTTTCCTTTTTTCACGCCGATGCCGTATTCCTCAGGGGCAAGCGATTCGCCAAGCAGTTTATACGTTCCTGGCTCTTTGGACATATAGTATTTGGCTACCACTTCGTCAATGACAACCGCATCCAGACGTCCGGTTTTCAGATCGGTCAACGCAAGCACATTATCGGGATACTCAGACACCTGTTTCAGCTTACTCTTGATCGGGTTCGCATCCAGTGCATCGGCTGCCGAGGACAACGTTTGAAGACCTACGTTTTTGCCCGCCAGATCGTCCAGCTTCGAGAGGTTGGATTTGGCCGGGAGCGCGATCACCTGACTATTTTTCAGATACGGCTTCGTAAACAGCACCTTTTCCTTACGCTCATCCGTAATCGTATAACCATTCCAAATCAGATCAATACGGCCGCTGTTCAGCTCGGATTCTTTGGCAGACCAGTCAATGGGCTGGAATTCCACTTGCTTGCCCATTTGCTCCGCAGCCGCTTTGGCATAATCAATATCAAAGCCGGTTAGCTCGTTATTTTCATCTCTAAAACCCATCGGTGCAAATTTATCATCAATTCCGATAATCAGCTTGCTGTTATCCTTACCACCGGAACATCCGGCCAAAACGATCATAATCAATCCAATCATCATTGTGAACATGGCTGTTTTTTTCATTTTATTCCCTCCAGCAATGGTAACCTCCCTATCCAAAGGACAGGCGGCAAACGCTTTAGTTCGTTAACACGTTATCAGAGTATCATCATAACATACCACAGGATACTCGTCGAGAGGAAGGAGCGGAATCTTGGCCTTATAAAAATGGAAAACCTGTGACGAAAATTTGACCAATGTTCTATAATGTAAAACCTTACCTTGACACGTTGCCAAAACCGTTTTATCATTTCCTAGTATTCTTATATACTTTTATTTATTTCATAAATTTAGCAGCAATAGTATGTAAATCAGCTTGATAGACAGGAGAAATAAAGCCCCATGTACATTTTAAAACGTCTTTTTACGATGCTCGTTACATTGTGGATTATCGTCACTTTAACGTTTATCATCATGCACATCATTCCGGGGGACCCATTCTCGAACGATTCTAAAACGATTCCGGAAGCAGTGCTGCAAAACATGCGTGCCAGATACAATCTGGACAAGCCGCTTGCCGTACAGTATGTGTTGTATCTGAAAAATTTGCTGGTGCTGGATATGGGCCCATCTATTCAATCGAAAACGACGGACGTAAACATGCTCATTGCCAGAGGTTTCCCACCTTCCGCATTGCTCGGCATTCAATCCATCGTAGTTGCGATTATTGCGGGTATTGCGCTTGGAACGCTGGCTGCTTTACATCATAATCGACCATTGGATTATATTTCGATGTTTATTGCCATTGTCGGTATTTCCGTGCCCAGCTTCATTTGGGCACCGCTTTTAATCAAATATGTCGCCGTCAAATGGCATCTGCTCCCGGTCGCCTCATGGGGAACCTGGCAGCACACGGTGCTTCCATCGCTGGCTCTGGCCGTTTCACCTCTCGCCGTCATCGCCCGCTTCATGCGGACAAGCATGCTTGAAGTGATGCATCAGGAATACATACGCACCGCCAAGGCGAAAGGGCTGTCCTCTTGGGCCGTAGTCATCCGTCACGGATTACGCAACGCGTTAATTCCCGTGCTGTCCTTCATCGGACCCCTGTTCGCTTCCGTCATTACAGGTACCTTTGTTGTGGAAAAAATATTCGCCATTCCCGGCATCGGTAAATACTTTGTAGACAGTATATTTAACCGGGACTATCCGGTCATTATGGGCACAACCATTTTTTACAGTGCCATTCTGGTCGTCACCTTATTTTTAATTGATATTTCCTATCGTCTTGTCGATCCGCGAATCAAATTAGTCAGCAAAGGAGATTAACATGAAAGCAGCACCCACTGTCGAAAGGGACAGCCTGTTCAGTCCCGTTGACCGCAGCCAGCTACCCGCCCCCATATTGTCCAGACCCAAAGAATCACTATGGCGGGATCGGCTTCGCAGACTTTTTAACAACAAGCTCTCTCTACTGGGGCTTTCCTTACTTATCATTATTATCGCGCTGGCAATTGCCGGGCCTTCCATGGTTCCTTATGCACCCAGTGACCAATCCCTATTAAAGACGAACCTTCCTCCTTCGGGAGAGCATTGGTTTGGTACGGATGATCTGGGAAGAGACGTATGGGCACGGACCTGGGCCGGGGCGAGAATCTCGCTGATGATCGGCTTTGCCGCTGCCGCCATTGATTTGGTGCTTGGCATTCTCGTCGGCTGTATAGCCGGATATTGTGCGGGACGTGGCAAAACGGGCGACCGGATTGACAGCAGCCTGATGCGTATTATTGAGATTTTGTACAGCATTCCTTATTTGCTGGTCATCATTTTGTTGCTTGTCATTATGAAACCGGGACTGCTCACGATGATTATTGCCCTATCCATCACTGGATGGGTGGGTATGGCTCGTGTCGTTCGGGGGCAAATTTTACAGCTCAAGCAGCAGGAATATGTATTAGCCGCCCGCAGCCTGGGGACCTCCCATTCGCGCATTATTTTCAGGCATTTGCTGCCGAATGCAGCGGCTATCATTATCGTGAATCTGACGTTCACCATCCCCTCGGCTATTTTTGCTGAATCGTTCCTGAGCTTTCTCGGTCTGGGGATTCAATCTCCTTCCGCCAGTTGGGGGACAATGGCTAACGATTCACTCGGGGTCATTTTAAGCGGACAATGGTGGCGCCTGTTCTTCCCCGGACTGATGATCTCGCTCACCATGCTGGCGTTCAACACGCTCGGAGACGGGCTCCAGGATGCGCTTGACCCGCGTTCACAGCATTAATAACAGAGGTGTACAAATGGAACAAGGAGGGATGTCTACCATGATCCGCAATTTCTCGCCCAACAGCAGAACCAACGGCAGTACCTTTATGGAACTGCGCACACGCGGCATACCTGTCGGAAAGGAGGATGAATAAATCCCGGTACAGTGCACCTTATCTTTTGAAATTACATTTTGCATAACTAACAAAATTATTGGAGGAATTATACGATGAAAAAAATGCATTGGATGACTGTCATTTTACTGTTGGCAGTAACGGCTTTGGCCGGATGCTCTGGCAATACAGACAAAGCAGCAAGCAATGATCCAGCCGCTGCGCCGCAAGCAGATGTTCCACAGGAAATTACAGCCAACCTGGCAGGTGGCGAGCCTTATACACTGGACCCTGCTTTTGCATCGGATACAACGTCCTACTTTGTTATTGATAACCTGTACGAAGGTCTGTATACATATGACAAAGCCGGTAAAATCGTAGAGGGCGCTGCCAGCAAAGTAGACGTAACTCCTGACGGCAAAACATACACCTTCACCATCCGCGACGGCGCGAAATGGTCGAATGGCGATCCGCTTACTGCAAAGGATTTTGAATACTCCTGGAAACGGGTCCTGAATCCGAAAACGGCTGCCTACGATCCTTCCGCTCTGTACTACATCAAGGGAGCCGAAGCCTACAACACAGGCAAAGGTAAAGTCGAAGATGTGGGCGTTACAGCCAAGGACGACAAAACCCTTGTGGTCGAGCTGAAATCACCGCTAAGCTTCTTCCCAACGATCGCAGTGGGTCATGCGTATCTGCCCGTAAACCAATCCGTGGTTGAGAAAAGCGACAAATGGGCGGCAGAAGCCAACACCATTGTCGGCAACGGCGCGTATGTAGCCAAGGAATGGAAGCATAATGAGCAAATTACATTGGCGAAAAACGATCAATACTGGAACAAAGATGCCATTACGATGGCAACGATTAACTTTAAAATGGTTCAAGACTCCACAACCTATTATCAAATGTACAAAACAGGCGATCTGGACCTGATTTTGGGTCTTCCCGTTGACACGCTGGATCAGGAGAAGAGCAACAAGGAATTTTTGTCGCATCCATCTTTCAGTGTGTACACGTATTCTTTTAACGTAAAACAAAAGCCTTTTGACAATAAAAAAATCAGACAGGCCATTGCTTACGCGATTGACCGTGAAATCCTGGCGACCAACGTAACCAAAGGTGGCGAAACTCCGGCTTACGGATACGTACCATACGGAACAACAACTCCATCCGGTAAGGACTTCCGTGATGAAGCGCCGAAGAAATACTATGAGTTTGATGCTGCAAAAGCAAAACAATTGCTGGCCGAAGGTCTGAAAGAAGAAGGTTTGGCCCAACTGCCACCGATCACCTTCAAGTACAACACTTCGGACAAGCATAAAAAAGTAGCTGAAGCGATTCAGGAAATGCTGAAAACGAACCTGGGTGTTGAAGTGACGCTGGAAAATCAGGAATGGAAAACGTACATTGATACCTTTAAACAAAAGAACTTCCAGATCGCCCGCATGGGCTGGGAAGGAAACTTCCTTGATCCGCTCGGCGTATTGGGACACTACACTTCCAAAAACTCGAACAACTTTACCAACTGGAGCAATCCGGAGTATGACAAGCTGATCGAATCTTCTACCTTCGAGCTTGATCCGGCAAAACGCTTCGAGCAGCTTCATCAGGCTGAGGACGTATTGATGGAGGATCTGCCAATTATCCCGATCCAGTTCTCTGCGGACACGGCATTGATCAGTCCTAAAGTTCAAGGCATCGTATTTGACGCTCGTTCGAACCCGGACCTTCGTTTTGCCAAACGGGTCGAAAAATAATGTTTTTTCGTTTCGGGATAACGGCCCTGATCATCGGTACCTTTGGCTATCTGTACGCCTCACCCCATCTTCTGGATGGCCGTGAAAATATGGCTACCGCGAATCTGCTATTCCTGTTGGGCTTGCTGGGCTTGGTGATCGGCGCAATCTTCCACGTCCTGCAAAGCGGGTTTCTCACCCTCTTCCTGCGGGGATTCGCCGACATCAGACATCTGTTCATCCGACAATCCAAGGCACTACAGGAGGAAAACGAACGCTTGCGTTCGGATGAGTCTCTAACTGCCTGGAAAACGTCTGTGTTCCGACATCTCAAGGTGTACACCTCGGGATGCGGTACGGGGCTTGTGCTTTGCTCGCTGGTTTTAATGGGAATAGGTTAAAGCGTGTGAGAAGCTTTCTTACGGTTGGTAGGCGCTGCGCGTGCAGATTGTTCTTCCGATCGCTGTTATTCCCGGATTTCTTTTGAATAAGAGCCTGTAAAGGGTGAAATCCGGGAATAAAGACGAACGCTTCGCTTCTTCAGAACAATTCTGCCCGCTCCGCTGGCAACCGCCGTAGAGCTTCTATACGTTTTAGAAGGGTGTAGGGGTGGAAAGAGGGGTAAGCCAAGTGGTTAAACTTGGCCTGCCCCTAGACAATACAAAAAAAGAGAGTTCCGCGGAGTTTTGAACTGTGACCCTATTTGTGGACACATAAAAGAAAAGAGTTAGATTATGCTGTTAATAGATGGTTCCTGTATTCATCAGGAGTCATCTTTTTTAATGTCCATTGATACCGATCGGTGTTGTAGTAATCCATGTATTCATTAATGCGTGCCCGTAATTCCTGGAGAGTAACGCTGTCCCTATACTCGAGTTCATCCTTCATATGACCGAAGAAAGACTCCATGGAGGCATTGTCCCAGCAGTTACTCTTTCGCGACATGGACTGCTGGAAGCCTATCTCTTTAACTCGAGCTTGGAACCTCGGATTCGTGTAGTGAAAACCTTGGTCAGAATGGATGGTGGCTTCGGGGTGAATGTTGCCATCCAGTCGTTGAATCAACCTGTCCAAGGTTCGATCTACGATCGTCATTTCTAAGGACGAGGATACATAATGAGCAAGAATCTGTTTGCTTGCACCGTCCTTTACACAGGACAAATACGCACATTGCCCCTGACCATAGTGCAGGTATGTGATGTCTGTGAGAAAGACTTTCTCCGGCTCGCCCTGGTCAAACTGACGCTTAAGGTGATTAGGGAGTGTCTGGTGCTCTTGTGTGGCCTTTACAAGCTTACGGTACGGATTGGCCTGGCGTATCTTGGCCACCAACCCGTATTTACGCATGATACGGCGAATTTTCTTATGGTTCATGATGACGCCACTCTTATGCTCCAAGCACATTTTTAAAACAAGTGCTCCCACTTTCCCATTACGTTTTTCAAAATGTTCCCTGATGAGTAACAGATCCTGTTCGTCTGCTTCTTCTCTCAGCTGTCGTGCTTGTTCAGCGGCTAACCACCGGTAGTACCCGCTTTTACTGACATTCGCCATTTTACAAAGATGATGAGTCATCTTCTCAAGTTGATGCTTACGGATGGTACGATGGATGAGTTCGAAGCGCTCAGAGGGTGTCAGCGTTGGTTCTGCTGGGCTTGTCTCTCGAGCGCCTCGAGCTTTTTTAGGAAGTCGTTCTCCGCTTCCAGGAGCTTTATCCGTGCCTCAGCTTGTGCAAGCTTCTTCTCCATCGACTGTTCTGCTGCGGGCCTTCCCGTGCTGCCTTTTCCTCGTTGCTCTTCCAGAAGACCTGCTTCACCTTGAGAAGCAAAGGTTCTTCTCCAACGTTTTAAGCATCTATTCGGATTCTCCCGTCCGATCATATCTAAGTTGAATCCTGCCTCCCTGAAGATTTCCGCAGGAGTTTTCCCCTCCTGATAGGCCTTTAGAGCTGCCAACTTGAATGTGGGTTGGTAAGCAATAGAACGCTCTGTAATATGCAATACGTTAGTATTATCCTCCATCTGGCGGATCTGACTTTCACTAAACCTTTGCTCACCGGTAGACCAACGGTTCCCCATTTTGTATCCCCAACCTTTCGTGTATACCGATTATAAACGCAAAGAGACCCGAGAGAGGTCACTTTTTTTCAAAGTGTCCATCTTTCGGGTCACAGTTCATTTTAATCGTGGGACTCTCTTTTTTTAATATCTATTTTTCAACTCAAGCTTTGTAGAAATCTCACATTACAAGGCCTACTAAGCTTAATAAATATGCTTGTCTTTCGCTTCTTCCAGCCATAACGGGAACTCGTTTAGTAGTAGTTCGTACAATTCATTGTCTTCCATGGATTCGACATCTTGGATTTGAAAGAAGTTAGCGTTATCTACCACACGACCTTCTATGTTGTCGAGCTTTTTTAATACGCCAAAATCGGACTCACCCACACCGATAAATTGCCAGAAAATCGGTTCTCCTGACGAATCAATTACCGCGTTGTCGATGTTGTCTCCTTTTCCACGTTTCACACCGCCATCATTAATAAAAATAACAAAAGCCGGATCAGCAAAAGGCTCTTCCTTGGTGTATTTGGCGATGACATCCCGCATTACAGGCGGCTCATCATTACGACCGAACTTGGGCAAATAATCATTGGACAAAATGTGTCTTTCAACATAGTTATCAACGTCATTTTCGGTAACGGACGGCAAACGCGAAAAACGGTGATCATACACCCATACGTCCAGCACACCATCATCATCCAAAGAACTCGCTACCGCGACAATTCGCTCCAACACCTTTTGAACGGTTCCATTTTTGTACAAACTTCTCATAGATCCTGAAATATCGAGCACCAATCCAACTCTCGCAGTCACATTCGTTAGATTCTTTTTAGTCAGTACCAGTTGCGCATTCTTTTTAAGCAAAGAAATACCGCTCATATTCCCCACGCTCCTCTATGATGTTTGCCTTAGTCCGTCTAATCTACCATCTGCGGCGTTCGTCGCCTCTCAGGGGAAAGTCGCTCAAATCTCCAAGCTGGTCATGCGCATCTTTGTAAATTCGGATCATAGCTTGTACCTTGTTAAAATCGCTGTCTTCCGGGCCGAATCCTTCCATATACATTTTTTGAATGATGTTCTGGAAAAATTCGATACGCTTGTGGATGGAATCCTGCTCCATATGCAGCACCTCTTCAAAGCTGTGTGCCTCGGCGAATTCAGACAGCTCATCTGGCTCCTGCTCTTGGTATCGCTCTCCCCGGGTTTCTAGATTGAGGTCAATAGAGGTACGCAAGGCTGACAACAAAATATTTTCCCGTACCAGCATGACATGAAAATCCTTGTTCTTAAACAGGTCCGCCACGATCAGACGGCACATTTCCTTGTTTTGCAACAGAATTCCGTCAAAAGGATGCAGCGTCCATACACCGTAATTAAAAAACAAATTGAAATTAAAGCTGCTGCTCCCATACTGATACACAATGTTGATTTTCGATTCGTCGATGATTTCAAATGAAAATTCCAGCATGCATTCTCCTTTGGGATTCCAATATTTAACTCTATCCTATCAGAAAATGCATGATTTTCAATAAAAAAATTTATTTCACAGCATCATTTAATTCCACGATAGAATCAGCTTTTTCACTACTGGCAGCTACAAGCAGATAGACAATCACACACCCCAAAATAAAGGACATCATACGCTCGTTCTCTCCTTTGTCATTTCACTTTTTAAGAGTTTATGCACGAGATTGCTATGTATGATTATCATGTCCTTTATTAGCTGCCCCCAAACCAAAAAAGACGCCTTTCAGGATCGCCCTGGCGTCTTTTCAATAGGTTAGGTCTATTATTTTACATTTGTAAAATCAGTTCAGAAACGAGCTTAGTCCTTCGGAAGAATCTTTATCCTTCAAACTCTTGGGCTGTTCCTTCCCTTCTATACCTAGACGTTGGCTGAGGTTGGCGTTGATTGCCGTCATTTTGCTCGTATAATCATGGCAGCTTTCAATAATTTGACGGTTGGATTTTTCGGACAGATCCAAAGCAGATACCAAATCCCCAATCGCCTGATTCACAGACTCCAGTGACATCGAAGGCTTGCTAAGCAGATCGGTCGTTCTCTCGGTCGTCGTTTTGAGAAGCTTGGCATTTTCCTTGAATTGATTCTCAATCGTACGATTCGTGGCATCCACGGCTGAAATGATTTTGTCCTGATCCGCCAGCGCCATCGCAATCATAGCCGATACAGTGATCAAATTCGACGTTTTATCAATGGCATTATTCACAGAATCAATCAGTTTATCATTATTATCATTAATAATATCCGTTGCCGCAATCGCTTGATTGTAGAGCAAAATCATTTCGGTCATCGACTGCGTGCGAGTAACCACCTTGCGCAATCCCCGTTCCAGATGAGGCTTCCGCGTTTCATTCTCCGGCTTGGCAATCTCAGTCTCGAACAGCTCCTTCAACCGATTGCCAAAGGCGATCTTCGTCTGCAAATTGTAGATTTCCTCAATGGAAGCCTTTTTCAACTGCCTCATGCTGACGATATTTTCTTCCAGATTGTCCTTACCGTCTCTCAAGGCTGTAATGATTTGCTCGATGTTTGTTTTGACGGACTGATATTTGTAAATGTAGTTCTTCAGCGGGCTTTTCCGTAGAAGCTTGCCGAAAAAGCTCACATTTTTGCTCTGCTGGAGCGTTTCGCATTCATCCCGCAGCTTTAAGATCATGTTCGATACTTCGGCCCGGTCGCCGGACATGAGGTCGTTCACCGGGCGATCCAGCATTTTAAGAGTCTGTCCCGCACGCTCCTGCGTTTTAACCCCCCAGCTTCCCGATGTCGTCCATTAAGGTATCCAGACTCATGACATCGCTCTGTGACACCTTCTGAATGAGCAGTGAAGCCTCCTCGGTCACCTTTTGTTCGTCTTCTTTTTCAATTCAGCCCATGGGGTCGCCATAACGCTACCTCCTATTCTACACAATAACTGTTAACCAACGGCTAATAGTTATTGTTCAGAGCAGCTATGCTGCTGTTTCTTAAATAGCCTACAATTCGAAACTGCTATAACGCTGGTGAATCAGCTCGGCTTTGGTTTGTAATTCAAGCAGATCCTTGTGCTCCACCGTGGATACAATCACCGATATTTTGCTATCCACATCCCGCAAGCCGTTTAATAACGTTCTCCGGTTGGTTCGCTTGGCATCACCGCTGAGCCGGAGAAACGGATTAATCAGTCCATTCAGGTCCTTCAAAATCAGCCTCCGAACGGTGTGGTTTACTTCGCTGTTATTTAATTCATGCAAAAGCGGAATCACCCGCTGTAAACGTGCGAACAGAGCCAATGCCTTCTCGACGATCTCGTTATCGAGCGCATCCTTTTGCCCCTCGGAGATTACCATATCCTCCAATACCTCCAGATACTCCATGACCTGAGCAAATTCGCTGCTCACCTGTTCTGATAAGCGTGGTTTCTCAGTCACTGGCTCCGTTGGTTCCGAGGCTTCCCTTTCAATTTGCTGTGTCTCAACAGCTTGTTCCTGTACTACCGGAATAACGGAACCCGTCAGATTGGGACGGGGATGGCGGATAGCCATAATGGCGTTGTATCCCCCTAAGCAAATGACCGGAATCGCCAAACACACAAACAACGGTAACCAAAAACTTAGCAAAAGCGCAATCAGATAGCTGGCCACGGCAATCGTGGTTCCCCACATTTTTGACGTCATAGCTTGTACCTCCTGACGTAAACCCTTACCATATTGTAGAAAACACACTCTACATATGTCAATGTAAGGATTTACGTATGGTGATCGGCTGCTCGATGTGACTGGCTAAAATGTCGTATTGCGGATGAAGCGGACCGACCTCGTTACCCAAAGCCGATTTCACCGCCAGATAAGGAAAATTGATGCCGGACAAGCATGACACATGTAGTCCACCAGACATCCGCGGATTGATTTCCAGCAGTTTGGGACGCTCGCCGTTATATTTTACCTGAATGTTATAATTGTACGGAATGTGATATGCATCAGCGACCTTATGCGCCACATCCAGCAGCTCGGTATGGTGCTCCAGCAACCGTAATCGCCCTCCCGCCTTCCTGCGCGGAACTGCTGCCAGCAGCTTTCCGTTTCGGTCAGCCAGGCAATCAATACTGTATTCATAGCCCTCCAGCAGCTCCATCACCATCAGGTTGGGGAACGACTCTGTCGATGACAATACACGATATGCCTCTTCGAACGAGATATGGTTCAGCGCATGTCCGAACAGCTCCTCCAGTGGATTACGCTCGTTGTCAATGATGCGAAAACCCATTCCGCCCTCTGCATTACATGGCTTGAAGCATACCTTATGCTCGCGTGCCGTTAACGTCTCATAAGCCTGTTTAAACTGCTCTGCATTGCTGGCAATGGCATAATCGGGAATCGTGACAATATCCTTTTGGCGAATGGATTCGTAAAATAAATCCTTTTCCATCAACTGTTCCAGCAGTTCGGTATCCCGGCATACGATGACCTTCGTTCCAATTTCGTCGAACAGATGAAGATTCTTGCTAATATCGAGCATATTCCACCGTGGAATAAATACATCAATTCCGTGACGCTGGCAAAAATCCGCACAATAACGTGCATACTCCACGCCACTTGTGCGCGGCTCCACCTCAGCCACATCACTGGCCTGTAATGCCATATGCTGCGGGTCCGAGTGCGTCGCATAGATTTCGAACGGAATAC
Organism: Paenibacillus sp. RC334; assembly: GCF_030034735.1. Classification (NCBI taxonomy): domain Bacteria; kingdom Bacillati; phylum Bacillota; class Bacilli; order Caryophanales; family Paenibacillaceae; genus Paenibacillus; species Paenibacillus sp. RC334. The sequence goes on along the minus strand of NZ_CP125370.1, from coordinate 953,649 downwards.
CGTCCTCATTGTTACGAATCGCATTCATATAATGATACGCCACCGAAAACCAGCGGTTAAAATACACCTTGAGCTTCTTCACAGAGCCTTGCCCCCTTTCTGTCTTGAAATGAACTGTATTTCATGGACATAGGCCATAATCTCGTCCGCAGCATATACACCCGACACATCCGTAAAACGGTAATTGACCTCCAGCTCATCCCGCAGCTGTTCCCGGTACAGTTCGCCATGACGTGGAGCAATTGCATAGTCGGCATAGTCCAGCAGACAACGGTCCAGCAAAGAATCGCCGGACGCAATGATAGGCCCCCCATCCGTGAGGTTACGGATATGCTCCACGGCTGCCTGTTTATTCACGGCCGCAGGCACCAGATACACCTTACGCCCTTGAATGGATACCTCCCAGCCCATTTCACGCATGGTTCGCGCCTTCTCCAGCACCTGTTCCAGCGGCATCCGATCTCGTTCTATAACGAATGCGTAAAATAACTCGTCGCAGAAACGCTCACTCCTAACCCAATCCTCATGCAGCACCTGTCCGAATACATGACGTGCTTCTTCCGCATTAGCACCATCTCGACGTACCTGCTCGTGAATGCGACGATTCCACTCCCGATCCACCTCGCCTCCGACGATGATGTTACCGCCATTACTGGTCACGGCATACGCCGGAACCAGCTCCGTTTGAAACACCATGATCCGTCCATACTGTGCCATCGTGCGAGTCGTCACAGGTATAAACATCACGTCTGGCGGCAGCGTCTTCAGCAGTTGGAGGGCCTGTGCTGAAATAAACGCCGCTGTTTCCCCTTCAATGTGTTCCGCAGGCAGCAGCCCAGGCGACTCCAACGGCACGCCAAGCGAGCGTTTGGAGTAAATTAGCGTCTGATCCAGATCGCTTGCGTAGATCATTCTTGTCCTCCCTTGAGCGGCTTGATGATCCCGCAGCAGGAATAGGTCAGACCTTCAAACACCTCGACAGGCACTCCCCGGTCCTTTGCCAGCAGTATAATATGCCGAAGATTCGGATTATCTTCACGGTCAATCAGGATTTTCCATGGCACCCTGCGCAGCAGCACACGGGTCGTCTCCCCCACACCGGGCTTGACCAGATTGATATCCCGAATACCAAAAGCCTCTTGAATCGCCTCGATATCCCGTAAGCCCTGCCACGTCACCACAGGTGGATTCAATGTCATCTGTTCAGCATACGCAACGGCAGTTTCAGCCACGTCTTGAAAGTAACCGGAAACCGTATCCACAAACGTATTGGACTGGTCGACCGACCGCCAGGATTCATAAAATTTGGCCCCATGGAAATCGTCCGGTCCTATCAGATCGTCGCGCAATACCGTCCGGCTCATCAAACCCGATACGGTCGAATTCAGACAAGCGCTCGGGATCAAATAATCTTCCCGTGTACCGAAGGTATCCGAGCAGCTACCCGGATCGGCCAGCACCGCCAGATCATCATTCAGGCGCAATCCGTAATCTGCGTTCATCTCACGGCAAGCCTCAATCAGCACCTGCCGAATCGCACCTTTTCCCGTCCAGCCATCGACAAACTGGAGCTCAATATCCAGCCCATGCTGCTGTAAAATATACAAAATAGCATTCCGGTCAATGCCTTTGCCGCGAATAATGGAAATGCTGTAATGCGGCAGGGAAACGCCATACTTCCAGTCAATATACCGCTTGATCAAGATACCGATGGGAGTTCCTGCTCTGGCAAGCGAAACAATCGCCGTGTTCAGGCCCCTTTTTCTCACAATCATTTCAGCCACAGAAGCTGCGGCTAACGCGACTTTTTCGGCCGATTGGTCAAGCGTTTCGTGAAACAGTGCAATATACTCCGCTGTAGGCTCATATTCCACCGGAAGCATTTCTGAATAATGGACTCCCGACTGAATCGCCTCTTCACGATCCTCGGTCCCTTTTTCCAACGTAACACGGCTCAAATCCTTCAATAAAAATGTCACATCCGATGCAGGATAGCTCCCCAACGGTTCGGGCGGATGAATGTTCTTCTGTTGTATTTGCTTAATGAGTGTCTGCTTCATATCCGCTCTCCTTTACTCTCCGGCCCAGTTAATCGGTTAAAATAAACGACATGCACTTGGTCGCAGCCAAGACGGGTCAAAGCATCCAGCATGGGCTGCATTCGCTGCGCGTCCGACTCCCTTTCGATCAATACAAAGATCTCGTCATACTGACCAGGATCTACATTATAAATAAAATTGCGCACCGTCCCATCATCAGGTGAGGGATAAGGTACACCACAAACTACGCCATACCCTTCCTCACGATGGGGGTAAACCGGGCTGCGCGTTGTCGACTGATAATGCACATTCGGGCCTAGCTCCGCAGCAATCCGCATCGGAATGTACATAAATTCCCCCGTACCCATCACCAGCGTGCGCTGCCCTGAGCGAAGCTTCTTCAATCGTTCCGCAGTACACGTAATTTCCGCATCCAACGCAACATTATCGACGGATTGCAGGCCGAAACGACCTGTATATTTCAAATAAGGAGCCTGATTGGCATATCCGTCCGTTGAAATCGAGCTGTGTACTACCCGTTCAAAACCAGACGCATCCTCTGCAAAACAGTGGTCAATTATTCCAGAAGCGTCTGTCGTATCCTCTGCTATGCTAGTAGCAGCATGTTCTGCATGCCCGGCTCGCCCAGCGTATTCTGCGTGATCCAGCATCGGCACTCCCTGTACCTCAATCTTTCCTTTGAGCAAGCTTAAAGGCGTAATCGTAATGCCCAGCTCTGCCTCCAGATCGGTGAAAGCCTGCTCATCGCTGTCTGTCCGCCAATCCAATAACGAAGCAATCACATATTGCTTTCTTGGAAAATGTGCCTGAATATCCCGAATAATATTAAGGGTCGTTTTGCCCGTCGTAATTTCATCATCTACCAGCACAATGGGGCCGTCTCCCGCAAATGCATGCTCATCCAGCGCATAGCAGCGATGATCAACAGCATGCGAATGTTCTTCTTCAAATCGAATGATCGGCTGAAGACCCGGAATATCCTCGCGCGTCGTATGAATATACGAAGCACCGTCCGCAAACACCTGATACATGGCGTGTCCCAGCGCCGTAGCCGTCTCGGCAAAGCCAACAAACTTGATCGGCTCCGCAAAAGCCAAACGTTCGTCCATCAGCTTACGATAGGCTTCTTGGGCATAGTCCGAATCCAGAAGTCCCTTCACAGCCTCTCCAATCAGCTCATCCATCTGTTGTCCCGCCTGTGGGACAAGCTCCTTGTACAGCAGTATAGCCAGCGCCGCACCACTCAGCAGAGAGGTGTAAGGGCTCACCGGAATATGCTTGCCCAGCACCTTGCTGACAAACAAAAACGAACGCTTCTTGTTCACCCGCGCCGCCATCGCAAACAGCTTGTCTACAGGAAGGCGGAATGGATTATGTGTTTCCATAATTTTAACGCTGAACTGCTCCAGGATAGGCAGCAGATGTGTTTTCGTGGTTGGGTAAGAGACTGACAAAATGTTGTTGTTCATGTAACACCCCGTATACTTTTGATCTGTTTATAATACGATGAGCCCAATTTAAATGCGGCTTAATTTCATTCATTTTGTTGGCATAGGTGCTTTTGAATACACCCAGACTACCGTCATTACGCTCCACAATCGCGAGGGCATCCATGTACTCTTCATGTGTCACTGCGTACATGGCCTGTACCGGCTTAATATGGGAAGGATGGATGATCGTTTTGCCGATGATGCCATTTTCCTTGTCCATCATGACCTCTCGTATTAGTCCGTCCACCGCATCTGAAATGAAGTCCATCCGCAGATTGCGTCCCTGCTTACCAAATGCATCCTCAAAGGGCGACACTCTTAATTGAGGCTTAAATACACGTTCCCGATGAGAGAAATATTCCCACACAGGACCGGAAATGACATAATCCGAATCTACGCGTCCAAACAAGTTAATAATATCAGCGATGCAATCCCGAATGACGGCAATTTCATAGATTGTAATATCCGGGCTACGTCTCAAGCCAAACAGGCTGGAAAAATCAGTTGCCCCAATTCGTACATTCAGCACATATTCCTGATACTCGTCCAAAATATCTTTGATCGACAGCAGCTCATTCCAGCGGGTTTCCCGGTAAATGATGTTGGAGCTTTCGAGGATCGGTAATCCGTACAACACGGGGATGCTCTGTTCAGCCTTACCCCGGTTATATCCGGCAATGAGTTCAAAATATGCTCGTCCATTGTCAGAAGAAAACTTGGGCAAAACAAAGCCCGTCAGTAGCGACAGAGATTCTCCCAACCCGTTCAGTAGCCGTTCGAGCTGTTCCACAGATCGCACACGTACAAACAGCAGCGGTAAACTCTGTTCACTCATCACGCCTGTCCGTACATACGAAAATAGTTGAAGTAACTGCTGTGCCAGCGACTGTTCCGCCTGCCCGACCTGCTGATCCCCAATGGCATCCTCCAAATCCAGCATGACCGTCGTCAATCCTTCATGTTTTCCATTCTTGATCTCTTCCGCTACTTCCGAACGGGTCGCAGGCATGTACAAAGCCGCCCCTATCGCGTAAGCCAATATACTTTTGGGGGATCGGTTATTAAATTCTGACGGCGGCGTACAAAAGATCGCTTCTACTTCCTCAGAGGTCAAATCATTAAAATATTTCAGGGCCTTCTCCTCCTCTTGCTCTTTCTTGCCTGACTGAAGCCCTGTGCCTCGGGTATAAAAGAAATCCCCCCTTAAGTTCAGGAGGGATTTCGCTATACTTTGTACATTAAGCCTCTTCGTCGGCCTTTTTCTTTCTTTTCGCCGAGCTAATAAACATGGTGCCTACAAAGACGGCAATCAAAATGCCAAAGAATAAAACCTGCGACATATGAAAGCCAAAAGCAGCAGCCAGCATTTTACCCCCGATAATGGCGATCAAAATAAAGGCTGTCTGTTCCAGTTCCGGAAATTTATCAATGAGCTTGAGGAACACTTGTGCAACACCGCGCATCATCAGAACGCCGATAATACCACCCAGGAACAGAACCCATACCTGTTCGCTTACACCAAAAGCGGCAATGACACTGTCAATACTGAAGGCAATATCCATCAGCTCGACCATTAATACGGTTTTCCAGAAAGAAGTAGGTTTGTTTTTCACTTCTCCGTCACTTTCGGACTTGAATAAGCCCTTATAAGCGATATAGAGCAGATAAGCCGCACCCAGCACCTTAATCAGCGTGAACTTAATCAGGAATGTACCCAAGCCGATCGCGAGGAACCTGAATATATACGCACCCAAAATCCCGTAAAATAAGGCTCTCTTCTGTTGCTCCTTCGGTAAATGCTTAACCATAACTGCGAGAACCAAGGCGTTATCCGCCGACAAAAGACCTTCCAGCAAAATGAGAGTTCCAATAATCCCCCAACTCACCGGGTCAGAAAGCGTAGCTACAACATCACTCCATGAAAAGAAATGGCCGTAGTTCTCGCTGATATTTTTAAATAAATCATTCAACATGAAAAGAGTGCCTCCGATAATTCAGTTTATTTGCTACCCTGCGACCAGCGCATGCCCCAGTTATGTGCACGATCCAACTCACGATGACCGCCATAGAACTGCACGAGTCTTTCAATGCTGAACGTCTCATCGTTCACGTTTTGGAGCATGGCAATCGCACACATCCCCTTGCGGTTGTCATGTTCATTCAGGTGAACGACAATGTCCGGTCCGTCCTTCTGGTACAACGTGACTACCCCGTCCGCCTGTGACCAGTTCGTGACCCCTTCATAGATGAAGGTAAACACCAAAATTCGCTTGATTTCAGAAATTTTAGCACCGTTGATGCGGAGATTTTCCCCTGTTTTCACAGAACCAGTACGGTCGTCGCCGTCCAAAGCAATGTATGGAAAGCGATTCAGCGAGCCGAAAGCTTCACCCAGCGCCTGAACAACACCTTTGTCCCCGTCCTTCATCTCATACAAGCAGCCCAGATCCAGATCGACACCCTTGGAGCCACGACTGAAAAAGCCCTTGCTCTGCTGCACCTGATTCCAGTTCAGATTGATCAGGATTTCTCCCAATCCACCTGAGCCTTTTTTCAGGTTGATGGTGTCGCCCTTCTTCTTCAGCTCAATTTTGCGCAGATTCAGATTCACCGGTGTTGCAGATGGCTCTGGCTTCGGAGCAGGAGGTGCTGGCGGCGGTGTTGGTACTGGCTGAGGAGTTGGAGGTGGTGTAGGCACTGGCGGCGGAGCCGGATTATTTTCCACTTCAATCCCAAAATTAACGCACAACGCATCCAATCCACCGGAAAAACCTGCGCCAATCGCGTTGAATTTCCATTCCCCGTTATGACGATACAGTTCACCAATGACAATGGCCGTTTCCACTGTAAATCCGCTGTCCAAATTAAACCGCAAAACCTCTCCGCTAACCGGATGAGCAAAACGAATGAACCCGCCTTGAACCTGTCCAAAATTTTGCCGTTTCTGATCCGCATCATAAATCGTCAGCGTGAACGCAATCTTCTCGATGTTTGCAGGAATTCGCGTCAGATCAAGGGCAAATTGCTTTTTGTCACCGGACTGTTGTCCGTCTGAATATGTGATAAAGGGCGTGGTCGGATTGTTATAAAAAATTAAATCCTCATCGCTTGACACTTTTCCTCCAGAGCCTAACAAAAATGCCGAAGTATCCAGTTCCAGAGCCGCTGGGGACTCCCAGCCGATCCCTACGTTGACCTGGGTCAGACCCGGATTCGTTTTCGTCAAATCCGCCTTCTGTCCCTTTACTACGATAACAGCCATGATTGTGTCACCTTTCTGTCCGTTTGTCATGTGTCAGCGCACGCCAATTCAATGGCTTAAAAAAAGGGTAGCGCCCTATGGACACCACCCCAAGTGGATATTATTGAGCGTCCAAGCCATAGTTTTTAGCAAGCGCACCCAATCCACCAGCAAAGCCACTGCCGATCGCCTGGAATTTCCAGTCCGCATTCTGACGGTAAAATTCACAGAATACCACGGCCGTTTCGGTTGAGAAATCCTCTCCCAAATCGTAGCGCAGCACTTCACGATCCGTCGCTGCGTCTACCACACGTACGAAAGCATTGGACACTTGACCAAAGTTTTGCGCACGTGCCTCGTAATCATAAATGGTAACCGTGATCCCGATACGGTGGATGTTCGCAGGAATCTTCGAAAAATCAACGATGATTTGCTCGTCATCCCCATCCCCTTCACCTGTGCGGTTATCGCCTGTATGGGTCACTGATCCTGCTCCGCCAGTTGGATTGTTGTAAAATACAAAATCATCAGCAGCTTTTGCTTTGCCGTCTTCATAAAGCAGGAAAGCCGAAGCATCCAGGTCAAAGTCAGCGCCACCGCTGTATTTATTCGTATCCCATCCAAGACCTACGACAACACGGGTCAAGCCAGGATTGGTTTTGGTCAGATCAATGCGTTGTCCTTTGGAAAGACTAATGGTCATACCGCATACCTGCTTTCTTTGTACAGATTTTAGTTACGCCAAACCATAATCGCGAGTCAACCCTGCAAGACCATCCTGGTAGCCACTACCAATGGCATTAAACTTCCACTCACCACTATGACGATACAATTCGCCTACAACAACGCCCGTTTCGATCGAGAAATCTTCTCCCAGATCAAAGCGGATCAATTCCTCATTGTTCGCTTCATTTACAATACGAGCATAAGCACGGGACACTTGTCCAAAGTTTTGGCTGCGTTCTTGTGCTTCATAGATTGTAATCGTAAAAGCGATCTTTTCTACGTTAGCTGGCACGCTACCCAAATCAATTTTAATTTGCTCGTCATCTCCGTCACCATCACCCGTACGGTTATCCCCAGTATGAACGACAGAACCGTTCTCATTTTGTGGGTTATTGAAAAAGACGAAGTTCTTATCCGATTCTACTTTACCTTCTGCATTAGCCAAAAATACGGATACGTCCAAGTCAAAATCCTTGCCGCCGTCGTATTTGTTCGTGTCCCAACCCAAACCAACCGTGATTTTGGACAAGCCCGGATTTGTTTTCGTCAAATCAATCTTTTGACCTTTGGATAAGTTAATTGCCATGATAAGAACCCCTTTTCCATAATTAAGTTTTGTATTCGTAAAATAAAATTACATGTAGCGCTGAGCCAGCACATCAATATGTACGGCATTCGTACCTTCACCGATGGCAGCAAACTTCCATTCGTCGTTATGACGATAGAGTTCTCCACAAACCAATGCAGTCAGCCCTTCATAATTATCAGATAAATTAAACGTCACCAGTTCCTTGGAATTAGCACCGTCCAGAATGCGGATATACGCTTTCTCGATCATGCCAAAATCCTGTTTCCGGTTTACGCAATCATATATATTTACAACAACAAGCACTTTGTGGACACTGGCAGGAATACGTGCCAAGTCAATCACAATTTGTTCATCATCACCGTCACCTTGTCCAGTCAAATTATCACCGGAATGTACGATAGAGCCGCATGGGCTTTTTTTATTGTGGAAGCATACTACGTTATCCGATTGAGTCAGTTTTCCGTTTGCGTCCAGTAAAATGGCAGAAGCGTCACAATCAATATTTGGTTGCTTCTTGATGCCAAAAAATCCTTTGGACTGCACCGGGTCCCATCCCAATCCGGCAATAACTTTGGTTAGACCTGCGTTTCCTTTGGTCAAATCAATTTTCTGGCCCTTAACCAGATTAATTACAGCCACTGATTAACACACCTCCCTTCCGTAAAATTTACAGACTAAATTCAGACGGATTCAAACCCAGCGCACCGCAAATTTCAGCGACAATTCGTTGTTCATCTGCATCAAAGTCACCGTCAGCAGCACCAATGGCACTACATACGCCAACGACGAGTCGGCCCACTTCAGGCTTGCCTTTCAATTTGCCAATCGCTTTGAGTGCTTCCTGTTTGCCGATTTCAGGCGAAAATTCAAAGTTCGCTACATAGTGATTGAAACGGCTAATGACCTCTCCCATATCAAACACTTTCAATTCTTCACTGAGATTTATGTATCCGGCCATCTTTGATTTCTCTTCCGGACTAATGGTACCATCAGCAAAGGCTACCAGCGCACAACCCGCAACAACAGCTTCCATGAAATCTTTATTTTTAAACTTCTTAACTTGGTCTCCAAGATCCTTTTTAGTCGTGTTTAGCCAATTTTTAAATGTACTCATGTTTCCCTCCACAAAATCGTATTTGGGTGAAACGCATCCTAGTTAATTTCTCCCTTTACTATAACCTGAATTACGATCTTTTTCTACAATAATATACAAAAATACGGTAAATCCGGTCTATTTTTTGTCGGTATCCTCTCTATCTTTAGCCCTATTTTCTGCTAAAAGGCCCTCTTCCATCATCTATCATTTGGTACCCTAATTGCAAGTCCATAGATACCTCGCGGGTATGATTATATGGATTGTGGCTAAATACATTTAAGATAGATTGACAGTTTGAGAGGAACAAGCTATTATTCTATCAAATTACAAGTATTTCGCTAGGAATAATATAAAATAGTATAGCCTATTTAGGAGGAAATTTCACATGACCGCACCTTTTGCCAACCTAAGACTATCCTCTTGGAGAATGATCCCACTATCCGCCGCCCTACTCATTGCTGCCTTTTCCAGTCCTATTGATTCCTATGCCGCGCCCGCGGCAGCCCCGGTCGTCCAGCAAGTAAGCATCTCCGATTCAAGCAATATTACTGATCCGGACAACCAGCTCACCTATCTAAAGGACCGTTTTAACATCCAACTATCCTCAACCCCGACAAAGGGGGAATATATCGCTGCTCTTGCCACCGTGCTGAACCTGAACAGCTCAAGTACAGCTTCTGCGGACAAAAAAACCGCCTTTACAGGCTTAAATTCAAATGACCCGTTGTATACCCAAGCGGCAGCACTGTATGCAGAAGGTATACTGGATAACACTGACGTAAAACCGTCCGTCCCCCTGTCACAAAATGACGCGATCCGTATAGCTGTAAAAGCCGCCGGATTGACTGAATTGGCTGCTACATATTCTGAGGATAAAGCGCAGGCTGTGCTGACTAAATCGGGGATTCGTACATTGGCTGGAACTGCTGAGACCCGTCTGGCGGCCTCGAAGGATCTGGCAGTCGCTGTAGATACAGGACTGCTGCCGCAAAGCGTGCTGTCCTCCTTCCAGCCGGACGAGCAAGCCGATGCGTCATTCACCACCGAGGTGCTGAGCCGTGTGCTAGCATTCCACGGCGAATACAAAAATACCATCGGTCAAGTACAGGATGACGATATTTTTGCTAAAATCCATCAGGCCTATTTTACACAGATACTCGTCCAATCCCCGGAGCTGCAAGCCCTGTTCGACGCAGGACTTCAGCAGAATCTGTTCACAGGCTACAATATCAAGGACAGCCGCTATGATGCCCATTTTGATCCGAAGCTGTCCCTCACCTATGGACACAGCAATCTCAAGCACGCGATCCAGCTGATCGGGCTGCTTCGCAGCGAGGGTATTCAAGCCAATGTACAGCTAGAGCCAAAAACTTCGGCTTTTGTATACTTGAAAGAATGGGGACAGCCTGCCCAGACCGAAGACTATAAAGTCGTACAAATCAACAACGGTAACTACATCGCCTACTCCAAGGAGTATGACTTGGCTCTCGAATTTGCGACGATCGGGCAGAAGAATCGTTTTGACACCATCATCAACCAATACGCCAAAAAGAACAGCAAAGACCAAGCCGGCCTGATCGCTCAGTCCTGGTGGCAGCCGCTCTATTACTCCCTGTCCTCCCCCGGTTCAGCCTACACGGAGATTGCGAACAACCGGGTCAGCGCGGGACGCTATTACGCCCAGTCTTTTTCGCTCACGGACAAGGCCTCCTCCATTGCCGATGGCTTACGTAAGATCAAGCCAGGTGTAGAGGTGGAAAGCTACCACTTCTGGGTGGATGCTCCCTTTTATCGTTATTTGAACGGGGAAGCTCAGTAAATATTAAGTAGCAATAAGGCGCAGCTTCCAATTCAGCGGAAGTCACTGCGCTTTTTTCTATATAAGAAACAAAAAATCTACAGACTTCTCCAGCTAGCGAGTTTTACAGTTTCCAACTGCCGCTCACCGTTCCAGAAAAAAAGACTGTAGATTGTATAGATACTCCTATTCGCGTTGCTAATGTCGTTTCAAACCCTGGACCACTTCTAGTTATAGTCCTCCCAATAGCGGTATTCCATTTCATTCTCACCTTTGGTGACGATGATCATGTTTTCGATATGTCCGGTTTCCTTGTCGGTTCGGTAGATCATGGTGCGGGTTTCGCCTTCTTCCGGTACAGAGAATAGCACCTTGTCACTGATCATGCCGCCACCGATGCCGACGACGTGCTCTCCCCAGCCGGAGGCTGCGCCGGAACTAATGCTCGAACCTGCGCCACCAACGCCAGTCCCACGCGACAAAATAAGGCCTATTCCATACCCGGTGACGGTCTGGGCCGTTTTACCCAGAGCGTGCTCTCCGGCCGATTGGGTATGCTCTTGGACCCAGTAATCGTATTTGTCGTTATTTTGCTCGTAGCTTACAATATTTCCTTTTTTATCTATAGAAATATCCGTTTTCGTGCCATCCTTACCTGTCAGCTCGGTGACGGCGACGAGAGAATCGGATGTGATCTTGGACGTTTCTCCTGTATTGTAATCTGTGCGGGTAACCGAATCCTCATATTGCAGCCGCAGGACGTTCATCTGGTCGTGGATTTTCTGCATGACCTGCTTGTCTCCAATCGCCTCGGCATCTTTCAGGAGTTTCTCATATTGCTGGTATTTATCGGCGTCAGCCTGATCCCAATCATCTATGTTTTTGGGCGACTTGGAGGCATCCCCAGCATGGTTTCCAGCTACTCCACCGCTCTCCAGCGCTGCACTAGCGCTCATAGCCGCCGCCAGCGCGGTCCAGAAGCCACGCGGATTGTCATCCGCATTTCTAAACTTCGAAGCGATGCTTTTCAGCTCAATTTCAATGGATTGAACCTTGTTTAACACGGAAGAAAGCGTATATTTAGCCGTCCGATAGTCGTTATAAAAACGATTTCTCTCCATACCGTCCCACTGGCTGTGAAGGTTGTTCATAGTGTTATCCAGGCCGTTTAACTGGTTATTCAGTGTTCCGTGGGCATTGGCAAATTGGGAGGCCACGCTATCCAACTGCTCCGGTGTGACTTGGATTTTCGTCATGATGATCACATCCCGTCTATGAAAATAGGAGATAGGCATTATATTTTACAGTAATCCTTATTTCATATTGTAAGCTATAGAAGTCAGACATTCATGAGGATTTATACGTATTTGTGTATTCAGAAGCAGTTCCTTTGATATAATGAATCCATATGAGTTAATTTCGACAATACATTATTGAAAGTCAGGTGTAAGAACATGTCAGACAAAAAAATTATCTTTTTCGATATCGACGGTACATTACTGGACGATGACAAAAAAATGCCACTAACGGCTGAAAAGGCTGTCTTTGCTTTGAAAGAGCAAGGGCATGAGGTAGCCATTGCCACAGGACGCGCGCCTTTTATGTTCAAGGAAATCCGTGAGCAGCTGGAAATTGATTCTTACGTCAGCTTTAATGGGCAATATGTCGTGCTTCGGGGAGAAGTGGTTGCTACCAATCCGTTGAACAGAGAAGCTTTGCAAGCGATGACTGATCTGGCCCTCACACATAATCATGCGATCGTATATATGGATCATGCCAATATGAAGGCTAATATTCCTAACGATGAGCTTGTAGAAAAATCGCTTCAAACGTTCAAGGCCAAGCTTTCGGTTGGATACGATCCGCTTTATTTCCAGGGAAGAGATATTTATCAGACGCTGTTGATGTGTACGGTAGAAGAAGAACCCTTCTATGAAGCGGTATTCAAAGCTTTTGACTTTGTACGCTGGCATCCGAGTTCTGTGGACGTTGTTCCTCACGCTGGCTCCAAAGCAATAGGCATCCGCGAAATTACGTCCAGACTGGGCATTGCCGATGAAAATCAATACGCTTTTGGCGACGGTTTGAACGATGTGGAAATGCTGACGGCTGTACATAATAGTGTCGCAATGGGTAACGGTTGTGATGAAGCCAAAGCCGCAGCTAAAATGGTCACGAAACGCGCAGATGAAGACGGCATTTTGTACGGGCTGCAAAAGCTTGGTTTGTTATAAGCTAACAGGATTGCTGACTGACTGGGCAATGTTTAGGGAAAAATAAGGTCTGTTTAAAGACTTACATCCGAGAAAATAGGAGGTTGTCGTTGGATATGGAGACGGAAGGCTTACGCAATGTCGAACAGCTAGCCATGAAGAAGTACAAAATTTACAAGCAAAGCCTGCTCCGGTATTTGGCTCGTTCCATGCTGGCGAGTATGTTCATCGGGTTCGGCGTTATTGTGGCCTTCAAGACGGGCAACTTTTTTTACATGGAGCATTCTCCATTCACTTATCCTATGGCAGCGCTCACGTTCGGGGCGGCCATCATTCTGATCGCTTACGGCGGCGGGGATTTGTTTACAGGCAACACCTTTTATTACACCTATGCTGCGCTCCGTAAAAAGCTCCGCTGGGGACAGGTGCTTCGGCTGTGGGCTGCCAGCTATGGCGGTAATTTGCTGGGTGCCGGGGTGTTCGCACTCCTTATTTTCTTAACTGGGCTGTTTGAGTCCTCCAATGTGAACAGTTTTTTGCTGAACGTGGTGGAGCATAAGATGGAAGCGCCCGCAATGCAGCTGTTCTTCCGAGCTATTTTGTGTAACTGGCTGGTCTGCCTTGCCTTTTTTGTTCCGATGTTTATGAAGGAAAATGGCGCGAAGATGTTTGCGATGATGCTGTTCGTGTTCTGCTTTTTCATTTCGGGATATGAGCATAGTGTGGCTAATATGTGTACTTTCGCCATTGCGCTCGTGCTGGACCATCCGGGTACGGTCTCTGTTGCTGGTGTGATCCATAACCTTGTTCCGGTTACGCTCGGGAATCTGGTTGGCGGTGTGCTGCTGATGGGTGTGATGTACTATTCGGTGAATCTCCCGTTTTTGGACGAGGAGGAGCATTAAAAAAGAAGCCGTGGAATCTAAGCATTCCACGGCTTCTTTGCATTATTTTTAGTTAGAGCATGCAGCGTCTACAGGTGTTCACTTGTCTGTTATCTTTCTTGAGCAGGAAAATGAATAAATTCCTCCAGCTCCTTAAACAGCTTTTTGGGATTGACGGTGTCGGGCACCACCAGAGTCAGCGGTTCATCCAGCTTTAGCACATACATGCCCAAAATGGATTTGGCATCTGCCATGCCGCTTTTGCCATGAATCCAAATATCATAGGTATAATTCGAAACGATTTGATTGATTTTTTCAATATCCTTAACGTCTTTTACCTTGATGGGTGTCATCATTGCACAGCACTCCCCTGCCTTGAATTGGGACTTACGAAACAAGCCTCAACCTCACTTTACCCCATTTGAGAATAACGTTGCAAAATCTTAATTTAGAAAATGATATGCGGCGCGGAGCTGATTTTCCAGTAGCTGCCGACCTTTTCAAAATTCACGGTGATTTTCTCGTTCGCCTGCTTGGTTCCTGCCGGATAAGGCACGGTCAGCAGATAGCTGCGCTTAACCGGGGTCATCGTCACCATTTTCGCTGTAGCCCGGTTGAACTCCAGCAGGTTACCACCATCTGCGTCCAGCTGAGCTAGTTTTCCGTTAATTTCAACGAAAAATTTTCCAACAAATTGCTCACTGGCCTGCTTGGTGTAGGCCTGCGTCAGATAGCTGGTCAGCTTGGTCTTTGTGCCGATATCCTCGGACAGGTAGCGGTAGCTTTTGCCGTTCCACTGGAACGATTCGCCCACCGAGCTGCCACCGCTGATCGCGTACAGATAACGTGACTGCGCCTCCAGCACGAGCGGAATGGCGCTCTCATGATTCAGCTTATCCAGCTGCGTTGGCTTCACGCTGGCAGCCGCGGCTGCTGCTGGCGCCGAAGTGGACGGCTGCTGCGGCTTCGACGGCTTGGCAGTCGACGGTACGGACGGAGCAGCCGCTGGCGTTACTGAAGCAGGGCGCGGTGCTGGCGCAGACGGAGCTGCTGGTGTAGCGGCTTTGGCGGAATCGGCGGCTGTGGCCGGAGCCGATGTAGCTGGAACCGACGGCGCTTCTGCCGGGGCCGGCGTCGTAACCGACGCAGATGCTGCTGGTGCTGGCACCTGGCCTGGGGCGGCGGCGGCCGGACTGGCAACGCCCGGCTGCGTCGCTTCCGCTGGAGCGGTCACGACGGGCGCGGCGGCGGCGGCCTGCGCGACGCTCATAAGTGCGGCTGCGATGCACAGCGCGGATAGCTTCGTATTTATTTTCATACCTGTTTTCATCATTCTATGCACCTCCATAATCATATACCTGCATAAACTGCACACGTTTCTATTATAAGAATCCCCTGCCACAATTGGGTTGCTAAATTGTTTCTATTTGCCTTTATTGTTCATT
This sequence comes from Paenibacillus sp. RC334, assembly GCF_030034735.1. Taxonomy (NCBI): domain Bacteria; kingdom Bacillati; phylum Bacillota; class Bacilli; order Caryophanales; family Paenibacillaceae; genus Paenibacillus; species Paenibacillus sp. RC334. The sequence goes on along the minus strand of NZ_CP125370.1, from coordinate 938,107 downwards.
CTGCACGAAGTTTGTCCGTATTTGTCGGGCACGGTTCATTTGGCTGCTTCACCTGCTTTGCCTCCACCTCTTTCAGGGATCGTGACAGTTGCTTAACAGATCGGTCAAGCTGCTCCAATCTGCGGCTGAGGGTGACAAGAATGTATTTTAACAGAATCAGACTTAATGCAGCAGGGAATCCGACATTGGTTACGAGCGCAATCATACCTTCGGTCGTTAGAGAAGTCACATATCCCGCCTCCTTTTTCATACGTATATTTCACTAATAAGAACTAATGTTCCCTTTTCTATGAAAATCATACGTTGCTCTCTTCTGAAAAAGAAGGCTGCAAAGGTGATGCCACATCTAGCCTGTAACTCCCTGCTCCCGAAGCTGTCGTTCTCTTTTTTGCTCCATAACATTCTGGCAGTATAAGCCCACCAGCATCAGATTAAGAGCGCATATGGAAACCCATCCTCCCAAGCTAATATCAATCTGCAAATAATCAAAATCGGAAAAAGACTTGCGCACAAAGCGGGCTGCCACCAAGTTTCCTACCTTCTTGACAATGGGTACAAAATCGGTGATCTGGTGTACACTCATCATGTAATCACGGACCTCTATTTTTAGCAGTTCCACTTCACTCCACGAAAACGGGTAGACCCATAGCAGTTCATTGTTTTCGTTGGTAGAGAAGGCTACGACAAAATCGTTTTTGTTCCCGCCTTCCCATTTGTCCTGAAGCGCGAAGCCATAGTCCTGAGTTTTATTCAAGCCCACATTAACAAAAATCAAATTGACCTGCTTCCATGACTTCGTTTTTCCCGGTTTTTCCGAGTTGGGTACAGGCTTGTTCAGTTCAGTGTTCATGCTCGCCAACATACGTAATGCCTTTGCTTTGTTAGGAACTTGACCGATAATACGGTTAACATCGATATAATTAAGCACAACCTTGGGGTATTCCGGCAGGTCGGAGTATTGCTCCACATCTATATCTTTATGTCTGAAAATGGAATAGGAAGCCTGTACTTTGTTCATATAATGATGCGTCGAAGCACTCGGTGTGCCATAGGGCCAGAACCATTTCAGTGTTGCGGTATTGTTGGGCCAGCTATCCCCAAACGTGCTGCCATCAGGCGCACGATACACGCGAATCCATCCGTCATCTGTGGTATAAATGGAGTTTTCCGCTTTATGATGCTCCCAGTAGCCGCTATGTCTCGTACACTTCTCTTTACCATTACTGTCTTTACTACAGCTTTTCCTAGGTGGATGCCACTCATCCCATTCCTCCTTATGGTGCCAATCCGTGACTTTGCCGGACCACACCTCGGTATCCCATGTCTCTATTCGGAAATCAATATAGATGGTCACAGCCGTCAATACAGCACTGAAAATAGCAGTCCAAATGATCGTTTTCCAGCGGGTCCCGGTCAGTAGCTTCACTGGAATCAACCCCACGAATATGATCAGAGGGATAAACCAATACATAAAATGATCCCCCTATTTCAGACGGATTTCATCCGCTTTCTTCTTGGTAAAAGCATCTTCGGTTTGGTCTGAAGTTACGATATATTGGGACATATCATATGTTTTCATATTAGTCAGGGAAGCCATAATAAAATGTACCTTGATATACGTGTTATATTCCCGAACGATATCCATCATTTGCTTCTGGTTGTTATCAAACTGTTGGCGACTAGCAGCAATTTCACGCTGTAGATCCGTATAAACAGATGTAGCCAAACGGGGATTTTGTTCATGCACCGCCTGATACAGCAAATTCGTATCATTATATCGTCCGGTAATCATCCCGGTATATACCTCTTTGACCTGTCCAGCCTGTAAATCCGTGACCTGCGTCATTTCCTTAAATTTCTTCCACATATTATCGTAGTTGGACTGGTTCGATAGATATTGAGCCTCAATTCTTCCTTCCAGCTTCACAGCCGTATTCCGGTGACTCCAGATCGAACCTACCGTAATCACGCAAAATAAAATAATGACGCCCATAAATATAGCAAAACCAATCAACACTTTTTTCCCCATTCGTCATGCGCTCCTTCTATTGTTGTCATTCATAGAAAATGTGTGTTACTTTGTATTTTATCGGTAGATTCCTGCGGGAATATGAATAACACACCTTATCCGATCTACTAAATAATGCCATGACAAAAAGAGCTCCGCTCAACCCGGGGCCCTTTCGTTTTTTGGTTCATTCACTGTTTCATTTCGACCTCCAAACCGCCCTGTAAATCAAGGGGTGTATATATTTGGCTGCGCGGGCTTGGACATCCCTTCTCCCAGATAAAACCCAGTGTGTGGCGGCTGATTATAGGCCACGTTCTGCCACGCTATACTCAGACGATACAACGGATTATGCATAAGTGTATAAAAACGATACTCTGACTCATACGGTGTTGTGTAGATACGCAACGCCGAATTGTCGCTTTTGCGCCAAATCACCTCCTCGCGCCAGTCGCCGAACAGATCGGCCTGCAAGGACGGTGTTCCTTTCGTTCCGTTATTGGAGCTGGTGCCTGTAGCCGTAAGCAAATTGGAAGTGGTCGAGTTGGTATAGTTCCACTTGTCGATTTTACCAGCGCTTGACGAGGTATGATCCAGCAGTTCACGCAGCAGGTCGCCATCCCACCAAATTCCAAAGTTAATGGAGGACGGTAGCGTATTCGTAATAAGCTCTCCTTTAGCCGAACGCACACCGATCCCCGGCGCCCATTGCTCGTTTCCTTTTGTACGCGGATCAATGTCTGCCGACATGCCTCTTCCGGTATCCTTGCCTGTATTTACGCCCCATAAAATGTTTCCATTACGCGGATCATACATAGCAGCGCCATAAATCGCATTTTTGTCCTCGTTTACCTTAAACACTTCATAGCCTGAACGGTCCGGGTCCAAATCTCCAACATGAAGTGCATCCCCGTGTCCCATGCCCGTGTTAGCCAGCTTCGCTCCGTTATCGTCCACCACCAGCGAACCGTACACAATTTCATCCTTATCGTCTCCATCCACATCCGCCACACTCAAGCTATGGTTGCCCTGTCCAGCGGTTCCAGCATTGGTCGAACCGTTGCTATCAAAGGTCCAACGTCGATTCAAGCTACCATTACGCCAATCGTACGCGACCAGAACCGTCCGGGTGTAATAACCCCGTGCCATCACAATGCTGGGCCGCACGCCATCCAGATAAGCAACCCCGGCGAGAAAACGGTCCACCCGGTTGCCATAATTATCTCCCCAGCTAGATACCGTTCCCCGTGGCGGCACATAGTCAATCGTGCTAAGTGCTTTGCCCGTATCGCCCGAGAACACGGTCAGAAATTCAGGCCCATCCAAAATATAACCACTGGCATTGCGATAATCCGCCGAGGCGTTGCCGATGGTCACCCCTGTGCCATCTTTAGTGCTGTCTGCTGTTTTGCATACGATTTCTGCTTTGCCGTCTCCGTCAAAATCATAAACGAGAAATTGCGTGTAGTGCGCTCCAGCCCGAATGTTCCGGCCCAAGTCGATTCGCCATTTGCGTGTTCCATCCAGCTTGTAGCCGTCCAAAAATACATTTCCCGTGTAGCCGGATTGCGAATTGTCCTTGGCATTGGAAGGGTCCCATTTTAACACAATCTCATACTCGCCATCCCCATCCAGATCACCTACACTGGCGTCATTGGCATTGTACGTGTAGCTCACATTATCCGGGGTTGTACCGCCCGCAGGCTGCTGGATGGGAACATCCAGATAGTTGTTGCTCCAAACCTTCACTGCCTGAGAAGCAGCCTGTTCTGCTCCATTCACTACGGCACGAACCGTGTACGAAGAGGAAGCCGTACCTGCCTTGTCCAAAAAGTTGGTTTTCGACGTAATCGGCGCATCATTGACCTTGCTTGTCCCTCTATACAGATTGAAGCTGACCAAATCCGCTTCCGTGCCCAGCAAACGCCAGCTCACCAGCACGCCCTCCGGCACCTTGACCGCAACGGCTCCACGGTTCAGCTTTTCCATTTGCCTCGCAGAAGCAGCAAAGACCTGGCTATCCATCGGGGTGACTGTTCCACACAAAATGACACCGAGACAGAGCAACGCGGTATACCGAAATCTTTTTTTCATCTGAATCCTTAACTCCTTTCATGGTTTATTTTTTCAATAAATTTATTTTATCTGACTGATAAATTATTGTTATTTAAATTTTATGATAGCGCTTACATAAAAGTAAAGGGACGCATTCGTCCTTTTTGTTCAAAAATCCGAGCTAATGCTTTAAAAATCAGAGGTCCATGAATAATCGTTCTTCATCCGCTATGCTTTGGATATCCTCTGAGCTAATGCTGATATATTGATAGCCTTCTGCCTGTTGTTTTTTTAATGCCATTTCTTTCATAAAACGTGGGCTGCCCTCCCCGGCATCCTCGTCATAAACGAGCAATAAACCATCGGTTTTGCGGAAAAGCAGTTCATCCCGTGCCTTGAGTTGCCATATTCCCTGATAAGGCTGGCGGCTGACGACTCCCACATAGTCAACTCCCTTACAGATCTGCTGAAAATACTCCTTTTTGTCCTCTTTCCACTTTTCCTCCATATTTTGATAAGCCACCATAATGGAGCATTTTAAGTGAGGATATTGCTGCTTCAGTGAAATTGCCACTTCACAGGCCCACAGATCCACCCCGTACTGACCCGGGGTAATAATCCACTCCAGTCCTTCTTCAATCAGGGGAATGAGCCTGCCTGTGATCGCCTTTTTGATATATGGAATGCCTTCGTGCTTTTGGTTGAAAATATTCAATTCATGGGCGCGGTAGCCCGAAACGAGCAAGTTTTTCATCATCTCAACGTCCTTCTCGAATGGTCATAATGGTTATTGTACCACTTGCAAGGAGGCCACTACATAACTTAATTCTTTGGAGAGCTGAGTGAATATGTCCAAAAAGACGAACTTCGCTCCATGTTTGCTGGATGAGGTTCGTCTTTTTGGATTCGCTACTGGTTTCGTGTTCGTGCTTCTTTATGAATAATGCGTTTGGTAAATTTGTTCTCCTGATATTCTTGAAATTGGGCAAGATTATTCTTTTCCATTAAAAACCGCTCTCTATTTGGGTATTATTCCCAACTTATTAAAAAGGGATTTCATACTCGCAATAGTCGTCACCGTTTACATTACATACTTCCCCTAGCCACCCAGCACTCTTCAAGTAGACGATTTGACACGCACATCTTTCATTCTAATGTTGCTGCTGAATAGGCCCGCATCGCTGCTCAATTTAAACGACGGATAATTAGGGTCTGCCTCAAGCCTCATTCTGCTGTCGAATTGCTGCTCCTGCTGCCGATCTACAAAAAAAGAATAGGGCTCGGACTGAATGACTATATCGGTAGCATCGGGTGCAGTGACCACCAAGATGACAATTACGCCGTTACATCCACAGCCCTCTGTGTCATAAAACAACTTAAATACTCCCGGTCGTGCTGAAAGCGCGCTTGCTAATCGTTCAACTGTCAATGGGTCCAACTGTAATTGTATATCCATGAGGATATTCTTCTCCTTTATACACGAATGCTTGGAACTGCCGATTCCAAAAGGGCTAAATTTAAACAATGTATATGTATACATTGTAGTTAATTTTTGTATTTTAACTTAAATATTGTTGCTATATATGCCGAGACAGAACCGCCGAAGTATAAGCGTTTCTGTTAGTCCTATTCAAAGTTTTTCTTTGCTTGTTCGAGTAAATTGTATACGAAATCGGCTTTTTCATCCGAATAAGAAAGTAATGTAGTATATCCTTTCTCTATGGATTTGAGCTTTTTTTCAGAGTAATGTTTGGCTACATCTGGATTATCTCTTAAATAATTTCTTATGAGAAGATTATTTACCCATTGCTCTCCGTTCCAAATAACGACAGCAAGATTAAAGGAATATTCTTGCCGCTTCCGAAAATATAATCTCCCCACCCCAATTTCTCCGAATCCTTCATAACCCAGTTCTATTAAATTTTTAGTGACAGAGCTGTTCAATTCAATCGTTTTTACACCAATCAGGACATCAATAATCGGTTTTGCAATCATTCCTTGTACAGATGTGCTTCCGAAATGCTGTATATCAATAACGTCTTCTCCGAAAGCCTTCAAAAGATTTGCCTTTTCGCTTTGAAATAAAGTATTCCACTTTTCATCGTAAGGAACCACACTTATAATTTCATCAATTTCCATCTAATATTTCACCCACTTTTTTGGTATATTGTAAGCCCACATCAATTGAAACAACTTTTCTAAACATCCATTAGCCAGTTTTAAATAACCGTATTGTGGTGAAATTTGGTTTTTGACACGATGCCAAAATAGGTAATTATCCAAGTAGCGAGTCGCTACACCATCAAATCGTTAGAGACTTCCCATTATCTTGAACCATCATCCATCTATCTTGCATCCATTTCTCTGGATGGTGTGTGCCAGAAATGGGAGTACCACTTATATCGTTGAAGCTCTTCCTACAATCCTTACATAAGTAACGTTGACGTTCGCGATACGTTCCATTTCGCTTCACACGAAGACTTCCGCAATGGACACATGCTAATCCGTTCCGAAAACGAGCTTCACGAATGCCTTCATATAACTTAGTCGCTTTTTGTCTTCCTCAGACAAATCCGTAAACTGTGCGTAAAGGTCTAACCATGCTTTTGCAATGCGGAACACCGCCTATCTGAATCGTTACTATTATGTATTATAAAAAAATTTCAGATAAGTTCAATATACTTGTGGTGACTGCACTCACTTTTTGAACGATTGAGTGATGGTCGGCCCCGAACCAATTCTGAACAATGCTAAAATTTTATCTTTTCGTGGTTTGAACTTTGGAGCACACACAAAAAGAGCACTCAGCCGGATAGGCTGAGCGCTCTAAATCTACTGTTAAGCATTCATAGGAATGGCGTTTTTATGAAGCCGAAGAGTTCCATTGAAAGGTAGCTGCCGATTTGGCAGGAAGCTTGCAGGTAAAGACTTTGCTTCCCTGCCGAACCTTGAAAGTCCGCTCGTCCGCTTCCGTATTAGCGGCAATCAGGACAAGGGTACCGTCGGGGTTACGGTAGGCGACCGTTTCAATACTTCCGCTGTAATGCGTGGAATCAATACGGACCGCACCCGGGCGGACAAATTTGCTGGCATGTCCAATCGCATAGTACTCCACATTTTTAGTAACGGAACCGCTCAATGGATCAATGGTAACCACACCGCGACAGTTGGTACAGCCACCATTTGTCGGGCCACCGGATGGATCAAGCGCCACGTTCCAGAACAAAACATTTTGCGACCAGTTCCGTGGTGCGCCGATGATCAGCTTGGACATATCCCAGCTCAAATTATCCCCAAAATCCGGACTCCACTGCCCCCCACTGCATTCTGTCATGTACACAGCCTTGTTCGGAAAGGCATTATGCACGTCTGTCATCGCTGTGGGCTCTCCTTTGTAGCAGTGAAAGGCCGTGCCGTGCGTATAGCTTTGAGATTGCTCATCTCCCAACACTGTATGGGCATAATCACTCCCGGTATCCCAGTTATGGTCAAAAGCAATAATCTGGGTGGACAATTTGTTCCGACTTAAGGCAGGACCCAAATATTGCTTAATAAAGTTTGCCTGCTCGGCTGCCCCCATACTCATGCTGGGATACTTGGACGTGGTGAACTCTGGCTCATTTTGAATGGAAATCGCCTGAATCGGAATGCCTTCGTTCGCATAAGCCTGAATATAACGTACAAAATAGTCAGCATATGCGGAATAGACGCGCGGATCGTTATAGTCCAAATACCAGCCATTGTACGTCTGCTCCCCATATTTCATCCAGGGCGGCGCAGTCCACGGAGTTCCCATAATCCGAAGGTCAGAATTTCTGCGTACGATTTGCTTTAGCACATCCGTCACGTCCTGATCCTTGGTAATGGAAAAGTGGTTCAGATCATAGTCCTTGCCTGATGCCACATCGTCATAGGTATAGCTGCTGGGCTGCCCTTGTTCATCCACCGAATAATCGGATGCCCCGATGGTGTGGCGAATATAGCTCAATTGAATACCGCTCGCGGTAAACAAATCGTTGAGTAACTGGTCACGCTGATCCGGAGACATGCCGTGATTCATGAGATAAGCGGATGAACCGGATACCGCTGCGCCGAACCCCTCCATCGTCTGGTAACGAATATCCGGCTTCACCTCAACCGTCAGTACGTTCGAGTTGGCTGCGCCGCCTTTAGCATTATCGTTACTCCAATGTATCGGAGCTTGCTCGGTCAGGCGATTCGCCGGGTCCGGTGACGTCAGCCACATGCTGACGCTACTTTCTGCTTTCGGCTCAGGGCTATTCCGTATAGCGATACTGACCAGAATAGCACAGACCAAAATCGCAGTTGCAGCTACGAGCAGCCAAATGTTGGAACGTCGTTGCTTTTGGGGTTTCTTCATCGTCCTCAGCCTTCCTTCTGTTTCAGCTTTCACTTGAATTCCCCCTTGCATACCTACCGCAAAAAGAGAGCCGGTGCTTGTGCCCGCGCTCTCTTGAATAAACCACTTTAAAACAATTGTAACAGGATTACTTCGATGCCTTTCCTGTAGAAGCTGCCGGAATCGTAACACTTACTGTCAGTCGTGTATCCTGAGAGGAACTGCCTACATAAATCGGCACTTCACCGGACGGCATAACCCATGCTTTGGACTTTTCATCCCAGTATGATAAAGCCTTCGGGTCCAGTTCAATGCGGACCTTCTTCTCCTGGCCCGGCTTCAGCTCGATCTTAGACCAGCCTGCCAGTTGACGGGATGGAGTTTCCACGTTTGTCGGAAGCTTCCCACTGTACACCTGCACAACCTCTGCTCCGGCAGTTTTCCCGGTGTTTTTCAATTTTAGCGAAACCTCGACGGTGCTCGTACGATTGGATTTATTTCCGCTCGCGTGCTGTTTTATTTTCAGATCGCTATAGCCAAAGGTCGTATAGGATAAGCCGTATCCGAAGGAGAATGCGGGTTGAATTCCCGATTTCTCATATCCCCGGTAGCCTACAAAAATACCGTCCGAATAGTCGCCTATTCCGTTCACACCCGGGAATTTCTCCGGTGAGGATACCGGCGTGGACTGCTCGTTAACCGGGAAGGTTACGGGCAGCTTGCCAGAAGGATTCACATCCCCGAACAGAACGCGTGCTATGGCATTCCCCTGCTCTTGACCAGCAAACCATGCTTGTACGATGGCGGGAACTTTATTCTGCCAAGTGTCCATCTGTACAGCTCTGCCGCTCATTTGCACAACAATGGTTTTCGGGTTCGCCGCGGCAACCGCACGGATCAGCCGATCCTGATTGTTTGGCAGTTCCATATCGGAACGCTCAACATAGCCTTCGCTCTCATAAGTACGTGTGACGACAATCGCTACATCCGACTTTTTCGCCAGCTTCACCGCATTGTCAATCAGCTTGTCTGACGTATCTGCCGGAGGTTCCCAGCCGAAACGAACCATTCCGCCGGAATCACGGCCATTTGTCGGATAATCGGCACGATATTCGATCCGCACCTTGTGCTTTTCACCTGCTTTGAGCGAGATGTTTTTCTTCGTGGTACCCAGCTTCGTGCCCTGATTATCCACAAATAGCTTGTCATCGAGATATAGCTTGCTTGATCCCAAACTGGTTAAAGATAATGCATAATCGCCATCCTTAGGTGCTGCAATTGCTCCCGTCCAGCGCGCCGATATCAAGCCGTTCAGTGTCGTTGGCGTATTGGGAACTTTAGGGGACTTCGCATTAAAGCCCTGATAATTATAAAATCCAAGATTCATGTTGACCTGACCATCATTACGTACAAGCTCCGGACTGCCCTCCATTTTGTTGTTCTTCCAGTATTCGCCCCGCAGTCCCTGTTCGTCATCTCCATAAGTAGCGTATCCAACGCTGATATCCTCTTTTTTGTCGGATGTGGTCAGCAATGAGGATGGCACAGCCGATGGACCCGGCATAATGTCTCCCGCAGAAATCGGGTCTGTACCTGGTGCATATTGGACGGTTACCCCTTTGCCGACACGATTGCGGATTCCCTCTAACGGACTTACAGTATACGTCGGGTTCACCAACGAGCTGCCTCCGCCTGCTACAGTGCCGCTATCTGCATCGGGACCGATAACAGCAATGGATTTGAGCTTATCCTTGGAAAGTGGCAAAGTATTATTTTTATTTTGCAGCAGCACCATGCTCTCCTCAGCCAATTGGCGGGCCGTCTTGCCATGGTCACGGGCATCAATCTGATTATTTTGAACCGGGTGATCAAACAACCCTTTGCTGAACATTTGCACCAAAATACGCCCAGCCTTCTCATCAACTGTTTTCTCACTTACCTTGCCGTTCTTGACAGCAGTCAGCAGTTGATCTCCCCATTTACCAAAAGGTGTACCCGGTGTTTCCAGGTCCAAGCCCGCATTAGCGGACTCTACCGTACTCAGGTTCGCACCGTAATCGCTCATTATGAAACCTTTGAATTGAAGCTCCTTCTTCAAGAGGTCCGTCAAGAGGGTCTTGTTCTCACAAGCAGGCTCGCCGTTAACCTTGTTAAAAGAGCACATCGCCCCTCCCAAATCAGCCTTGGCAATAACCTCCTGAAACGGACGTATGTAAATTTCATGCAGCGCACGGTCACTGACTTTGACATTCGTCGTGAAGCGCTCCGTCTCCTGATTATTCATAAGATAATGCTTGGCTGTGGCCAACACAGGATGGCTTTGTACACCTTTGACATAAGCGGTCGCCATTTGCGATTGCAGCAACGGGTCCTCACCCATAGATTCAAAGTTCCGCGATCCCCATGGAATGCGGGCAATATCCATCCCCGGTCCGAGCACGACATTATGGGTCGTATTAAAAGCCTCGTCTCCGATCAGATCACCATACTGTTTGGCAGCTTGGGTATCCCATGTTGCAGCTAACGCAATTGGAGCTGGCAGCGCAGTAGATTGCTTGTTCTGAACGTCCGGATTGGCGATACGTACACCCGCAGGGCCGTCTGCCATCGTCAACGCCGGGATGCCCAGACGCTCAATCGGATCATTGTAGAATCCATAATAATTGTTGACCTTACCAGTCACCAAATCTATTTTTTCTTCCAGCGTCATTTCCTTCAACAACAGCGTCGTTCGTTCTTCAGCCGAAAGGGACGTATTCATCCAGGGCCGGTCTGTCCGGCTTCCTGCCGCTCCTGCAATATTCATCGGTCCGATCACAACAGCCGCAATGACAGTCATCATCATCATACGAAACAACCATGTTGATTTCATTTTCACGTTTGTAATTCCTCCTTGATGTTAGGTCATGAGATGAATGCCAGTTCAACTCTCACAGGCTTGCAAAGGCTCTTGATCCTGCGAGCTCCGACAAGAATCAAAAGCCACGGGATAAGCAAGCAAGTCAGCAAAAGCCGCACTGGCTCAAGTGACATGTACAACACCCTACCGTATATTTCTGAAAATTTCATTGAAAAATTCTGGAAACCACTTCCTAGGACCATCATTTATTTTCAAAGAAAGAGAGCGTTACCAATTCAGTTAACTGATGATGTCATTACATTTTTGTCACTTTTATATGACTATTTTTTAACTAATTCAAATCACAAAAAATGATTCATATGGCCCACTCATTCCAATGCTCATATGAACATCTTTAATCTGCGACCAAAGTTGGAATTGAGCCGATTTATGAGGATTGCATTAATTCCAAACGGTGTACACAAAAAAGTCCAAAGAGCTTCAAAAGCTCTCTGGACTTTAAGTGGTTTCTTTATTCAATTCAATAATTCAATTACTCAAAAGATTACTCAAAAGGATACCGAAGCCCCCACTGTGCACGAATCTGATCCATCAGCTTCATAATGCCCAGTGATTCATCCAAAGATATCGTGGAACTTTCGAATAAGCCTTCATTCAGGCAGCGCCCCACTTCTTCTGCTTCAAAGGCATACCCTGTGGAAGCTCGGTCATCCTGAAAGGTTTGTACCTCTTCGCCGTCCACATGTAAAGTAGCCGACGTGCTATTCAGGAAAGATGGAATGTGGATATATCCCTTTGTGCCATGGATATATGCCTCATTCGTCAACCCGAGACGAACCGCCCCATTGAGCACAGCCGTACGTCCATTTCCGTAATCCAGCAGGATGGAAAACGTCTCGTCAACACCCGTTTCCCCGATATGAGCGGTACTCCATACATGCTTGGGTTCAGGACCGAACACCATCGAAGCAAAAGAAACCGGATAAATTCCCGTATCTAATAAAGCACCTCCGCCCAGATCGGGGTTCAATAAGCGTCCTTCCGGGTTCCATTCTACACGAAAACCAAATTCTGCCTTAACCAGCTTCACCTCACCAATTCGTCCCGCGTCTATCCACTCCCGCACTTGGCGAATCGGAGGCAAAAAGCGTGTCCACATCGCTTCCATCAGGAATAGCTTATGCTCACATGCTAAGCCGATCAGTTCCTCCAGTTCCCCACTATTCACGGTGAAAGGTTTCTCACACAGGACGGCTTTTCCGGCCCGAAGAGCCGTCAGAACATTTTCTTTATGAAAAGGATGAGGAGTGCCTATGTATATAGCATCTACCTCGGGATCTTGAGCCAGTTCCTCGTAGGATCCATAAGCGCGTGCAATTTGATGCTTGGCTGCAAATTCGGTAGCGCTTTCAATGGTACGTGATCCAACAGCGTACCCTTCCCCGTTCGTAACATGCGCCAAATCCGCGGCGAATTGATCTGCAATCCATCCCGTGCCGACAATTCCCCATTTGATCTTCTTGCTCATACTTGTGTCCCTCCCTGCAATATGGTCAACGTTGACTTACACAATCCCCTTTATTCTAGCAAACCCCTGCCAGGAACAAAAGAATTATCTGACGCAAATAATGAAGCCCCGCCACACGGATCTGCATGGACAGGGCTTCACGCTACTTCAAAATGAATCTCTATATTACAGCTTCTATCCTACGCCTGAAGCTGCGTAAGAATTTGCGGGTCCTTGATTTTCTGATCCTCAGCCAGCAGTACAATTTTGGATAAAATCTCGGCTGTTCTTGGATCTTCATCCAGGAACGGCAGGAAGATGCGCCCACGATGCTGCGAATGCACCGGAATGATATGCAGCGCTCCCTTCGCCTGCTTGTAGACACCGCCGCTTCCCAAATGCACCGCATATTCACCAAGACTGCCGTCTACACGCGCATAATTCCCATCCAAACGTACATTACTGATTTTCAACAAACGCAGCGATTCCTGCACAATAACGTTGCGCATTTCAATGGTCGTAAGACTGGCTTCCGGATCAACACCGCCCACATGGGCGACACTGACGACCAAATCTACATCCCGCATGACTTCCGAGAACAGCACTGGAGGAACTTCCTCCAACGGCACACTCTTATACGTTGTCCGATCAAAGAATTGCACCGTCTCCAGTGTAGGAGCCTCGGTATCGGCTGGTGAGAACCAATCTGCCATCGCGTACAGGTTAGCAATCAGGTTTTCGGCATAATACACCTTCTGTAGTCCTTCCTCATAGCTGACCGTCCATTGGCGACCTTTCAGCAGGGCTACCGTTTTATTCGGCTGTACCTGATGTCCTGCATATCGACGGGAAACGGTGGCACTTGCACGTTCATCTGCATTCGGCAAATACAGCTCACGGAACACCTGTTTAAACGGCTGCCGAATCTGGCGGTCAAATAAATCCTTCTGGAAGTCGCTCCAGCGACCACTTTCGTACAAATGGAGCGGATGAGCGATGATCAGCTTGTCCTCTTCACCTACGGGATACTGTTGACCCGAAGGATCAGCCAACCCTGATGTATCTTCATTGAAATATCCCAAGCGATCTCCAGCCTTGAAAACTAGCGTTCGCACCAACGGAGCAAGCACAGGGTTGCCTAATAATCCCGTTAATTCCTTCATCATAAAGGCCGTGCCGGACTCCATAGAGCGTTCCAATTCCTTGCGGGCTCTACGATACTGATCTACCAGATCACCTTTAAGCTCCTTCAACGCAGCAACATACTCATCCTTCTTGAAGCGAGCCGGAATAGATTTCAGCGTCTTCCCTTTGCTGACAATCTCAATATCTGCCGTTCCTTCCTCATCAATGACAAGCTGTATCGTTGTAGCCTCTTCCAAAGCATGTGGCTCAAAATAAGACCGGAGATCCTCCAGCTTACGGGCTTCCATGTCCCACACAAGCCGGGTTACATCATCATAGCCTGCGTTACGTGCCAAATTCCCAAGCGCAATTCGTGAAACCAGAGCTTCACTGGCCTTACGCTGTGCCCCAAATTTTTTGCTCTGTTCCAGAAACTTCTGGATGAAGTCATAACGTTCCCGTACAGCTGGTTCAGGAGGTTTGACAAGAGGAATCAGACTGTAGGTCAGCAAATGTTCCTTGTTTCGTTTGTCTTCCACCGACTTTTTCATTTCACTCAGTTTCAGCTTACCCAGCGTCGCATCCGCAAATAACTGAGACCTGCGATGATTGGCTCCGGCCGAAATATATTTGGCACAGTCGTACAGCAGATCAAATCGTTCCTCGCCCAACGTCTCATAGGCCTCATGAAACCAGTGAATATCGAAGGCTCCATCATTAAAATCCTGCGGAGCAATCGGCGAATAATGAGCTACAATCGTTTCCTTCTCGGCGGAAAAACCTTCATTGATATGCGCATGGAAGTACCATGCAGCACTGCGAAGACCTTCCCATCCAAGATAACCTGCTACAATTTCAATCCACTGTGGAGCATACATTGCCGCCTCCAGCAGACGTTTATCCGTAATTTTAGCGTTACTCAGCTTTTCCTTCAGCAAAGCAGCATCCTCGCCATCATGCGGATAACATGCCTTGAGCAAGTGGCTGAACGATTCTTTTTTGGTGATACGATCACCGTAGCCATACACATAACCACGCACGAACGTTTCCTTGTCGAGTCCCTCCAGAATACGAATGAAATAATCCATCCCTTCAATCCGGCTCAAGCCCATCACTTTTGGGGTGGCCTCGGTAGGCAAATCGCCTCGAACCAATTCAACCTCCAGCAGTCGTTCAATAACCGTACGCCGTATTTCCAAAAATTCCGGATTGCTGGCAATCCATGTATTGCGGGCATTCGTTAAGGAACTCATATGTCTTCTGCTATCACTGCCAGCCAACAGTTCCCGATACACTTCTCCTACACCGATCAGCCCTTTTTCATATGCCTTGAAATAATCCTCCAGCTCCAGCGGTGAATAAAAGTGATTTAATACGTCTGCCAGCTCATTATAGTTTACAAAAGTATGGAAAAAGCGCTTAAAGGACTCATCATCATGTACACGCCCTTTCTCCAGCCCGATCCACGGGCTAGACAGCAGGTGCAGCATTCCCATGTCCTCAGCAGGTCTGTCCTTGGGCATAGCTTGCATCAATGTATTCAACGAGAGATCAATGGTATCAAAGGTTTCCTCGCCAGGAGTGTCCAGAAAATAAGCATTAATCAGCGTTCTTACCTGATCGTTATACGTCAGCTCTGCTATCCATTGCTGAACTTCCTTCATTCGATCTAAAGGATACATTTGTTCAGCGAAATCTTTACGCCATCCTTCCAGCAGCTTGTGCTTTCTCAGTTCTGAATAGTCCATGTTATGATTGGAGAAATAACGGTAGTAGCGATCAAGTGTTTGATCCATAGAATCCAATCGGTCATATAAAACAAGCTCTAGCAGTTCACTTGCTTCCATGTCGCTCTCCTGCAAATAACGACTCCATTCCTCGTGAAGAGGATATAAAGACAGCATGGAGACTGCTTCCTCATTAGGCTGAGCCAAGCGTACGGTACGAAAATTAGCGCCGATTAGCAGCGTTTCTTTGTAGCCCGAATAATACTCAGCAGTATATTCTACATCACGATGCTGGTGGACAAGCTCATTCAGTCCGCTCAGGAATTGCTTCATCTTCTCCAGTGAACCCACAAAAACATCACCCAACCGGAAATCACCCAGATCCGGCTGCTTTTCCAGCCAAGCCTCCTTGGCAGCAGGCTCGTACAAGCCAAAGCCGTTTGTCCCCGTATAAGCATCCTCCTGCCCCAGCTTGGACAGCAGTTGTTCCTCCTTAGCCGTCGGCTGCTGAATGATATCTGCTAAAGGCTGGATAGTTTCATACTGCTCGGCACGCTCGGGGTCTGCATAAATCTTCGTCAATATTTCAAGTCCGCCCAATCGTTGCAGCTCCGCCTTTGCCCGAAGCAACCGCTCCAATGAACTATTCAAAGACTTCTCCGGTTGTGCCAGCAGTACACCAATGACACTTTGCCGCAGGGAACCCGTCTTGAGCTTCAATAGCCCCTCCATTTGCTGCATTTCCTCTTCCGCCAGCGTCAGCTTGTGCGCCTTGGCAACAGCGAACTCGCGAATGCTCATACTTTTGTCGGACAAGCTTGAGAAAATAAATTCACGTTGCACCGTATCATCCGGATTCCGCACAAATTGATTCAGCAGCTCACCGCGTAGATTAGAGCTAATCTGATCCTTTAAGGCTATGATTTCTCCAATCCAGGTCGCGTCCATATCGTAACCGATAAGATACAGCATTTTTTGAATTGGCGCATCCGAACGGTGATGAACGTTTACAAAATCCAGCACCTTGGAGGGCTCGGTAGACTCGCCTTTTTTCATCTGTGCAAACAGAGCATGAAGTCGCTCAAAATCCTTGCGTCGCTCTTCTTTATTTTCCAGTAATGGAGTACGAACCACTTTAACGATCCGATCCGCGACCGTCCCGCCTTCTACCCATTCGTAAAAATAATTATTTGTATAGTTCGTCAGTACCCAGTATTGAAGCTCCGGGTCCGTCTCATTCAGATATTCTCTGGCAATCCCCAGACGCACATCCTTGTTTTCACTGTTAGAGAGTACATAAAGCGCTACAATCTTCTGATAAGGTGCTCCCTGTTCCATGACTTGCCGAACTTGTCCATACAGTTCACGTTCCTCATGTACTGCGGTAGCCCACAAGCTCATATATACCTCATTGGCATTCGCGCTAGTCAGCCATTCCTGACGCAGCTCGCTATTCGTCAATGCTTCATACGCCTGCTCAATCAGTTGGCGAACCACCCGCTGATTAGCAGACTCCAAGCCCATGCCTGTCCATACCGCAAGCGCCCGTACCACCGAGCTGTAACGAATGAATCCCTGGTCAATAATCACCTTCAACAGATATACAAGAGCCTCCGGGGTTCCTTCATCCATTTGCTCCACGATGCTTTGTCGCAATCCCTCCTGAAGCTTGGCAGCTGCCAAAAGCTCGCCGATCATATGGTAATTCTCCTCTTGATGGCTCAAGAGCATTCCTTTAATCATGGCACGCGTAAGAAGCGCAGTCTGGTTATCGCCATAAACAATACCTTTTAGCGCCTCCAAGACCTGCGGATTACCGTTGTCCAACTCATAGGCTATCCAATCACTAATCGTCTCTTGAATCCGATAGTCATTCCCATGTTCATAATCCTTTTTCGTTAAATAATCTATAAGCGAGAAGCCGATCCAGTCCATTCGGATAAGCTGCACCATTCTTTTATAAATCCGCGAAGTATGGGATGTGATATCCGAGGTACGGAACGGTTTACGCTCATACCCTGTACTGTAAGGATATTCAGTCACATGCTCTGTTATATATGCAAACACATCCCCGGCCATTGTTCCAATCAACTGACGCAGCACCTCTGCCAGTGGCTTGAACAGCGGCTCTCCGCTTGCTTCTGCCTGTACTTTTAATATGCGCTGGCATTCGTTAAAAGGCTCCTCATCCTCGCGTATGTAATGAATTCGACCCAGTTCCATAACATGTTGGGCCAATTCCTGTTGTTGTCCATCCAGTTGCGCCGCGCGCCCCTTCAGTTCGGTGAAATATTCCTGCTCATTTTTCTCCTGATGCATATTTCATTTCCCCCTCTACCATAGGCTTCCGGCCAGCATTGTGAACCGTATAAATACAATCTCGTCTCCATCCTCAAGCAACAAAGGGGCATCCAGCACAGCGGCTTCCTCATCACGTACAAAAACCCTGTACAACCCGTCTTCAAAAGCCTGCATCGCCGTGTTTACCGCATCCTCCACATCAGGAACACCATCATTATAGATGGACCCGAATCCTACCTTGCCTGTCTCGCCCTGCGCCTGAACCTCCTGCCCTGTGAGGAACGGAATCAGTGCGTCACTCCCCTGCTTTTCACGCAGTCTGCGGACATTCAGGGCGACGGTAGCAGCAATCAGCTCTCGCAACGTTTCAGGGGCAGGATTCAGCTCCATTTCCTGTTTTGCGAGTTCTGGCTTTCTCTTTCCCAAACTTTTTACAGTTACAGCCAGCTTCATGTCGTTCCCCTTCTTTCTTGCTTCCGCTTTTGATCCGTTGTCAGCTGAATTTTTTGACCCCTACAAAAAAACCGTTAACAAAACCAGAAACGAATGTTTGTTCGTATATTTATTTTAATATGCTCGCAAGCATTACTCCATCACCCTTAATGACTAAAATTTATAGCAGTGTATGTACCCTAAAACCTTAAAAACTAAGACTTTATACCCTGTTTTCGCTAAAAAATATCCATATAAAGGATAGAAAAAAAGACCTGCACAAGGAACTCCATCTGCTCATCACAGACTTCATTACCTTATACAGGCCACAACTAATCATAAAACAACGTTTCAACACTCGTATTTATTTAAAATGCTGGGACGACGCTGTCCTTGTAATTATCCTCGAAAAATTTGCGGACCTCCGGACCAGTCATTCGCTTCGCCAGCTTTTGAATGGCATCCGAATCCGCATTATCCTTGCGCGCTACCAGATTAATGGCAAAGTGAGTATCATCCTTTTCAGTAATTAATGCGTCCTTCTTCGGTGTCAGCCCCAGTGGCTTGGCATAAGCGGGATACATGGCAGCCATGTCCACATCATCTAGCGACCGCGCCAGCATCAAGAGATCCACTTCTTTGAACACAAACTTTTTCTTGTTTTCAATAATATCATTCTGTGTAGCATTATAGCCTACGCCTTCTTTAAGCTTGATCAGACCGTTTTGTTCCATCATCACGAGAGAACGTCCGGTATTTGCCGGGTCGTTGGCAATCGCAATGGTCGCACCTTCGGGCAGATCTTTAATGTTCTTGTATTTTTTGGAATACGCGCCATAGATGGCGTTGTAAATCGGTTTGACTGCTACCAGATCGGACTTGTTGCTTTCATTGTATTGTTGCATAAAAGGAGCATGCTGAAAGAAGTTAGCATCCACTTCATGGGCTGCCAATGCGTTATTCGGCTGGATATTGTCCGACAGCACGACGATTTCCAAATTGACTCCGTCCTGTTTGAGCAATGGTTTTACGATATCCAGCACATCCGTCATCGGTGGAATCAGCGTCGCCACTTTCAAAGTCACTTCTTTTTGAGAAGTCGCTTCTTTAGGCTGTGTTTCTTGTGCCGCCTGCTTTTGACCGCCGCATCCGGCAACCAGCAGCATGACGACAGCGAATAGTGTAAGTAATTTCAGGTTAGTTTTTATGTTGTTTTTCCGACTCATTAGGTGAGAAACCTCCAAGTAAATTTGTGATTGGGAAAAGGAAAATGAGTTACAGTGGAGCCGCTTCGCGAATGATTTGATCTTACGATCGCTGTTACCCCCCGGATTTTTTTCATTTAGTAGAACATTATAAGGTAAAAATCCGGGGGTAAAGGCGAGCGCTAACGCTTCTTCAGATTCAAATCCTTCGCTCCGCTTATGGGCCACTGTAAAGTCATTCTCATTTCCCATAGTGGGTGGTGCAGATGTAGTGCCTAGAAGCAAGCTACAATATACTATCGCTTGTCAATCCGACGAGATATCGTGCTTCCGGTGAACTGGATCGTTTGCACTAAAATAATCATGACGACGATGGTGAACGCCATCAATCCGGTTTCAAAACGCTGGTAACCGTAGCGGATGGCGAAATCGCCCACGCCGCCGCCGCCCACAATGCCCATCACCGTGGAGTAGGAAATGAAGCTGATTGTGGACGTGGTCAAGCCAAGTACAAGCCCCGAACGGGCTTCCACGTACAAAAATTTAAAAATAAGCTGGAGGGTAGACGCTCCCATAGAAGTAGCAGCTTCGATTACACCCTTTGGCACATCCAGCAGTGACTGCTCCACCAGCCTTGAATAGTAGGCAATGGCTACCACTGACATGGGAACCGTAGCCGCCATCGTACCCAGTGCCGTACCCACGACGAGACGTGTAAATGGAATCATAAACACGACCAGCAGCAAGAACGGGAACGAGCGAATCACATTGACCAGACTGTTTAGTATGGTGAACACCAGCCGATTTTCATATTTTTGCCCCTTGCCGCACAAATACAAAATCGTTCCTGCCGGAAGCCCCAAAAGTACGGCTGCTGCGATAGAAAAGCCCACCATGATGAACGTCTCTCCGATGGCCTTCCATATCTCGGACTGATACTGCGCAATGATACTCAGCGTTTCATTCATGAGCTTCACCTGCTGTAGCTGTTGAATTGACCGTCGGGTTAGCCACCAGCTGCGTTGAAAGCAAATGTCCATCCCGCATCTCCGAAACGCGGCTACAAATGCTCCGCACCACGTCCATATCGTGCGTTACGATCACAATCGTAACCCCCAGTTCACGGTTGATCTCCTGCAACACACCTAGAATATCCGCCGTTGTCTGCGGATCAAGCGCTGAGGTCGGCTCATCACAAAGCAGCACCGCAGGTCGATTCGCCAGCGCTCTGGCAATCGCGACCCGTTGCTTTTGACCTCCGCTCAACTGTGCTGGATACTGCGCTGCTTTGTCAGCTAAACCGACGAATTGCAGGCATTCGCGCACACGTGCCGCTCTCTCTTTTTTCGGTACGCCTGCCAGCTCCAGCGGCATTGCCACATTTCCACTAACCGTCCGATTGTGGACGAGATGATAATGCTGAAAAATCATCCCGATGGATCGCCGCGCTTCACGGAGACGTTTTTCCGGCATGCGGGTCAGCTCGTCTCCATTTACAACCACATTTCCCTCATCCGGCTGTTCCAATACATTCATCAGCCGGAGCAACGTTGACTTACCGGCACCGCTGGCACCTATGATACCGTGAATTTCCCCTTCCTCCACTTGAAGGGACACGGATTGAACCGCTTGAAATGGGCCGCTTGAGGTCGTATAATGCTTGCTTACCTGATGCAGCGTAATCATGAAACTGGCCTCCTGATGATCCATTTCTCAGGGAAAATGTAATAGGCCCGCCAGCCCAGTCAGGTCTGTACGAGCCGTCAATTCCCATTGCATTAATATAACACAGAGCAGAAATCGGGCAAAGCCTTTTGACAGCAAATTAGCGCACATCCCACACGCCCACATAAGGAAAGCAGATACCGAGCCCCCAAGCCAGCGTAAGCATCACCACAAAATAGCAAATAAATACAATATCTACAGCCGAATAATGGATCGCATAATAGTACGTGCGCTTGGTTTCATTGGCAAACCCCTTGGCCTCCATGGCAATAGCAATTCGCTGGGCGCGCCGGATGCTTTGAGCCAGCAGCGGAATCGCATATCTGCGAAGCGTAGCATACATATTCCATTTGGACACATGCTGATGTACACCCCGAATGCGGTGGGCATGTCTCAACGTTTGGAATTCCTCCAGCAGCATCGGCATCATCCGCATGGCCGCCAAAAAGCTGTACGCATATTTCGGAGGAAGCCTCCATTGCTGCATCAGCGAATAAAACAGGTTCACCGGGCGTGTCGTCAAACCAAATAATAATCCTGCCGCCGCCATACTCAGTGCACGAAATCCAAGATGCATTCCCCGATAAAAGCTTTCCTGCGTAATATGGATCAGGCCCCATGTCCACCAGGTCGTCACCCCTTTGCCGAACATCATCATGCCTGTGGAGGTTGAGATAAACACCAGTATAAAAGGAGAACCATATAGCAGCAGACGCTTCCACGGATGGCCAGTCCAGACGAGCAACAGCAGCATAGCACACGCCACATTGAACATCACATTCAGATTGTGAATCAGAATGACGACCACGAACAACAAGGAAAACATAACAAGCTTTAATCCCGGATTAACCCGGTGAAGCCATGTTTCATGATGGGGAAAAGACAGGTTCATGCCGCAGTTCCCCCTTCTGTATCCGCCATATATCCGTGCAATATCGACGGACAATTTCCGGGTCATGCGTGACCATCACAATCGCCGTGCCCGCCGCTCTAAGCTGCTCCAGCATGTCCAGCATGACAAAGGTATTGCGTGCGTCCTGCCCAAAGGTCGGCTCATCCAGCAGCAGCACGGCTGGCTCACGGATCATAGCTGTGGCAATGCTCAGCCGCCTTTTTTGCCCCAATGAAAGCTGATATGGATGACGTTCGTCCAGTTGTTCCAACCCAAACCGTATGAGCATTCGCTCCACTCGCTCCCGGCGCTGTTTATCCGTAAACAAGCTCTCCGGCAACGAATACTCCAGTTCCTTCCGAACGGTATGCGCTACGAATTGCAGCTCCGGATTTTGAAACACGAACGCGATGTGCTCTGCCAGCTGTTCCGTACCACCCACCTCTATTCCGTCCACGCTGTAACTTCCCTGCGTTCGGATTAAGCGCATCATGGAGAGCAGCAGCGAGCTTTTACCAGCCCCATTTTCACCGACCACACCAATCCAGTCCCCCGGCTTCACCTGTGCTTTCTCCACATGAATGACCGGGTTCGAACCCCGAAGGCCGCTAAAATGCTCCAGCTCCAGTATAGGAGTACCCGCTGCCGCCTCTTCTACCTGATGAGAAACGTTTAACTCATTTGGTTCACAGAAGATGTGTCCCTGTGCCTCTTGTTCACTCCAACGTGGTGAAGATGCCTCATTCCATACGCCCGGATACCATACACCGTAATCAGACAACGCCTGCCGATGCACATGAAATACCTCTTCCGCAGTTCCGTCTGCCATGATCTCCCCCTTGAGCAGAAAGCACCACAATCCGGTCCACATCATGGACAATTTCATTAATTTTATGCTCCACAATCACTAGCGTCTGATCTGCTGAAATGTGGCGAATCGTATCCCACACCTGTGCGGTGCCTTCTTCATCCAGCAAAGCCGTCGGCTCATCCAGAAAAAGCACCTCCGGCTCCATCGCCAGCACTGACGCTATTGCGAGCCGCTGCTTCATGCCCTGAGACATGCTGCCAATCGGCATATGTATTTCATCCGTCGAAAGACCGACCTGCGTCAGCAGCTTGCGGATACGAGACGGCATTTGCTCACGGGGAACCTGATTATTTTCCAATACAAAAGCTAGCTCCTCGTCCGCATACGACATACAAAACTGCGTATCCGGATCTTGAAATACGACACCCGTACACTCCGGAATGACAGCAGCATCACATTTCATCGGCACTTCTATCGTGCGCGGAATCAGACCACTCAGCACCTGGAGCAGCGTTGATTTACCGCATCCACTCGGTCCGAGCAGCAGCAGCTTTTCCCCTTTGCGGACGGATACAGACATGTTGTGAAAAAGCAGCTCCTGCTCACCGGGAAATTTCAAACGAAGACGGGTGACCGACGCCACCACATCTTCGGCTACCCAACTCATTAGTCCAGCCCCTTGTAATCCTGTTCCGTTGCAGGTCTCAAGGTACGTGTCACCCCTGTGACTTCCAGCGCCTTAGCCAGATAGAACGCGAACACCCCGGCAATCACAATACTGCCAATCATGCGGAATCCGACATACAAAACATAGTTCCAGGTCGAAAGCTGATCAATATACCCGTAACTGAAGTCCAAAATCAGGGAGGCTATAGCCGATCCAGCCGCAGCCAGCGAAGTGACCCACAGGTTGGCGTTCCGGTACAAAAAAGCCGCAAAGAACAGCTCTGCTCCCAAACCTTGCAGCAAGCCGTAGTACAAGGTGGACATCCCCCATTCACTTCCCAAAAAAGCACTGAGCGTTGCCGCTGCCACCTCTGCCAAAATCGCAACTCCCGGCTTGCGGATAATAAGATATGCGAATGTGCCCGCCATAAACCACATGCCATACACCAATTGCTCGGCGTTCAGCCCAAGCGGTTTCACCAGATCATACGCAGGCCCCCATATTTTATAGACCAACCCGAACACGACGGCGATCACAATCGTGACCAAAATATCCGTCAGCTTCAATCCTTTAGACGCTTTTACAGCAGTATTCATTATGATGTACTCCCCTTTTCCCTTAAAATGGGCCTCGTGGCCATGAAAAAAGCTTGTCCGGAGCTGAATCTCCAGGCAAGCTTTATGCGCAGTAAAAGGTGGATCACCATACACAACATCATTCGTCGATATACCTCATACAACCAGTAGCCTAAGCGCAGCCGTCTAGCTTGATTATAAGATATGAACCTAATCTATCGACAACCGCAAAACACGCGGCATTCCTGTATAGTGTTCTAGGTTTCTCTACGCTGGCATTACCCAGATCAGATTTCACGGTCGATGGCAAGGGCCACCCTCTCAGCCTGACTTTCTCAAGCTCCCGACAATGCTTTTTAATTCACTATAATGTACACCACATCTATTGCTTTGACAATCCTACAATCCGAAAAAACGTTTGGCTGTCTCTGTCGTCGCGATTTCGATCTCCATGATGCTTCGACCTGTACATTCTGCAACCGTAGCGGCAATATGTGCGAGATAGATCGGCTCATTGCGCCCTTCCTTCGGCTTTACAGGTAAATTACGCGGGGTGAGAAATGGAGCATCCGTTTCAATCATCAGACGGTCCAGTGGAATATCCCTGACCAGTTCACGCAAATGCTTGCCGCGCCGTTCGTCGCAGATCCAGCCTGTAATACCGATGTACAATCCCATGTCTACATACATATGCAACTCCTGTGCGGTTCCGGTAAAGCAATGCACCACCGCCTTATCTATCAGCTCATTATGCTCCCGCAGCATAGCCGCAAAATCCTCATGCGCATCCCGCTCATGCAAAAATAACGGCATTTTCAGCTCGCCAGCCAGCTTCATCTGTTCCCCAAACCATTGGCGCTGCACATCACGCGGAGAAAAATCACGGTTATAATCCAGCCCGCATTCCCCGATGGCTACGACCTGCGGCTGACCCGCCAGCGCACGGAGTTGTTGAATCGTACCCGGGGTACAGTCTTTGGCATCATGGGGGTGCACACCAGCCGTCGTATACAGCTTGCCGGGATAACGTGCCGCATACTGAGATGCCTCCCGGCTGCTACGGACACTTGTCCCGGTAATAATCAGCGGTGTAATCCCTTCGGCTGCCGCTCTTTCCACCACCTGCTCCCGATCCTCATGAAACGAACGATGCATCAGATTTACACCAATATCAATCAGTGACGTACTCATTTCAGTTCCTCCTTTATAAAACTATAATCTCGGATCATATTCCCATACCACTATTTCTCCCAATTCATAGTCAACGAACCAGTCTTTACAGTTCGGCTTGCCATACTTCCTTCACCGCAGCGCGGAACAAATCATCCAGTTGCTGATCACGTCCTCCCTCCATATGCTGGAGCAAGGGCGCCTTCTGTTCAAAATAAGCCATTTGCTGCTGGATAAAATCATTCACCACCGAAAGCTGTGGCTCAATATCCAGTTCCTCGCCGGCTTTTTTACGTTGCAGCAAATGTCCTATCACCTGATAAAGCTCTGTATCTGCCGGAATGAATTCCTCCAGCAAGTCTTCGAATTCCATCGGAGGCATACTGTTATAGCGTTCGATCCAGCCACAGGCCAGCAGCGGGCGCAGCACGTAAAAATACTTTTTAATCTTCACCTGTTCTCCTTGCAAATAATCCCGATAGTTGCCCCGCGCCATATTCAGATAGTGATACATACAAGACTTCGGCGAGAAGGTTAATGGCGATATAGCGCGAATCTGCTCTGCCACTGAATATGGCTCCAGATAGGGGATCGGGGATTGCAGCCATTCCAGCAAAGGCGGGTTGGACTTGCGAAACAGATTAAGCGCTTTTTTCAAATCCCAGCCGTTGATATCCAGCAAATCGCTGATCGGACGCTCAATCACATCCCGTTTATCAAAAATGGACAAATACCACTCCACGGGCCTTACATAAATAAAACGCACATCGTAGTCACTGTCCTGTGAAGGAAATCCCCACGCCCGACTGCCTGATTCACAGGCATATACAATACGTACCTGCTCCTCCTGCTCCAAAGCACGCAGCTCATGCAATATCGTTTCACGCATTTCCGGTTTGATTGAACTCCGCCCATGTTTTATATCTGTCATGCTATTCCCTCCCTAACTACCGCTTTTATACTTTGATATTTCCTAATATGCCTCATTCATTCTACGCCCTGCTTGGGTCGCGGATTCTAGTTGGTATTTATTATCATCCTTTATTTTGCTTGCCACGAACATGGCGAAAGTATTACAAGGATGAATAAATTCCCTTTTTCCTGCATCCCTTCCCTGTTAGAATATAGGGATACTTGTTTTCGGAGAACGGCAACAGAAACGGGGAATCCGCCATGGCGAGAGAGAGCTTTGATAAAGAAATTCAATTTCTGCGCATGCTGACACTGACGAGCGGCGCTTATAATCGACAGCAATTTGCAGACAGACTGGGCATTTCGGTACATACCTTTGACAAAACAATCCGGCGTCTCAAAGAAATCGTTCAATCCGTACAGCAACAGTTACCAGCGGAGCAAGGACATGACTTCAATGAAATGCTGCGCTTTAGCTACTATGAATCCGCTGATCCGCTACTGTTATTCCTGTTTCGGGCCAAATCGCTTAAGGAATCGGAAAGCGTCCGCTTGGCCCTTCTGCTGACAGCGCTACAGTCACAACCATTGACCACCATGGAGCTGCTGGATGCCTGCTGCCAGGGATTGCCTGCCGACAATGCATTGCCGGATGAGAAAACGATCCGTTCGGACCTGAAATATCTCGTCGAAGTCGGCGTGGTTCGCAAGGAATCCGGAGGAAGACCTTATCGCTATGCTGTCCGCAACGATTTGGTCACTGGACTGATGGACGAGGAATTACTGGACCTGTATGACTTTGTGGACGTAATGGCGAATACGCACCTCCCCTCTGTACAGGGATATCTGCTGCGGGATCATTTGAAAAAAGCTATGCGCCGTCAAGCGGGGGTGCAGGAGATCGCAGAACCTTTTTTATACAAATACCACTATTACTCACGCATTCTGGATGAGGCACATATTCATCCGCTTCTTCACGCCATTCGGCAACGTCGCTGTATAACTTTTTTGTACTTTTCGGCGGCCAAACGAAGCATGTATGGGTCACAGAACACGAATCCGCTGTTTGAAAAAAGAAACCGAAGGCCGTGAGCACACCATTCTTCCCTTGCAAGTCATCTATGATCATCAATATGGACGTTGGTATGTGCTGGGTCAGGTGGACGGCAAAGGGATCATGAAGTTCCGCATGGAGGGCATGACACAGTTGGCGGAGGGCGAACCCGTGTCCGAGAAGCGTTTTGCTGACCTGCTGGCCGTGTTGGAAGAAAGAACGCGGTATAGCTGGCTTGTGGATACCGGGCGTGCCGTGAAGGTGCGGGTACGTTTTTTCAATCCTGAAGGTGCCAAACGTAACTTTATTCGGGAACGTGTGCTGTTACAGGGGCAATGGGGAACGATCACGGAGGAAGAAAGTGAATCCTTTATCTATGAAATTACGGTGAACGGAATCACCGAGATTAAACCGTGGCTGCGCAGCTTTGGATCAAGCTGTGAGGTGTTGGAACCCAAGCGGCTGCGTCAGGAATTCAAGCAAGAATGGAAGGAGCTTCAAGCCTATTATGAGCCTATTCGAGAAAATATTTAACTACCAGATCGTCTCGCGGCTGGATGAATCGGGCGCTTTTGCTACCACATCGCAGGAAAGAATCTGGCTCCAGTCCATGCTGGCATATCCGTCGGCGACAGAAGCTTTTACCCCGTCTACGCTCGATAAGCTTCGGCTGATGCTCGCAGATGACAAGTCGCTGGAGGTCGATGGCAGCTTGAGGGAAAAGGCCCGCATTCCTGCCTCCCCGGTTTATCATCCGCTCCTGCGTATATTGCGTCCCATCCTGCGGTCCCGCTCAGGTATTTGTATGAGCTATAGAATGCGCAACGGGCGTGTTCATGAACGCATGTCCGGCTTTCCGTATAAGCTGGAATTTTCCATGGTCAAAAAAGAATGGAGCCTGCTTTGGTACAACCGCCGACACCGTGCGCTGATGTCCACCAAGCTGTCCAACATCGCAACCATCACCAAAGAGAAAATTTCATCTGAAGAGACCGACAAATTCACCCAACGCATACTCGGTATTCTGGAGTCACGCAAAGAACAGGGCATCATTGAAATTATGCCTATGTACAACGGGGAATTATCTCGTATTTTATATGCCTTTTCCTGCTTTGAGAAAGAGGTGGAGTATGTTCAGGATGTGGATACCTATCGTATTACGCTCACTTTTCAGGCAGACGAATGTGAATATGTACTGTCCAAAATCCGCTTTCTCGGCAAACGCGTCAAGGTCGTCCAAGGCTCCCGGCTCATTTCCCGAATGAAGGAAACAACCGCCAGGGCACTTGCCAGATACGAAGAGGATTAGCTACATAAAAAAGCCCATCCTCTGTCCTATCGACAAAGCATGGGCTTTACACATATTAAGGCAACTTTTCGCCGCGCGCGCTGACATATAAAGTATACCATTCGTCGCGGGTCATTAGCTCGCTCTGGCGTTCAGCATCCTGACAAGCCTTGATCCGTGCTGGATTGGCGGTGCCAATGACAGGCTGAATGCGTGCCGGGTGCTTCATGATCCAGCCAAGGACGATTGCTTCACGTGTCGTTTCCTTTTCAGCAGCCAGCTTCTGTACCAGCTCTGCTGTTTGGCGTATACGCTCCGGCTGCCCGTCCAAAGAACTGCCGCTAAAACGACCCTGTGCCAACGGACTCCACGCTTGAAGCTGAATATCCTGCGTTTGGCAGAATTCCATCAAGCCTTCGCCAAAATGGACATTAGTCCCGGCCTGTTGATTCACATGCACCGTCTGATCTATAAAGTGCAGATGCGCCAGGCTCATCTCCAATTGATTAGCAATCAGCGGCTCCGCCAAGCTGCGCTCCAGAAACTGAATTTGGCTTACATTCATATTGGAGACGCCAAAATGCCGTACTTTACCGGATGCCTTGAGCTTGCTGAACGCCTCCGCCACTTCTTCTGGCTCTACCAGCGGATCGGGACGGTGCAGCAGCAGGATGTCCAAATATTCGGTGCCCAAACGCTTCAGAATACCATCCACAGACTCCATAATATGAGCATATGAAAAATCAAAACGGGTCGGGAGCGTACCTTCCGGAAGACATATACCGCACTTGGACTGAATCACGATCTGCTCGCGCAAGCCGGGTTGTCCCTTTAAAATTCGACCGAAAATCTCTTCCGCTTTCCCTGCCCGATAGATATCTGCATGATCAAACATCGTAATGCCGATGAAACGCGCAGCTTCTACTGCTCGTTCTGCTTCCACCACATGCTCCTGTGTATACGGCGTACGATCCCATTCCCCGCCAAAAGGCATACAGCCAAGCACCAGACGGCTATCCGAAATGTTGCGTTTCTGTAAAGGTATAATTTTCATGTTGGTCCTCCTTCACTCTTTTTATCCGAAAATACCCATGCTCAAATAACGCTCTCCTGTATCCGGGGCAATACAAAGCACCCGTTTGCCCGGTCCCAAGCGCCGAGCTTCCTGAATTGCCGTCCATATTGTAGCTCCGCTGGAAGGTCCGACGAGAATTCCTTCCTGAGCAGCAATGGCCCGTGTCATCGCAATCGCATCCTCATCCGAAACCTGTACGATTTCGTCATAAATATCCGTATTCAGTACAGCAGGAACGAATCCCGGGCTAGTACCAACCAGCTTATGCGGACCCGGCTTGCCCCCTGAAAGCACTGGCGAACCCTTCGGCTCTACCACGACAACCCGCAGATCCGGCAAATGCTGGCGCAGCACCTCACCCGTTCCCGTAATCGTACCGCCTGTTCCCGAAGAAGCGACGAACACGTCCAGCTTGCCTTCCGTCTGCTCCAAAATTTCAAGCGCAGTCGTCGTACGGTGGATATCCGGGTTGGCCTCGTTTTCAAATTGATGCGGGATAAAGCTCCCTTCGATCTCAGCCCCCAGCTCCAGCGCCTTGCGAATCGCTCCTGACATCCGTTCCTCCGCTGGTGTCAGCACAACCTCAGCCCCGTATGCTTTTAAAATATTGATTCGTTCCCTCGTCATATTCGACGGCATCACCAAAATCGCACGGTAGCCTCGGGCAGCCGCATTCATCGCTAAGCCAATCCCCGTATTCCCACTGGTCGGCTCAATAATAGTTCCACCCGGTTTTAAATGTCCGGCCTTTTCCGCCTCGTCAATCAAATTACCCGCCGCCCGATCCTTAACACTGCCGCTGGGATTAAAGTATTCCAGCTTCACATACACTTCCGCATCCTGCGGTCCGGTTAACCGTTGGAGCCGTACACAAGGCGTATCTCCAATTAAATCTGTAATACTATGTACCACTTTAAGCGTCATCATTGTATCCTCCTTGGATAGGTCCATACTATAAAAATAACATATTTAACCCGCTCATACCTGTCGCTTTTGTAAAATACATAAATCTTATCTGCTTAGTATGTAAAATTCTTGCAAATGGGTCGCCAGATGTCGTTTCTAATGATATACTCGCATTACTATTTTTCAGGAGGATACAAGACACTCATGAGTACTCAAGAAAATTTGACAACCCATCGCTTTCCCCCCTCCTTGCTATGGTTGACGCTCGGTGCCTTTGCCATCGGCATGACCGAATTCGTCATCATGGGGCTTCTGCCTAATGTAGCCCAGGATCTTCATGTTACCATCCCGCAAGCCGGACAGCTAATCACCAGTTACGCGCTTGGTGTAGCCATTGGCGCACCTGTGCTCACCGTATTGACTCACAAGGTACCGCAAAAAAAAGCTGTTATGCCTGCTGATGATTATATTCATTTTAGGCAATCTTTTTTCCGTCATTGCTCCCAACTACGAGCTTCTGATTGTAGCCCGTATGGCTACCGCGTTATCGCACGGAACCTTTTTGGGAGTGGGTTCCCTGATCGCGGCGCGGCTGGTCCGTCCTGATAAGCGGGCTGGTGCCATCTCCATGGTGCTGACTGGACTGACCGTAGCCAACATTATCGGCGTGCCTTTTGGCACCTTTATCGGACAGCAGCTCGGCTGGCGTGCTTCCTTTGGAGCCATCGTCGTGATCGGCCTGATTTCTCTCTGTGGCATCATCCGTTACATTCCGGTCACTCATCAGGACAAGCCTTCCAGTCTCAAACAAGAAGTCCGAAGCCTGTTTAATCCGAAGGTACTGCTGATGCTGCTCACAGGTGCTGTCGGTTGTGGTAGCCTGTTCACCGTCTTTACGTACATCACGCCTTTACTGACCGACATTAGCGGCTTTGCCGAGCATAGCATTACGTGGATTCTCGTCCTGTTTGGCCTCGGCGTAACCATCGGCAACATCGTCGGCGGCAAGCTCGCAGATTGGAAGCTGCTCCCGTCGCTGATCGCAAATTATGCCATACTGGCTATTATTTTGGCCATCCTGACGTTCACGCTACAAAGCCCGGTGCTGGCCGTCATCACTGTCTTTATCTGGGGCATTGCCGCGTTCGGCATTATGCCCGGCATTCAGGTTCGCATCATGAATCTGGCCTATGAGGCTCCTTTGCTCGCTTCTACCTCCAGCCATTCCGCATTGAATCTGGGCAATGCAGGAGGCGCTTTTATCGGCGGGGTCGTCATTAATCAAATGGGACTCGCCGCCATCCCATGGGTCGCATCTCTTATCACTGTCGGTGGCCTGCTTCTCATGCTGGTCAGCTACGTCATCGACCGCAGAACGGCTCAATCTGAAGCCGTAGCGGGGATACAATCCTAAATTGATTAACTCGTTAGAGAAACCTTGGCTACAGATATTGAGCTTGGACCCATTTGATATCAGCACTGCAAAACATCGAAGAGATTCTTGTGATAAGTCACACAGGGATCTCTTTTGATTTTTAAACCCATAAAAACTAACCTTATCGCACTTTCGATATTAATTTTTTTCAAATCTTTTAGGTATACAAATAAAGGGGACAGATACAATGGAAATATAGGAAGTTGTAGTTTATTTGCAGTTTAACTTGCAGTTTGATTGCAGTTCATTTAGTTACCTGCTCAGCTTAACCAATTCTCAAAAAAGTCCCGATATCCCTGCTTCATCACCCTGCTCGAAAACTTTTCCATGGCATACGCCTGATTTTCCTTGGAAACCCGACGAGGCGAGGCAGCAGCCATATTGACCAGCTCGAACCAGTTTTTCTCATTGCCCGAAAAAGAGTGCGTGGAGCTGATATGTCCGTAGCAAGGATGCTCAGGCTTCACGACGATTTTACCCATAGCCAGTGCTTCGGTCAACGGCATCGCAAACGTGTCGAATTTGGAGCAGCTCCAATAAACTTTGGCCGTATTCATCAGCGCAAATACCTCATCCTGCGTCAACGCAAATTGGAGCTTTACATTGTCAGAGATATCGTACTTCTTCATGCTTTCCTTGTAGCGTTCTCCGCCAAACACCATGTAAACTTCCTTGTCGGGATTATGCCGCGCATACTCCAGCACCAGATCAGGACGCCGATTCTCCTCATCCCTTCCGATCCACATCACCCGATTCTCCACGACCTGCGAAGGGTCAAAATACTTTTCCACCAGCCGCTCATTAAATCCAATCGGGATGACCGTCACATCGGTTACACCAAATTTGGATGCCATCTCCTGCTTTAGAAAGTCAGTCTGCACAATAGCCTTGTCCACGATCTGATAAAAAGGCTTCATCATCTCATAGCCTGTAAGCGCCGGATCAGGAAAACTGTGCGGAAAAAGCACGCTGTTTTTAAAAAACATTTTCAAATATGTAAAGCCGGATACCGTATAAATAACATCCTCAATCTGCTGCTCATGAAGCTGGTCGAGCACCACGTCATAATTAACAAGATCACCCTTTTCATGCTCATAACCGGGAAGCCAGTCATGGCTGCTAACATGGCGCTCCGGTGACACAAATACGATATCCACGCCCAGCTCCAGCCCGATCTGCTTCAGACGTTCCGCAAAAATACGCGGGCCCTGCGCTTCGGCAAACTGTATTTTTCTCATGACCAAACCGACTTTTTTCATATATGTCCCCACCTTTGTTTACGATCTGTACACACGCTGCAGCTCAAACTCTTTATTCACACCTTCTGACTTGTCCCCATTCCAGCATCGCTGCGCATTGGTTCAAACAGGCTAACGCCTCGCCCCGTTGGGCTTCTAATTGCTCTTTTGACCATTTATCACTGTTTATATGCAATTCCGTTCCGATCCTTCGCAAATCACTTTCAATTAACAACAGCATCCACAGCGAAAATACCACAGCAAACATGCCATATTCTTGCATAAATACGCCTCGCTCCAGTCCTGCTCCCAACAGGTCCAGCTGCTCCAAATACCTGTCCAGCAAGCGAATTCGCAAGTCGAACGTTATACGCCGGGGAAACAACGGGTGGGACATGTCGATCAGATGATACACATCCCAGAGCCGTGTGTTCAAATGGGCATGCTCCCAATCCAGCACCATCAGCCGCTCCCCACTCAGCGCATAGTTGCCCGGATGAAGATCACCATGAGACAACACAAGCTGCGGTGAAAAAGCGAACTGATCCAGCTGTGCATAGATACGCTGAACCTGCTGTTTAGGAAACCCTAACGAGCTGCAAAGCTTCAACACATCAAGCTTGCGTATGTACAACTCAGAAACCAATTCCTGAATGAGCGGCTTCGGTCCTCGCAGTGGAATTCCGGTAAAACGATCCGGCGGCAAAGCATGCCACCCTGCTATAAGTCCAACAGCCCGCAACATCGCTTGTTCTTCGTGTAGATGATGCAACGGACCAAGATCCTCAAAAATCATCCATTCTACTCCGCCATCTTCCTCTGAATCAGAGCAGGCAAGCAATCGGGGATAAACCGACGGTAGTGAAGGAAGTACATGCTCATACACCCATCTCTCCCGGCCTGCTTGCTCATCATTGGTTAATGGCTTGAACACATAACTCTCAGAAGGTGACACGTAAAAACGTTCTACATGCCGACCATTTGTACCTGTATATAAAACTTCCCGACTCCACACCTGCGTATCATTCAAAGTACCGTCAACATTCACATATGGATGAAATAGATTCATAGCTTCCCAACTTTTTTGTATAAAATGTAATAGCAAGATCATATCACAGTACTCGTTCTGAACGAAGCCCGGCTTGTCTTTTGAGCGTTCCAACGGTATCCTCCGGCGGCACAAAAAACAAATAAAAGCTAAATAGGGCTTGTCCCATCAGATCCAGACGATCTGTGGGACAGCCCCTATTTTCAATCTATACAAGGATAGAATCAAAATCTCTCGATTTCCATCCCCGCTCCTATCCTGTTCCGATTAATATTTAGTATTGCCAGACTCACTCGTATTACCGGATTTAAAGCCTTTGAACAATTGTGGCACATTGTGATAACGAGTGTTCGTAATTTTAGCTGTGCTGTTAGGACCGTCCGATCTCAGGATCGAATCCTTTACATTGGAAATATCCGATTTATCCAAAGTCATATTCACTCTGAAGGTAGAGCCGCCCAGTTGGCGAACCAGTTTTCCGATATCATCGGCTCTAAAGTTTTTAATGTTAATCGTGCCCTCGGCATTGATTTGGAAGACTTTATCATATGCATGGAACGCTCCACCGCCCGTAATGTTTACCGTACCTTTTTCTTTAAGCGTCAATGCATCTTCACCTACATCCTCCCACGTTACGTTGGAAATGGTTCCGTTGCCATACACATGCACACCATCCGCAGCAGGGGCAGCAATGATCACATTTTTCAAAGTTGCACCATTTTCAAGCTTGAAAATAGGCTTTTGGGCCTCAGCCTGGCTTCCGTCACCCAAGGTTTTTGGATCAGCGGCTACCGTCTTCCCCTTACCATCGTATACTTCTCCGGCTTTTACAAGAATGGTTTTACTAACCACTTCTGGAGCTGCATGAGCAGAATAATTGCCAACAAATAAAGCAACCAGCATACCTGATAAAGCGATACTCATTCCCTTTTTCAATACTTTGGCTGTTCTTGTGTTCATTTCAATTCATCCCTCTCGAAGATATTTTTTTTATTCCTGTCTCACAATTCTTCGTTGACTAGAGTGCGTAGACCGTATCACCACCTTCGTACAATGAACCCATTGACCAATACACGTCTGTGAAATATATATTATTATTTACATATGTATACTTGGTATTTGGTTCAAAGTTATCAAATCACATAAATTTAATTAAACACAAATTGTAAATACAGCGATTTCATTTACAATTTGCATAACTCTATTATAATCCAACTTCCAGTAATTTCAATATATTTTTCGGCAAAATATGTCCTTTTTTTCAATTAAGTACACAATATTGCCTTTTTTATGCTTGTACAAGTTTATTTTTCGAGAAATTACGCATGAAATTACTTTATGAACTAATCCGTCCGTCTTACATGTTCAATATCATCCATATGGTGATGAACACCATTTTATCTTGTACCTTTCTCCTAAAGTGATCTATGCTATTGAATGACACGTTTGATGAACGTATAATGTATTTATGTATTTAGCGCTTTGAAGCGTTACATCTCAACATTACTGGTGAGAAAAGAGTGGTTATGGTGCAAAACAAGAGAGAGATTCCATTAAGAGAACAGAATATTGTGCTCATTGGCTTTATGGGTGTAGGCAAAACAACGATCGGTTCCCATCTCGCGCGCAAGCTGTATCGGGACTTTGTGGATATTGATCAGGAGATTGAACAAGAGTACAACATGCCGACAACAGAAATTTTCAAAACATATGGAGAAAAAAGATTCCGTGAGATTGAAAAAGAGCATATTCTCAAACTATGCAGCAATACCCGCCTGAAAGTCATCTCGGTTGGTGGCGGTGCCTTTTTACAAGAAGAGGTTAAACAGGCTTGCCTGGCTTCATCTATCGTCTTCTTTTTAGATTTAAATTGGGAATCCTGGAAGGATCGACTCAAGATGCTCATCGATACCCGTCCCAATCTGCAAAACAAGAATTTGGACGAAATCGAAGCTCTTTTCCGTTCCAGACAGGACATTTACGCGGTAAATCACTCCAAGATCGATACAGATCAGCTGGATGCGGAAGAAGTCGCAGACTACATTATTCAAACTCTAAATCTCGGTTGGGAACTGTATGAGCCTACTCGTGGATTGAATTAGAGTTACAAAAAGGAAGGTTCCATCATGCTTACTGCATGCGGACCTTCCTTTTTTGGATGCTGGCACTTGGGTTGTCAGCATTAATACCATGTGTCTTTTATGAATGACTGTGCAGCACTGTTAATATCT
The DNA here is from genome assembly GCF_030034735.1 of Paenibacillus sp. RC334. Taxonomy (NCBI): domain Bacteria; kingdom Bacillati; phylum Bacillota; class Bacilli; order Caryophanales; family Paenibacillaceae; genus Paenibacillus; species Paenibacillus sp. RC334. The sequence goes on along the minus strand of NZ_CP125370.1, from coordinate 901,500 downwards.
CTCTCAGTTCAGTGACAGGTATCTGCCCCGGCGCGGAAGCTTTCTTAGCGGCACCAAAGGTTAAAGCCGAACCAAACAGCTCTCCGGTCAGACGGCTCACGACACCTTTTCCCGCCATCGACATCGTAATAATAGGCCGGTCTGCATATTCCTCTGCCATGATACGCGTGGCATCCAGCAAGGTCAGTACATCGGCCGTATTTGTTGGCATAACTGCTATTTTAGGCAGATCGCCTCCCAGCTCCTGCGCCTTACGCAACCGAGATACGATTTCCTCCTTCGACGGTGTCTTCTGGAAATCGTGGTTGGATATAATCACGGATACGTTATGCTTATGCGCAGCTTCCACCAGCGCCTTCACATCGGCTTCGTCATTAAAAAGCTCCACATCAATGATATCTACCTGTCCCGTTTCGGCTGCCGTGCGGTTCAACTCCACATAACTCGCTGTACTGATTTCCTTTTCCCCACCTTCCCGGGCGCTGCGGAACGTAAAGACGAGCGGAATATTCGCCAAGATGGACCGGATTTCAATCAAGGCAGCCTTAACCTTCTCCAAATCCTCTACATGCTCGAAAAAATCGACTCTCCACTCCACGATATCCAAGTCGAGTGTACGCAAATAGGCAGCTTCTTCCTTCAGTTGCTCCAACGTTTCTCCCACCATCGGAACACAGATTTTAGGCGCGCCTTCACCGATCAAAACATCTTTCACCTTTACGATTTTTTCCATATCTAACTCACTCCCAAATCATAGTTTTAAATCGAGCATTTACAATATTTCATAGTATAACGCATTCTGAATAAGCCAGCTGATGATTAGGTTTAGCCTGTCCTACTATTCCGTTTCCAGCGCGATTTTGGAGGGCAATTTGCGGTTCGCTGGAAAAACTGTACTGTATCGGAAATTAACAAATACCGCCAGCACTATACCCAACACATTCACAATAATAGCCAGCATGAACACACTGGATATTTGGGAATGTTTCAAAAGGAACCCCGTAAACACAGGAATGACCGTGTATGACAGAGAAGTTGCCGTGTAAATAAATCCCGTAATCTGTCCTTTACGTTGACTGAAAAATTCACTCATCACGGTCAATGTCAGCTGAAGCACACCCGAAATGGAAAACCCGATGACACATGAGCTAATAATGGCCGCAGCCTGTGATTTGAAAAGGAGCAATGCTCCAAAAGCCAACAAAGAAATGCATGGATAAATGAGAATAATGTGAACAGGTTTGATCCACTTTCTTAACACAATCACCAATACGAACACGGATACGAGAGAACCGACATTGTAATAGACTAATAACCTCAGGGACTCTGATTCAGTCATACCGATAAACTGCTGTCCAAAAGTAGGCAGCCACAACTGAACGATGTACAGCAAGGTAGGCCCGGTAAAGCCGAGAACAATAAGGCACAGTCCTTCCTGCCAGAAGCGCGGCTTGCTCCGGTCATTTGATTTTAGATCCACCGTTTGTTCCACGTCAGACACGGTAGTATCGTGAACTGGCTCCTTGGGCGCCTGAACCCGCATGTCTGGAAATTTCATTTTGAACAGGTAAATCGCATTCAGAGCAAATATAAGTGCCGGTAAAAAGAATGAGAATCCGTAAAAAATATCGTGATTCATAAAAAAGATAATCATTAACGGTAAAAACGCTGCTCCGATGGATATAAAACCTCTCACCAATACAGTAGCCGAACCGGAAGATTGAGGAAAAGCTTCGATCAGAGCTGGATAGGTGCCTGAATCGAGAAAAGAATTCGCTACACCTGCCAGCACTGCCAGCACCATCGCAATTTCAAAGCTGGGGCTTAGCGGTATACCAACCAAAAAAACGGCCATTAGTAGCCCTGCGGCTATAATAAACGGCTTGCGACCATAACGGTCGGAAAGCACCCCGGATATGTACAGCGTAAACAGCCTGCCAAATCCCATTGCGGATACCAGAAGACTGATTCCCGCCTGATCTGTATGCAAATGCTCGGTTAAAAAGGACATGTGTGACGCCAGCATAATGTTAAACATACCAAACAGAAGATAGTTTACATAAAGGCCGGACGCCACTGGAAAAGAAGAACGTTTCATCGTGAATTCACCTGCTTTTGTGAGTAAGTCTTGTGGTGCCAATAATGTGAATCATTTCACATCATCTGTGTCGATGATGAAGTATAGAACACATTTTAAAATTTATCAAGTTTAAATATTGCGAGACACACATTTAGACACGCTGATGCGTTTTCAGATAAAATTCCTCACCGTAGCTTAGCGCAAAGTTCCGAAAGTCCACTACAGCCGGGGATAAATACCTGTTTTTGATGCTCGCCAGATAGATAAAACGCTCGTATTCGGGATTAACAATGGGCAATGTTTTGACGTTAAAATAATCCAACGATGAAATTCGAGGCATGACTGCAATTCCGTAATTCACAGATACCAGCCCTGCCATCGCCGTGTCCTCTTCAATCTCGCAAATGATCTCTGGAGTAACACCTACTTTGGCGAACAAATTTTCAATAATGGGACGGATACCGCTTTTCTTGTTAAAAAAGATAAAAGGATAAGCCGCCGTATCCTTGAGATCGATTTGGTCCAGCGAAGCCAGCGGATGATCTGGTGAAACAATAACAACAAGCTCCTGCTGAGCCAGCGGAATGAATTCAACGTCCGGTTCATTTTCCATGTGCGAACAGAACGCCACATCATAATGCTCCTGCTTCAAGCCCTGGATAATATCGTTCGTGTTCCCTTGGTGAAAAGAAAAGGATATGTCTTTACGGGCATCCGAGGCCGAGAAGGCCTGAATGATCGCTGGAATGAAGTGAGAGCCTAACGTGTAAATGAACGCCAGATCCACATTCCCATGGCTTGGACTAACCAATTCCCGCAAGTTGTGCTCTCCCTTCTCCAATTCATCCATCGCATGCTCCACATATTTCAGGAAAAATCGTCCGTATTTGTTCAGCCGAATATTCCTCCCCTGCTTTTCAAACAAATGAACCCCCAGATCCTTTTCTAATTCTGAAATCGCATGGCTTAAACTGGGTTGAGTAATACATAGTCGTAAAGCTGCTTGGGTAAAATGCTCCATCTCTGCAAGTACACGAAAATATTGTAGGTGCTTCAGGTTCATAATTATGTAGTTCCCTTCTTTAATTTATTTTTTAAATTATAGACCTAAACTATGGAAAACGATAGAAATATGCATTGGATTTATAATAACACTCCTTATATAATAAAGACATAGAAACAATGTGAATTTTTTCACTATTAAACCATTGATCTAAAAATTAAGTTGGGAGCTATACTCATGAAAAATCCTTATATCAGAATGGCAACAGGGCTTTACATCAACTATTTTCTTCTGGGTATGATCAATGTTATTCTCTCCTCGAATATGAGCTTCCTGACCGTGCAATTGAACACGGATAAGGCTGCCATCGGTTATCTGGTGTCAGCCATCGGGATCGGCAAGCTGCTGGCGCTCGGGGTAGCCGGGAAAATGTCAGACAAGTATGGAAGAAAGCCACTCGTTGTGATTGCATCATTTGCTTATTTAATTTTCCTGATCGGTATTCCCCTTGCACCCAACTATACGTTGGCATTCGTATTTGCTATTATCGCAGGGCTTTGTAACTCCATGATGGATTCGGGAACGTATCCCGCATTAATTGAAGGTTTCGGAAAAAAAGCCGGATCTGCAACGGTCTTGGTCAAAGCATCCGTTTCTATCGGTGCCATTGTTATTCCGTTCATGATTGCATTCTTTATCGATCACAATATGTTCTATGGCTACTCCTTCTTTATTCCGGCAGGTATTTATCTGCTGAGTGGTATCTTCTTGTCGATGACAGCCTTTCCCAATCACAAAATGGAGGAACAAAAGGCTACAACCGAGGCTGCTCAATCCATGGATACATTCCGAAGTGAGCCTAAGTTTTGGCAAGAGGGGCTCTCTCTGATCATTATCGGTTTTACTTCCACTCTATTGTTCATGGTCGTGCAGCTATGGCTTCCTACCTTTGGACAAGAAGCTCTTGGCATGGACAAAGCCAGTGCTATTAAACTGCTAAGCTACTATAGTATAGGTTCGTTGGTTTCCGTTATTCTGCTAGCCGTGGTACTTGGCAGATTCATTAAACCGGTTACCGTCATGATTGTGTATCCGTTTATTGCCTTGCTTTCCTTGCTGGCTTTAATTACATGGCACAATCCTGTCGCTACTATAATCAGTTCGTTCTTAATCGGATTGTCTACCGCAGGTATATTCCAAATTGCTCTCACCGTTATGACTGAATTTTTCCGCAAGAATAAAGGAACTACGACTTCTCTCGTGAACATTGCAGCCAGTCTTTCGTTCATTCTGATGCCGTTAGCTACCGGGGGCATGTCCAAGAGCCTCGGAATTACTTCCGTGTTCATTCTGGATATTGCGATTGCCGTAGTCAGTATTTTGCTGGCCGTGTTTGTTGCTTATCGATATAAAAAAGTATTTCATTAAACTACACAGATAACTTGGAGGCTTATATCATGAAAAATGCTGGACGTATTGACGGAAGAACACAATTAATCGGACTGCTTGCTACACCGATCGGACATTCTTTGTCCCCGGCTATGCATAATCTTGCGTTTGAAAAACTGGGCCTGAACAACGCGTATATGGCCTTTGAAGTAGGAAATGAACTACTGGAAGAAGTGGTACGGGGGATGCGTGCTCTGAACATACGCGGTTATAACGTGTCCATGCCAAACAAAACAGCCATTGTGCAGTACCTTGACGAGTTGGACGACAGCGCTAAATTTACAGGTGCCGTCAACACCGTCGTGAATACGGACGGCAAGCTGAAAGGCTACAGCACAGACGGATCTGGTTATGTTCGTAACTTGCGTGAACACGGTATTGATCTGAAAGGTAAAAAAATGACACTCGTCGGCTCTGGCGGCGCAGCTACACCCATTGCTATTGAAGCGGCTCAAGCAGGTCTGGCTGAAATTTCAATCTTTGCCCGTAACGATCAGTTCTTTGCCCGTGCAGAAGAAAATGTCCGTATTATTAATGAAGATATGAGACACACCCAAGTCAAAGCGAATATATATCCTCTGGAAGATCAAGAACAACTGCGTGAAGAGATCCGCACAAGTCATATTTTCGCAAACGGAACAGGTGTCGGCATGAAACCACTGGAAGGCAAAAGCGTGCTTGAAGATACATCCATGCTTCGTTCCGACCTGATCGTGACTGATGTGGTATACAGCCCTGCTAAATCCAAGCTGATGGAGCAAGCTGAATCCGTAGGCGCAACCGCCATTAACGGTCTGGGCATGATGCTGTGGCAGGGCGCACTTGCTTTCGAGCTGTGGACAGGCCAGGAAATGCCGGTCTCTTATATCAAGGAACAGCTGTTTGCGGACAAGCTGTAAACATAGAGCTACTAACAAACGCATCAAGCAATGAATTCCTTCTATTATATACTCATTTATGTACTCAAAAGACTATGCTCGGCGAATGAACACTTCTGCCATGCATAGTCTTTTTATTAATCCTTATACGGATCGAACTCATTCGCCCCCGCCATACATACTCCAATAGGCTTGAGCTCATGCAGAACCTCCACCGTCTCGGAATGAGCGTCCAGCACCTCGCGCAGCTTGCGGTAAACGAACGGGCTTTCATCCGTACCCGCTCCGCGCAGCTCGACACCATAGTTCTGAACGGCTTCCTTCATCTGCAAGTCCGTAATCTGCCCGCCGCTGCGCGTACGGGTTTTCCAGTTCATTTTACCGGCTGCCTGCGTACGGCTCATAATGCGTCCTGCACCATGAACTGTACTATAGTAGGAATCGCAATTTTCTACCGTATCCTTCCCGCGTACAATCACCGAAATATCGCCCATGCTTCCGCCAATAAAACCCGTTTGACCAGGAGCCGAGGGAGTAGCACCTTTGCGGACTACAATCGTGTCACGTCCATCATGCTGCTCTTTCCAAGCGTAATTATGGTGATTATGCACGGCAAAGTCCGCTTCGGTGCCCATAATACCAAGCACCTGATCTATTACATAATCCCGTCCCGCATAAGCATAACGTCCGGCAAGCCGCATCGCACGGTAGTACATATCCCCCAACTCACTATTCATGTCCAGCAGCACTGGCGGTTGATCCATATGCTCTCCCGGCGCTTTTCCGAGAAACTCCCGTCCTGCCGCCAAGTTTAGAAATCCGCTTGCTGTTTTGTGTCCAAAGCCCCGGCTTCCAAAATGATTCGCAATCCAGACCTGACCTGTCGCTTCCTCCACGAATACGTCAACAAAATGATTACCACTCCCCACCGTACCCAACTGGTCTCTCGCCAAGGATTTCAGCTTGTCATGCTCCTGTTTCCCAATCGCAGCATATACCGCCCAATCCGGGTCATCGAACAGCTCATGGTCTACCTGAACCGCATTTATACGGCCTACGCCAAAGGAAATATGACGTGCAATCTCATCCATAATGGATGGAATACGTGGCAAAATATCTGCTGCGGACAGCTTGGTCCTAACCGCCTTGTTTCCGCATCCGATATCATATCCGACACCCGAAGGTGAAATTTGTCCGTCATATACCATCACGCCGCCAATCGGCTGACTGTAGCCTTTATGATGATCCGCCATCAGCAGCGCTTGAATCACATTACCGTTCTCTGCACAAGTACGGGCTTGAGATAACGCCCCTGAATCGGGTACTCCCCACACTCGCACTCCGTTGATTTCTTGATAAGCCATCGTTTCAGCCTCCTATATTTTGCTTGGAAATCTCTAGCCACTTATCCGTCCCTCAGTTTATACTATTGCAACATATACTTTTAAACGTTGAACCTGTTAATAGCATTATGTACGTTTTACCAGCTTCCGAACAGGGCGTAAGTATTACGAGCACAGCAGCAGACGTCCCATAAAAAAATGAAAAAGGATATCCAAGCAGCCAACAAGACTGTAGGATATCCTTTTATACTATTAATATAGAAGCAATTAAAATCGGCTTATATCACAGCACCAATTTTCGAAGTGCAATGCTCAGATCAGATCGCTCTCCTTTACATCACCGATGATGCTTACTGTGCCGCTAAATGCGTGCGTTTAAAATCTTCTTTCACCGCAGCCAGCAGCGCTTCATCTACCAGGAGCTGCAACCCCGACAAGGCCAACGCCTTCGCGCCAGTCACTAAGGCTTCCTCTCCCTTGGCAGAGCCGGCCGCTTCCCGAAATTCCACCGTATGTGCAATCAGATCGTCCGATCCGATTTTAATGTAGGCATGCGCAGTGGGAATGACGTGGCTTACATTGCCCGCATCTGTCGAGCCGATTCCGCCACGTGGTCCACGATCCAATTGTTCTCCCAGCGCTTCCAGTTCCCGGCCTACAACTTCATCCAGCGTATCATTCAGAATGAAATCACGCACTTCATTTTGAAAACGTTCGATCTTCACGGTAGCCCCTGTTGCCAATGCGGCAGCTTCTGCGATATTACGAACCTTCGCGGAAACCTCCTCCGTTCGCTGCCAAGTGCTTGCCCGGATGAAAAAGCGTGCAGATGCATAATCCGGGATAATATTGGGTGCGTCTCCCCCATGCGTAATAATGCCGTGAATCCGTACATCGGTGGGAAGCTGCTGACGCAAGGCATTGATGCCGCTGAACAATTGAAGAACCGCATCCAGCGCATTAATCCCCTGCTCCGGTGATCCGGCTGCATGAGCCGCTTTGCCGTAAAAATGAAAGTCCAGCGGGTCAACCGCCAGGCTTGGCGAAGTCAGCCGGGTTACACCAGACGGATGAACCATCAGCGCAGCGTCAATCCCTTCGAACAGCCCATGCTTTACGAAGCTTCCCTTCGCACTGCCATTAGGCCCACCTTCCTCTGCCGGAGTGCCGAATACATACACCTCGCCTCCCGTCTCGTCAATCACCTGCGCCAAGGCGATGGCGGCAGCCGTACTCGCCGTCCCGATAATGTTATGCCCGCAAGCATGGCCCAGGCCAGGCAACGCGTCATATTCCGCCAGGTATCCGATTTTCGGACCTTGTCGGGTCGAAGCCTTGCGGGCAACAAATCCGGTTTCGTGACCCGCCACGTTACGGGTTATCTCAAAACCCGCCTGCTGCAAAATATCTGTCAGCGCCCGGGAAGCTTGAAATTCCTGATTCCCGATTTCAGGGTTGGCATGAATAAACCGACTCGTCTCCGTATAGAGCGCCCGGGAACCCTCGATGTGTTCTACAATCCGCTGCTTGTGCGTATCCACCGTGTTCGTTGCACTCATCGCAATCTCTCCTCTTTTTTTGGAATCATATGCTTTCAATCCTGTTTTTCAAACACCCTTATTTCTTTTGCGCTTTGACATCCGCCACCAGCTTATCTAATGTAGCCTGTAGTTCCTCCGCAGACTGGTCTACCACGACGTTGGCTCCTTTGGAATCCTGTTTTACAGCCTCCGCTACCTCCGGATCATGGTACAAATCCACAATCGTTTGGTAGGTTGCATTGTCCTTATCCTCCGCACGGGCGGCAAATACGTTGACATAAGGCTTCGCTTCCTCGCTACTTGCATCATCCTTGTAAATGGACGCGTCCAGCTTGAACCCGGCATCTGTAGCGACACCACTATTCACAGCCGAAGCTGCTACATCAGACAACACACGCGGCGTCTGTTGGGCGACGACAGGAACGATCTCCAGCTTTTTCGGATTGCCTTCAATCTCATCCGTGGTTGGATACAAGCCTGCATCCTTCTTCAATTCAATCAGCCCGGCAGACTGGAGCAGCTTCAAAGCACGTCCCTGATTGGAGGGATCATCCGGTATAGCAATTTTGGAGCCGTCAGGAAGTTCCGATACATTTTTGAATTTTTCGGAGTATAGCGCCATCGGAGCAATGACCGTTGCACCAACGGGAACGATATTCAGATCATTTTCCACGTTGAACTGACTGAGGAAAGCCAAGTGCTGAAAGGAGTTCAAATCCACCTCTTTATTGGCAAGTGCCTTGTTGGGCAACGTGTAATCCGAAAAGCTGATCAGCTCGATTTCAATATTTTTAGCCTCCGCTTTCTTCTTGAGCACATCCCAATATGTGTCTTCCGACCCGGAAACCCCGATTTTAACATGCACCTTTTCATTTGCACCTGAGCCTGAACCGTTAGCCGAGCACGCAGAAAGAAGAGATACACTAAGAATAGCGAGCAAACCCAAACGAATCATTTTTTTCATGTCCATTTCCCCTTTAATCGTTATGTAAGATACCTGATTTCAAATCAGCGTCGTAAAAATTTACGTGACAGGTAGTTCCCCGCATATTGGGCAACCTGTACAAAAATGATCAGCAAAACAATCGTGACAATCATGACCGAGGTATCGAACCGTTGATAACCATAGGTCATCGCCAGATTCCCCAAACCTCCCCCGCCTACGGTGCCAGCCATTGCAGAGAAGTCAATCAATGCCACTGTAATAAACGTCAGCCCGAGAATTAAAGGTCCCAACGCTTCCCGAATCAGCACACCCGTGATGATCTGATAAGGAGTCGCCCCCAACGCCTTGGCCGCTTCAATCATCCCCGGGTCGATGGAAACCAGATTATTTTCCACAATCCTCGCTACAGCAAAGGCAGCTACAATGGTCATCGGGAAAATAGCCGCCGAAGTGCCAATGGTGGTCCCCATAATCAAGCGTGTAAACGGGCTAATCGCTACCAGGAAAATAATAAATGGAATCGGCCGGATGATATTAATCAGCAAATTCAGAAGCATAAATACAAATTTGTTTTCAAACAGGCTCCCTTTGCGTGTCACATACAACAACAAACCAATGGCAAGCCCCAAAATACTGGCGAAAACCAGCGTGACGACAACCATCAGAAGCGTTTCTCCTGTAGCCTCCACCACCTTCAGCCAAAATGTATCCCAATTAACTCTCATGATCGACGACCTCCCTGACTTCTACCGTCGTTCGCAGTTCTTCCACGACCTTATCAACCTCGTCTTTGGCCCCGATCAACTCCACAATGAGGCTGCCGAACAGCGCTCCCTGTAGCTCATTAATGCTGCCGTATACGATGTTGTAATCCAGATTGTATTTGCGTGTAGCCCTCGACAGCACGGGTTCACTTGTCGCCCCATCCCGAAAAATAAGTCTGTACAGCCGTCCGGCATGGTGCTCCCGAATCTTGCTCAGTAGTTTGGGTGATAGCTGATCATTCAGCACTGAGCGAATAAAATTTCTCGTCGTTTTCGTCTGTGGATTGGCGAATACATCGAACACATTGCCCTGTTCTATCACCCTGCCATTCTCCATCACCGCGACACGGTCACAGATACTACGGATCACGTTCATTTCATGGGTAATGAGTAAGATCGTAATCTGATATTCCTCATTGACCTTTTTCAACAGCTTTAATATATCTTCTGTCGTCTCCGGGTCGAGCGCAGAGGTTGCTTCATCACATATCAGAATATCCGGCGAGTTCGCCAGTGCTCTGGCAATGCCAACCCGCTGCTTTTGACCGCCAGATAGCTGCTCTGGATAGGAATCTGCCTTGTCCTCCAGCCCTACAAATTGCAGCAGTTCCTTAACACGAGCATCAATCTGCGCCTTTGGCAGTTTGGCCAGCTTCAGTGGATATGCCAGATTCCCATACACGGTACGCGAGTTGAATAAATTAAAAGTCTGGAACACCATCCCGATCCGCCTTCTTAAGTCCCTTAGCTCCTTGGGCCGTATACGGGTAATATCCTGATCATTCACGACAATTCGCCCTCCCGAGGGACGCTCCAGCAAATTCACAAGCCGCAATAGCGTGCTTTTACCTGCTCCACTGAAGCCAATGACGCCGAAAATCTCTCCTTTTTCAACGGATAACGAAACCTCTTCCAGTGCACTTACCTTTCGATTGGGCAAAGAAAATATTTTGCTGACCTGTTCAAACTTAATCAAACCTGCTTACCTCCTTACATCTGCACCTCTGCATTCCCACTTTTTTAGTAATCCGGTTGAATTAATCGGAATTATAGCCTAAAAAAAGCTCCTTTGGCTCCTTTTATACCGGAGGTGGGATTATTTAACTATATACCGTATGGTTAACACCTTAAGACAAGAAGGAGAATCTGTCAATAAAAATGAATACATCCTTCATCCTCCTGTGATCACAGCCGCTTACACTATTGGACATATAGAACCAAAAAAGGCCGACCGGATGTTTGCAAAATTCGCAAAACCGGCAGCCCTGTCTCCCGTGTTAAAGGGTATCGTTAATCACTAACCAACTAATGTGCAGACGTATTTTTCAAATCCGCTTCAAAACGAAGACCAATCTGCTGTCTTGCATCCTCCATCACTTCAGCGACTGCGAGTGAACACTCCAGTGAATTAATGGAGCTATTACGTTCTCCGCTTTTAATCAGATCAATAAACTCCTGAATTTCATAATACATCGGTTCACGGGTCTGTGCTTTCGTCAGATCCTCAATCGTGCCGTCCCGATAATGAATTTTCACCTCATACGGCTGGCTAATTTTGTCGATCACCATCGTTCCATTCTCACCCTGAATTTCGGCAGGCAAATATGAATCGGTAATCTTGGAATGCATGACGACGGCGTCCATATCCGGATATCGCATAGCGATGCTGCCTTCCCCATCTACACCAGAGGACAAGAGCACGCCAACCGCGCGAACTTCCTCCGGTTTGCCGAACAATGCCACCATAGGATACAGGCAATAAACCCCAAGATCCATCAAGGAGCCATTCGAAAAAGACGGATTAAAGGCATTCAGCACTTTTCCTTGCTTAAAAGCATCAAAGCGTGATGAATATTGACAATAACTTGCAAAATAACGCCGGACCCGACCAATTTTATACATATGGTCCTTAACGATTTTAAAGTTTGGCATAAGCGTGGACTTAATGGCCTCCATCAGCAAAACATCATTGTTGCGCGCAGCCTCAATCATGCTCTGCACCTCCGTTGCATTGGAGGCAAGCGGCTTCTCGCACAGCACGTGCTTTCCGTGATTCATACACACAATCGCTTGCTCCGCATGCAAGGAGTTGGGACTGGCAATGTATACGGCATCCACCTGATCACTTGCAGCCATTTGCGCCAAGTCTGTAAATACCTCCGGATGGCTGCTGTACTTGGCGGCAAAGGCTTTGCCTTTATCCTCTGTTCGTGAGTACACCGCCGTCAGGGCAAATTCGTCCGTCTCTACCGCGGCTTGAATAAATCTCTCCGTTATCCAGTTGGTTCCAACAATACCAAAACGTATCACAGTATCCCATCCTTCCCCGTGAGTCATTTACATTTAATATATGTATCTATTCTCGCATTCTAGCTTAAGCTTGTCCACTATACGGTTAGGCATACTTCGTCCTTAGAGCTTCTCATTCGACAAAAAAAGACTGCGGCCATCAGCCAAATTCATTCTGATTGTACCACAGTCCTTGAATGCTGTTTCTAATTTATACTTTCAGCGAACGCACCTCTGGCTCGGATAAGCCAGATGCTTTTACAATCACTTCAATTTCAAGCCCCATATTCAGCATATTTCGTGCGATTTCAATTGCCTTCTGGCGCTCTCCTTCAACTTTACCTTCTGCTTTACCTTCTGCCTTTCCCTCTGCCTTACCTAGCTTCAAACCTTCTTCCCTTGCGCCTTCGATCATGGAAGCCTCATCATGCAGGTACTTTTGTCGGGCTTCATACTGTAAACGCGCCTCTTTATCCTGACTTAGAAACTCCAGCGTAGTCATCGCCTTTTTCAAACCGGGTTCATTCATGGCTAGTACCTCCCATTGAGATAGATTACTTCCCTTTAGAAACAGAAGCCAGTTGACCAAGCCACCGCTACCAGCCGGAATCTCGTGTTCATCCAGTTTGGTAAGTTCCAAAAAATGTAACTCCATATCATCACTAAACGAAATGCCCGTACGGTCCTCTGTCAAATGAAACACATTATGATAACGGCTGTTCGGTAGGAAGGAATAATTCAAAATGTTGATCGTTACACACTTTCTCAGCAGCTTATAGGATTGGCCTTCGTACAATTGTCCTGCATACTGCTTACTCCAATAAAACAAAGTTCGCTTATCCATGTCATACTTATTGAAAAGCTGCATCTCCACATTAATGAGCTGACCTTCCGTCGTTCTGGCCCGAATATCCAAAATAGACTGCTTATCATGCGGTGCGTCCTTATCCGTATACGGATTCAAAAGGACAATTTCCGTTAATGGAGGTTTCCCCGCTTCCTCAAAGGTACGATTTAGAAAAGTTAAAAGCACATCACGATTTTCCTCGCTTCCGAAAATGCGCTTAAACAAAAAGTCATTGCGGGGGTCCAGCATTTCTACCACTAGAATCAACTCCATCTGCTCATATTATACCACGACAATGAATAAGAAAGCACAGAAAAGAACATATGTTCCTATATCCATCAATCAAAATATACCAGCTTCATGATCGCCAATCCATATTCCTGATGGATCATTTTCAGCGTGCTTACCTGCACAGATGTGCAAGGCTTTTAGAAATGTGTAACACAAAAAAACCGTCCTCACGGACGGTCAACAATTTTTATTTATTTAGAAATTACCTTGCCTACCTCTACCAAAATGGCATCCATAGAAGCGGGATCATGCACGTCATATTCATCAATGTTCAGACGCAGCACAGGACAGGCATCGAACTCGTTGATCCAATTGGAATATCTGCGATACATTTGCTCCCAATAAGATCGCTCGGTCTGGATTTCCATTTCACGACCGCGCTCCTCGATCCGGCTCAGTATGGATGGCAAGCTGCCTTCCAGGTAGACCAGCACATCCGGGTGCGGGAAAAACGGTGTCATTACCATCGCCTCAAACAAACTGGTATACGTTTCATAATCCGTAGGGTTCATCGTCCCCTGATCGGCATGCATTTTCGCAAAAATTCCTGTGTCCTCATAAATCGAACGGTCCTGCACAAAGCCTCCACCGGATAAGAAAATATTTTTTTGCTCCTTGAAGCGCTCGGCCAGAAAATAAATTTGCAGATGAAAGCTCCATCTTTCGAAATCGTGATAAAACTTCTCCAGATATGGATTATGATCCACCTTCTCCAGTGAGGTTTTAAAGCCCAGGCGTTCAGCCAAAGCAGCCGTTAGTGTGGATTTCCCCACACCTACCGTGCCCGCTACCGTAATCAGGGCATTCGCGGGAATGTTGTATTTATTCATTGAATAAGCTCCTTTACATCAGAAACAATCTGTTCAAATTGTGCTCGGTTTTCTACAAAATCAATCTCATTCCCGTTAACGGTCAATATCTTGGGAAAAGGAGCCTGTTTGGCAAGAAATTGTATGCCATTATCATAATCGGTGATGAGCTGCTCCAGATATGCCGGGTCCATCTCCTGTTCAAAGGAGCGCGCCCGTTTGCGAATTCTGCCCAGCAACGTATCCAAATCGGCTTTAATATAGATGATCATATCCGGCTTAGGCATATCGTCGGTGAGCAAATGATAGATTTGGCGATATTTTTCGAGCTTCACACCCTTTAGGGTTCGCTCAGCAAAAATCAGATTTTTATAAATATGATAGTCGGAAATAACAGGCTGTGCCTTCTCAATATATTGCAGGCCAGTATCCTCCAGTTGCTTGTACCGATTGCAGAGAAAGAACATTTCCAGTTGGAAGCTCCACTCATCTATATTTTGATAAAATTTATCGAGAAACGGGTTCTCCTCGACAATCTCTTTAATAATCGGCATATGCAGCTCCGTTGAAAGCATGGAAGCCAACGTCGTTTTTCCTGCTCCGATCGGCCCTTCAACGGCTATAAATGGGGCTTGTTTCATACGATTCCGTTCCTCCTTGTACTACGGTCCATCCCATGGACAGCTATCCTATTGTATCACAAGGAAGTAGACTAAAGGCATATACTTTCTCTTATGTATCCTCCGATAAAACAACAAAACAGGGGAGCTATGTCTTCCTTCATAGCTCCCCTGTTTCTCCTTGAACATTTCTGCCTTACGCTTATTTAAACCAGCCTTTTTCATTAAAACGCGTAATCGCCTCAATTCGATTGCTGACACCCAGCTTATCCAGAATGACTGAAATGTAATTGCGCACCGTTCCTGTCGTTAGGTACAGCTCACCGGCAATCTCTTTGGTGTTCTTCCCATCAGCTATGAGCGACAAGACGGTCTTCTCACGCTCGGTCAGCGGGTTAACTTCCGCATAAGCATCATCGACCAGCTCTGGAGCATAAATGCGGCGGCCTGCCATAATACTTCTAATCGAGGAAGCCAGTTCTTCACTGGGACTGTCCTTGAGCAGATAACCGTGCGTGCCTGCCTTGATGGCCCGTTCAAAATATCCGGGACGGGCAAATGTGGTCAGAATCAGCACCTTGCAATTCAAGCCTTTGAGTTCCTCAGCCGCATCCAATCCGCTTTTGATTGGCATTTCGATATCCATGATGCATATATCTGGCTGATGCAGCTTGACCAGCTCTAAAGCCTCTTCCCCGTTGCTTGCTTTTCCGACTACTTTCATGTCCTCTTCCAAGTCCAGCAGGGAGGCCAAAGCACCCAGCAGCATACGCTGGTCTTCCGCAATGACGATTCGAATCATGGCCCCACCTCCTCATTTGGCTTTTCAGTAATATTCGGCACTTTTATGATCAGGGCCGTTCCCTGATCTGAACGCAGCTCCATACACCCGTTCACAAATTCGAGCCGTTCCTTCATCCCTTGCAGACCATTCCCCCGAAAGGCTGCACTTTCTCCCGTAACGCCGACTCCATTGTCCTGAATCCGAAGGGTCAGCTCCTTACGAGACGGCTCAATGGTAATGGAGCAGGCTGTAGCGCCACTGTGCTTCACCACATTGGTCACCGCCTCTTTCATGCACATACTAAGCACATTCTCGTTCATCAAAGACGTATGCTCCAGCTTTGGGTCGCCCTCCAAGGTGAATTCAATGTGAGCAGCCTTTAAAATCTGCCGAATACGCAGTAATTCATCCTCTAATCGCATACCTCGCATCTGAGTGACCATTTCCCGCACTTCTTTTAACGCACTTCTCGCCGTAAGACGAACATCGTTAATTTCAGCGTGAGCCCGCTCCGGGTACTGATCCATCAGCTTGCCAGCCAAATCACTTTTCAGTCCGATGAGTGACAGCTTTTGACCGAGAGTATCATGCAGGTCGCGCGCAATTCTTTGCCGCTCCTCCAGCTTAATCAATTCCGATATTTTCTTATTGGCATCCTCTAATTGCACTTGAAGCCGATCACTTTTATTTCGGTTAAAAGTGGTTATCGGAATCAAGATTACACCAAGCAGATTCAGCAAAATAAAGGGAATCTGCTTAATAAAAACAGGATTTCCAGAAACAAAACCATAATTGATCAATCCAATGGTACAGACCATCAGAACAATATACAATGTAGTGAATGCGGCCTTGCTTTTGATATTACCAATCAGGAAAGCGATAAATATCGAGAAATACATATAGCTGAATAACAACGTCATGGTAATGGATATCGCAATCTGTACACTGGTCCAGAAGTAGATCAGCCAACCTTGAGCGACAAAAGCCAGTACATAACAAGCAAAAAACACTAAAATAATGATGGTACCCAGCACAATATGGCTTGTAGATGAGGAGCTAAAAAAATAGAAGGGCAGGATATAAAAGACGACCCATACATAAGGGTTAAGTCCCGTATTTCTTTGAAAAATCTGATACCATTTTTGCATCCTGCCCACCCTTTATCATTTCACTAATTCAGCTTATATCCCTTATCTTATCATACCGTGTTTCGTACAAAGTTATTTTCTTTCCGTACTCACAACAGGTGTGGGGACGGGTTTCGTAACGGCAACACGTTTGCTGAGCAACGGCTTCACTTGTTTAAAGGTCAAAAAGGTTTTCGTGCTTTCATCCCAAAGCCGGAACTTCAGAGATTGCAGACTTGTGCTCACCGTGATAGTCGTCGCTTTTTGAAGCTGCGGGGTGGCATCATGCGCCTTCTCCAAATTGTAATTCGGTACTTTCGGACTCAAATGATGAACGTGATGGAAGCCGATATTGCCCGTAATCCATTGCAACACCTTAGGAAGCTTATAATAAGAGCTGCCTTCTACGGCTGCATTAATATAGCTCCACTCTTCATCATGCTCAAAATACGAATCCTCAAACTGATGTTGTACATAGAACAACCAGATTCCCAGCACACCTGATACAAAAAAAATAGGTGCCTGTATCAAAACAAAATTTTGCCATCCGATGGCCCAGCACAACAGAGCGTACAATACGACGAGGGATACATTCGTCAAATAGGTGTTCATTTTTTCCTTGCGTTTTGCCTTCTTTGTGTTAAAGCGATAGGAAATCAAAAAGTGTAGATCGGACCGAGTCCGAACATCCCCCATGGACTCCGGTATACACGATAAGCCAGTCGTGTCCATGCAGAAGCTTCTACATACTCTTCCACCGTAAGCACCCACATATCACCTGTGCCTCGTTTGTCCAGATTACTGCTGGTTGCATGGTGGATCGCGTGGCTATTTTTCCATTGGTCATACGGGCAAAGTGTAATAATACCTGTAATCGTGCCCACAATGTCATTCAGCCTGCGGCTTTTGAAGAACGATTGATGACCGCAATCATGAAAAATGATAAATGCTCGTATAACAAATCCGGAAGTAATAATAGTAATCGGAAGAGTCAGCCAATACGATACCGACAGACTAAGATAAGCGGCATACCATAGCAGAATCAGTGGACCCAGGGTGTTAATGAGTTGCAGAACGCTGGATTTCGTGTTTATTTTCTCGTAGGGAGCCATATTTTTTTTCAATTGGGCTAATGGGAGTTGTGTCATACTTATTTATGATCCTCCTTTAAAATGACGCCCATACTTTGATCTCGTCAGGCGTACATGTTGATCTAACCTCAGTATAAGGGGATACCTGTGTTGGATGTAGTCATAAACGTCAGTTCGGGAATATGACATTTGTCATATAGACAAATAACATGACCTCTTTGCCAATTGTTCACGGGTTTCTTTTCGGAAGATTATTTGTTAAAATATAAGGTAAATAACGCTGTATGTGACTGGCGAAGTCAGTGGAATCAACCACGAGGGAGCATACAATGAAAGCGTGCCGTTCGCCTGGGAGAAGTATTTGCAGAGGATTCGTCTGTCGTGACGACCTTGTGCAAATACTTTTTTTCGTTTTACAAGACCATGACACCCTGTTGATTCCATCATGCGATAAATTCAGAGGAGGTTCAGACTATGGCTATCATTATGAAATCCAAAGAAGCAGCTGAGCAAGTGTATGCAACGATCCGTAACAAAGTAGAACAAATGAAACAGCAAGGGCATCTCCCTCATTTGGCAACACTGTTGGTAGAAGGTGATCCGGCCTCTGCCTACTACGCCCGGACCAAGCAAAAAATAGCGGAGAAGCTGGGCATCTCCTTTCATCTTCATACCTTTGACCGCCATGTAAGCGAAGCTGAACTCCTTCACCTGATCGGCAGCCTGAACGAAGCCTCTCATGTACATGGTATTATGCTGGAATTGCCTCTTCCCCAGCATCTATCCGCCTCCGCCATTAAACAATCCATCGCCCCATACAAGGATATTGATGGAATTACCCCAGGCAACAAGCTGGCTACCGTTACAGGTGAAGCCGGGTTGTATCCCGCTACGCCTCAAGCCTGTATTGAGCTGCTCAAGCATTACGGTCACACATTGGCAGGCAAAAATGTCACCCTTGTCGGCATAGGACAGACAGTGGGACTCCCCCTTTTTCACATGCTGCAAAGAGAAAATGCCACCGTTACCGCCTGTCATGCAGGCACACGTGATATTGCAGAGCATTTGAGCCATGCAGACATTGCCTTTGTCGCAGTCGGATGCCCTGATGTGATTACACAGGATATGGTTCATCCCGGTTTGATTTTGGTAGATGCGGGAATTAACGAGACGCTGGAGGGAAAAATAGTGGGGGATGCCGCTTTGGACGTTGGGGAAAAGGTACATGCGATTTCTCCGGTTCCCGGCGGTGTCGGCACATTAACGACTGCAATCTTGTACAAAAATCTGCTCAAAGCGATTGATCTGCAACACTACTCCAGAGAGGCGGCCTATTCATGAGTGAACTGTCGTGGAGTGATTCCATCGGACATTTTCTAAGAGAGGCTGGAAGTGCAGCACCTACTCCCGGCGGAGGAAGTGTATCCGCACTGGCAGCGGCACTGGGCGCGGCTATGACCTCCATGACCGCCAACCTTTCCCAAGGAGAAAAGTACGCGCATGTTCATGGACAAATCGCCGAAGTGATTCACAGCATGGAAAACCTGTTCACACGCTGTGAGGAACTGATGAACGCAGACATTCAATCCTTTGAACAATACATGACCGCATTGCGCTTGCCCAAAGAAACAGACGAAGAAAAACGCTATCGAACCCATTCCCTACAGACCGCGGTGATCGCCGCCATTGAGGTGCCGATGCGTTTGCTGGAAGTATGCCGGGACGGAATGCAGCGTGCCTACAGTATCGTGGAGCTGTCCAACAAAAATGTCATTTCTGATCTCGGCATAGGGGCGATCCTGTTCGAGGCTGCCGCCCAATCCGCCCTGCTCACCGTTGACATTAACCTTGCTTCCCTGAAAGATTTGGATGCCAAACACGCCTATGAAGCGAAAACGGCTGCACTCATTCGTGAAATTGGACAAATCAAAGCGCAAACCTTATTGATCGTACGCAGCCGAATAACGGGCTAAGAAATAACCTCCAAATCCATCTCTAAGCATGGGTTTTTGGAGGCTATTTTTTTTGGAATTGATTTGTTTTGGATATCTTAGAATGTAACCGATTGCAACAAAAAACGATCTCACAAAAAAAGCACCTCACCCACGGCCATACTGCCCATGTAGTAAAATGCTTACGAATGTGGATCATATACTTATTTTTTCGCTTTATTCTCTGTTTCTCTTTCAATCAGCATATCCACGATCATATCAATCTGCCCGGTAATGGCGATAGGATCATAGCGATAGTACGTATCAAAGTCGTTAAAGAACACTCTATTGTTCTTCACCGCAGGCAGGTTCCCCCACACAGCGGACGATTTCAACTGCTTAAGCGCGTCTCCCTTTTTCTCCGGGTCATAGGTTGTCAGAAACATATAATCTGCGGCGTACTGTGGCAATACCTCCAGCGAAAGCTGTACGGTTTGTTCCTTGGAGTTGGTCGTTTTCTTCGGCATGTTCAGCTTGAGTGCATTGTATACCGCTTGTCCTCCACGACCTGCATTGTCACCGAAAATCCAAAGAGCGTTTTTGTCCGTCAGCTCATACAGACCAAAGGTAGCATTGGGATCAATGACGCCTTTAAGACGTTCGCGGCCTTCGGCAGCCTTTTTATCAAATGCAGCAATAAATTGCTCTGCTTTCTCTTTCTCCCCGGTGATATCACCAAACAGCTTGACCGTATCGTAAATATTCGTAGTCGTTCCGTAAGGAATATACAGCGTAGGTGCAATTTTGGACAATGCCTCATAGTTGGTATCCTTCATCACCACAATCAGATCGGGCTTGAGTTCCAGCGTCTTCTCCAAATTGGTCGGGTCACCCACCTCTTTGGTCCCTTTTTCCTTGAGCAAAGCAGTTATGAAAGGATTTTGAAAGGCCGTCGGCTCCACACCCACCACATTAGCCCCTACGGACAGTAATTCTCCGCCGTAAAAATCCGTCACAATACGCTGCGGTTTGGCCGGAATTTGAATATCCCCTTTGACCGTTTTAAAGCTTCGCATCTGACCGTCTGTCGTATCAGCATTTTTCTCTCCAGTGGAAGCTGACTCTTGCTTATCTCCTGGAGATGAAGCGGAATTACTTCCATTGCTGTTTCCGCCGCAAGCGCTAACGAATATAGACAATACGAGCATCATTGCAGCCAAAATAAAAAACGATTTTTTCTTCAACATATTAGCCCCCTATGTATTGTAAAATTGACCTTTTCAATTGCGTGATAATGATTATCAATATCGTATGAAATATATCAGGCAGCTTCCCTGCTGTCAACTTAAAATCGAAGCTTCAAAAAAGAGAGGAACTGGAGAATACCTGACCAAATCATCCGATGAGTGGTTCATTCTTATGAATCATTTGATTCCAGTCTCTCACTGGATTTATGCAAAATGCTCTTATTGATAAAGCGTAAAAGGCACTACGATATATGCTCTAGCATACGATCGTAAGTGCCTTTTTCGCGTACCTGTATTGATAGATGAACATCCCTCTACAAGCCGGGCTTGGATGGCTCCATGCAGCTTTCTGATGAACGATGCCTGGTTTTATATTCTTCTCCCCAATCCTTCATTAAGTTAATAATCGGAGTCAGAGTTCTTCCAAATTCGGTTAGAGAATATTCGACTTTGGGAGGAACTTGCTGATAGACTTCACGGTGAACTACACCATCCTCTTCCAGCTCGCGTAACTGGAGCGTCAGCATGCGCTGAGTGATCCCCGGACAGATTCGCCGAAACTCACTAAACCGCTTGGTTCCATACATTAGATGATATAAGAGAATCCCTTTCCATTTGCCTCCAATCACATCCAGTGTGTACTCCACCGGGCAGGCCTGATCCTTTCCATCGGGACATTCTCCAAAGCCGCCTTTCCGATTTCGCATAGGTATTTTTCCTCCTAGTATCATTTTGTATACTACAGCACATTAATGTGCGTACTTCTAAAACGGTCATGTATATTCTAATATTAAGCATGCCACTTGATAAGCGTCAATTCAATCATTATTCACAAGGAGTGAATGAACTATGGAAACCTTAACAACTGCTAAAAATCAAATCTTATCTGCATATGAGTTCAGACATGCTACCAAAGAATTTGACAGCCATAAGAAAATCAGCGACTCGGACTTCGATTTTATTCTCGAAACAGGTCGTTTATCCCCCAGCTCGTTCGGCTTTGAACCCTGGAGATTCGTTGTCGTCCAAAGTAACGCCATGCGTGAGAAGCTGCTCCCGTACTCTTGGGGAGCCAAAAAACAGCTACCTACAGCGAGCCATTTTGTACTCATTCTCTCCAGACTGCCTAAAGACATGTTGGCCTCATCCGAATATATCAAGGGTGTAATGGAAAACGTACAGCAATTGCCTGCTGAAGTGGCTCAAGGCAAAGCAAAGGTATATGATGACTTCCTGAAATCGGATTTTGAGCTGGAGGAAAATGAAAGAGCGATGTTCGAGTGGGGTTGCCGACAAACCTACATCGCACTGGGCAATATGATGACAGCGGCAGCTCAAATCGGAATTGACTCCTGTCCGATCGAAGGTTTTAATAAAAACAAAATTGAACAAATTCTTTCCGAAGAAGGCATCATGGATGCCGAGCATTTCGGCATTTCCTGCATGGTGGCTTTTGGATACCGTCTGAATGAGCCGCGTGGAAAAACTCGGCGACCTGCGGATCAAGTTATTGAATGGGTATAACTAAAGGACGAGTAGACCAAAAAGAACCGAAAGCGATATGCTCTCGGTTCTTGTTCTTACTGATAGTTCACTTCTTCTGCGAAGTAAATCTCCTTCAAACGATCCTTAACGCGCTGAATTTCCTCTGCTGTTAACGGAGCCGTAGGCTTTAGCTTGAAGTTTCTTCCGGTGACATAGCTTACATCCGTGTTCCTATCCAGGTTGAATGGTGTTTTGGGAACCGGATTTCGGGTATAGTCGGTAAAATCAATAATGGACCATGCCGTATCTCCATCCTCCTTGGATAAAATGATCCGCTGTGAAGCATTTTCAGTCCACAAGTAACGCAGATTGGCTGGTGAATTATTGGAGTCCATAACTGCCTTAATGCCGGAACCCCTAAACATGAGCGAAAATTCCGTATGATCATTATTCGATCCAGCTAACGATTCATAAATCTGTTTCAGCCCGTCCACTCCCACAATCTCGACCTCGCGGTCAGCAGGGAAGTGATTCACAAAGTTCTCCCATATTTGAGACATGTTATGGTTCTTGGCAAGCCAGTTGATGTCCAAAATAATGGACATGTAGTTTACCGTATTTAAACGTTGATACGGGTTATCTAAATATTGCTGTGCTATATACAGTTGTGGTGCCGCATCCGTTTCAGTCACATATGGGTCGCCTGGATGGAGAGTCCAGCGTGAGGAATCCTTTGTATAGCGTGATCCAATGGGATCAATCGTAATCGAGTTCATAAACACGATACCACTATTATTTGCAAGCCCCTGTGCTGGAACAATCGGATTATCCTTATTGGACCAGTAAGGCATCAAAGGTGAACCTTCACCATACATGCTGTTAACATTATACTGTGTAGCCGACCACCCCATCGCTGAAGTGATCTTAAAATGATCTTTAAGCCATTGGGCCTGCTCAGGGTTCACCGTAAAACTGGTCAATGATTTAGGCAGATACTTCCGGTATTGGTCTGTATCCATGCTTTCAAACACCGAAGGTGATCCCAACGACCCGGATTGGTGCAGCTCATTGAGTGCATTATAACGATACATATACAACCACTCGTTCATCCGTGCTTCCCATTCAGGGAGTGCGTACAGATTATTCGGATACCCGTCCAAAATCCCGACTTCATCACCGTACTGATCCACATATTCCAAAACCTTTTTAAGCTGCGGGCGATTCGTTTCTACAAAAACAAATCTATTTTCCATGGCCCAGGTCACTTTTAAGTTGGGGCCAAATTGATCCATCAGCAATTGACGAGCCTGCTCAATTTGGTCTACCGTGGTCGTACTGCCCGCATCTTGTCCCTGTAGCATCATTGAGACAGCAAAATATTGCTTTTTGCGCTCTCCCGGTACTACCGTTAACTCGGCATCGGTTATGAAGTGAATTCCCTGAGATGGTGATTCAACCTCGATCTTGAATGGAATGACAGAGTTCACTGTAGGAATCAGATGCAGATTGGCAATATGTCCATCCTCGTCAAATATGCCTCTGGAATCCTCTATCCGAAGCTTCAAGTCTGACGGCAACAAACCTGGCGGTATGACCTCTCCCTTTGCATTTTGAAATACATAGGGCATACTCCAGGCTACAGGGTCTAGAGTAGTGGCCTGTGAAATGGTGTATGTCGCCAAGTATACGGAACTGATTACACTCGGGTCCTCTACTGGAGGAGTCTTCCCTTTCACGATCAGCTTGGTTTGTGCTTTAAGCACACGGTAGGGTTTGGCAATTGTGACTTCTATCTCTACAGGGATGTAACCATCAGCATCAGGAATATTTTGGGAACGAGCGATTTTCCCTTGTTCATCAAAAACACCTAATGTATCACTAAATGTGTAAGTGACACTTGTGACGCTGACATCGGGAATGCTTACCAAGCGTCCTTCATTGTATAGCTGAAAGGACAGCTGATATGCAGGATACGTTTCCGGTTGATTTACCAACTCCGGCGCCTTGATTACAACCTCATCCACTACAAAATCCGAGGAATGATCCGGTGGAATCACCGGTGGTTTCGGTTTCGGTCCCGGTGGCGGCGGCGTTACTGGCGGTATTACTGGCGGTGTCTCTGGTGGTTTAGGGCCAGGTCCCGGTGGTATAACTGGCGGTTCAGGCTTCGGCTCTGTTGGTGTTATCGGCGAGTCCGGTGGATCGGGCCTTGGACTATGGCTTTTAGGCTCTTCGATTTCTGGATTCGCACGCTGGTGACTAATTTCCGGCGCCAGGTCGACCACTACCTTCTTCGATTCTGGTAGGCTGATCGGCTGATTTGTCGTTGCTGCTCCATTTCCTAATGACTCCAGCAAACGCTTGGCACGTTCTCTCAGATCGTCACCGCCTAGCCATATCCGATAAGCAACCAGTGTAGCATCCTGCCGTTTCACAGACTCTTTGGGGTGGAAATAGTGATTTGTATCCCCCTCCATCAGTTCCAACCGTTCCATCAGCCATACGCTCGTTTGTGCATAGTCTGATATATCAGACTGATCCACAAAACTGGATATACTGGAAGCGCGGGTATCTTCAGAAACACCGAAATACCTGGCATACCAAACTGCCATATCCTGGCGAGTCATATTGTGCTTTGCACCGAATAACTGATCACTAATTCCTTTGGTAATGTTCTCTTCCTGCAGGGTCTGCACATAAGATAAAGCCCACGGCGACACATCTGTAAAAGGAACAACACTTCTGGTGTTCGACGTTCGTTTTACGGTTTTAGCAAAGATACTCGCCCACTCCTGCCGCGAAATAAAATCTATGGGCCGGAAGCTGCCATCGTGATAACCAGTAACAACCCCTTGAGAAGCCATGGCTTCAATCGCATCAGCAGCGTAGGAATGCTCAATATCGTTAAAGGCCCTGTCTGCAAAAACAGGTACAGTATGTACGCAGAACAACCAAACAGCTAGTAAACCAGCCATGTACCGCCTAATTCGTTGTAACTCTTTTTTACATTTCATAAGATTCTAGAGCATTTCCCCTCCTTTATGATGTAATACCAGATCACTTCCCCCTGTGCTCCTTTTCATTTGTGAAAATTATCTCTTTTGTTTTCAAACGAATTCTCATAATCAGTGACACCAAACTGTATATACTTGAATTATCGGAATAATCTCCCTAGGTTTGAATAAAGACAGTAAAAAAAGTCGCTTTAGGTATGCTGTATAATCCGTTAAATCGTCATTATTTTAAAGCCATATATCCCGATCATTTAAAATGGTTTTCATTGGAAATCAAATTTTCAACCCTTTTCTTCCATCACTGTATGTTCTCATTGCCAGCGTAGAAATAAAAAAGATAACATCATGTATATAGTCCCGGATGGGTATACACTATGTTATCTCTACTATTGCAGATCACTCTCACTTACTTATTTGGATCACTTATTAGCCATCCTATATCATCTGGGTTATTCTTTTGTAATAGCACCATTAAAAACATAATAGTAACTCTCTGAAATCCCATCTTGCGGATAAGCTGCAGGATCTTCGCTTGTTACTTGGCCTACAAGCTCCCGATTTATAAACGTGTGAGGTCCTTCCTCTATTAGCGCTTCAGCAGACATACCACTGATAGGTCTTACGGTACTGGACCAGAATGTAACTAAATATATATCGTCAGGATTAAATTGAAAGCGTCCTTCACTTGATGTCCCCTCATAAAACAGCTCAGACAAAGAAGTCGCTTCTGACCCTCTCATAAAAATTCGAATATCACTAGTTCCATTCCATCTATGAGGAATTCCACCTCTGGGATTGATATACTCTACAACCTCAGGCTCTTGATCGCGAAGAAAATCAGTAACTGTAAATTTGTAAACCGCATCCGTTATGCTTACGGTTACAACTCCAGTTGTTTTCCCCGTTTTATAGCCGCTGAAATCTCCATACACATTTGGGGTTTGGCTTAAAGCGGCAAAAAAACTTTCCTGATCCATATATTCTATTCTTCCAGGTACTGCAGTCAATCTATATGTCTTCACCTCAGTACCCTTGTACTTGTCCCAAGTATATTCTGTGGTAGCTGCGTAAGATACCCCGCCGTTCCAGCCCAATGATGCTACTACTAGCAAGGCTAACATCAAGAGCAATGACCATTTTTTCAACATCTTCCCCTTAACCCCTCTCCATTTGCACTCCAATTATTTAATAAAATTATAGCTTCTCTAAAATTCTATTAACAGTTAAAATTTAGAAGAAAGTATAGATAATTTATGTCCTTTGTATATTGGCTAGACCTAAACAAAATTAGTGCTTTCTTTCTATTTCTTTTTGGCTTATTATTCGTTAGTATGTATTATTATTCATTTGTATGGAGGATACCTATGAACCTTAAAATGATTGAAGAGCTATCCTTGAACAACTGGCAGCCCCTGTCCACTTTGCTTTACGATGGATGGATTTTGCGCTTTGCAGATGGTTATACCAAACGTGCCAACTCGATTCATTATTCAACCTTTGACCTCGATCATAAAATTGAAGAGTGTGAGAGCTTATATTTCAATCGTAACTTGCCCGCAACCTATAAAATCACTCCCTTTATCCATCCTGAGCATTTAGATCGCATTTTAGAGGAAAAGGGCTATTCCCTCATTGACCCAACAAGTGTTCAAACCTTGAAGCTGGATAACCTAAGCAGCCCCCAACTAAATTCGGTGAACATAGATGAACATATGAATGAAGAATGGTTAGCGCATTTTTGCAGACTTAATCGTGTGGAAGTTCATCATAAGGGTATCATGGAACGCATGTTATCTAATATCATAACGAAGAAAGGGTTTATCTCGCTTTATGACAACAATCAAGTTATTGCTTGCGGTCTTGGAATTATCGAAAGAGAGCATCTAGGTTTATACGATATTGTGACCGATTTAAATTACAGAAATCAGGGCTTCGGGGAACAAATGATATTACATTTGCTCAAATGGGGACAAGAGCATGGGGCCAGACACAGCTATTTAGCCGTTGTAGCCGATAATAAACCTGCACAACGGCTTTATGCCAAACTGGGATACTCGGAAGTTTATACGTATTGGTATAGGGTTAAAGCTTGAGCCGTTTTTCCGTTTCCGAAGTAAGCTGCTTTTACCTTGGCAAAAGAAAAACCGAGCGAACTCAGGGAGTAACCTGAATCTCGCTCGGCGTGATCTCTGCATTTTAGCAGCCTTCTATTTCTTATCTAATTCTTCAATTCTCTGCCGCTTTCCTATGCCAAAGACAAAATAGCCGACAATGACGATTGCCATGAATGATGCTCCGACAATCAGTGACGTACGCGTGTCTGGATTGAACCACATTCCAACGATCACCAGGGACAAGAAGATAATGGTGATGTAGTTACTGATCGGGAAAAAACGAGACTTGAAGGGATGATTTTCCATTTCGTTCTTCCACTTTTTCCTGAATTTAAATTGGCTGATTGCCATTGCAAACCACGGTACCATGCCTGGAAGAACACTGGCGCTATAAATATACAGGAACAGCTTGGAATCAGGGATTAAGTAATTAAACAGCACTCCCACCAGCAGCAAGGAAATGGTCGCAATAATACTATTTCTGGGAACCCCGCTTTCGGAAACTTTCCCAAAGAACTTGGGGGCTTGTCCGTTTTTAGACAATGTATATAGCATTCTTCCAGCACTGTAAATCCCGCTGTTGCAGCCTGACATCGCGGCTGTGAGAACAACGAAATTGATGATACCCGCAGCGGCAACAATCCCTACTTTGGCAAAGGTTAGAACGAAAGGACTGCCGATCTCGCCAATTTGGTTCCAAGGATAGATCGTAACAATAACAAAGATCGCACCCACGTAAAAAATCAGAATACGCCAGATAATATTCTTAATGGCTTTTCGCAGCGTCATTTTCGGATTTTCTGCTTCACCCGCCGTAATGCCCACCATCTCTATACCCTGATAAGCGGCCGTTACAATACAGAGCGCAAATAAAAATCCTTTTAAACCACCTGCAAAAAAACCGCCATGGCTGTACAGATTGGAGAGACCGATCGGTTGCCCGCCGTTCCCCAGGCCAAAGAAGATCATACCCGTGCCAATAATCAGCATAAAGATAATGGCGACAATCTTAATCATGGCAAACCAAAATTCAAATTCTCCATAAAATTTCACAGCCGCCAAATTGGCTAACGCAATAATGATGACACCTGCCAAGGCTGGTAGCCATTGCGGAATGTCAGGGAACCAATAGCCCACGTACACCCCAATGGCAGTAACCTCCGCCATCCCTACAGTAACCCATAAAAACCAATAGCTCCAAGCGGTCAAAAAACCGGCCAAAGGGCTAATATATTTATGTGCAAAAGTAGCGAATGAGCCTGTCACCGGTTCGAGAATCAGCATTTCTCCCATCATCCGCATGACAAAAAACATAATAATCCCGGCTAAGAGATAGGCCAACAGCACAGAAGGCCCCGCCCATTTTATCGTACTTGCTGACCCCATAAACAAGCCAACGCCAATGGTGCCTCCAAGCGCAATCAGCTCAACATGCCGTGGCTTTAGCCCTCTCGTTAATTGTTTCGATTCCAAAAAAACGCTCCCCTTCGTATATGTTCATCATCAAACTGAAAGATATGGAAAACAGCCCCTATCCCAAAAAGGATATCGAGATATCAGGCTGCCGTGATGCTGATTTTGCCAATATAGAGATACTTCATCATCCGAGTGCGCACAAGGAAATCACGTCCAAATATGAATCAAGCCTTGCTGTTCCTGAGTCCGACCCTGTAGCAATGAAAGAATTGTATGACAAAAAAAACGGAAAATCAACACTTGTTAATTAACCAATGGTTAAAGAATAATGGTAAAAAATAGAGGAGCAAATTTGTCGTTGCAACAGCTTATTCACTATGACCACGCTTAGAGCTAATATATTTCACGGAAACGTGTTTATCAACGACAAACTTCACTATTACACCATCAAAAATGATCATTTTCCTACAATTTATCTACAGATAATTCTTAGTTGCTTTCTTTGCATTCCTGATATGTATTTCATAGCTTGCTCAAAAAGTATTCCTTTAACGTTATAGAATAGAAATATTATTGGTTTGTATCTTTCACATACTTGAGCAATTCTCCAGGCTGGCAATCCAGCGCAGCACAAATACGGTCAAGTGTATCCAACGTAATGGATTTAACGTCTGCCCCACCGTCAGACACCCACTGACTTATCGTATTGGGGCGTATCCCTGATTTTTTTGCCAAAGCATACATCGTCATTTCCCTGTCTTTAAGCATTTCATCGACCATAAACTTTATCATTTATATACATCCTCAGTTCATTTTATTTTGAATAAATATAATAACCATAAATTATCTAATACCGAGTCGGAATACACTCAATTCTCCAATGAATGTGACCCATATTTCAAAGAAATTCGGCAATTAAATAAGATATAACACATTAAAAATCACACAAACGAGGAAAAGATACAAACATACCCACTCCCAATATCATAAGTAAAAAAAACCTTAACAAAGATAACCCCTTATCCCTGTTAAGGTTTTGTCTGCATTACCAGTAACAATCCTTAAAATACATTCAGTTGTAGGATTCCGACATTATCTTGTGGATAACGAGGCCCATTTTTGCTCCAGCCACTGATCAAACTCAGCACCCTTGTCACCTTCATAGACGTCAAAAATATCGACTCTCATCTTGTGCAACTTCTCGCGAAAATCGTTATAGGTATGGTCGGCTGGCAGGCTTTTTTTAATCCGCACCAGGATCTTCGTCAAGCCCTTAACAAGCTCACCCTCTTTGCGCACAGGGGGCTGTACATTCTCGCCCCATTCCTGAAGCTTGCGGTAAGCGGCTTCCTGAACGGCATATACCGTATCATTATTCAATCGGTGTGTTAGCACGTCAATCGTCTGTTGGTTCTTCCATGCACCCAGATCATTCACCGCAGCTAGACGCGTTTTCCAATCGGAGGTTCGGTTTACGGCTACTTTAAGCTGCTCATATACTTCTGTAAATTCCTGTTGAGTTTCGTTGTTTTCCAAAATAATCTCATCCTTTTCTATATCTGAGTCAATCTATATTCGATCCTATAACGGTTCCACCATCAGAACGCTTTGTTCACCTGTTCTTCAACCCTGTGACTTTACTAAAAAATCACTCCATTTGATGTTTATCATGATTGCCGTTTGTTAAATATAACATACTTGCAGGTCTTCTTCATATCTCGAACCATCTTCTTTATTTACAAACTTACGTGGAAAGTTAAATTGAGCTGTTGATTGGTCAGGCTTTCTTGGTTTGTATCACCAGAATTCATACAAAACTTCATCTATCCATCTGCATTTTTAGTTGGAGTAGCACAAGCTTTTATGAAAACGTATGTTCGTTTATAATTAGTGGGTTGAAAAATATATTCAGCATGAAAAGAGGAGATTCATATAACCATTCATTATAGACATAAAAAAGAGGACGTGAATACGCTCACGTCCTCTTTTCGTCCCCAACGAACCCCTCTACTCACTCTACGCCCTTATATACCAAGCGTGCGATGCTCTCCACATGCCTTGTGGCGGTGATCATGATGCCATATGAAGCTGGTAGCCCCTTGGCGACACGGTATATTTTCGAAGGGTTGCTTTTTCAACCTTAAAATTTAACACTTTTTATCAAGACAGTTATTGCATTTATTCTCCACTAAAGCTTTTGGCCCATTCAGCAACCCTCCGACTACTTTCTTCTTCTGACAAATCCTCAATCCTAGTCATAATAGACCATCTTACTCCAAAAGGATCCAATATACTTCCGAATCGATCACCTGAAACAAAGCTTACAACCGGTTCCCTTACTTTTGCTCCTCTTGCTACCGCATTTTCAAGTACCTGATCAACATTAATTACGTAAATTCCTAAAGAATAACACGCATTGTCTTCATCTGGCGGCAAGGCCAATTTATATGCCGGATTCGCTGCTCCCAGCTGCAAAAAACCATTTCCAAAATCTAATTCCGCATGAGCAATTATTTTATCGCCATTTCCATCAGGATATTCAGTAACATCCTTAACCCTTGCATTGAAAACAGTTTTATAGAACTCTATTGCCTCAGAAGGATTCTTCACTGTTATAAATGGGGTAATAGATGTAAAGCCGTTGGGTGTTCCATTCTTTGTATATTTACCTGACACTCCCATATATTCTCTGCTTTCAGTCATTTTTACTCCTCCTTTAAATGATCATAACATATCAATTTTATGCTTATACCTTCATTGGATAATTCATCAAGTGATACCAACTTTCCATCGGTAATCAATGATTATCATCATTATAAAATAGCTTCACTGACATCTGCTGTCAGTGAAGCTATTAAAGTTGATAATATTCCATTAACTCCGACGCAACAGCAACAAGTTTTTCCTTCAAACTCTGTGGTTCGATTACTTGAATGGATTTCCCGTAGGATAGAAGAAAATAAGGGACATATATATGAATTGATTTTTCCTCAAGTAAAAAGATTGCTTGATCTGATGTCCGCTCTTTCAGATGATGCCCCATAAACCAATGCAGGCATAAGTCATCCAATGCCTCTGACCTGCCCCCGATAATTAAAGAAATTAACCCGTCCTTGCCCACTAAATCAGGTAACAGATTTTGCATAAAAAATTCACGGGCCGAAAAAGCTTCGGGACGCTTAAATATGATTTGAGTACGCTTGATTTGTAGAATTCGATCTGCCCGAAAGCTGCGGATCTCATTCCTTAGGTGGCAAAATGCAACAGTATACCATTTATTGTTCCAGTAGACCATTCCATAGGGGTCTATCACCCTATTCTTGGGTTGTTCTTCATGGCTTGTGCGATAATCAATTTCTACAGAGAATTCGTTTGCTACAGCCTGCTCCAATTCCGCCAATACCGGCTGAACAGAAGGGTCTCCCATGCGGTTTATAACTTCAAATCCGGCTAAATGACGGCTAAGTATACTTTCCTGCTCCTGATTCGAATACATTTTCAATTTTGATGTCGCATTGCCTAACGCCTCACTCAAAGGGTATCCGGCTTCTTTTGCAAAAACAGCAGCATGAAGGAGTGCCTTTTTTTCTTCAATATCAAATAGCAGAGGTGCTCTGATAAAATTATTCAGCAAGCTATACCCGCCATTATGACCTGTGTCGGATATTATAGGCACTCCACTGGCACATAGTGCATCAATATACCGATAAACTGTCCTTATATTTATTTCTAACTTTTCGGATATTTGTTTTGCAGTCATTTTTACGCCTGAATTCAGCATCCATAGAATGGCCAGCATATTATCATTTTTTGGCATAAGATGAATCCTCATCTTTTATTTTCCAACAATCTTTCAACCTTTCAATCCTCACAACAGCCTCCACATGCACCGTATGCGGGAACATGTCTACGGGCTGAACCTCCACCGTTCTATACCCTCCATCCTCCAGTATCCTTAAATCCCGTGCCAGCGTGCTCGGATTGCAGGATACATAGACCACGCGCTCTGGCTTCATCTCCAGAATGGTTTCGAGCAGGCGAGGATCGCAGCCCTTGCGGGGTGGATCGACGACGATGACGTCGGCTGTGATGCCTTGCTCTTTCCATGCGGGGATGACGTCTTCGGACGCGCCTACCTCAAACTTCACATTGCGCATATTGTTCAACAGCGCATTACTCCGTGCATCCTCAATAGCTTCTTTGACGATCTCCACTCCGTATACCTGATCCGCATGTTGAGCGAGGAACAAGGAAATGGTGCCGATACCGCAGTATGCGTCGATCACCGTTTCTTTACCCGTGAGTCCGGCATATTCGACGGTTTTGCTATACAGCACTTCGGTTTGAACGGGGTTCACCTGATAAAAGGACCTCGCGGAAATAGCAAATTGGACGTTTCCGATGTAATCATAGATCACGTCACGGCCCCATAGTACACGGGTTTCGTCGCCAAAAATAACGTTCGTTCGCTTGGTATTCACGTTCTGGCAAATGCTTGCCACGTGTGGGATATGCTCACGAATACTGCCGATCCAGGCATCTGCGTGCGGGATATCTCGTCCATTCGTGACGAGGACCAGCATCATTTCACCTGTATGAAAAGCAGTCTTGACGACGACATGGCGCAGTAGTCCGCGTCCGGTTTCTTCATTATATGCGCTGATGCCCAGCGTCCGCCCAATCTCTTTAACATGTGCAACGACCTCGTCGTTACGCTCGTCCTGAATGAGACAGGTGTCCATATCCACGATACGATGACTGCCACGTGCGTAGAAGCCGCCGACAAGTCCGCCTTCGGTGACGCCGATCGGCACTTGGGCTTTGTTGCGGTATCTCCACGGCTCGCTCATGCCCAGCGCAGGAAGTACCTTTACAGCAGCTTGCTCACCTGCAATGGAACCTTCATTTCCCTCCACATTCAGCTTCCCGATACGCTCCAGCACGTCCACGACATGCTGGCGCTTCCAGCCTAGCTGCGCTTCGTAGCTCATATGCTGGATCTGACAGCCGCCGCACTGATCGTAGATGGCGCAGGGAGCTGCAATCCGGTCAGGGCTTGCCTGTACGATATCCAGCAGCTTGGCATAGCCATACTGCTTTTTCGTTTTCAGCACCTTTATCCGCACCTTTTCACCCGGCAACGCGCCTGGAACGAACAGCGTAAAACCCTCAACGCGTCCCACACCTTCGCCGTCATGGTTCATGCCGATGATGTCCATCACGGCTTCATCGTTTTTTTGCACTGGCAGATCGGTACGCTCTGCACTAACTCGGTTACGATTGGATGCATCCTGACTTCGTCCACCACGGGAAGCGCGATGCGATCCACGCCCTTTTTCCAATGTCTTCCGTTCCCTTTCCTGCTCACTTCCATTTCCTGTTCCAGCTCGAAGCTGTCCTTGTCCCTGTCCTCTTTCACTGTTCATCGACATGGTCTTTTTCTGCGGCTTCCCTTGATTGGGAGCTGCTTCATTCCGGCGGCTTTTTCCACGTCCGCTACGGTTACTCGTCATTATAGATGTCACTTCTTTCTGATAATCTTTTAAACCTGTTTATGCTCATGATCGGCATACAGCCTCATATATAATCACGCGGCCATCGCTCCACTCATTAACGCCAGTACCGTGAACTCGAAAATGCCGTTACTCCCCACGGAGAACGGCAAGAACCGATATCGTCACAGCGAAAAATAACTTCCAACTCTACATTCCATATACTGTACTGCAATGAGAAGTGAGAACACTCATCGTCATTTTACCGAAAAACATTCAAATGCTGCGGCAAATTACGGAAAGTCGCTGGCAGGGTACCACCCAGTTCGCCATCCAGATTAAGCTGGACATAGCCGGGCGAGGTAACTTCCATGTAATCCGTTTTAAAATAAACGATTTTCTTGTCCTGCAAGTGCTCACCACGCAGCGCGAGTGTCACCAACCGAATCATTTCCGCCAGATTACATTTGCGCACAGCGATCACGTCGAGCAGCCCATCATCAATGGTCGCACCGGGCGCCAGCTTTTCAAATCCGCCCACCGAGTTCGTATTAGCAATCAGGAAAAGCATGAACTCGTCGTGTATCACTTCCTGACCCGATGCCTTGATAATCAGTTCTTGCGGGGCAAGGCTGACCATTTTCTCCACACCCTTAAAATAATAAGCCAACTGTCCAATCATCGTTTTCAGCTTACTGGGAACTTCATACGTAAGCTCGGTCAAAGTACCGCCACCCGCGATGTTAATAAAATAGCGGTCATTAGCTTTTCCGATATCCAGCGGCTTCGCATTTTGACGAATGACCAGATCGCAATAGTCCTCCCATTGCTTGGGAATGCCCAAGGCCCTGGCAAAATCATTCGTCGTACCTAACGGGAACACGCCCAAGGGCGGACGGTTTTCCCTTTCAGCCATTCCGTTAATAACTTCGTACAATGTACCATCCCCACCTGCGGCGATGATCATATCATACCCGCGCTCAATGGCATCCATCGTCTCACGAGTTGCATCCCCTTCTCCCGTAGTTGCATGGCAAGAGGCTTCAATACCACCTTCATCCAGACGCTGCAAAATGTCCGCAAGGCGACGCTTCATTTCCTCGCGTCCGGAGGTCGGATTATAGATTAATCTAGCACTTTTCATTCCCGTTACGCCACCCGTATATTTAATGATATTTATGTTTATATTCTCATTCATCACATTCACTCTATACAAAATATCATCATACTGGAAAAAGGCCTCTTTTACAATAAAAGAAGCCTACGCTTACCTAAATACGGAAATTTCAGGCTATGATAAAGCTGTAGCTGAACCAAGCGCCCTGTTGCTCAATCTTGCTTCTGCATTCTTTGCAGCAGTTCACAAATTTGCCCGTTCATCCAGCTTGTGAGCAGGGGATGCGGCAGCAGAGGATCTCCCGAATAACGGTATTCAAGTCCCTGTAATCGTCCAGGAATGATATGACTTGTAAAATATCCCGAGCTTAAAAAAAGCGGCGCCACAATAACATCATGACCCCGCTCCTGCTTCCAGTACGCTACCTTATCATATACACTCTCAGGATTCAGCAAGGCGTAGTCCGTAGCGATACTACTCACCCTTTGCACCGTACGGGCTAACGAAGAAATCCCTCGCTCCCAGCGCTGAAAAAAGCCATCATGCACACTGCCATGTCCCACGAGCAAAATAGTCTCTCTCGCAGGGTTGACCGACAATGGGCTAACCTTGTCCCAAACCATGTGAGCCACATCTTCTCCGTCATCCACCGGACTGCCAAAATGCACACACGCCTTGATCCGAAAAGGCTTCAAATCCGTTTCTTTGTCTGGCGTATCCTTGACTCCCAGCGCATAACTGATCTCATCTACATGCGTGCTGCCGGACGACATAAATAAGGGCACAACCAGCAAATCTGTCACACCTAGGGACTCCAAACGGTCAATACCATTCTGGATCAATCTTCCTTTCACCGTTTCCAAAAATGAAACCTCTAACGGCATGTCCTTCGGCAAATGAAGCTTTGCGGCCGCCTGATCCACCTGTTCCACCCAATACGACTCCCTTGAGCCATGGCTAATGACCAGTACCCCAGGGCTTCGCATTAGCGCCCCAGACGCTCAAGTGTCAATTTATACCCGTCATTACCGTAGTTCAGGCAACGTTTAACACGTGAAATCGTAGCTGTACTGGCACCCGTCTCTGCTTCAATCTGGTTATACGTACTACCTTTACCCAGCATACGGGCAACTTCCAAACGTTGAGAGAGGGACTGAATTTCATTAATCGTGCACAAATCATCGAAGAATACATAGCACTCTTCCAAATTTTTTAGAGTTAGGATGGCTTCGAACAATTGATCAATACTTTTATCATTAAGCTTTTTGAGCTGCATGGATTATCATCTCCCAAGGTTACAATCTATCCTCATTGTACTCGAGGAATAGTTGGTTTTTCAAGCGTTAACGATTTCACGCATCACAGAACAGCATTATTTTTTTAGCAGGATCGTACTGTGCTAGAGCCCAAATCCGCTTTTATACCTGATTTCGGGACACGCGCCTAAACCCACTGTGCGTTTGTAACATACAGTAGAGTATCAACCTACAAAGGAATGTGATCTCATGCCTGGAAACTACTATCATCGGAGGCCGCAACAGCGTTCCCTTTCCGATCCGTATAATTCCTCTTCATATCCGGGACTCGACACGTACAGCGATGTTCCGCAAGTCGATTCCTCCGGAATCGTGCCTTATGAGGCACCATCAAGTATTACAGAATCCGCCGTCGTGGTCACACCTGATCCGGTCCCGGCCAAAGGAGGACTGCTCGGCGGTCTCGGCAACCTTGGTAACCTTCCCAATCTCGGCGAAATTAAAGGCATCATTGACCGTATGGGCGGTATTGACGGGATTGTCGCTACTTTCGGCAAGGTACAAAAGGTCATGTCCAGCGTGCAGCAATTTGCGCCAATGGCGAAGCTGATTATGGGCGCGCTCCCAGCATTCGGAAAATCCGCGAGCAAAAATTCTGCAACGGAACTCACCGAGGAATTGGATGAATACACACCACCGCGCACACGCCGGAAAAAGACACAGCGCAAAAGCACTACGACCCCGCGCAAACGTCCGCGCAAGCGCAAAAGAAAGTAGGTTATTTTATTTGAACCAGCCCCGACGCATAAACCAGATTACCATCGCTGCACTTAATATGAACATAAAGAACAGCACTCCAAAATAACCATATTTCCAGCCCAGCTCGGGCATATACGAAAAATTCATACCATAGATACCCGCAATCAGCGTCAAGGGCATAAAAACAGTCGTAATGACGGTCAGTGTCTTCATGATTGAATTCATACGGTTGGAATTTAGCGAAATATAACTGTCTCTCAGGTCGGCTGTCATCTCGCGGTCGGCCTCCAGCATGTCGGTCAGCTTCAGCAGATGGTCATAAATATCCGTAAAATAGGCCATATGCTCCCCTTTTCCCTGCACATGCTGCGAATTAAGGACCCTGTACATCAAATCCCGCATCGGCACAATTGTACGGCGCAGCTTGAGCAGCCTGCCTCGCAGAGCAAATACCTGCTTCATCAAGTCCTCCACCGATTCACGCCCGCCCAGGCCCTCCAGCTCTGCCAGCTCATCCTCAATCATGAACAAACTCGGGAAATAGTTATCCACCAGCTTGTCCACCACCGTATAAGCCGCAGCCAGCGGCCCACGCGACCAAATTTTGCGTTCATTGGCATGCTGGACAATCCGTTCCCAAGCCTGATCCAGCTCCTCCAGTTCATGATGATGGTATGTCACCAAGAAACGGCTGCTAATGAACATATCCACTTCTTCCGCATCCAATGTATCTACATCCAGCGCATGTACCACCAGAAACTGCACATCCTCATAATAGTCCAGTTTCGGACGTTGCAGAACATGCAAACAATCCTCCACAGCCAACGGATGAAAATGGAAATAACTCGTCAGAAGCTCTGATTCATGATCGGTAGGCTCGCTAAAATCCACCCACATCCATATATAATCCTCCATGACGATCTGCTCCAGTGGCAGCCCCACCGTCACCTGATGATCATGGCCTATAACCAATGTACGTATCACCGTACGTCCCCCTCGCCTAACACTACTGTCATTGATTCTATTTACATTGTATATAAGCTATTCAGCGTTATACAAATCTCAAGCCCCATATTCATGCTTCATACAGCAAAATAAAGAAAAGGATATCTCCGGGCCATCACAATCCCCCAAGATATCCTTATAAAATATAAATCCAACTCAAACGATATGTTCCATCTCTCTATCTGATAAGAAGCTAACTTCAGGATTTTGCAAAATCCTCAACTTATAATGATAACTATGCTTCAATTAATTTCACAAAGCCTGTGCTTGTCGCTTCATAGCCTAACCGTCGATAAAATTGATGCGCATCCTGTCGCTCACTCCGATTACCGCTGTTCAAAGCAATGGCAACCAAACCTTTTTCTTTTGCCCAAGCTTCCACTTCCTGATTTAGCGCCTTGCCGATGCCTTTATTACGATGTTTCGAATCCATCACAAAAACAACGATACGCGCATAATCTTCATTTCTTTCATAAAAGATATCATAGTGTAGCCCAACCATCCCAACCACTTCCCCTTCAATTTCAGCAACCAGGGTATGATAGTCAGGATTAGAAGCGATACGATCATATCTCTGCTTCATATCTTCAACTGATGTAGGATAACCAAGCTCCTCCATTAAATAAGCCAACGCCGGAATATCCTCTTGTCTAGCAGTCCTGATCTTCAAATTACCCACTCCTTTGAAGGATATACATAAGGATTTATATCAGGTAATAAAGACTCTCTCTTACAATCACAAGAGATCACATCTAGCCATGTACCTACTCACTAAACCACACTTTAACCGAGCCCATTCACTCCCAGCCTACTATCGGCGCAGCAAGCACCGCGCGGCGCCCCTTCCCTTCCACTGCATCCACTCATTCAAAAGTGAGGCAGGCTTTTGACGAAAGGGGGCGATCAGCGAGTAGTAGCGCAGCGGTACATTTGAATCTGAAAAAGCGGAGCGTTCGCCTTTGCCCCTAAATTTTCACCTTTTCATGTCTTATACAATCCAAAAATTCAGGGGCAACAGCGATCATAAGATCAAATGGACCGCGGAGCGTTTCACAACGAGCACATCTCACACATTCAACGCAAACCCTGCCCCACTTACAATACTTTCTCCAAGAAACTAATCGTCCGCTCATTTTGCGGATTACCGAATACCTCTTGTGGCGTTCCTTCCTCGACGATGTAGCCTCCGTCCATGAACACGACACGGTCGCTTACTTCGCGTGCAAAACCCATCTCATGCGTCACGATCATCATCGTCATACCTTCACGGGCCAGATCATTCATGACGCCGAGCACTTCTCCGACCATTTCAGGATCAAGCGCCGAGGTCGGCTCGTCGAACAGCATAATATCCGGGTTCATTGCCAGCGCGCGTGCAATCGCCACGCGCTGCTTTTGACCGCCGGACAACTGTCCTGGCAAGGCATCTGCCTTATCGGACAAGCCCACACGCTCCAGCAGCTTCATGGCCGTCTCCCGGGCCTCTGCCTTGGACTGTTTCCCCAATTCTGTTGGCGCAAACATAATGTTCTTGAGCACCGTCATATGCGGAAACAGGTTGAAATGCTGAAACACCATGCCTATATTTTCACGGACCTTGTTAATGTCCACGCTCTTGTCACTCAAGTTGTAGTCATCCACGATGACCTCGCCTGCTGTAATTTCCTCCAGCATATTCATACAACGCAAAAACGTGCTTTTCCCTGAACCCGAGGGGCCAATGACGCAGACAACCTCACCTTCCTGCACTTGCATATCAATGCCTTTCAGCACCTCGTTACTGCCATAGCTTTTTTTCAGGTTCTTGACGATAATTTTACCCACGGCGAACTCTCCCTTCAAGGCGGTTGGAAATTTTGGTCAGGACTGTAATGACGATAAGATACATCACCGCAACCACCAGCCAAATATCAAAGGATTGGAACGTCCGCGCAATAATAATCTTACCCGATTGGGTCAATTCGACCAGGCCAATAACAGACAAAATCGAAGTATCCTTCAACGTAATAACCAACTGATTGATAAACGACGGGATCATGATTTTCACAGCCTGCGGCAAAATGATTTTGAGCATAGCCGTCCGGTATGGCAACCCAAGAGAACGAGCCGCTTCCATTTGTCCCGGATCAATGGACTGAATACCGCCACGGATGATCTCCGTCACATAAGCTCCCGCATTGAGAGACAACGTCAGTACAGCCGCGACAAAGAGCGGCATTTTAAAATCCAGTGCCTGCGGAATCCCAAAGTAAATAAAGAAAGCAAGTACGATCAGCGGAATACCACGGAATACATCGACAAAAACTGTTGCAATACCACGGAACAGTTTATTGTGACTCACCTTCATAAAGCCGAACACCAGACCCAGCACAAAAGCTACCAGCAGGGATACAAGTGTATACAGCAGCGTATTTCCCATTCCTTTGATCAGCGAAGGCAGGGAAGCGGAAATGAGTTCCCAGCGCCCACGTTCAACAGGTGCCGCACCTTTACCGGATTCGCCCAGATACTTGGACATGATTTTGTCATATTCCCCGCTGTTGCGAAGATTCACAAGCCCTGCATTAAATTTCTCCACCAGTTCCTGGTTTTTGCCTTTATTGACAGCGAAACCGTATGAACCACCTTTTTCCTTATCCGTCACAAGCTTGAGTCCATTATTCTGTGTCACTCCGTATGCCAGCACCGGATAATCATCAAAACATGCAACTGAGTTTCCAGTCTTAACCTCATCGTACATTTGAGAGGAATCATCGAACGGAACCGTAGTAAAGCCATATTTGGCCTTAATGGACTCCGCGAACGTGTACCCTTCTGTTCCCGTTTTGACAGCGACACGCTGCCCTTTCAGGTCCTCATAGCGCTTAATCGTATCATTATCCTTACGGACCGCCATGACGACACCTGAATCAAAATACGGTTCAGAAAAATCAAATTTTTGCTTACGTTCATCTGTAATACTCATCCCGGCAATAACGCCGTCCACTTGATTCGTTTCAAGTGCCTGCACTGCCGCATTAAAGCCAAGAGGCTTGATGGTATAGTCAAAATTCTGATCCCTGGCAATAGCAGCCAGCAGATCCATGTCGATTCCGACAAATTTACCATCTACATCTTCAAACTCAAAAGGCGCGAACGTTGTATCCGTGCCGATATCATATTTTGTTTTGTTTTCTGCATGTGCCACTACGCCAAAATTACCGGCCAGGGCAACCACAAAAAACAGACAAATCATGAGTGCTGTTAGTTTTCCAGATTTTTGCATAAGTTCCTCCAGTCAGTTGAACGGTTCAAAGTTTTCTGTTTATTCTACAGGAGTTATTAAAAATTGACTACTTTGATGTCAGATATTTTTTGAAAGATGTTTCATGGACCTGTCTGATCGGGTAAGGTTTAAAGGACCTGTTTTTTGCCCCTGTAATGCCAATAAGCCCCTGCCGCAAAAAGCGGAAGGAAGCTTATTGTGTATCCTATAGTGTGTACTTATTTTCTGAGAAATAATGATGAACTAGAAAAGAATTTTGAAAATCAAACCTGCTAGTAAAGCAGAAATTGGGATAGTAATAACCCAAGTAATGACAATGCGACCAGCCAGCGACCAACGCACAGCGGAAAAACGCTTCGCAGAACCAACACCCAAAATAGCCGAAGTAATGGCATGAGTGGTACTTACTGGTAAATGAAGCAGTGTGGCTGTGAAAATAACCGAAGCTCCGGAAATATCAGCGGCGAAGCCATTGATCGGCTCGATTTTAAAAATCTTGGTGCCCATCGTCTTGATGATCTTCCAGCCCCCAATGGACGTACCGAGCGCCATTGCTGTTGCGGCCGAAATTTTAACCCACATCGGCACTTCAAGATGATCCTGATAACCCGCCGAAACGAGTGCAAATGTGATAATCCCCATTGCCTTTTGGGCATCATTCGTACCGTGCGTGAACGATTGAAGCGCTGCTGTAATGACCTGCATCGTGCGAAAACCTTTGTTCACCGTATGCGGACTGCGACGAGCGAAGATGTATTTTAAAATCATCATTACAATATAACCAATTACAAAAGCAATCAGCGGGGAGAAAATAAGTCCCTCAACAATCCCGATGAAGCCGCTCCAGTTCAATTTCTCTGATCCCGCACCTACATACACAGCCCCGGCCAGCGCACCAATCAAGGCGTGGGAAGAGGATGAAGGAATACCGAACCACCATGTGAGCAGATTCCAGATAATCGCTGCGATCAGTGTCGCAATGACGATATCAATCCCGTTCGTAAGCTTGGTAGGGTCAGCGACACTGCCACCAATCGTCTTGGCAACCCCTGTAAACAATATGGCTCCCAGAAAGTTCATGACCGCAGCCATAATAATCGCACGACGCGGCGTCAACGCACGGGTAGATACCGAGGTTGCGATAGCGTTCGCCGTATCATGAAAACCGTTAATAAAATCAAATGCCAGAGCAAGAAAAATAACAATACCCAATACCAGTAAACTTGTATCCATGTAAAAGGACTCCCTTACGAGTTACGCATAATGATGGATTCCAGCATATTTGCAACATCCTCGCATGAATCCGTTGTCGTTTCAAGGCGTTCGTACAATTCTTTGCGTTTAATCAGTTCAATGGGATCAGTTACAGTTGCAAACAGGTTTTTGATGCAAATACGCAACAGCTCATCCCCCTGATTTTCCAAATCATTCAGGCGAATGGTGTATTCACGGATGGCCAGCAGCTTCTTCTGTGAAAGCAAATG
Source organism: Paenibacillus sp. RC334 (assembly GCF_030034735.1). NCBI lineage: Bacteria > Bacillati > Bacillota > Bacilli > Caryophanales > Paenibacillaceae > Paenibacillus > Paenibacillus sp. RC334. The sequence goes on along the minus strand of NZ_CP125370.1, from coordinate 858,053 downwards.
TACAGCCTTCTGAATTTCATAAGCCGACTGACGCAAAATATCAGCGAACTGCACAATATACTCGTCCGGCTCCGTAATGTTGTACATATAAAAACGAGAGGCTGTCGCTTCCAGACCGTCCAGCACATCATCCATGGTCGTTGTCAGTTCCATGATATCGTCGCGTTCCAGCGGCGTAATGAAGGTCTTGTTCAGCTCAGTAATAATCGTGTGTGTGTAATCATCACACTTATTTTCATACTTCTTCATTTCATTAGTAAACAGAACCACATCTTGAAGATTTGAAGTATGTTGGGCAAAATAATCAGCTGCTTGCACGATTGTATCTGCCATATTTTCCAACGTCTCGAAGAATATATCCTTTTTCTTCAATCTCATTAACGATTACCCCTTTACGAAAATATCCGCAACCTGTTTCGACTGCATTAGACAACCTTTGCTATCTTATCACACTCATCAATGTTTTTGTAAAGTTTGTAAAGGCAAATTTCACAATATTAAGTATACATTGCCCGACAAGGAAGTTCATTATCCGACAAATTATATATAAAAAGGTGGATTATGGATTCCTCACTTTGCTTCTACACTTACATGCTCGTTCAGCGAAACGTCCGCCGGAACCACATGTATATAGGATGTACCCGGTACCAACGGAATTTCAACTCCATTTTTCATAAAACGAATAGCATCACCGGGCGTATGCTGCCACTCGGCGTGTATCAACTTCCCTTGTTGAAACAACATAGCCTCTCCACCGCCTTTAAGCTCAACGCTCAATCGACCTACATCATCCAGCGTTTGGTGCCTGGTGCTCATCACAATGACATTGGCCGCAGAGAGCTGCTTGTTATTGTTTTGATCCACATGTGACTTTTCGTTCACAAAACGCTTATATTGCTGATCTGACGGATCGTAGGTGTAAGATACCTTGTAGCTTTTAAGCAAAAAGCGGATTTGCAAAGATACTGCCTCCCCGTCCCCCATGATCGAAGCTTCACCGGATTTAAGGTAGTTATATACCGGAACCACCGTCTGCTTGGCGTAGCCTTTACTTTCGCTTCCTTGGCGAAGTCTGTTCACATCTGTGTACAGATTGTGTGGTGGACGGCGATCCTTGCTTCTCCAGAAGTAAGCTCCCCCATTCGAAATCTCATCCAGATGCTCTTTTCGTTGCTGCTGTAAAATCGCATAGGCATCTGTACTTCCCCCGGCGTGTATCGGCAACGCCCCGTAAGTTTCGCCCAGCTCAATCAGATACGGCCGGATGCTGCGGACCGGGCCTATTTTCACATCACCGCCATGACTTTGGAAAAAAGCTACCAAACGTGTAATTCCACCTTCTGCGAGAACTTCATATACCATGTCAGCCTCGCTAAGTCCCGCCTGAGGTCGTGCGGCTGGAGCATTATTAATCATAATTGCAAGCGGTCGTTCCAGAACAGGCTGCTCCACCGGAAGGCCGGTAAGCGGAGCTGTAAATGCCGGAATAGTCGGTTCCTTGGGCGGCTCAAGCGCCTCCGGCTGTGTTTCTTGCTTAACCGGTTGGGGCGCGGGTTCTGATTCACCCGATTTGGACATAGCAGAACAGGACATCATGGTCATACATAGCAAAACCGAGGTCATCACACACAACCATTGGCTTCGATTGAAAATGGGCCCGGACAAATTCATCCCTCCAGTTAGACATTTTTCTCATTATAAGCGTTATTTCCTGTTTTTGTCTTGATTGAAACTCATCATCACTATAGAATACTTATCTGAAGACATTAAAATTTAAAAAATATTCAGACTTTGTGATTTTTATCACAAATAACTGTAACTGAACCTAATACAATAAGGGTGTAGCAGAGATGATCATCCCAAACCAAATGAAATACAACCAACATTATAAGAAAAGAAAGAGGAGTGGTTTGAATGTTTAACAACTGGTTGCGTGAAAATAAAGTAGCAATGTGGCTGCTGACTGTAGTACGGGTTTATCTGGGATATGAATGGATGACCCATGGACTTGAGAAGCTGACTGGCGGATTCGATGCAGGCGGATTTATCTCGGGGGCCATTGCTAAGACAGGCGGAGAACATCCCGCTGTACAAGGCTGGTGGGGATCGTTCCTTGAAGCCTTTGCCCTACCTAATGTCGGTCTGTTCAACGTCCTGATCCCACTGGGTGAGTTCCTGGTCGGAGTTGGCCTGCTTCTTGGTACACTGACTACATTAGCTGCCTTGATGGCAATGGTCATGAACTTCTCGTTCCTATTCTCGGGCACAGTAAGCACCAATGCAATCTACCTGCTGTTTGAAATCTTCCTTGTAGTTGCTGGCGCAAACGCTGGACGGATTGGCTTGGATCGTTGGGTACTTCCCTTCCTGCGTGGACTGTTCCGTAAAAATAAAGATACCTTTCCAGCAGACCCCGCTCGAAAAATAGCTTAAGCTACCAAAAAAACAACCGTTACCCTCCGGGCTAATGGTTGTTTTTTTGTGCAGCTATGCTGCTGACTTTCTTTTATATCCGATTCATCATTTCCCCAAACGTTTACAAGTTGGATACAACCCGGAATGCTCACGATACATTCCCCCTATACACTAAAGTTACATCAAAGAAAGCCATGGAGGGTTATATCATGAAAAAAATCACCAAAGCCTACCTCATGCTCGCGACAGTAACTTTCACAGTACAGACTATGGGACTGGGATATCCATCACAAGCCGAAGCGGCAGTATCGACTACGACAACGTCTCAATCGGAAAGTGTGCAAAATATCTCCAACACCTTCGAGCAACTGCTACGTCAACCCGGCAAACTTCCTCAGGCATTCGCTTATTTGCAAAAACACATTCAATCCATTCCAGCCTCTCAAGCCACCATCATGACGCTTCATCTGGAAAATGCACAGACCAAGCAATTGGATTCTTATTCACAAGCCTTATACCCAGCTTCTGTTCAGACCAAAATCAATACTATTTATAAACCCGGCGATTCGTTCACAAATGTAATTAGCCGCACCAAAGATACGAACCTGAAGAAATTACTGACCCAAACCAGAGATGCCGGATACAAACTGGAAACCGCAGAAGGCATGTATTACCCTGTCATAAACTATGAAAAATATAAAGTGTTCGGAAAGCACACCACGGCAGATATCCGCAGCTATATTGACATCATGGCAGTGGAATCTGGACAGGCAGCTACCAAGGATGCCGCACTGCATATCGGATATCAGCAGTTGTCTGGACGGGTGCTGGCACAGGAAGACTTTTTAAACAAATATCCACATTCCAACCGTACACTAGCTGTCAAAGAATTGCATGATCTGTACTATTTCTATACCTTCTACGGCACGAACAATACGCCATTATTCGATTACGATACCAAGAAGATTCTTCCTAACGCTAAAAAAGGATATCAACTGGTAATTCAACGCAACAGCGGCTCAGCTAGTCCTTATGTACAAAAACTAAAAGACTTCGTGGCTCTACTGGATCAAAACGGAGATAAACACACTGCACAGGTATCCGACTGGCTGAAAAAGAACGTACCTACTTCCTGATCAAGTTTTACAGGAACACACCATACAGGAACTCATGTTATATACAAAAAAGAACTTCCATTCCCACTTGCCATGTGGATTAGGAAGTTCTTTTTTCACATTTACGTATCACGTTCTTGACCGAAAGCCCAACAATTGAGACTCAGTGAGCCCAGGACATAGGACTGAAAAAGCTTCTGCGCCGAGCGCTGGTCATCCGCAGCCCCCATCGCGTAAAACAGCGGCGAAAAATGCTCTATCCCATAAGAGGGAACCGCCTGTTTGGCATAAGGAGCCTTTTTATCATATTGGAACAAATGACGTAAATTCCATTCCTGAAGCTGCTGACCGATCCAGTTATCATATTGAACCGCCCAATCTGCTGGCTCATTCGTCTGCTTGAGTGTTCGCAAGTTGTGGACCAATCCGCCGCTACCGATGATCAAAATGCCCTGTTCACGCAACGGTGCCAGCATCCGCCCAATCTCGTATTGCTCCTGCGGAGCGCGCCTGGAATCAATGGAGAGCGGGACGACCGGGATGTCCGCATCAGGATATATATGCCGCAAAACCACCCATGCTCCATGGTCCAGTCCCCGGTTCCGTACCGGCTGGTGGAACAGGTTATGCTGACTGAACAGATGCTCTATCTCCTCATACAGCTTCGGATCGCCTGGTGCAGGGTAATCAAGTGTGTACATTTGTTCAGGAAAGCCATAGAAATCGTGCAACGCTGCATGCTGGTCATCCGCGCCTATGCATTGATCAGCACTATCCCAATGCGCGGAAAAAATGACTATTCCTTTGGGTCGGGGCAGGCTCGCGCCCAGCTCTGCAAGAAAGCTGGTGTATGCGTTGTTTTCTAAAGCTAGTGTTGGTGAACCGTGCGCAACAAAAATTGAGGGTAATGTCATCGCTGCCAACCTCCACACGCCAGTATAGTGTTACTCTTCCATTTTACTCCGGTGGAGGCGCAATTTCCAATACAATCCGTTACAGCCTGAAATCAGATCATCCAGTGCTGCCAATCCCGCTGAATATTCTCCTGCTCATCCAGCCATTCCAGCGTCCGGTCGATCAACCGCTGCCGCTCTTTACCGGAAGAGAAGGTGTGGTCTCCCTGAAAAATAATCTCTTTGTCGCAGCGTCCCTCTGGACGCATCCAAAATACCTTTTGGAACAGGAATGCATAGTCCACAGGAATGATATCATCCGAGGTTCCGTGAATAACGAGCACATCGCCGTTAAACTTGACGGCCTCCTGAAACGGCTGGAACTGGGCAAGCGACTCAAAATATGAAGGTGTGAACTTATAGCCCAAATAGTCGGCCTGACCGCTTTTCACAGACTCATCGTACACGCTCCGCTCCGTAATTTTAACAATGTCATTGAACGGGTAGCCGACCGCAGACCAAAGCACCAGATTTTGTACTCTCTTGTCCCGTACTGCTGTGAGAAGAGCGACCGCGCCACCCAGACTGTGACCGATCAGCGTCACCTTGGTCGGGTCGATATCTGCACAATTCACGGCATAATCAAGCACGGTACGTGTCTGATTAATCATCGACTCCAGCCCTTGCTTGCCGTATTCACCCGTACTTTCCCCGCAACCTGCAAAATCAAAGCGCAGGACAAAATATCCCCCTTCTGCAAGCTCACGGGCAGTCTTTACGAATAACCGATCTACCCCGATACGATTGCCCACAAATCCGTGGCATATCACTACAAGCGGTACCCGTCTCTGACGGTCTCCTTCATTCGGATTGCTTGGATAATGAATTGTTGCGGCCAGCTCCTCATTTTCAAAGCGAATTCCAATTTGCCGTTCCATCATGATTGTCCCCCTGTTTCAAGCTTCACCGTCACCAACCTGGTATGCTGTATTGGCAACCCTATCTTGCGAAGCTTCTTGTGATGATTAATGATTGGTAATTAATGATTTAAAGCGAATATGTCAAACGTATATTGTAACATGGATGCTCAGCAAAATATCTATTTACTTTAATTCCGATAAGTTTAATAAGTTTTATAGTAAAGTCAGTCTATCATTGCCCTGCTTCCTTGTCAACCTGTCAGTTATAACGGAGAAAAAGGGAACAAATGGCGCTCCCCGCAACGAATAACGGAGAGCGCCATATTGCATTACTTGGCGGGGAAAATTACTTTCATCCCGCAGACTATTCGTAGCTGTTCCTGAACATTTCGTGCGTCTCCGTACGCCCCTCCCATTCCAGTCTGCAAGAGACACCGCTATTCTGATCCTCATGCCATAAGCTGCGGTAGCACTCTTCGCCCAGATCACCTGCAAACTCGGTATCCTGAGCCCATTCAGCATCGTTCAGAATACGGTACGTCGGGGATGTTCCCTGAACGCTCCGATGACTCACGTTCACAGGTATGGCCTCCACGCTGTTTCTAACTGGAGCGGCTTCCAGCCGTTTATTAACCGTATAACCCGCCTGCTTATCCAGCTTCATGATGCCACATCCTCTCCACATTTACATTCAGGATGCTCCGCCTGCTCACCCTTTATCCAGTTTGAGGAGAATGCAGCGGTAATATACATTTCGCAGATAAAGCCTTTTGCCATCCGCAGCTTACTCACGTATACTGTTTTTGTTACGTATTGGCGGTTCCGCCAGATCGGAATACGCCCGCAAAGCAGGAGGAAGCAATGAATAAAGCCAAAAATTATACACTTATTGCATGGATTGCCTTGTCCATGTTTTTTTTGACACAGGCGATCATCGGATGGTTTGTAACGTTTACAGGCGGAGATGTTGCTCCTTTTGAAAAAGTTAACCTGTCCACCCTGATCATCATCGCCGCAGGAGCCATCCTGCTGGTTGAAGCGCTGATGAATTTTATGGACCGCCCGGAAGAAGGAGAGGAAGCACAGCAGGACTATACGCCCGTGAAGCCCCGCATAGACCTCAAGTCCATCTTGCGGTATGTTGTATTAGTCGTGGTGATTCTCGTCGCCGGGCTGGCCCTGCGCCGCGTACTACCCGTGTTCAGCATTTCACCCTGGGTGAATCTGATCCTTGCTGCCATCGGCTTCATCGGTCTCAAGCCGATTTTTTTACGCAAAAAACGTTCATAAGACGCAATCCTCATCTGTACTTGGAGCTGCCCGATTTTTGTTCGCGGCGGCTCTTTTGGTTATTTTACAACTCCCAATTACGTACATAATATTAGAAAAGAAAGCGGCTGTCGGCTGACCTGAGAATGATCTGGCATCCGACTTGCAGCTTAGGTGTTCGCCAAAAAGCCGTATTCCCCGCCTGCAATAAGTGCATCAGGGAATACGGCTCTGATATATGCTAAAGTTTATTTGGAAAAGAGTTGCTCTGCATTATCCAGAGCGATTTTGTGTCCCATTGCCGAATAATCCAGCCAAGGCTGTCCGTCCAGCATGTAGACATGACCCTGCTTCACTGCTTTGAGTCCTTGCCATACCGCGTTTCCTTCCAGTTGTGTGTACACCTTTTGGGCATCCGCGCCTTTACTAATAATGACAAAGATCGCATCGGCATCATAATCCGGCAAAACCTCCTGGGATACGACCTGATATGCCTTGTTGATCTTTTCCACACCCTTGGCTGGCTTCAAGCCCAAATCCTGATACAACAGCGGTCCTACCGGGCGCTTCATACCCATTACGCGGACTTCCTTCGCCGTAACACGAATAGCCATAACGGTTCCGTCGCCGATTTTTTGGTGGATCAGCTTTTTAACCCGTTCCTGTTGGGCGTCGTAATCTTTCAGGAAAGCGTCCGCCTGCGCTTCATGCTTGACCATAACAGCTATTTTTTTCAGTTGGTCCTTCCATGTGCCCTCGTCCAGATCAAAGACCTCGGTCGGCGCGATTTTTTCATACTTGGCTACATCGGCTCCCGAATATTTTTTGTCGAGAAAAATATGGTCAGGTTGCAGCTCCAGCACGGCTTCCATATCCGGGTCTGTGACAACGCCCAGCTTGCGGGTATTTTGGAGACGATCTTTTACATGTGGCAAAAAGTCCTTAACATCTCCGCCAATGACCGAACCAGCCGGAGTAATGCCCAGCGCCAGCAAATTGTTCGTTAAATGAATGGACATAGAAGCAATACGCGAATCCGCGCTGACCGTTTTCTTACCGTTGTCCGCCGCTTTCGTATCGGCAGCTTTGTTGTCTGCTGCTTGTCCACAAGCGGACAGCACCACCATACATAAAATAAGAACCATGCCCACCCATGAACGCTTGATTCCTGAATGATTTGAACCATTTTTTGTCATTACTATTCCTCCTATGTCATAAAAGCTCCATATAAAATGATCTATTATAGAAAGCTTCAGCTTGTTGGTTTATGTACCTATTCCATCTGTCATTTCGTACGGGACAGCAAAAATAAAAAATACGGAGCCCCTACCACAGCAACCACCACACCCGCCGGAATCGCATTCGGCTGGAACACAGAGCGTCCAATCGTATCCGCAGTGACCAAAATGACGATTCCGACAAAGCAGGCCACTGGCAGCAAATGCTGGTACATTGGCCCAACCAGACGGCGAGCCAGATGAGGCGCAATCAGCCCAATGAAGCCAATACCTCCAGCCATAGACACACTGGCGCTGGATAGGGCCACGGCTGCACCCAGCAGCAACAGACGCTGACGCTTCACACTTGTCCCGATTCCAGCGGCCGTCTCGTCGCCCAGCGACAGATTGTTCAGGCTGCGCGTCTGTGACAGAACGTAAGGCAACACAATAACTATCCACGGCAGCAAAGCCGCCGCATGTATCCAGTCCCGACCCCATACGCTGCCAGCCAACCAACGTGCGGTGAACGCGTAAGTATCCTCATCGAGTCGCAAGGACCAATACAGCGTTATAGCGCTGAGGCCCGAGGCTACACCGATGCCGGACAGGATCAGACGCACAGGCACGATTCCTCTGTTCCGATTATAGGACAACAGCACAATCAGCACCGCCGCCACGACACCTCCTGCAAAAGTAAACAGGGGGATCAGCACGGCTGCCGATCCTTCAAGATCGCGAAAGAAACTGACGAACATCACCAGTCCCAACGCAGCCCCCGCGTGAAGCCCCAGCACCCCCGGGTCAGCGAGTGCGTTCCGCGACAAGCCCTGCATAACAGCTCCGGCTGCTCCTAATCCGGCCCCAGCCAGTACCGTTACAACGATACGCGGCAGACGGTATTCGAACAGGACGATATGATCACGCCCGCTGCCACCACCAAACAGTGTATCCAGCACACGCAGCGGTGGAATACGAATCGTTCCGGTATTCAAACTCAATACAATGACGGCAAAGCTGATCGCCGCCAAAGCCAAGCAGACGATCAAAGCCTTTGCCCTTCTTGCATCCCCGGTTCCTAAAGAGCGACTCATTACAAATCCCTCCTTTCCTTACGGGCAAGAAAGAGGAAAAAAGGCACTCCGATAAAGGACACCATAATTCCAATAGCGAGCTCCTCGGGCGGATTCGCCATTCTCGCCCCCAAATCAGCCAACACCAGCAGCACAGCTCCCAATAACGCAGACAGCGGTACGATCTGGCGATAATCCACACCGATCAGCTTGCGGGCAATATGCGGAATAACCAGCCCTACAAAGCCAATGGCCCCGGCTGCGGACACGGACAACCCGGCCAGTACCACCACGGTCAGCAGACCCAGCAGCCGGATACGCTTGAGATTTAATCCAAGATTCAGCGCCACCTCATCGCCCATCGAAATCAGGGAAATAGAGCGTGCCAGCCCCATAGACCAGGCGATCACAATCAGCAAAATCGGCGCAAGAATCTCAAGCTGTGACCATTTGATTCCTGCGACACCGCCCGCATACCAAAAGGCTAAATCCTGACTCAGATTAAAATAAATCGCAATTCCCGAAGTCATAGAGCCTAGCAGAGCAGCCGTCACTGCTCCGGATACGGTCAGTCTCATCGGCGTCAATCCCCCGGGCGCGGAAGCTCCCAGACCAAATACCAGCAAGGTGCTCATCAGCGCCCCGAGGAACGACAATACGATTAACGTCCCATAAGGAAGGTTGGGGAAAAAGGCAAAACTTACAGCGACCACGAACATCGCTCCTGCGTTAATGCCCAGCACACCTGTATCTCCCAGCGGATTGCGCGTAATACCTTGAATCAGAGAGCCTGCTACCGCCAGTGCAGCTCCGATGACAGCCGCCCCCAGCACACGCGGTAATCTTAGCTCATGAATGATCTGATGTGTCATCAATGAACGATCATAGTGAAATATCGCCGCCCATACCGTGCCTAAGGTCAAGTCCTTGGCTCCAAGGGAAATCGCGGCAAACATAGCCAAGGCCAGCAACACAGCAGAACCTATGAATAGCAGCGCCTGCCGAATCCGGCCCGCCCGGAGTAAAGGACGGGCTACCAAGGCTACTTCGGGAGCTGTGCCTTCTGTCCGAGCCGCATGTTTATCTGCTCTGCCTTTAAACTGCATTCGTGAGGTCACTCCCTCCATACCTGAAACCACCATAACGCTCATGACGATGGCGATAATGATAATTATTATCAACTTGATTTATAATAGCATGTTTCTATGACATTGCAAGCCAAAAACTGCTCCTCCTATGGAGGAACAGTTTTTGGATATACCTATGTGAGATCGCTATATGGATGACTCCATGTAGCCCACATTTTTTAGTACGTAGGCCAACCTGCGGAGTCCCATTTCAGATCACTAATCAGCAGCTTTGGATTTCCGTTATCAGTCGCATCATAGGCATGACGCGCAATCACACTATTGTTATAAATAGACTGACCGCCCGGTCCCTTCCAACGGTCATTCCCCGCATCCAATACGGTTCCACCGCCATCCATCAGGTTTTTACCACTCTTGTCCACATAAGGTCCAGTGATACTGGTGGAGCGACCATAAATAATTTTGTAATTACTGTTTACACCCTGGCAACAGTTATCAATAGAAGCAAACAGATAATAATAACCGTCTCGGTATGTAACATGTGGAGCTTCCAGACCGCCAGCGGTACGCTTCGCGATGGAATAAATCTGCCCCGTAGGCTTCATCGTATTTTTGTCCAAACGGGTAATTTTCAGGCCTGTGTTCCAGGAACCGAAGGAAAGCCACGGGTTACCGGAAGCGTCAATGACCAGATTCGGATCAATGGCATTATAATCGTTAGAATCCGTCGTACGCAGCACTAGTCCATCATCTCTCCAGCTTCCCGCGCCAATGCTCGTTGCTGAAGTCAATCCAATGGCCGAAATGCGTGACCCGAAAGTAGAAATGGAATAGTAAACCCACACACGTCCATTGTACTTTTGAGCATCCGGTGCCCATACATCATTAGTCTTCTGCTTAGGTACATACGATTTCCACCATGATGGCGGTGACAGGAATATTTGCGGCAATCTGTAAAAATTGCGTCCATCATCCGACCTTTGTACCTGTATTCCCTGACCCGTAGAGAAAATATACCACGCATTGCCTTCCTTCGTGATAGATGGATCATGTACCGCGACATCACCAGTTAATGCCCAATGCTCTGCCGATGCCGAAGGCACCACTGATAGCAATAATGCAGCCGAGGTTACGGCAGCAAACGCCGTTCGAGCCAATTTACCCTGTACTGATTTTTTCCAGGATTTCAACACTCTTACGCACCTCCAAATTCGTTTTATATGATGAGAATCAGGTAATACACTATTACATTAGTGTTTATACTTATGAAGTTACATATATATTAACCTATCAACTTCAGTTTTGTAAACGCTTTATTTCAAATAAAAAGAAATTCATAAACTACGCATAACGTTATGTATCCTGGAGCGACTGGAATCGAATTTTGCAAAATCCTGGTACAAAAAAGGAGCCCCTAGGCTCCTCCCTTGTTAAATCAGCATATTAAACAGATTTTCGTTTTTGTTCAGTTCCGTATATTCGAGCCCCTTGCGGTTCATTCGTTCAATCAAAGGAAGGTAGTCTTCCTTGTGAAACAGCTCAATGCCGACCAGCGCCGGGCCGTTCTCCTTGTCGTTCTTTTTCGTATACTCAAACCTTGTGATGTCATCGTCCGGTCCAAGCACATCCTGAAGAAACTCACGCAGCGCTCCTGCTCTTTGCGGGAACTTTACCATAAAATAATGCTTCAGTCCTTCGTAAATCAGGGACCGTTCCTTAATCTCCTGCATACGGTCAATATCGTTGTTGCCACCACTGACGATGCAAACAACCGTTTTGCCCTGAATCTGTTCACGATACATATCCAATGCTGCTACAGGCAACGAGCCCGCAGGCTCCACTACAATCGCATTTTCATTATACAATTCCAAAATCGCAGTACACGCCTTACCTTCCGGCACCTTCACAATATCGTCCAGGGTACGTGTACAAATGTCATACGTTAACTGACCGACACGCTTAACAGCGGCTCCGTCAACGAACTTGTCTATTTGCTCCAGCGTAACCACCTTGTTCAAACGCATCGCCTCCGTCATCGACGCCGCGCCAAGCGGTTCTACGCCAATTACCTTGGTGGATGGACTGACCGTTTTGAAATACGTGCCTACGCCTGCCGCCAAACCGCCACCGCCGATGGTCACGAACACATAATCTGCTGGCGTATCCAAACTTTCCATCACTTCCATCGCAATCGTACCGTTGCCTGCTATAATCTTCGGCTGATCAAACGGATGGATAAAGGTCATCTCCTGCTCGCTGCACACCTTTATGGCCTCATCATAAGCATCGTCGAACGTATCCCCGGTCAAAATGACCTCCACACTGTTGCCGCCAAAGCGACGAACCTGCTTCACCTTCTGATTGGGTGTTGTGCTCGGCATAAATATTTTGCCGTGAATGCCCAGCGCATTACATGAAAAAGCCACACCCTGCGCATGGTTCCCCGCACTCGCACACACGATGCCCTTTTCCATCTGCTCGGGAGTCAGGCTGCGAATCATGTTGTAGGCTCCACGGATTTTAAAGGACCGCACGACCTGGAGATCCTCTCTTTTGAGATACACGTTACAGTTATATTTGGCCGACAGGACGGCATCCCGCTGCAAAGGTGTACGTACAATGACCTCACGCAGCATATGATGCGCCCGTACAATATCCTCCATGCTGACGGTTGACGCCATCGGGGCCGGATCGGTTTTCTGGGTTTCTGTTGGTTCCATAGGTTCTCCACGCTCCGCCTGAATATGTCTGTATTTGAAATCTTTCAAATATCATACCACGTTTACCTATAGCTTGTGCAGGTCATAGAGCATGAAAATGAGAATGAAAATCAATTATATTCAAAAAAAAGCAGACCGGGGTGAATCCCGACCTGCTTTTCCTGACGTTACACGCTTCTTTTATTCAATCTCTCAATTCATATTACCGCAACGATTATCCTTTTACCCCGCCTGCGGTCATTCCCTCAATAAAGTAACGCTGGAAGAACAGGAACACGACGAGAATTGGCAAAATAGCCAGCACCGACCCGGCGATCAGCACATCATAATTATTACCATACGGCGTAAGCAGACTGGACAGACCAATCGGTAGCGTCAGCATGTCGTTGGTGCGAAGTACGATCATCGGCCATAGGAAGTTATTCCAACTGTTCATCGCCTGCAAAATAGCCATTGCCGCGAATGCGGGCGCCATCAGAGGCATCATAATCCGCACGAAAATGCCATACTCCGAACAGCCGTCAACCCGTGCAGCATCCATAAAATCCTTCGGGACCCCACTCAAATATTGACGGAAGAAAAAGATCGGAATCGGCGCAACGACAAATGGCAGAATGACGCCCCATACCGTGTTAATCAGCTTCATGCCGATCATCAGCTTATAGAGTGGAAGCATAATAATTTCTACTGGAATCATCATCACGACCAGCACTAGCGTAAAAATCACATTTTTCAGCTTGAACCGATACATCTCCAGTCCATAGCCCACCATCGCGGACAATATCAGACATAACACCGTGAATAAAACGGTTATGACAATACTGTTCCAGTACCATTGAAAATAATCCGTCGTCCCCTGAAAGATGAACGCGTAATTTTTCAAGGACATGATGCTCCACTCCAGCTTGAGATTCAAGCCGTACCGCAGCAGCTCCGTCGATGGCTTGAACGAGGCCAGCGTCACGGCAAATAACGGAAACAGGGCAAACCCGGCAAACAGGATGAACAGAACAATGAGCAGTGCGGATAACGGGCCTTTTTGCTTCTGAACCATCGCTTAGTCCTCCTTCCGAAACAAGCCAAAAAATTTGAGCTGGACCAGGTTCAGCAGCAGCGTAAATACGAGCAATACAATGCCTACTGCGGCTCCGAAGCCCATACTGTTTTGCTCCAGACCTTGACGGTACAGATAACCGACAATCGTTAAGCCGATATCATTCGGAGAGTTGTTCCCGTTCCACAGCATGTAGCTCTCCGTAAACATGGACAACCCCGCATAGATACTAATCGTAAATACGTAGATCGTCACTGGTTTTAGCATCGGAATCGTAATCCGCCAAAAGGAATCAAAGCGACTGGCTCCATCAATCTGTGCGGCTTCATACAGCTCGGGGGGAATGTTTTGCAGTCCCGACATGTAATACAACATGTTCACGCCCAGCCATCTCCACAAGGCCAGTACGATCAACGCTAAAAATCCGGTGTTGGCGTTCATCAGCCATTTGTACGGCTCCAGACCGAACGCACCCAGTAAGGAATTCATCAGCGAGCCGTCCAATTCCCCGAACATGAGCCGGAAAATCGTTCCCGCGACCACCACCGAGGTCAGTGCAGGTATAAACATCACCGAGCGAAACAGACCTCTGCCCGGCATTTTAGGAGAATTCAGCAATACCGCCAGCACCAGCGGCAGCGGAATCAGCACCACCAACGTAAGCAAGGTATACAGGACGCTGTTCAGAATCGCTTTTCCAAACGTGGGATTGATCAAATCTTTATAATTTTCCAATCCGACATAAGTCGTTATGCCAGGCAGCACTTCCTGAAAGCTCATAATGACTGTCGAGATGACCGGGTACGCAAAAAACAGCGCAAAAGACAGTAGAAACGGAAGGACAAACACATACGGCGCCGTGCGGCTGGAATGAATAAAGCGGCTCCATCTGCTTCTGGTCGGACGCTGAGGCTTCGGCGGCTGACCTGTCGGTACATTTGCGTTCGTATGAACGGGCGTTGCCATGAATCTCACTCCCTTTCCTATTAGGGTCTATCTCAATTCATCTGCCAGCTCATGCAGCACCGTGGCCGGATCTTCGCCATTCAGCAGTGTTCGGTAAAGTATTTTATTGCGAACTGCACTGGCGATATCAGGCGTTTTCGGTCCGATATGCACCGCATTGATCTCATCTTTTACCTCAATGAGCGTATCAAAAATATTCGTTCCGAAATAATCCGTAAACTTATTCTTCGCTTTGACTTCCGGCATCGTCCATACTTCACTGCGGATCGGATCAAAGCCGAGCTGCTTCCAAATCTCTACATTCCCTTGCTTGGACAGCTTGGCAAAAGCCAGAAAACGCATCGCCAGATCCTGGTGCTTCGATTGGTTCGTGACCACCGTACCGGTTCCGCCCATCCCCGCTGAACGAGAGCCGCCTTTTTCCCACGCTGGCAACGGTCGGATGATGATTTTCCCTTTCAGGTCAGGCATGTAATCCGTAAAACGTCCCATATACCACATCGGCATCCACACCGAAGCGGCCCCTCCTTTGTTCATAAACCCGTAGTATTCCTCCATATGGTGTCCGCCGCCCGGCGCGGGAATGGCGATTTTGTCCTTCACCATTTGCTGGAGAAATTCAAGTGTTTTAATATTCGTTTCGTTATCCAGTGTCAGCTGGCCCTTGTCATCCAGGAAATCCGATTTTTGCTGGGAGATCATCGGCCAGTAATTCCACAGGTCATTCGTCTCCACGGTCGCCATCGGCTTGCCTGTCTTCGCCAGCACTTGCTTGCCCGACGCAGCATAATCTGCCCATGTCACAATGGAATCCGGGTTTACCCCCGCCTGATCCAAAATTTCTTTATTGTAATACATCACTTCGGCTCCGACATGAAAATCAATACCGTAATACTTACCGTCCTTACCGTAAATCTGTACTCTGGAAGGCACAATGTTTTTCAGCTCCGGGTCAATCACCGGATTGAGCGGAACCAGTTGCGGTATCCCTTTGAGGAAATTACCGATCTTGTTCACCTCGATATCCGCAATATCCGGTGCCCCCACCCCTGATTGCAACGCAATCGACAGCTTGCTGTGGTGGTTATCATACGGAAATGTATTCGCTTTCAAAATAATCGGTTCATCAGGGTGCAGTTGGTTCCATTGGTCGGCCATTTGCAGAAAAAACTTCTCATGCAATTCATTAAACGTCCACAATACCAGTTCAGTTCCCGGCCCATCCTGTTCGTCGGCCTTGCCAGAACAGCCTTGCAGCAGTCCAGCCAGCAGAACCACCGCCATGAGCATCAACGCCATGCTTTTTCTTCGCAGCAGCATATCCTTCCCCCTTCGCATGATGAAAAGATGATTCCTTAAAATGATTGCGCTTTCTTTTCTATTTAACATCAAGCCAAATTAGTTTACAAGAACATTATTTATAAGAAATTCATTTTTAGCGCAACACTAGCGCCTACATTGCATTATAGGGGGAAAATGAATTGAATGGGGTTATGATGATTTTTGCATAAAAAACGACCCAACTCGAATTGAAACTCGGAGCTGGGTCGCGTTTTTTTAACTACTCTTGAGAATGTGCTGCTTCGTCCTTCACTTCTTCTCGAAACGATCTAATACTTTCTTTACGGCGATTATTTTTTTCTTCGATTTGCTTACGCTCCTCGTCACTGATTTCAGAGGAAAATTCGTTCAGATACCCTTCAGCTTCATACAGGTTCTGCTGTGTATTCTGAATACTTTGTTGCAAATGTTCAACATTATCGGCTCGATTATCTGGTTTTGCCATTTCGTTTGTCGCCTCCTAATCATGGAATCGCTCACTGGAGCGCTAATCTGTAGCTTGAACGCTATCGGATCATTTTATGCATTAAAATGCTCACCAAACCACTTGCCTGCGGCTTCGGCCTCGGTACGGGTCAATTGGTGACCGTTGCGTTCCCAGTGTGCATCTACCTGCGCGCCTGCGCCTTCCAGCAAGGTTTGCAGCTCACGGGATTCCGCAACCGGAACAATCGGGTCGTTCTCACCGGAAGACATAAATACAGGGACACCGTTCAAATCTGGCAGATTCAGCCCACGCAGCGGCACCATCGCATGGTGCAGAATAGCTCCGCGCAGCGCCTTAGCATCGTGAAAGAGCATGCTGGCCGCTATGTTCGCCCCGTTGGAGTACCCAAGAGCCACAACGTTGTTGCGGTCAAAATCGTATTGCTCCGCAGCCGTATCCACAAATTCACTCAGTTCCTTGGTACGGAATACGAGATC
This sequence comes from Paenibacillus sp. RC334, assembly GCF_030034735.1. Taxonomy (NCBI): domain Bacteria; kingdom Bacillati; phylum Bacillota; class Bacilli; order Caryophanales; family Paenibacillaceae; genus Paenibacillus; species Paenibacillus sp. RC334. Next base: position 841,058 of record NZ_CP125370.1, on the reverse strand, counting down.
CTCGAAGTCGAACACCCCTTCTGCCAAACGGCGGAAGAAACGCGGCATCCCATTTTCCAACACATTTCCCCTTACGCCTAACACAGACGCTCCCGGTGCTACCAAATCAGCCAAAGGGATCAGGTCTTGTTCATTCCCTCCTGTCCCGTGCAACAGCAAAATAACCGGGGCCTGCGGATGACTTCCTTTACGGAATACGTGTTTCATATATATCCTCCTCTAATTTTTTTATTTTAAATTAAGATTCTTATTTTTGATATAAATGAATTATAGCGAACTTCCCGACCTTTTACAATCGAAATCAGCAAACCTGCTCTAAACCTTTTTCTAAAATGATGTATTTATCCGTTGACAAGTATCATAGCTCTATTTTACTATTGCTTTAGATATTTAGAATATTATCTAAATATCTAAAGGAGGAAATGGATTTTGAATGATGCCTTCAAAGCTTTAGCTGATCCGACCCGGCGTAAAATATTACAGCTCTTGAAAGAGAAAAGCATGAGCGCAGGCGAAGTGGCTGAGCATTTTCAAATCAGCAAGCCCAGCATCTCCCACCATCTGAATATCCTGAAGCAGGCCGCGCTGGTGCTGGATGAGCGACAAGGGCAAAACATTATTTACACCCTGCATACAACGGTTGTCGCGGATGTCATCGGTTGGATGTTCAGCATTGCCCACTCCGATGCCCCTGCGAAACAAAATGCGAATGACATCAAGGATACGGAGGAATCTGAATGAAATCTCGAATGAAATGGAGCTTTACGGATGTTTTGACGACTTTGATTGCCCTATCACCCGCTATAGGGGCTTTGCTGCTGTATGACCGCCTTCCTGCCATGATGGCTTCCCATTTTAGCTTTGACAATACGGCTGACAGATATATGGGTAAAACGGGCGCTATCGTCATGCTGGTGCTGATGGGCCTGATACCGCTATTGTTCCGGTTAGCCCGCTACATGGACCCGAATCGAGCGAATTACGAAAAATTTTCTAAAGCCTACGAAGTAACACGTGCAGGTCTTGCCGTTGTACTCGCTGTAGCCGGTTGGGGCATGCTTCTGTATAGCCTGAACATACTGCTGCAAATGAATACTATAATTTGCGGGTTGGTAGGCCTGATGCTGCTGATGCTCGGTAATTATTTGACTCAGGTACAGCCAAACTATACCTTTGGTATCCGTACACCCTGGACCCTGTCCAATCCTGAGGTTTGGCGTAAAACGCACCGTTTCGGCGGCCCTATGATGATGCTCGGGGGTGCTTCAGGCTTGGTGGCAGCATGGGTCGATGGAGTGGCGGGAACGGTCATTTTTCTTACTGGACTGGCTATATCCGTCGTCGCCCCCATACTCTATTCCTTCCTCCTTTATCGCAAATTAAACCAAAAGTAGGCATGCAGGACGTAGTAACTCTGTCCAGACGGACAAAAGCGTATGAGACGATCCCAATGCATAAATAAACAAAGAACCTCCAAAACCACGATGCACGTGGAATTGAAGGTTCTATTTCATTCTAAAACTAGAACAACAGCTTATCGGGATGAGTGCCCACACGCTCATCAAGATGAAGTGCGTTGATTCGGTTAATATCCTCTTCCGTCAGTTCAAAATCGAACAAGTCAGCATTTTCGCGGATACGATGTGCGGTTACAGATTTGGGAATCGTCACGATACCCCGATCCAGATGCCAGCGCAAAATAACCTGCGACGAGGTTTTGCCGTATTTTGCAGCAATCTCAACGATATCCGCTTGCTCGGTCAATTTACCCTTCATCAGTGGACTCCAGGATTCAAGCTGAATCTGGTGCTCCCGGCAGTATTGATGCAGCTCTTGCTGTGTCAGACGCGGGTGAAGCTCCACTTGGTTGATTGCAGGTACGATATTGCTGTCTTTCAGGAGGTTTTCGAGGTGGTGAACTTGGAAGTTGCTTACTCCGATGGCGCGTACGCTTCCTTCTTCATACAGGTGCTCAAATGCCTTCCAGGTTTCCTTGTACTTGTCCTTGCCAGGCCAATGAATGAGATACAGATCAATGATGTCCAGACCCAGTCGCTTGCGGTTTTCCTCGAAGGCACGCAGTGTTGAATCAAAGCCCTGATCTTCATTCCACAGCTTGGTAGTAATGAACAGTTTTTCTCTGTCCGCCCCGCTGTCACGAATAGCTTGTCCAACCAGTTCCTCATTGCCGTAGATCGCCGCCGTATCAATGTGACGATAGCCCACCTCGATGGCCGTTTTAACTGCTTCGTAGACCTCATTGCCTTCCGCCTTGTACGTACCAAAACCCAGCCAAGGCATCTGAACTCCATTATTCAGTACAGTTGTATCCGCAATGTTCCCCATGTCTATCTCCTCCTGTTCCTGATTATGATTTAGAAAACGGGCTAATTACAGCTTGGTTGCATCCTGAAAAGCATTGACTTGAAGCGGAGCGGCCAGCAATTCTTTAGCTGCGGCAACAAATGCCTGGAAATGGGCAGACTTGTTATGGAAATCTACAGCAGCAGCATCCTTCCACTCTTCAACCATGGTAAAAGCGTTGGCATCATTCAGATCCTGCATCAGCGTGTAGCGTACATTACCTTCTTCGGCTTGTGATGCGCTGATTAATCCTTGGGTTTGTTGCAGAAAAGCCTCTCTTTTTTCAGGTAAAACTTTCATATCAGCATGAATAATAATCATGATATTTTCCTCCTCACATTATGTAACTATTTCTATTATAGACCATTCATTCAACAGATTAAAAGTGCGGGCGTTCCTGTAATACAGTAAAATGGATCGTGTTGGAGAAAAAATCAGGCGAATCGGCACCTATATCTTGCTTGACGGCGGTGAATGCACATGCGTTTTCAGACAAAACTAATCCTTTTCATATCCCTTTTAGTGCTGGTGGTCACCGGGCTGTTGGGATTATCCTTTCGTTATATGATCACCTCTGCCCTGTATGAAATTCCCGCAGGCATCGTGACAGCTATCATTGGCGCACCGTATTTTCTGTATTTCTGTTACGGGAACGCAAGCAAAAAGGCAACGGGTAGGGGTTACATTTCCACCTGTACACCAATGCGCTGATTGATTTCTTTTCTGAACGATTCATCACGCAATAGCCGTTCTTTAAATTCATTCATCATATTTTGCAAGGAGGCATTCGTGAGCGGGTCCAGGTCGTTAAAGAAGACCGCCATCTCCGTCGAATGTCCTTCCTTGTCCGTCGCATACATGGCCAGGGTGAGGACATATTCGGTAGATCCGCCCTTTTGTCCGGAATGTTGCAGCCATTCCTGATTTTTCGGATGATCCATCAGCTGCTCCATGACCTCAGACAATAATTTTTGCTCAGCTTTCGAAAAGCCTTGACGGCTATTCAGCTTACTCATCAAGGACGCATAATCCGCCGTCGTCGAAGCTATAAAACGTTCCGTATTCATTCGATCAAATTCCCGATCATACCATGTCGCGATAGCGGCATTTCTCTTATAAGAACCGCTCGTATCACGAGCCAGCTTGTTATGGATCATCTGGGCATGTTGGCGAAACTCCGCATCAGACATCGCTTGAACGGCTGCTTTGGCAGAATTGCTATTTCTTGCACCATCCCATGCCCGTCCTTGGGTCTCTCTCATCCATTCATAAGGAATCAGAATGGAAGATACAAATGGATAAATCGGATCATGATCCTGGAGTCCCAGGTCAGATTTCGTTTGGTTAATCTGTTCCAAGCCCAGTCTGTCCATTAAATACTCGGTATTGGCATTGGAGCTAAACAGAATCATCCCTTTAGCGACTTCGCGCATAGACACGGCTCCGTTCTTCAACTGTCCTTTGGCTTCCATCTCCCTCAACCATGCCGGATGTGCGCCACCATTCAGACGCGGTAGATAGAATCGCTCCAGCGCAGTCAGCTTGATCCGTTCATCCGGGTTGATTGTGCCTGCTGCCGCCTGCTTGGCATATTCCACCGCAATCACCGTCTTGACCGTACTCGCCAAGGGCATCATCCGGTGTTCCTCACGACCTGCCAGCTTCTTTCCATCCCTCAGAATCGTAATGGATGCTTTCTCTGGATGTTCCTCTAAAAAGCGCAGCACGCGATGGGCGCTATCCTGCTCAATCGTTTCCTCCTTAGCGTCAGCTGCAATGGCAGTTGCGGGCCGAACAGTATCCGGGGTATTAGCCATTCTGTCCTGCTTCGATGATGGCAATCCCACAGCCATACCAATCACGATGAGTACCGCAGCCAAGCCCACCGCTATGATCACAAGCTGCTTTCGTTTCACTATATACCTCCCCCCGTATGCACTCAGCATACAGGTTTATTTTCCCATTTTTATACTTCAGTTTCTATTGTAAACGAAAACAAAGCACAAAAAGTTTCATTACATGTAATATTTGAAAATAAATTCAAAAAGGAGAGCCTCCCTGCATATAACACAGGTTGACTCTCCTTCACTAACCTTCCACCCTTACGCTGGATGTGGTACTTCTGTTCCGTTTAGGATCAGGTGCATGCGAATCTCCGCTTTTAAGGAATCGGATACGGCACAATATTTTTCCTTACCCATCTGAATCGCTTTCCACACGCGATAATCCGGAACATCGCCATCTACATGGAACGTCAGATCAATCGCTGTAAAACCCTTCGGCATTTCTTCCTTACGCTCACCTTCTGCGTCAATATCAATACGGGTAATGTCCGACAGGAAGCGATCCAGAATCATCGTAATATCAATGCCAATACATCCCGCCAGACCCGCCAGCAGCAACTCCATCGGTGTCATGCCTTTGCCATCGCCGCCATAAGCTGCCGTAGCATCCATCCCAACGGAATAACCGGACGGTCCCTCCGAAGTAAACGCGCGTTTACCGTGCCAAGTTGTAGATACTTTCATGTTCAAAGGCCTTCTTTCCATCTTCATAATGTATGATCTATTCTTATTCTCGCTTCAAAACTCACTGATTTGACGTAAAAATTTCTGTGTTCTCTCATGCTGGGAAGCCTCGAAAAATGCCTGTGGCGCAGCCTCCTCCAAAATCACACCGTCCGCCATAAATACAACCTTGTCCGCCACCTCGCGGGCAAATTTCATCTCATGGGTGACGACAACCATCGTCATCCCGTCCTGGGCCAGCTCCCGCATTACGCTCAGCACTTCCCCGACCAGCTCGGGATCGAGCGCCGATGTCGGCTCGTCGAACAGCATAATCGCCGGGTCCATCGCGAGCGCACGCGCAATCGCTACCCGCTGCTGCTGTCCACCGGACAAACGCGCAGGATGAGCATCCTGCTTGTCCGACAAACCCACACGCTCCAGCAACCGCTGTCCGATGGACATAGCCTTGTCACGCGGCATTTTTTTCACTGTCAGCAGCCCTTCAATGACATTGCCGATTGCTGTTTTGTGCGGATACAGATTGAATTGCTGAAATACCATCCCCGTCTGCCTGCGAATATCACGAATGGCCGCTTGCCGGGTACGGAGAGGAGCCGTAGCATTTACCTCGATCCCGTTCACCTCAAACTTGCCGGAAGACAATTCCTCCAGACCGTTCAGGCAGCGTAGCAAGGTGCTTTTACCCGAACCACTCGGGCCGAGCAACACGACGATTTCACGCGCGGCCACCTGAAAATCAATGCTTTTTAACACTTCCATCTGACCGAAGCGTTTACCCAAACCGCTTGTTGTTATCATCCTCTATCATCTCCACCTTAATAAGCTCGGGCCAGACGCTTTTCCACCCGCTCCAGTATAGCGGAGAACCCAATGCTCATGATCCAGTACATGATGCCAATTTCGAGCAGAAACGGCATGTAGCGCAGATACTGTGCCTGTAAAAGTTGTGCCTGACGCATCAGCTCACTTACTCCAATCACCGAAACGAGCGATGTTTCCTTAAGCATACCGACAAATGTATTGCCCATCGGCGGAATCGCAATTCGCACGGCCTGCGGAAGAATGATGCGCCACATCGTTTGACCCGGAGACATTCCGGTTGCATAGGCCGCCTCGGTTTGACCCTTTGGCACCGCTAAAATAGCCCCACGAAACGTCTCCGATAAATACGCCCCTGTATTGATACTCAGTGCAAGACAAGCAGCAGTCAGCGAGCCGAACGATATTCCGTAATCATCCAGTCCATAGTAAATGACCGCAATCTGCACCAAAACCGGCGTTCCCCGAATGATAGATACATAACTGCGCGCCAGCCAACGAACCGGACGATTCCCCTTCAACCGGGCGACTGCCACCACCAAGCCGATCATAAGGCCAAATAGCATGGAAACAATCGTGATATACAGCGTATAATAAGCACCCTTCAACAAAAAAGGGACGTTTTCCCACATTAATTCAAGCATCGGTTATATTCCCTTCTTTCAGACGAGTGGCCCCATGTCAGCATAAAAGCCAAGACCGGAGCCAGACGCCTGTAACAGGCTTACGTTATTCTTTCGGCTCCTCGCCGAACCATTTTTTGAAAATCGTTTTATAGGTGCCGTCTTCCTTCATTTCTTTCAGAGCCTTGTTCAAGGCTGCTTTAAGCTCAGGAGTATCCTTGTTAATAGCCACACCCGCTTGATCGGATTTGATCGGCTCGCCTACCGCCTTAATCTGGAAGCCGTTTTTATCAACAATGGGCTTGAGCGCATACAGATTGTTGATGGTTGCGTCAATGCGACCAGAGTTCAGATCCTTCAAGGAAGTAATAACATCATCATACGTTTTAATCTCGAAATCGCCAACCTTCGGCAGCACTTCGTTACGCAGATAGGACTCATCATTTGTTCCCAAGCCGACACCAATCGTTTTACCTTTAAAATCCTCCAGCTTGGTAATATCGTTTGTTTTGTTGTTTACGATGATTTTTACATTGTTTGTGATATACGGCTCTGTGAAATCAATGACCTTTTCACGGTCTGGCGTAATCGTCACCTGGCTAATCACCGCATCAAATTTCTTCTTTTGCAGACTTGGAATAAGTCCCGAAAATTCTTGTGCCGTGAACTCCGCTTTGACCCCGATACGCTTCGCCAATTCATTCGCGATATCAACATCAAACCCGTCCAATTCCTTTTTATCGTTCAAAAAATTGTAAGGCTGGTACGTACCCATCATTCCAACCTTGATCACTCCAGCCTTCTTGATTGCTTCGAGCTGATTGCCCGCTGCCGCCTCATTGCTGCTGCCCGCTCCGTTGCTGCTGTTGGCAGCTTCCGGCTTCGTTCCGCAAGCGCTCAGCACCAGACTGAACATGGCCAAAGCCATCAGTGTAGTTACAAGGAACCCTCTTTTACGTGTTTTCATGAATCGTTCTCTCCTGTCTGGATGTAAATGATTGAGTACATATGTGTATTTTGGCTCTATTATTCGCCTCTTACTGCCAATTCATGCGATGTGGTCTCCCACCCGCCTAGCCTTGACCCAACAGCCCGTAAAATTCAAAATTAGCCGCTTCTTCCGCCAATTGTTTAGCTGTTACCTGTGTAATGTTGTCATGTGTTCCCTCGGAACCGAATAGCCAACGTGTAATAACACCTTCGATCATGCTCATGAGCAGCGCTGCCCGTAATTCGATATCCAATCCGGCGGGTAGCATGTTCAGCTCTATCGCCCGCTCCATATTGCGTCGAAAAGCCAGTTCCATCGCGATTCTCGTCTCCCGAATGCTCTGGCGTACCGGTTCATCAACACCGCTGCCGATCAGGAGTAATCCCATCAGATAGCGGTTCTCCAATGCAAAATCAAACAGACGGACAAACAGCGCTTCGGATGCTTTAACCATATCAGCCAACGTGCCTGCATCACGGCGGTATCCTTGTCCTATCGCTGCCAGCAGTTGTTCGCGGCCTGTAGCGATAATCTCCAGTGCCAGCGCTTCTTTACTTTTAAAATGCCAATAAAACGTGCCTTGGGCCACTCCGGCCTCCACCACGATATCTGAAATCTTCGTTTGATGGTACCCTTGCTCGGCGAATCGCTTCAACGCAATGTGAAGAAGCTGCGTTCTGCGATCGGTTTCGGCTGTTTCTTCTCCCGCGTGATCAACCAATGGTTCATTCGCGGTAGTCTTGGACTGCTTCGCCTTCCGTGGCTGCATGGATTTCCTCCTCCCGATTGATCAGTCAGTCAGTTTCGTATTTTTTAATCCTATAGGATAAGTATACTTTTGTCAAACGAAAAAAAGAGCCTCCGAAGAGGTCCTCTCTATCTTGTAAAAACGCTTCTATAGCAGTGCTTTTGCCGCAATATCCGTACGGTTTTGCTTGCCTTCAAAGGTAATACGTGCCGCCTGTTCATACGCCTTGTCCCGCGCTTCGGCAATATCACGTCCCAAGCCGACCACGCCCAACACACGTCCGCCGTTTGTGATCCACTCGCCCTGTTCATTGATGCCTGTACCGGCATGAAACACGGTGGCTTCATTCGCCTGATCCAGTCCGTGGATCGGCACCCCTTTGGCGTACGAACCGGGATAGCCCCCGGAAGCCAACACCACACATACCGCCGCTTCATCTTTCCACTCAATCTCTACCTGATCCAGCGTGCCATTCACAGCAGCCAGGAAAATATCAAGCAGATCAGATTTTAGCCGTGGCAGTACAACCTGCGTTTCCGGATCACCGAAGCGTGCGTTAAACTCAATCGTCTTCGGCTTACCGTCCGGAGAAATCATCAATCCCGCGAATAAAACGCCCCGGAACGGACGACCTTCAGCCACCATCGCTTTTGCCGTCGGCTTAATGATGGTCTCAATGGCTTCCTCAATAATCGAATCCGCTATATGCGGTAATGGGGAATACGTGCCCATCCCCCCGGTATTCGGCCCTTTGTCACCATCAAAAATAGGCTTATGATCTTGCGCCGCTGCCATCGGACGAACCGTTTCACCATCCACAAAGGAAAGAATCGACATTTCCTGTCCCGCCAGAAACTCCTCGATCACGACCTGCGCCCCAGCTTCTCCGAACACCTTCGCTACCATAATGTCGGATAAAGCTTTTTCTGCTTCCTCCATAGAGTAAGCGACCGTTACCCCTTTGCCTGCTGCCAGTCCATCCGCCTTAATGACCACAGGAATCGGCTGCTCCTTCAAATAGGCATGTGCTTCCTCATAGGTATAAAACTTCCGATAGATTGCTGTCGGAATATGGTATTTGTGCAGCAGATCCTTCATGAAGATTTTGCTGCCTTCAATTTCTGCTGCATTTTTACGCGGTCCGAATACCGGAATGCCTTTCGCTTCGAAAGCATCCACAATACCGTCTGCCAACGGATCATCGGGGCCAACCACGACAAGTCCGACCTTTTTGGATTCCGCCAGCTCTGTCAACGCGTCAAAATCACTCACCGGAATCGGCACGCACTCCGCCAAATGCCCGATGCCGGCATTGCCCGGCGCGCAGTAGATTTGTCCGGCCTTGGGGCTTTTTTTCAGTGCCCACACAATCGCATGCTCACGGCCGCCCCCACCGATAACCAAAATATCCATTCAGGTGATTCCTCCCGCTCCCGTTATGGTGTCAAGATTTTGCAAAATCCTCGTGTGAGAGAATGCTCTGCATCCTCAGCTAATACAAGCTAGTGCTTGAAATGACGCACGCCTGTGAAGACCATCGCAATGCCGTGTTCGTTAGCAACCTTGATGGATTCTTCGTCCTTGATGGAGCCGCCCGGCTGAATAATTGCCGTAATGCCTGCTTGGGCTGCCAGTTCCAGCGTATCGCCCATCGGGAAAAATGCGTCAGATGCCAGCACAGCACCTTTTGCTTTGTCTCCAGCCTGCTCGATAGCGATTTTAGCCGCTCCGACACGGTTCATTTGTCCCGCACCCACGCCAATGGTCATGTTGTCTGCCGCCAGTACGATCGCATTGGACTTCACATGCTTAACAACTTTCCAGCTAAACAAAAGCTGTTTCAATTCTTCCTCGGATGGCGCACGCTCCGTCACTACGGTAAGCGCGTCCGGGTCGACAGCGTGAATGTCGTTCTGCTGAACAACCATGCCGCCTTCAATGGAAGTAACGACGAAGCGACTTTCAGCCTGTTCAGATGTGGACAACTCGCCCAGATCGAGCAAACGGATGTTTTTCTTTTTCGTCAAAATCTCCAGTGCTTCTTCCGTAAAGCCCGGTGCCTGTACAATTTCCAAAAAGATTTCGCTCAGCTTCTTCGCTGTATCGCCGTCAATAATCCGATTAGCCGCTACGATGCCGCCAAAAATGGAAGTTGGATCAGCCGCGTACGCCTTGCTGTACGCTTCATAAATGCTGCCGCCGATTCCCACGCCGCAAGGATTCATATGCTTAACAGCTACCACTGCTGGCTCGCTGAATTCTTTAACAATTTGCAGGGCCGCGTTAGCATCGTTGATATTATTGTAGGACAGTTCCTTGCCGTGAAGCTGCTTCGCTGTCGTCAGTGTACCCTTTGCCGCCAACGGCTGACGGTAAAATGCCGCCTGTTGATGCGGATTTTCGCCATAGCGCAAATCCTGAATTTTTTCATAGGTTACCGTGTAACGCTCAGGCAAAGGCTCGCCTGTCACATTCGACAAATAATCGGAGATGAGCGCGTCGTATGATGCGGTATGACGGAAAACCTTTGCTGCCAAACGCTTACGAGTGTTCAGCTCGGTATCGCCATCCTTGCGGATTTCCTCCAGCACCGTGCTATAATCGTCCGCATCTACTACCACACTTACGAATGCATGGTTTTTCGCCGCAGAACGCAGCATGGTTGGACCGCCGATATCAATATTTTCAATCGCGTCCTCATAGGTTACACCGGGTTTGGCGATCGTTTCCGCAAAAGGATACAGATTCACAACGACCAGATCAATATAGTCCAGTCCAAGCTCCTTCATCTGACGCTGATGCTCCTCATTATCCCGAACAGCCAGCAAGCCGCTGTGTACCGCAGGATGAAGTGTTTTAACACGTCCGTCCATAATTTCAGGAAATCCTGTTACCTCAGAAATGCCGATGACAGGAATACCCTCCTTTGACAACAAGCTGCTCGTTCCCCCTGTCGAAACGATCTCCACACCCAATTTGGACAACTCGCGGCAAAATTCCACGATCCCCCGTTTATCTGATACGCTGACGAGCGCTCTTTTAATACTCACCATTTCTCCTCCTTTAGCTCTTCAGGATTTTGCAAAATTCGGTTTTATCAATTTATTTCCCGAGAAATATCGGAAAATGCCTGTACGGCATCCTTGATATGACAATGATATGACAAATTACAATCATCTTTAGAGAAGTGAAATTACCTTGCGCCCATCCAATTGGATTTTGCCTTGAGACAGTCTGCCAACCACCTCTGGATATAGCTGACGTTCCACGGATTGAATAGCTGCGGATAAGGATTCTGCTGTATCATGGTCGTGTACTTCTACGACACGCTGGGCAATAATTGCTCCCGTATCCATCCCCCCGTCCACAAAATGAACGGTAACCCCACTGACCTTGACCCCATAGGCCAATGCCTGTCCAACAGCATCTTTCCCTGGAAATGCAGGAAGTAGTGACGGATGAATATTGATAATTTTTCCGGCGTAGGCATCTACCATAACACTGGATAGCAAACGCATGTAGCCTGCTAACACGATGAGATCAATGGATTTCTGCTCCAGCAAAGCAACCAGTTCACGCTCATAATCTTCGCGGGAAGCATATTCCTTGGGTCGAAAAGTGTGACACGCAATTCCGGCCTTCTGTGCTCTGGCTACGGCAGGAGCCGCAGGCTTGTCACAGATCAGCAGTTCTACCGTTGCCCCGCCCAGTTCTTCCCGCACAGCCGCATCCACCAATGACTGAAAATTCGTTCCTTCACCTGATGCAAAAACAGCAACTCGGTACTCGTTCATTACACCTCGGCTCCCGTAAAGGTCACGATAGAACTGCCTTCCGTTACTTTTCCGATCACATAAGCGGCTTCGCCCTGTTCTTTCAGAACTTCCAGTGCAGTCTGTGCATGCTCTTCGCCTACAACGATAACCATTCCAATTCCCATGTTAAAGGTTGTGAACATGTCTTTGTTGGAGATTGCGCCTTTTTCCTGCATGAGCTGGAAGATCGGCAGAATCGGCCAAGCGCCGTATTCTATATCCACATTAACGTGATCCGGCAGCACTCTAGGGATATTTTCGATAAAACCGCCGCCCGTGATATGCGCCATGCCTTTTACCTTTACCTTGTCCAGCAAAGCCAAAACGGATTTCACGTAAATTTTCGTTGGCTCCAGCAGTACATCGCCCAGTTTGCCGTTCAAGCCTTCGATTTCATCATGCAGACTGTATCCTTGCTGTTCCAATAACAGCTTGCGAACCAGTGAGAAGCCATTACTGTGTACTCCGCTGGAGGCCAGTCCGATAACCGTATTTCCGGGGGCAATGGAGCTGCCGTTAATGATCTTGCTTTTATCTACAATTCCGACTGTAAATCCGGCAATATCATATTCACCTTCGCTGTACATCCCCGGCATTTCTGCTGTTTCACCGCCGACCAGCGCACAACCCGACTGACGGCAGCCCTCTGCGATTCCGGCAACAATAGCCTCGATTTTCTCAGGTATAACCTTGTCACAAGCGAGGTAGTCGAGAAAAAAGAGCGGCTCCGCGCCCCCGACGACAATGTCGTTCACACACATCGCAACCGCATCAATACCAATGGTGTCATGACGATCCATCGCGAAAGCAAGCTTCAGCTTTGTGCCGACTCCATCCGTACCGGAAACGAGTACAGGCTCCTCGTACTTATCCTTATTCAGGCCGAACAACGCACCGAATCCGCCCAAATCCGTCAGCACTTCGGGACGGAAGGTACGTTTGACGTGCTTTTTCATCCGTTCTACTGCTTCATTACCGGCAGCGATATCTACCCCTGCGTTTTTGTATGCTTCGGACATTCATGAACACTCCTTCAAATGATTGACCCTCCTAAGTCCTCCCTAATAGGGAGGATTCCATGGGGCTGCTCCCCCTGGACCCCTCAAGAGTCGGTCAGATGCGTAGGGTTGGGTGTTGCTTGGTGGTTGGTTCGTGCTATGAGTCGCGTGTTGTCCTTGTGGTTTGCGGGATTTTCCCACCAACCACAAGGACACGCTTTAGAGCGTGGCCGCCTATGCGGCGGCAGGGCACATCCCGGGCTGTTTGCTTCGCAAAGGCGGGGATGTGCCGGGCAAAGTAGTGAGCAGCGCCAATGGCTGGCTTACTTCTTTGCCCTCAGGTTTGAGGCAGGCAGCTTCGCCCAGCCTGCTATTGAGCCTCGCTTCGCTGGCTCAACCTTATAAGAGCAGGGTGACTTTATATGAGTCACCGCCCCTTTAAAAACTCATGGCATGAAATAGTTATGCCATGAGTTTTTAACTGCCTTTCCTATCCTCTTCCCCGTGGGGAACAGAAGAGGTACAGGCACGGCTGCAAAGGGATGTATAACTGAGGAACGCAGCGGGTGGAAGGATTCTGGAGAAGCGAAGCGTTCGCCTTTGCCGCTGGATTCCAACCCTGTAAGGGTTATTCCAATCCAGGAATCCAGCGGCAACAGCGATCGGAAGAACCTTCCACTCGCGGAGTGGCCCCCTCAGAACCGCCATCCCCATCCCCACCATGCACCGTTGTACCTCTTTTGTTCCCTTTTTCTCAACAACTACATCCGAGCTTTTCTTCGCCTTTGAAATCCACTTGAGTGGGATAATCATTATCGAAGCAGGCCAGGCACAAACCGCCTTTGTAATCCTCTTCGTTATATCCGCCTACAGCGGCGATCAAGCCCTCAGCGCTCATAAAATAGAGCGAATCGGCGTTAATCTCCTGGCGGATTTCCTCGACTGTTTTGGACGACGCGATCAGTTCCCGGCGATCCGGCGTGTCGATACCGTAGAAGCACGGGTTTTTGAAAGGCGGCGAGGTGATACGTACATGTACCTCTAGCGCCCCCGCATCCCGTAGCATATTCACGATTCGACGGGATGTGGTGCCCCGCACAATGGAATCGTCGATCATGATGACCCGTTTACCTTCGACAACGCGGCGTACGGCGCTCAGCTTCATTTTCACACCTTGCTCGCGCAGCTCCTGACTCGGTTGGATGAAGGTACGTCCGGTGTATTTATTTTTAATCATGCCCAATTCATAAGGAATACCTGTCTGCTCTGCATAACCAATTGCCGCAGAAATACTGGAATCCGGTACCCCGGTAACCAAATCAGCATCGACAAAAGCTTCCAACGCCATTTGGCTGCCCATTCTTTTACGTGCAGCATGAAGATTGGCTCCGTTCAAGTCACTGTCCGGACGGGCAAAATAAATATATTCCATCGCGCACAATGCTTTACGATGCTTGCCTTCACTGTAACGGTCTTCGTGCAGTCCATTTTTGTCCAACACCAACAGTTCACCCGGCTCGATATCGCGCAACAGCTCTGCTCCAATCGTTTCCAAAGCACAGGATTCAGAAGCAAACAAATATGCATCACCCAATCTGCCCATCGTCAACGGACGCAAGCCGTTGGGATCAGAAGCAACTAGCAGTTTATCGTTGGTCATAATGAGGAAAGCAAACCCGCCGACGATACGTTTCAATGCATCTTTGGCGGCCTCCACCAAATCCTTGGACGACCGAGCTATCAAATGCGCTACTACTTCTGTATCGCTTGTCGTTTGAAAAATAGACCCGCCCTGCTCCAGCTCATGCCGGATTTGCAAAGCATTCACGATATTCCCGTTCGTCGCTACCGCCAGATCACCATCACGGTATTTGAAAACCAATGGCTGTGCATTCGTCAGCTTACTGTCTCCACTTGTCGAGTAGCGCACATGTCCTATGGCAATGTCGCCTGTCAGCGAAGCCATCAAATCTTTATTGAACACTTCTTTAACAAGGCCCATTCCACGATGATAATGGAACTCGTCGCCACTGCTCACACAGATGCCCGCGCTTTCCTCCCCACGATGCTGGAGCGCATGCAATCCGTAATATGCTAGAGAAGCAGCATCGGAGTGTCTGTACACCCCGAATACGCCGCACTCCTCTTTTAATTTATCAAACAGCCCCTCTTTACCAGAGCCTTCATTATAATAATCTCCAGTCCACAACGTCCGTGCTGTTATTTCATCAGACATGGAATGACATCCTCCCAGATTTGCTTCAAACTGGCGACTGCCTCGTTCAAAGCGGGTTGTCCGTTCACCTCAACTGTCAATTGTGATCCTTCAACTTTTCCTAATACGGTAACTGGCACTTCTAAACCACGCAGATGTGCTTCCAGCGCAGACGCTTGATCCGGCGATGCAGATAACAAAATGCGGGACTGACTTTCGCTAAACAAAGCATGGTCAGGACGCAAGGTTGTTTCTACGTTGACCTGTGCTCCCAATCCGCCGCTAATCCCGGATTCGGCAAGCGCTACAGCCAATCCGCCCTCTGCCAGATCATGCGCGGATTGTACCAAGCCTGATTGGATGGCGCTAAGCACCGCAGTCAGCAGTTTTTTCTCTACGTTCAAATCCAGCTCAGGCGGGCGTCCCTCAGATACACCGTGTACGACAGCCTGGAACTCACTGCCTCCCAGCTCGGCCTTCGTTTCTCCCACCAGGAAAATCACGTCACCTTCGGCTTTAAAGCCTTGTGTCGTAATATGATCCGTATCATGCACCAGACCTACCATGCCCACAACAGGCGTCGGATAGATGGAGCCTTTGGCATTTTCGTTGTACAAGCTGACATTGCCCCCGATAACGGGGGTATCCAGTACGCGGCAAGCTTCTGCCATCCCGTCTACAGCTTTTTCCATTTGCCAGAAAATATCCGGTTTCTCAGGGTTGCCGAAGTTCAGGTTGTCCGTGATCGCCAGTGGCTCGCCGCCGGAGCATACAATATTACGTGCTGCTTCGCTGACCGCAATCCGTCCGCCTACCTCTGGATCAAGGTATACGAAACGTCCGTTACAATCCGTCGTCATGGCGAGTCCCTTGCGGGTTCCGCGCACCGTCACTACGGCTGCATCTGAGCCCGGACGAACGGCCGTGCTAGTGCGAACCATGTAATCATACTGCTCATATACCCATTTCTTACTGGCTACACTTGGCGAAGACAATACCTTTTTCAGCGCATCGTTCAAATCCGTCACTTCTGCATAACGCAGTGTGTCAATGGCAGCGTTTTGCTCATAATAAGCAGGAACCTCAGATGGCTTATCGTAAATCGGACACTCGTCCACCAGCGCTGTCACTGGCATGTCACCCACCACTTCATCGTGGTGGAACAAACGCAGACGCCCGTCATCCGTCACCTTGCCGACCTTGGCACAAATGACACCCCAACGCTCGAAAATTTCCAGCGCCTGTGCTTCATCCTTCGGTTCTACTACGAACAGCATGCGTTCCTGTGATTCAGAAAGCATCATTTCATAAGGTGTCATGCCCTCTTCACGCTGTGGTACCTGATCCAGATACAGCTCAAGGCCGTTGCCAGCCTTACTCGCCATCTCCGCACTGGAGCAGGTAAGCCCTGCCGCGCCCATATCCTGAATACCCAGTACAATACCGCTGTCGATCAGCTCCAGACATGATTCCATGACCAGCTTCTCCATGAATGGATCGCCTACCTGAACCGCCGTGCGATTCGCTTCGGATTCCTCGGTCAGCTCAACCGATGCGAATGTCGCTCCGTGAATCCCGTCACGGCCTGTCGGCGGTCCCACATAAAACACCGGGTTACCGACCCCTTTAGCAACACCGCGCTGGATTTTATCATGGTCAATCAGTCCGACACACATCGCATTGACGAGTGGATTGCCTTCGTAGCTTTCATCAAATACAACCTCGCCGCCTACCGTCGGAATACCGATACAGTTCCCATATCCCGCAATACCGGATACCACATGCTCGAACAAATATTTCACACGGTCGCTCTCCAGCTTGCCAAAACGCAGGGAGTTCAGCACCGCCACAGGTCTTGCACCCATCGAGAAAATATCACGGATGATGCCGCCGACCCCTGTCGCTGCCCCCTGAAAAGGTTCTACAGCCGACGGATGGTTATGACTTTCGATTTTAAAAACAACCGCCTGGTTATCACCGATATCTACAATCCCTGCGCCTTCACCCGGTCCCATCAGAACTCGCGGACCACTCGTTGGAAAACGACGCAGCAACGGCTTGGAGTTTTTGTAAGCACAATGCTCTGACCACATGACACTAAATACGCCAATCTCTGTATAGTTCGGCTGACGTCCCATGAATTCACAGATCAACGCATATTCGCTGTCCGACACACCCATCTGTTGATACAGTTTATGCTCGGCAACCTGCTCTGCCGTTGGTTCCTTAGCGGACACTTGCTGCGCCATGACGATCCCTCCAAGCGTTCAAAATAGATGTAAACATACGTTTGCCGTCATCCGTTCCAAGCAATGCGTCCACCGCGCGTTCCGGGTGAGGCATCATGCCCAGTACGTTTCCTTGCTGATTACAAATCCCTGCGATATCCGTTACGGAACCGTTAGGATTATCTTTATACGTAAATACGATCTGGTTATTCGCCTGCAAGCGAGCCAGCGTCTCATCATCACAGTAATAGTTGCCTTCACCGTGGGCGATCGGAATGACGATCTCTTCACCGGCAGCATAATCTTTTGTAAAAGGCGTTTCGTTATTCGCAACCTTCAACACCGTATCGTGGCAACGGAACTTCATCGACAGATTACGGCGTAAAGCACCAGGCAACAGCCCGGCCTCGGTCAAAATTTGAAAACCGTTGCAAATACCCAAAATGTATTTGCCCTCGGCAGCCGCTTTGGCTACTTCCTTCATCACCGGGGCAAACCGGGAAATCGCGCCGCAACGCAGGTAATCCCCGTAGGAGAAGCCTCCTGGAACAAGAATACAATCATAAGGCGACAGATCCGTCGCAGTATGCCAAACATAATCGACAGGTTCACCGACCGTGTCCTCTACCGCCTTATAGCAGTCAATATCACAGTTGGAGCCCGGAAAAACCAGAACTGCAAATTTCATGGAATCAGCCCTCCAGTTCGTAGCGGTAGTCTTCAATGACCGTGTTGGCCAACAGCTTTTCGCACATCTCGATGACGCGCTTTTCTGCACTCTCGCGGTCTGTTGTATCCAGATTCAATTCCATATACTTACCAATTCTGACGCTGTCCACTTCTCCGAAGCCCATAGAATGCAGTGCGCCTTGCACCGCAACCCCCTGCGGGTCCAAAACGCTTTGCTTAATTGTGACATAGACCGTTGCTTTAATCATGTTCCTTCAGTTCCTCCTCCGAATGGATGAATCCTATTGGTTGAATTATGATTACTATTTACTGTGCCGTCAGACGCCGCCAAATATCCGTATATCTTGCAGTCGTTTCTTCTACGACCTCAGCAGGCAACGGATCGGGCTTGCTGTTCTTGTCCCAACCGGATGCAGCTAAATAGCTTCGCACCGGTTCCTTGTCCATGCTGTCAATCTCGACATCCAGCTCATACTTTTCCTGTGCCCAAAAACGGGATGAATCCGGGGTGAAAATTTCGTCAATCAAAATAACCTTTCCACCAACAAGACCAAACTCAAACTTGCAGTCAGCTAAAATAATTCCACGCTTCTCGCAGAAAGCACGCGCAAATTCGTACAATGCCAAGCTTTTTTCCTCAAGCTCGCCTGTCAGTTCAGCCCCGACCAGTTCTTTCATCTGATGAAGGGAAATGTCCTCGTCGTGTCCAACATCATTTTTCGCAGCAGGTGTAAATAAAGGCTTGGGAAAACGTTCATTTTTACGTAGCCCCTTCGGCAATGGAATGCCGTTCACCTCACCGTTCTGCTCATACTGACGCCAGCCGCCTCCAGTAATATATCCGCGCACCACACACTCAATGTCGATACGTTCAGCCTTCAGCGTGACCATGATCCGATCTTTCAGCAATTCTTTATTCTGTTCGTCGATCACATGTCCGAGCTTGTTCACATCGGTATGCACGACATGGTTTTCCAACAAGTCCTTCGTCTGTTCAAACCAGAAAGCGCTGAGCTTATTCAGCACATTCCCCTTTTCGGGCACGGGTGGCTCCAGCACATAATCAAAGGCCGAAATCCGGTCCGTCACGACAATCAGAAAATGCTCTCCGAGATCAAACAGCTCACGCACCTTGCCTTTGTAGAGCAGCGGCGCATGGATCAGACCCTCGGCAGTAGACAATGACATTTCTAACTTCCTCCTCTAAAAGAGTTTGCCCCTCAAACCTTGGCCCCTCCTAAATCGAACCTTGCCCCTCCTAAATCCTCCCCTCGGGGAGGACCCCCAGGGCTGCTGCCCTCGGGACTCCCGCAAGGGTTGGCGCAGTGAGCAGGGGATGACGGGTTACTGGAGCTGGGGTGGTGTGAGCGCGTTCCGCTGGATTAAGGCTTGTTGGCACAAGCTTTAATCCAGCAACGCTTTTACGTTGGCGCATATCGACGTTTTTACGAGCGTTTGCTTCGTATCAACTTTGAAAGCTCTAAGCTGCAATTTTATATGCAGCTTACGGTTGTACCATGGCTCGGCGTATTACATGTCGCCTACCATTCGGCCCGTGGCCGTGGCTCGGCATGCCATGCGGCCGAGCATTAAGGCTTTGCCTGTCGTGCGCATATGCTACGCATACGCACTTATACGTTGGCTCAAGGCTTCGCTCCTTGAGCCTTGCGCGTTCTTGGGAGGGCTGCAGGCTGTTTGCTACGCAAATTCGGCAGCCCTCCCAAGAACGTTGCTTCGCGACAGAAAAGCAGTGGAACACGCTTTTCTATCACTCTTTGGGGTGTGCGGCATGTTATACACCGCACCTCCCCCTATTCCTGCTCCCACACGAGGGTTGGTGCTGGATTGCAGCGAAGCGAACGGAATCGTTCTGGAGAAGCGTCAGCGCTTGCCTTTGCCCATGGATTCCAACCTTTACGGGTTTATTTCAATCCAGGAATCCAGGGGCAACAGCAATCGGAAGAATGATCCGTTCGCGCAGCGGCCTCACCAAGCGCCAACCTTCGCTCCTACTCCCCTAATCCCAGCTTTTTAAAGATCGTATCTACGTTTTTCAGATGCCATGCCGGGTTGAACGCATCCTCGATTTCATCCGGGCTGAGTACAGCGGTAATTTCCGGAGTCGCCTCGACGATTTCACGGAATTGACGTTGCTCTTCCCATGCCTGCATAGCACGCGGCTGTACGGTATCGTAGGCTTTTTCACGGCTAAAGCCCTTGTCGATCAGCTTCGTCATAATACGACCGGAGAACGGTACACCATACGTACGCGCCATATTGCGCTTCATATTTTCAGGGAATACCGTCAGGTTCTTCACGATATTGCCAAAACGGTTCAGCATGTAGTTCAACAGCATCGTTGCATCCGGCAAAATGATACGTTCCACGGAAGAATGCGAAATGTCTCGTTCATGCCACAGTGTTACGTTCTCATACGCGGATACCATATGCCCGCGAATCACACGCGCCAGACCGGAAATATTTTCGCTACCGATTGGATTGCGTTTATGCGGCATCGCAGAGGAACCTTTTTGACCCTTCGCGAAGGCTTCTTCCACCTCACGGAATTCACTCTTTTGCAGGGCGCGGACTTCGGTTGCAAATTTATCCAACGATGTGGCTACCAGTGCCAATGTCGCCATGTATTCGGCATGACGGTCACGCTGGAGCGTTTGCGTGGAGATTGGCGCAGGCTTGGTGCCCAGCTTGCGGCATACAAACTCTTCTACCGCTGGATCAATGTTAGCGTACGTTCCGACTGCGCCAGACATTTTACCGTACTCTACCTGGTCAGCCGCAAAGTGGAAACGCTCCAGATTGCGCTTCATTTCCTCGTACCACAGAGCCATTTTCAGGCCAAACGTCGTCGGTTCAGCGTGTACCCCGTGTGTACGGCCCATCATCGGCGTATGCTTATAAGCCAGTGCTTTTTCTTTCAAAATTTCAATAAAATTCAAGATATCGCGCTCTAGAATTTCATTCGCCTGCTTCAACAGGTAGCC
This sequence comes from Paenibacillus sp. RC334, assembly GCF_030034735.1. NCBI lineage: Bacteria > Bacillati > Bacillota > Bacilli > Caryophanales > Paenibacillaceae > Paenibacillus > Paenibacillus sp. RC334. The sequence goes on along the minus strand of NZ_CP125370.1, from coordinate 820,034 downwards.
CAGTGCGGTATCTACCACATCCGTGGAGGTCAGGCCGTAATGCACCCATTTGCGCTCATCGCCAAGGCTTTCGGACACCGTGCGGGTAAAAGCAATGACATCATGTCTTGTTTCCTGTTCGATTTCATAGATCCGGTCAATATCAAAGCTTGCGTTCTTACGCAGCGCCACAGTGTCCTCTTTCGGAATAACGCCCAATTCTGCCCAAGCTTCACAGGCACACAATTCTACTTCCAGCCATGCTTTAAATTTATTTTCTTCCGTCCAAATGGCTCTCATTTCCGGTCTGCTATAGCGTTCGATCATAACTATTTATTCCCCCAAATATTGGTTTGTTCGATCCATTCCAGCGCTTGTTCCGCATCCTGGCACAGTAGATTCATATGTCCCATCTTTCGGCCTGGTTTGGCTTCGCTTTTTCCATACAAATGCAGCTTGGGTACAACATCCAATCTTTCAGCTTCGGCATCCGCCTGCACGAACCGCTGAATCACGTCCTCCAAATGCTCACCTAACACATTGACCATAACGACTGGAGTCAGCAGCTTTGTGCTTCCCAGCGGCAAGCCACAAATGGCACGTATATGCTGCTCAAATTGCGACGTTGCGCATCCCTCCATCGTATAATGACCGGAGTTATGTGGCCTCGGTGCCAACTCATTGACGTACAATTGTCCGTCTTCGGTAACGAACATTTCTACAGCAAGCAGCCCCACCGCACCTAACGATTCCGCCACAGCCACAGCCAGCTTGCTTGCTTCCTCCTGCACGGATTGTGGCACGCGCGCGGGTACAATCGACGTGTGCAAAATATTGTTCACATGAATGTTTTCCGCAGGTGGGAAGGCTTTGGCTTCCCCGTTCGTGCTGCGTGCGACGATTACCGAGATTTCACAGCGAAAACGAATGAACTGTTCTAGCACCAGTTCCGCACCGCTACCAGCCAGCCGTTCGTAGGCAGCTACAGCTTCCCCAGTTTGGCGAATGACCGCCTGCCCCTTACCATCATAACCGCCGACGGCTGTCTTGAGTACACATGGCACGCCCAACTCGGCTACCGCTTGAACCATATCAGCAGCGCTGCCGATTTCACGATACGGAGCGACCGGAACGCCAGCGGCTTCAATGGAGCGTTTCTCCCGTAGTCGATGCTGTGTTGTGTACAATAAACGGCTACCCTGCGGCACACTTGATTCCTGTTCCAAAAGCGCGGCTACTCCTGCATCCACATTTTCAAACTCATACGTGATCACATCGCATCGCCCGGCCAACTCTCTGGCTGCATGCTCATCATCATAGGCAGCGAAAATCTGCTCTGACACCTGCCCGCACGGACTATCCGGTGTCGGGTCCAGCGTCACAAAACGGTATCCCATCTTTGCTCCCGCCAGTACCAGCATTCTCCCCAGCTGTCCGCCTCCCAAAAGTCCAATCGTTGTACCGGGAGGTCGAACACAGCCTGCGGGTTTACATGCCTCATTCATAGCGAGTCACTGCCTTCCAGCACCTCATCACGGATACGGTCGCGTCTTGCTTCGACCCGCTGGCGCACTTTTTCATCAAAAGCAGCCAATATTTGTGCTGCCAGCAGCCCTGCATTCGTAGCGCCTGCTTTACCAATTGCTACAGTAGCGACCGGAATGCCTCCCGGCATCTGCACAATGGAGAGCAAGGAGTCCAGACCGTTCAGCGCCTTCGACTGGACAGGCACACCGATGACTGGCAATGTCGTCTTGGCCGCCACCATACCCGGCAAATGCGCCGCGCCACCCGCTCCAGCAATAATAACCTTCAGCCCGCGCCCAGCGGCTTCCTCTGCAAAACGAAACATCAGATCCGGCGTTCGATGGGCTGAGACTACCTTTTTTTCATATCCGATTTCAAGCTCGTCCAGCACTGCACATGCATGCTGCATGGTGTCCCAGTCCGATGTGCTGCCCATAATAACAGCGACCTGCACTGACATGTCCTTCACTCCCTGTTTATCAATAAGCGCCAAAAATCCGGCACTCGAAAATAATGTTATTTTCAAGACACCGGACTACGAAAAACAAACGACAAAGCCTCTCAAGGGCATGCCAAAGGCAAGCCTGTTTCACCGCAACAAATGCGGCTTCAGCCGTATGTCTCCCGTAGTCCGGAAATTTAAGGTTTCCAGGTAGAAACTTCCGGGCCATATCCCCGGCATTATACGAGTCATCATTTTGCCTACTCGACCTTTAAACATATTCTTTACAAGTATAATCGTGGTCTGTTTCGGCTCAAGCATGTGTACCTTATTAATTTTTACCTAAAGTTCTTTTTTTATCGACAATACACTTCATAGTTTAACAATTCCCTACACCTTATGTCAACTTGGAAACGAACATTATTAAAATCAACCAATTGAATGTTCGTGTTTTACAAAACACAAACCCTTTTCTACCCGCAAGACGGGACGGTAGCTATACATTTAGCCGACTCTTTGCCTCAGACTACCATCATAGATCGGCTCTATGCTCCACAAAAAAATAAAAGCCGGTACTTCCTGTACAGGCAGTAATCCGACTTTTATTCCTTCTATTCTGTTACTTCACGACCAGCACAGGAATGCGTGCATGCTGCACCACATTATGACTGACGCTGCCTAACACAAATTCACGAATACCGCCCAAACCACGGCTGCCGATCACAATCACATCAAAGCCATTTTCATTCGCATAATCCAAAATAACTTCAGCTGGCGAACCCTGAATCAGCTCCACCTTAGCGTCAATGCCCTGGTCGGCAAGCCGTTTTTTGACCTCATCCGTGGTTTGCTCCGCCAAATCGTAATATTCTTTATTCACCGAAGCTGGAATCGGAGCCAAACCTTCCCCCATGAATATACGCGGAAAATCAAATGCTGTTACAACCTCAAGCTGCGAGGACGGTGATGCCTTGGTTAATTCTGCTGCCTTCAGCAAGGCCTTGTTGGATGCCTCGGAACCGTCATAAGCAAGCAATATTTTCGAAAATAACATACATATGCACCTCTTCCTATTCAGTTTGTCAGAACAACGCCTGAAATATGTATTCCCTTGGCCGCTCATACATTCACATTGCCGGACGCTAGCATAGCCGCCTTACTCATCATTAAACATCCCCATGAGAGCCTAAACCACGGCTTTACCGTAAAAAATACCCGTACAGCAATGCATTAACGAACAGCAACGCAGGAATACCCAGTCTGAAGCTCATATGCCGCGTTTTGTGGCGTTTGCGGTACATTGCAATCAGCACGCCCAACGCTCCCCCAATCAGGGCCAGCAAAAATAGCGTCCGTTCGGGTACCCGATCACGGTGCTTACGCGCCCTCTTTTTGTCTTCCGACATTACCAGATAGCCTACTGCATTTATAAACAGCAGCCACACCAACAAGCCTGTCTGCAATGTCTCCCCTCCTTTTACACACCGTACCGAGTCCAGGCATTAGCCCCTCTAAGCCCTCTCCCCTTCATTATAACTCCACCCCTTTTGCAGAAACAACGCCTTCTCCTGACTGAAATACCGCTTTTGCGGATATAGTAACGTTGTATGACGGATATCCTTGAATTAAAGGAGGGACTACGATGGAAAGCACCCATGAATACGTCGAAAAGCTGCGGGAAAATGCAAAAAAGGCAGAACGCAACCGTAAAAGAGGAAAAGGAACTCCCAGCGCCAGCTTGCCAACCAAACAGCATACCAACAATCCTTAATTGCAGGTACCCTGCTGTAAAACCATGTTATTCACGTATAATGTCAGTTTGGATTGCAATGTATTTACTTTAGATGTTGCAAAAACCAGATACATTACCTTCTTTTAGCTTCTGCAAAAACAACAAGCAGGCTCCCTTTGAGGTGTCTGCTTATTGTAATTTCGATGTTCACTTCTATCCTGTCGCAGTAATCTCTTCTCCCAGTCTACCCAGACAGACAACCAACCATCGTCCAGTACAAACAGCTCAATTCCAAGTTCCTGACCAGCCGAAGCAATTTCTTTAATCCGATCCCCATTAAAATTAAAATACGTGGCTTTCCCACAGTTTTTAATCAGCACCGGACGACCTGATCACGAAATCCTCCTCTTGACAGTCTTGTTCAATATAAGCGATGATAGGTGCGCGACATATCATACAATTCTTCCCAGGAACGAACCAGTACAGCTTCCGGCGTCTGGAATGATTCTCCCTACCTCATGAACCAGACAATTGCACATATCATAATCACCGTCACGAAATCCACATTACAGCTCAAAGCCCGTCGGAGCGTTACATTTGAACTGCCTATATTTTCAAAACGTACAGAACGAGTGATAGCATCTAATTCATTGAATACTGTATATTGTAGAACGGCCGGAAGACCGGTCAATTTCGGTTTACCCTGTGTAATCGTATGACTTACATAAAGTTAGCTCCCCCTATCATCCTACTAATGAACTCTATACAAAATCATATAAAAAGTAATTGCTATCACCTTACAAAACACCTTATACAAACAATAAAACGATTACATTCATAAAAAATAAGTTATTACGTCATATTATATGACATATATATTGACTAAAAACAATTTCAGCCTCTATAATTCGTGATATTAACGTAATTCGACAAAATATTTGTCAGTTAATCTATCATTCATATCTATGTTTTTCACATTGGAGAGGAGCTTTATATGACTAACATGAAAAAAATGACAATGATTCCCCTGCTGGCCAGCTTTATTCTCGGAAGTACCTTATGGAGTGGTGGTTTTACCGCTAACGCTGCGGCAGCAGCTACCACCAGCACGACTGTACCTCCATCTGCCACTACCATCACCGATAAATCTGAGAAACCACAAACGAATAATCTACCCAACATTAAAATACTTGCTACTGGGGGAACCATCGCAGGGTCATCTGCCGTCAACACCGATACAACCGACTACAAAGCAGGCGCGTTGGGTGTCGAGACTCTGATTAACGCCGTTCCTGAAATGAAAAGTATTGCAAACGTCAGCGGTGAACAGGTTGTCAACGTGGGCAGTCCTGACATTAATAATGATATCCTTTTAAAACTCGCCAAACGTACGAATGAACTGCTCGCCAGAGATGATGTAGACGGAATCGTTATTACTCATGGTACAGATACGCTGGAAGAAACCGCTTATTTCCTCAATCTGGTCGTCAATAGCGATAAGCCTGTGGTTGTCGTTGGCTCCATGCGTCCAGCTACAGCAATCAGCGCCGATGGTCCTTTTAACCTTTATAATGCTGTCAAAGTCGCCGGGGCTTCAGCCTCCAAAGGTCAAGGCGTACTCGTACTGCTAAATGACCGTATCGGTGCAGCGAGATACATTACCAAAACGAACACGACAGCAGTCGATACGTTCAAGTCTGTGGAGCAGGGATACCTGGGAGCTGTTGTGGGAGATCAAGTGTACTACTACAACAAATCTACACACAAGCATACAACTGCTTCTATGTTCGATATTTCCATTCTGACCCAACTGCCTCAGGTAGATATTTTATACGAATATCAAAATAACGGGCGCTATCTGTATGATGCAGCCGTAGCGGCAGGTGCCAAAGGGATCGTCGTGGCAGGCTCCGGCAATGGTTCCTTGTCCAAGACCTCTACAGAAGGTGCTGAGGCAGCAGGTAAAAAAGGAGTCATCATCGCACGTTCCAGCCGTGTAGGGAGCGGGATCGTCTCTCCGTCAACGAAAGACGCAGCGTCCAACTTTGTTTCCACTGACTCGCTCAATCCGCAAAAAGCACGGATCTTGCTCATGCTTGCTTTGACTCAAACGCATGATGTTAAAGAAATTCAGTCCTTCTTTAATGAATACTAATAAATGAGTAAATAAGGATTTGTGAAAATCCAAATAAGCATTCTCAATGAACAATAAGATATAAAAGCCAGCTCACAAAAAAAAGGAGCAGCAGTAACGGTGATATACCGTAACTGTTGCTCCTTTTTCGCAAGACAATGACAACCTACAACTCCATACGGAGGCCAATTGTCTCAGCCTTGATATAGCTTCAAGTTTAAGTTTGCCTGTCAGATGGTTAAATCCATACCATTCAATGGATAACTGATTCCATTTTTGATACAATCCATGGCTCCTGCCACTTCGTATCAAGACTGCTGTTTAGGAATTCCATTCAGGCTTGGAGGATATTTCGCTTGCTTCTCTGGATGTGGAGCGATTTCTTCCTCCAATATACTTGATTTATTTTGCTGATTGTTGATTTTAAGCGGTTTATGCTTGGGCATAACTACTCACCTCCTAGGCTTACCATGCCAAAGAGAGAGAGCTTTTATACCGATTTTGCTGCTTGCTTCTTGTCATTACTGCTGCCTTAGTATTGGTCTACTGTTAGCTTTCAGTTATTTCCCCTGCTTTTGTTCCAAGGCTGCTTTCAGTAGATCACCCAGACTGGAGCCAAGAGGCTCCTGCTTTTCATATTGTCTTACCAGCTTCTGCTGTTCACGTTTGTTTACCCGTTGCTTGTCCTTGTCCAGCGTCTCGGTAATGCCACAAGACAGACATCTTACATACAACCCCGCCTTGCCCTCTTTCATTTCCATTTTTTTATGGCACTGCGGACAACGACGATTCGACAAACGTTTTTCTCCCGAACGGCGATAGCCGCAATCCACACTTGGACATACGAGGAACTTGCCCTGTTTGCCCTTCTTCTCCAAAAGCTTTGCACCACAATCCGGGCAATGGCTGTTTGTCACGTTATGGGGCTTGTATTCGGCACTGCTATTTTTCACAGTGGAAACCAGCTCTTTCGCCATCGCACGAATGGAGTCCAGGAACGGTCCTGGTTGCCCTTGACCACGCGCGATTCGTTCCAGCTCCGCTTCCCAACGTGCCGTCAGCTCCGGTGTTCTTAGCTGTGGAGCTGCCAGCTCAATCAGTTGCTTGCCTTTCCCCGTTGGATGCATTACATTTCCCTGACGCTCAATTGTATCCGAGCTAACCAGCTTCTCAATCAGATCCGCGCGAGTAGCAGGAGTACCCAGACCATGCTTCTCCATCTGAGCAAGTAGTGCCGCTTCCGTATACCGCTTCGGCGGCATCGTTCGTCCAGCACGCACAAGGCAACGCTGAACCCGGACGGAATCCCCTTTTTTCAGTTCAGGTAAAATAACACCACTTCCGTTGTCCTCACGTTCCTCTGCTTCGTCGTCCGTATCATAGAGACTTCCGTCATATACAGCACGCCAGCCACTATCTTTTATTGTCGTGCCTTTGACTTGAAACGTTTCCTGCTCTACCGTTACTGCAACCGCTACAGCATCATAACGAGCAGGTGGATAGAAAAGACTGATAAATCGCCGCGCAATCAGATCATACAGCTTACGTTCCTCCGGGCCTAGCTGATTAAGTAACAACGTCTGCTCTGTAGGGATGATCGCATGGTGATCTGTTACTTTGCTGTCATCCACAATTCGCTTCGAGACCGTCAAGCTCTTGCGCAGTAACGGACGTGCCAAGGAAGCATACGGGCCTACAGCCACACTATTAAGCCGTTCCTTAAGGGTATCCACCATATCGGATGTCAGATAACGGCTGTCTGTACGTGGATACGTGACCAGCTTATGCTGCTCATACAGACGTTGAAGCACATTAGATGTCTGCTTGGCCGAAAAGCCGTAGCGCTGGTTGGCATCCCTTTGCAGCTCGGTTAAATCATAAGCCAACGGGTGTGGCTCATTCTTTTCACTTTTTTTGACACTGGCAACCATGCCTTTGACGCCTTCCAATTTGCGGCGCAAAGCCTCTGCTTGAGTACGGTCAAACATGCGTGAATCGCCATTTTCCGCACGCCAAGTTGCCTGAAAATCACCAAAGTCCGCCGTCAATGTATCATATTCCTGAGAACGAAACTGAGTAATTTCCTTCTCACGTTCCATAATCATCCCCAGCGTCGGTGTCTGTACTCTTCCCGCCGAAAGCTGAGCGTTATAGCGACAGGTCAATGCGCGAGTCACATTCAGACCAATCATCCAGTCTGCTTCAGCCCGACAACGAGCCGATTCATACAAACGATCAAACTGCTGTCCAGGCAACAGCTTCGCGAAACCTTCCTTAATCGCCTTGTCCGTCTGTGATGAAATCCACAAGCGGTGGAAAGGCTTTTTCCAGTTCGCCATTTGTATAATCCAACGTGCCAACAGCTCCCCTTCACGAGCAGCATCCGTTGCCACAATAAGCTCTCCAATGTCCTGCCGCTTCATGAGCTGCTGCACAGCCTTGAACTGATGATTGCTTTCCCGCAGTACCTTCAGCTTGGTACTCTTTGGAAGGATCGGCAGGTCCTCCAAATTCCAGGTCGCATACTTAGAATCATAATCCTCCGGCTCTGCCAGTCCAACCAAATGTCCTAACGCCCACGTCACAACATACTTAGGCCCCTCTATATAGCTTTTATGCTTCTCACGGCTTCCCATCACACGTGCAATCTCTCTGGCTACGGATGGTTTTTCTGCTAATACTAATACCTTCATGTTACGCCCCTTTCTCTTATATTGTTAATTATACCATCCTCCCATCTTACGATAAATCAAATGCCAACGGCTCTCAAAGACGTGATTGTACATACTATTACTTCTACATTTTATAGGACAGCTTACAAATCAGGCACGCTCCATTTTAACAGCAGGCCTGCATAAGTCAGGCCCCCTCCGAACCCATATAACAATACCCGCTGCCCATACCGTAAACGCCCATCATCCAAACCGCACTGTAAAGCCAAAGGAATAGATGCCGCCGATGTATTGCCATAAAACTCTACACTTGTCAGCGTCTTTTCCAAAGGTATTGCCCCTCGTTCACATATGGATTCGATCATTCTCAGATTGGCGCTATGCGGTACAAACCAGTCAAGATCCTCATTCTTCATTCCAGCCTGCTCCAATAACCGTTCTACTCCCGCTGGGACAGAGCGAACAGCCCATTTATAAACCTCACGTCCATTTTGAACAAGAAATCCATTAGTTTGCAACTTTTCTCCATCTAAATAATCAGATAAACCTGCACGATATAGATGAACTCCCCCTTGTCCATAAGTTCCGATATCTGCGGTTAAAAATGATCCTTCATCCTCGTCACATTCAACAAGAGCAGCCCCTGCGCCGTCTCCAAAAAGTATACAAGTCGTCCGGTCCGTATAATCTGTAATTTTAGACAACGTTTCCGCTCCCACCACTAACACCTTACGGTGTAGACCACCCGTAATAAGGCCATTAGCCAGGTGAAGTCCATAGGTGAACCCTGCACATGCTGCACTTACATCCATGGATCCCGTATCTGGAATATTAAAATACGCCTGAATCCGTGAAGCTGTACTTGGAAAGTAGTAATCAGGTGTACTTGTTGCTACAATGATCATATCAACTTCGTTTATATTTACGTTATAGAGGTTAATCATACGTGTAACGGCCTGAATACATAAATCAGATACATATTGATCTTCAGCCGCAATTCGCCGTTCACGCATACCCGTTCGTTGCACAATCCACTCGTCACTAGTATCCACAAGCTTCTCCAAGTCAGCATTCGTCAAAATCCGTTCAGGTACATAAGTACCCAGGGCCGTAAGCTTTGCTTTAGAATTCAACAATCTGATCACTCTCCTTTATAATCCTTGCCCTATTATAACACCTGATACTAATACCTGGTACTAATTTATTTCAAATTAGCTTCAATTGATATGAGTTAGTCTCAATTTGTACCTTTCCATTAAGTTAAGTATATATGTCTTACCTTTTCAACACAAAAAAAGAACCACATTCTCCTTGAGATTGTGGTTCTTTTTACTTTTGCTTGGCGACGTCCTACTCTCCCAGGACCCTGCGGTCCAAGTACCATCGGCGCTGGAGGGCTTAACGGTCGTGTTCGGGATGGGTACGTGTGGAACCCCTCCGCTATCGCCACCAAACATGAATTTGTAAAACAAATTCTTCCGTATCGATATTCAGTTCATCACTAATCGTGTAAATGAATAGCCATGCGCTTATCGTATGTATCTTCTACATACCTTCAAGGTGTTACACCCTGAAAACTGGATCCGAAACTCCATTGCGTCCTATACTTAGGATAAGCCCTCGACCGATTAGTATTGGTCAGCTCCATGCATTACTGCACTTCCACCCCCAACCTATCTACCTCGTCGTCTTCAAGGGGTCTTACTATTTGGGAAATCTCATCTTGAGGGGGGCTTCACGCTTAGATGCTTTCAGCGCTTATCCCTTCCGTACATAGCTACCCAGCGGTGCTCCTGGCGGAACAACTGGTACACCAGCGGTACGTCCATCCCGGTCCTCTCGTACTAAGGACAGCTCCTCTCAAATTTCCTACGCCCACGACAGATAGGGACCGAACTGTCTCACGACGTTCTGAACCCAGCTCGCGTACCGCTTTAATGGGCGAACAGCCCAACCCTTGGGACCTACTTCAGCCCCAGGATGCGATGAGCCGACATCGAGGTGCCAAACCTCCCCGTCGATGTGGACTCTTGGGGGAGATAAGCCTGTTATCCCCAGGGTAGCTTTTATCCGTTGAGCGATGGCCCTTCCATGCGGTACCACCGGATCACTAAGCCCGACTTTCGTCCCTGCTCGACTTGTAGGTCTCGCAGTCAAGCTCCCTTCTGCCTTTGCACTCTTCGAATGATTTCCAACCATTCTGAGGGAACCTTGGGGCGCCTCCGTTACTCTTTAGGAGGCGACCGCCCCAGTCAAACTGCCCACCTGACACTGTCCTCGTACCGGGTCACGGTACCAAGTTAGAACCTAGATACGATCAGGGTGGTATCCCAAGGATGCCTCCTCTCAAGCTGGCGCTCAAGTCTCTTAGGCTCCCACCTATCCTGTACAGATCGTACCCAAATTCAATATCAAGCTGCAGTAAAGCTCCATGGGGTCTTTCCGTCTTGTCGCGGGTAACCTGCATCTTCACAGGTATTAAAATTTCACCGGATCTCTCGTTGAGACAGCGCCCAAGTCGTTACGCCATTCGTGCGGGTCAGAATTTACCTGACAAGGAATTTCGCTACCTTAGGACCGTTATAGTTACGGCCGCCGTTTACTGGGGCTTCGGTTCATAGCTTCGCCCCAAAGGACTTACCACTCCCCTTAACCTTCCAGCACCGGGCAGGCGTCAGCCCGTATACTTCGCCTTGCGGCTTCGCACAGACCTGTGTTTTTGCTAAACAGTCGCTTGGGCCTTTTCACTGCGGCCCCCTCGGGCTATTCACCCTACCGAGGCACCCCTTCTCCCGAAGTTACGGGGTCATTTTGCCGAGTTCCTTAACGAGAGTTCTTCCGCGCGCCTTAGAATTCTCTTCTCGCCTACCTGTGTCGGTTTGCGGTACGGGCACCTTCTCCTGGCTAGAGGCTTTTCTTGGCAGTCTGAGATCATGACCTTCGCTACTGTAATTTTCGCTCCCCATCACAGCCCAGCCTTACGATGTGCGGATTTGCCTACACACCAGCCTCACTGCTTAGACGGACATCCATCAGTCCGCGTCACTACCCTACTGCGTCACCCCATCGCTCATAACGGATTACGGTGGTACAGGAATTTCGACCTGTTGTCCTTCGACTACGCCTATCGGCCTCGCCTTAGGTCCCGACTTACCCTGAGCGGACGAACCTTCCTCAGGAACCCTTAGGCTTTCGGCGGATCTGATTCTCACAGATCTTTTCGTTACTCATACCGGCATTCTCACTTGAATGCAGTCCAGCGCTCCTTACGGTACACCTTCAACCCGCATTCAACGCTCCCCTACCCCTGATACCTAAATATCAAGCCATAGCTTCGGTGGCGTGTTTAGCCCCGTTACATTTTCGGCGCAGAGTCACTCGACCAGTGAGCTATTACGCACTCTTTCAATGGTGGCTGCTTCTAAGCCAACATCCTGGTTGTCTGTGCAACTCCACATCCTTTCCCACTTAACACACACTTGGGGACCTTAGCTGATGGTCTGGGCTGTTTCCCTTTCGACAATGGATCTTAGCACTCACTGTCTGACTCCCGGAACCAAGTCTATGGCATTCGGAGTTTGACTGAGCTTGGTAACCCTTGCGGGCCCCGCACCCAATCAGTGCTCTACCTCCACGACTCTTATTCCGAGGCTAGCCCTAAAGCTATTTCGGGGAGAACCAGCTATCTCCGGGTTCGATTGGAATTTCTCCGCTACCCCCACCTCATCCCCGCATTTTTCAACATGCGTGGGTTCGGGCCTCCAGTGCGTGTTACCGCACCTTCACCCTGGACAGGGGTAGATCACCCGGTTTCGGGTCTACGTCCACGTACTAACTCGCCCTATTCAGACTCGCTTTCGCTGCGGCTTCAGCTCTTCACCTTAACCTTGCACGGGAACGTAACTCGCCGGTTCATTCTACAAAAGGCACGCCATCACCCATAGATCGGGCTCTGACTTCTTGTAAGCACACGGTTTCAGGATCTATTTCACTCCCCTTCCGGGGTGCTTTTCACCTTTCCCTCACGGTACTGCTTCACTATCGGTCGCCAGGGAGTATTTAGCCTTGGCAGATGGTCCTGCCGGATTCATACGGGGTTTCACGTGCCCCGCACTACTCGGGATCCGTCTCGGAGGGAACGGGTTTTGAACTACAGGGCTTTTACCTTCTCTGGCGGGCCTTTCCAGACCTCTTCATCTAACCGGTTCCTTTGTAACTCCATGTGAGACGTCCCACAACCCCAAGGAGCAAGCTCCTTGGTTTGGGCTAATCCGCGTTCGCTCGCCGCTACTGACGGAATCACTATTGTTTTCTCTTCCTCAGGGTACTTAGATGTTTCAGTTCCCCTGGTATGCCTCTGTTCTGCCTATGTATTCAGCAGAAAGTGACTGTCGATGAAGACAGCCGGGTTTCCCCATTCGGACATCCCCGGATCAAAGCTTGCTTACAGCTCCCCGAGGCTTTATCGTTGTTCGCCACGTCCTTCGTCGGCTCCTGGCGCCTAGGCATCCTCCGTGTGCTCTTTGTAGCTTAACCTAGATTTTTCTTTCAAAGAAAGAAAATATCGATGTTCGATAAAGAATGATGTTTACCAAAGGCAAAATATCTTTCCTTACCTGCTACCTTTATTTCACTTGTTTACACAAGATCAGCGTAAAGGAATATTCTAAAACGCAATTTCGTTTCGGTATCCAGTTTTCAAGGTGCAATACAGTTTCATCGAAACTGTAGCCTGTGTGATTATCGGTCCAACTCAACCGAGTGGATGATATTCATGCAGTATATTGAGAGTTTGAGCTCTCAAAACTGAGCAACGAGTGAGTCGCTTTGGATATCCATTTCATTCACACAGATGTGATGAACCGAATTGAATATCCGTTCGCAGGTACATTGTACCTGCTGATTTGAATGTTTCCGTTGCAGGAAACGATTCTCCATAGAAAGGAGGTGATCCAGCCGCACCTTCCGATACGGCTACCTTGTTACGACTTCACCCCAATCATCTACCCCACCTTCGGCGGCTGGCTCCCTTGCGGGTTACCCCACCGACTTCGGGTGTTGTAAACTCTCGTGGTGTGACGGGCGGTGTGTACAAGACCCGGGAACGTATTCACCGCGGCATGCTGATCCGCGATTACTAGCAATTCCGACTTCATGCAGGCGAGTTGCAGCCTGCAATCCGAACTGAGACCGGCTTTTCTAGGATTCGCTCCAGATCGCTCTTTCGCTTCCCGTTGTACCGGCCATTGTAGTACGTGTGTAGCCCAGGTCATAAGGGGCATGATGATTTGACGTCATCCCCACCTTCCTCCGGTTTGTCACCGGCAGTCTGCTTAGAGTGCCCAGCTTGACCTGCTGGCAACTAAGCATAAGGGTTGCGCTCGTTGCGGGACTTAACCCAACATCTCACGACACGAGCTGACGACAACCATGCACCACCTGTCTCCTCTGTCCCGAAGGAAAGCCATATCTCTACAGCGATCAGAGGGATGTCAAGACCTGGTAAGGTTCTTCGCGTTGCTTCGAATTAAACCACATACTCCACTGCTTGTGCGGGTCCCCGTCAATTCCTTTGAGTTTCAGTCTTGCGACCGTACTCCCCAGGCGGAATGCTTAATGTGTTAACTTCGGCACCAAGGGTATCGAAACCCCTAACACCTAGCATTCATCGTTTACGGCGTGGACTACCAGGGTATCTAATCCTGTTTGCTCCCCACGCTTTCGCGCCTCAGCGTCAGTTACAGCCCAGAGAGTCGCCTTCGCCACTGGTGTTCCTCCACATATCTACGCATTTCACCGCTACACGTGGAATTCCACTCTCCTCTTCTGCACTCAAGCTCCCCAGTTTCCAGTGCGACCCGAAGTTGAGCCTCAGGATTAAACACCAGACTTAAAGAGCCGCCTGCGCGCGCTTTACGCCCAATAATTCCGGACAACGCTTGCCCCCTACGTATTACCGCGGCTGCTGGCACGTAGTTAGCCGGGGCTTTCTTCTCAGGTACCGTCACTCTTGTAGCAGTTACTCTACAAGACGTTCTTCCCTGGCAACAGAGCTTTACGATCCGAAAACCTTCATCACTCACGCGGCGTTGCTCCGTCAGGCTTTCGCCCATTGCGGAAGATTCCCTACTGCTGCCTCCCGTAGGAGTCTGGGCCGTGTCTCAGTCCCAGTGTGGCCGATCACCCTCTCAGGTCGGCTACGCATCGTCGCCTTGGTAGGCCTTTACCCCACCAACTAGCTAATGCGCCGCAGGCCCATCCATCAGTGACAGATTGCTCCGTCTTTCCTCCTCTCCCCATGCAGGGAAAGGATGTATCCGGTATTAGCTACCGTTTCCGGTAGTTATCCCAGTCTCATGGGCAGGTTGCCTACGTGTTACTCACCCGTCCGCCGCTAGGTTGTTTTAAAAGCAAGCTTTTAAAACAACCCCGCTCGACTTGCATGTATTAGGCACGCCGCCAGCGTTCGTCCTGAGCCAGGATCAAACTCTCCATTAAAGACCAACCAAAGTTGGTTTATAGAAAGAGCGATATGCTCATTTTGAAACTGACGAGATAAAATATCTCATTGTTCGCTTCCATTTTATACAGCCTGACGGCATGTACCAAAATCTCAGCGTTGGATTTTGCAAGCAAAATCCATACTCACTCGTTGTTCAGTTTTCAAAGATCAAACATTTCTTTTTTTGTCGACTCGGCTTTCCGCCTTACCAACTCTTATATCATATCATGTCCGAACCAACTTTGCAAGCATTTTTTTAAAATCTTTTTTTTGTAACATTCGCTCGCAATATTGTATTTCTTGGCCGGAATTAGAATATATCATAGACGAAATAAGTTTGCAAGCATTTATTTTATTAATTCTCGAAAATCTCTATTTGTTATTCGTTCTTCTTCTATATATACTCCCCGCCCTCTTTCGCATCATGAATAACCAGAACAAAAAAAGAACCCCACACCCTGAAACAACAGGGAAGGAGGTTCTATATACAAAGAGCTTTTTCAAGTTATATCAAGTTGTTATTCCGAACCCATAAAGGCAAACCGGATCACTACAATAATAGCAAGTACCCACATAAGCCAGTGAACTTTAACTTTGTTGCTGGTAAACAGGTTACTGAATACAGCCAGAACAACGTAAGACAAAATACCGGCAGAAATACCATTGGCGATTCCGCCAGTAAAAGGCATCAGAACGATGGTTAGGAACGCCGGGAACGCCAGCAGGAAGTTATCCCAGTCAATGTTGCGAACCTGACTCATCATCAGCACGCCAACGATAATCAACGCTGGAGCAGTAGCCGCGGAAGGCACAACCAATGCCAACGGTGCGATAAAGAGAGCCAGCAGGAATAAAATGCCTGTCGTTACAGCAGTCAGACCCGTACGCCCACCTTCTTCTACCCCTGCGGAGCTTTCCACGAATGCTGTAATAGTACTTGTACCCAATACTGCACCGGTACTTACACCAACAGCATCCACCAGCATAGCTTTACCGATGATTTTCTCGCCTTTTTTCTTATCCTTCATTATACCTGCGCGGGTAGCCGTACCCACCAGTGTACCAAACGTATCAAACAGCTCTACAAATGTGAAAATGAAAATGATATCAAACAGCCCAATGTGCAAAGCAGCCTTCAAATCCAACTGACCCACTGCCAGATTACTAAAATCAGGAATCCAGTGACCTGTTGTCAAACTGCTCAGATTCGTTACACCCATCGGAATACCAATCAATGTGGTAGCTACGATACCAATCAGCAAAGCACCTTTGACCCGAACAACCATCAGCGCTGCGATAATGAGCAAACCGATCAGCGCCAGCAACGCATCCTTTTGATGAACCAAACTACCCAAAATCAGATTAAAAGCATGACCCGGAACCGGCTGACCTACATCCGTCCCTGGAACAATACTTACCATAACCAGATTACACAGCTTAAAACCGACAATGGTAATAAACAAGCCGATACCTACTGTAATAGCTGTCTTTAGATTCTCAGGAACCGCAACAAGCAACATCTGTCTCACTCGTGTCACGGTTAAAATCAGAAAGACGATACCGGATATAAATACAGCGCCAAGTGCCGCTTGCCAAGTAATCATACCGTTGGAACTCAAGACTACGGTCATAAAATAAGCATTCAAGCCCATACCCGGAGCCATGCCGATGGGCACATTAACGAACAATCCCATCAGAATAGTGATTAGTCCTGCACCTACCGCAGTGGCAAAAAAGACGGCTTCGCTGGGCATCCCTGCTCCAGTCGGCCCCAAAAAGGTATTGTTGACCACCAAAATGTAAGCCATGGTCATAAAAGTAGTAATCCCCGCAATAATTTCTGTGCGGACGTTCGTTCCATGTTCCTTTAATTTAAAGAAACGCTCCATGAGTCGTAATTCCTCCTACGTAAAGCATACTCGTATTGTTATCGTTCATTTGCTGTAATATTCGCATTCATAAGCGCTATATTACATCCGTTATTTTAGGCCGTCCCCTACTGCTTGTCAACACAAAAAGCGAATGTTGTAATTTAATCACATATGTATTGTTCGGAAAATAGAAAGCCCGCCAAGCTGTTATATAGCTGACGGGTTATCAATTAGGCGAATCAGATATTTTTGTACTTATCAAAGGCATTCGCGGTGTCCGGTATATTTTCCAGATAAACGATCTTCCCTTCTGCATCCAGCCGAGCTTTGTCCACTCCTGTTAGTGTATACACTTCGCCTGTTGCTCTTTTGCCACATACCGCCCATTTGGTTTCATAGGCACCCGATTCTCCGGGAACCGGCTTCCAGCCCTCATACATATGCTTGATGTCGAGTGTTCCTTCAAAGAACATGTCCAAGAAGCTTTTCCAGCTATCCATACCTTGTTTCCGGTCACCGTTCAGCACGAACTCAATTTCGTTGGAGAAAAGGGTGATTAATTGCGCTTTGCTTTTCTCATCATCTCTTGCCAAATCATAATAGTGAAAATAATCTTCCAGGATCTTCATCGTGTTGTATAATTCCTTTCGTGTTGCGCCTCGTTATATGTGTTCTTATGAAAAGGTAATGGCAATTTTACCAACAGCATGATGGGTTTCGCTTAGAGCATGAGCGTCATACAGACCTTTTTGCGAAAATGGAAACGTAGCTCCTACCACCGACCTTACTTTTTTCTGCTCCAACAGGTCGGCAAATTCCTGTAGCTGCTGTCCGTTGGGCTCCACCCATATATTTTTGGCCGTTACGCCGTGCTCCTTGACCAGCACTTCGTCAAAATTGCTAACGATGGATATGATCCGTCCGGTGTGTTTTTTCAGAACTTTAAAGCTGTTTTTCTGAACATCTCCACCCATCGTATCGAATACAACGTCCACATCGGACAGTACATCCTCGAAACGGGTCGTACGGTAGTCAATAATTTGATCGGCTCCTAATGAAGCAAGCATCTCATGATTGCGCTCGCTGGCTGTCGTAATGACATAGGCACCAGCTTGTTTGGCAAACTGGATAGCGAACATGCCGACACCTCCTGCGCCTGCGTGGATCAATAGCTTTTCACCTTTAGCCAGTTGACCATGTGTAAAGAGTGCCTGCCAGGCTGTCAGTCCCGCTAACGGAACAGATGCGGCTTCCTCCCATGAGATCGAGGCAGGTTTACGCGCCAGCAAATGGTCATAATGACGATAGCTTTCATATTCAGTTCCTCCTCGCGTATTTTACATATTCTTCACATTGGTAGACATGCGCTGTAATACATTTGTCAAAGAAACAATTTCCTCATCCGCAAACTCACGTAGCAACTTGTCCTGAAAGGCTTGTCTTTCCTCTGACAAAACTTGCAGCTCTCGAACCCCTGATTCTGTTAGACGAATATAGGTCACACGCTTATCCTGTTCTTTTTTGCTGCGGATAATCAGACCTTCCTCCTCCAGCCTTTTCAGATGCCGGGTTACCGCCGCTCCGTCCAGAACCAGCAAATGCTGAAGCTCCAGCTGACTCAATTCCTGCCGTTGATCAATGTGATACAAAATTTCGACCTTGGTAAAGCTTGTTTTTAATTGTGCTTCAAAAGCAGTATTCATTTCTTTACACAAAAGATGCATGCGGTAAAACAATTGGCTTTTTTCAGAGCAATGTTCGATGGTAGCTCCTCCTCGCAATTAATTGACATATCAATTGATATGTCAATTATTATACACCTCTATTGAAAATATTCAAGCTTTGTGATGGGTGGTTTTCTGTGACAGGTGGTTTATAGAAACACCCAGACAATAATAGAAAATACTCAAGCTAAATGACCCGCCTGAGTATTTTCACTTCGGTGTCCTGCTATAGTTCGGAGTAATGCAATTGAAAAAAGTGTCGTGGTGTATCTGTTCACAGCTGGCAATGATCTCTATAGGTTATAGCGTGTTCATAAATCCAATAATATGAGCTGCCAGCCGCTCATGACCTACCTGATTTGGATGCAGACCGTCAGGAATACCGTTTTCCCCGGTAAAATACATCTGTTTGTGAACAGGCAGCAGCGGTTGAATTCCGGCGATGTTCCACAGGTCGCAGCACGGAAAAGAATACAGCGAAGCCACATCTCTCACAGCCTGCGCATACGCGCTATACACTTGTCCCGTGACTGCATTGGGCAAATGTTCGGGAACCGCATCACTTGATCCGTGGGGCGGTGTCAAAAAGATGATCAGCTTGTCCGGGTAACGGTTAATTAATCCCTCGGCAATATGCTTGAGCGCACCATAAAATGTTCGCGTTTCCGTCGATGTTGTGCCTAAATGACCGAACGGCGTTTCTCCCATGGAAAAGTCATTTCTTCCACCCATAAAAAAGATCACATCCGCATGAGGATTCATTTTCTCATATCGCTCACACATCGGCTCAAAGCCCCCGCTGGCTACACTGCTGCCGGATATGCCGTGATTCTCAAAGCCTTGAAAGCCCAAGACGTCGCTGACGATGTGTGGGTAAGGCTTTTCCCCATCCTTTAATTCATAACCAAAAGTAATGCTATCCCCCAAAAATACTGCATGGCTTCCCTGGTGCTTATTATGATCAGTAGTCATTTGATCCTCTCCTATCCCTTAGATCGTATTATTGATTTCGATAAATTTATGTTCAATTGATGTCATCTTGTGGTTGGGACGGGTTATTAAATATGTATCTATGTAGCCGAAGGTTGGGGGAGTGGACAAATAGGATTTTACATTAAATTGCCGTGCCAGTTTTTTGGACATCAAGGTGATTCCCATTCCCATCAAAACAAACTGCACCATCGTATCAAACACCCCTACCTCCACAACCTCGCCATGAGTCAATTGCATGTCCTGATACATCTTCTCCAATTGCGTAAGATACAGGCAGCCATCCGATAGCACGATAATAGTGGCTCCTTGCAGCACCTGTCTGAGCTCTGAGCCTTCATGGATGCCCTTCCCCACCAGTACCAGATCTTCACGACAACATTTTTGATAATGAATATACGGGCTGGTGGAATAACCTGTGACGAAGGCAATATCGAGTTCACCTTCGAGGATCAACTGCTCTATTTCCGTGGTAGTGCCCGTTTTTAATGTCACAGAAGCCTGTGGGTACAGCTCATATACCTTCGTAAGCGCTCTTGTTGTTTCCCCCGCCACGATGGACTGCATCGTGCCAATGCGCAGCTTTTCCTCCTGCGGTCTCATTTTCATCTCTGTGTCTTGCCATAGCAACAAAATTTGCTTGAACTGAGCGTACAAGGTTTCTCCTGCGGGTGTCAGCTCCATGCCACGGGGCTTTCGATAAAATAATGCTGTGCCGTAATGGGCCTCCAGTTTTTTTATTTTGGCCGTCATGTTCGATTGCAGGTGATTCAGCTTTTGGGCTGCTTCCGTAAGGCTCCTCAATTCTGCTACTGAAACGAATGCCTGCATGTTCTCAATATCCACGTCTCCACCTCCCATCAAATAAAATGATAGCTATATCACAAACAAGCATTATTATTTATGTGTTAAGTGTATTATATTGGCCTTGGGCACTATTTTCCAGCCTCATTTAAAATTTAGGAGGGTTCCGCAGCATGATGAAAAAGAAGATACGTGCAGGAGTGGTCGGGGGATCAATGAATAACAAATGGGCCAGTCAAACGCACATTCCGGCTTTGCTAAAGCATCCGAACCTTGTTATCACAGCCATTGGTACTTCTCGTATGGAGAGTGCACGAAAAAGTGCGGATGAAATAGGTGCGGTATTGGCCTTTGAAGATGCTCAAAAACTTGCAGCTTCCGAAGACGTGGACATGGTGGTGGTGAGCGTCAAGGTTCCCCATCATTACCGGCCAGTCATGGCCGCGATTCAAGAGAGAAAGCATATTTTCTGTGAATGGCCCTTGGGGGCAAATACTGCGGAAGCTACCGAAATGGCTAAGGCGGCGGAACAGGCGGGCATTCATCATACTGTCGGCTTGCAGGCACGGCAGGATCTTGAAGTGCAAACGATGAAAAAGCTGGTGGAAAACGGAACGATTGGTGAAATTGTGTCCTGTCATATGCAAGTATCTACTCGAGGTAAAGGAGGACGAACAGATCAGGATACGGCTTATCTGCTGAATAGAGCCAATGGCGCCAATCTGCTGACGATTAACGGGGGACATTCTCTGGACGCGCTGCAATACATCGTTGGCGAATTCCGTGAGCTATCGGCCATCACATCATCTCGCTATAACGAAGCCACTATTCAGGAAACGGGTGAAGTCATTCCCAAGGATACTGCAGATCAGATTCTGATTCAGGGTTCATTGGAGAAGGGGGCAACGGTATCCGTCCACATTCAGGGGGGAGTGAATCCAAAATTCGAGCTGGAGATTCAGGGAAAAAAGGGCGTTTTGCGCCTGACTCAGAATCCTTCGCTTGGGCATGTTCAATTTGGGAATTTGACGCTCGAAAAACTTGTGTATGATCCAAGCAATAATCAAAATCATACGCCTAATGGCGATTTTGAACCAATCAATATAGCTCGTGAGCCTGATAGTGGCCCGGATTTCGCCAAAGAAGGGGTAACCCTGAATGTAGCCAAGGCTCATGATGTATTTGCCGGGGATATTTTGACGGACACTCATCTCGCTCCCGATTTCAACCATGCCTTAAAGCTACATCAGCTACTGGACCGCATTGAGGAATCGGCTGCAACCGGAAGAAAGATCGTGTGGTAAAAAAGACATCATTAGAACAACAAAACCTTAAAACAAAAGAACCTTCAAAACCACGATAGATGTGGAGTTGAAGGTTTTGTTGTCTTGTTCCCGATGTCATTCATGCAAGCATCAATGTGCTTGTTCGCCTTCCCTAACCCTGTAAACACAGTTTCTTCCCCCCGCCAAAATATACTCTACCCGTTCGATATGAACATTATCTCCAAGAATGGTTTCAAATAAATGTAACTCATTCTTACATAACCCGGTACAAGCAGCAGCAGCTTCACAGATCGGACAATGCTTTTCGATAAACAAAAGACTCCCATCGCCTTGCTCCTTGACCTCGGCCATATAGCCTTCGCTTGTTCGAATATCGGCTAGTTTCTCCAGCTTCTCTCTTACGCCCGATGCGTTACCAAGATGCTGAAGATATTGCTCTTGCATATTCTTATTCCTCACAGACAGCAGCTTTTCTAGCCCCTCGTTTCCGAAAGCCTCTCTCATCGAATTGATCAGACTGACTGACAACTCAGAATATCCGTTTGGAAAAAAACGATCAGCCTCAGGCGTTAATCTCCAGAGCTTTGTGGGTCGTCCCATGGGACGGGCCTCTTCTTCGTAAGTAACCAATCCTTCTTCTTTGAGAGCATTTAAATGTTGACGAATAGCCATACCAGATAACAAAAATTTGGAGGATAGTGTCGCAACATCCATTCCACCTTGCTGCTTTAGCAGATCAATGATCCCTCTCCGGGTACCAGTTGATGAATCCTTATTCGTTTGATTGCGGCTCATGGTGAACCTCCTTTTGAAAGCGACTAGATCTACAACACTCTCTACATTTTAAATAAAAATGTTGACAAAGTCAAAGTTAAACTGTAGTTTAAACTTTATAAACAAAAATGTTTACTAAGTATCCGGATATGAAGTATACATAAAAAATTTCTTGGAGGTCACATTTCATGTCGTCTAATCCTCAAAGTATTTTCAGCCCGCGTTATTTTGCACTGTCCATAGGAATTATCCTGTCGGTGATGGCAGTTGGATTCGAGGGCTTATCGGTAACCACAATTGCCCCTTCCATTGCTGGCGACTTGAACGGCCTTGAACTATTTGGCTGGATATTCAGCACATATCTGCTTGCGCAGATTATCGGGACCCTGGTCGTCGGTCGGATCATTGATAGAAGAGGACCTGCAGCACCGTTCACTTTCGCACTTCTTTTGTTTATCGTCGGGCTGATCGCTGCCGCAACAGCAGGCGATATGTATACCATGATAGGGTCACGAGCCATGCAGGGTTTAGGTGCCGGCGCTATGATGACTTGCGTGTACACTGCAATATCCTTAAGTTATCCCGATGAATTACGTGCCAAAATACTCGGAGCATTCGGTACTGCCTACGTTCTTCCGTCCATGCTTGGTCCATACGTTGCCGGTCTTATCGCAGATCAGTGGTCCTGGCGGTTTGTTTTCTGGGGAATATTACCGATTCTGGTTGTTTCAGCATTGCTAAGTTTACCTGCTTTTAGGAAATTAAAAACAGAGAGAACACAAGGGGACAACGGAGCTACAGCTACATGGTTGGCGTTACTATTAACGATAGGTACGGGGATTTTCTTAATTGGTCTTAGCATGCTGCCGATAATTACAGGGTTTGTTTTAGTCATTATCGGCTTAGTGCTAATGGTATATCCGCTGCGCAAACTGCTACCCAAGGGAACTCTTGCTTTCCGAAAAGGCATGCCAGCTATTCTAGCAACACGTGGGCTGTTCTTCGCTGCCTATACCAGCACACAGAATTTCTTGGTATTGGCTTTAATAGATGTGAAAGGTATTACTCCTTCTCAGGCCGGATTAATTGTAGCGAGTGCTGCACTGAGTTGGTGCGTCATTGCTTATCTGCAAGGACGTTGGGATTCGGCAGACCAAGGTCGTGGACGTCATACAAGAATTATACTGGGTGTGCTACTGCTTGCATTTGGGATTGCCTTCGTATTTTGGGTACCTGTTGTAACTGTTGCCGTTGCGGTTATTGGACAAATCATAGCTGGAATCGGAATCGGCTTGGCACATCCTATTAGCGGCGTTGTGGCATTTTCCCAAACAGGGGAAGAAGGTGTTGGAAAAACTTCGGCAAATTTGCAATTTGCAGATTCTTTTACACCGGGCGTGGTTATCGGAATAGGCGGTTCCATCCTTGTTGTTTGTCAATCTGCTGGGATGTCACTGCAATCAGGATTAATTGTAACGATGGGTTTTCATCTCTTGTTAATCGTAATGAGTTTATTCGCTAGCACTCGGATTACACCACAAACTGAACTAATAAACAGATGAGGAATCCACAATGTTTACCACTTTAAAAGCGAGTATTGACGGAACCGTTCCTTGTCCTTTAAGACATGGAACGGCTACGTAAGTTAGAACAAAAGGGATCAGTCTCCTGTCTATCTAAGCTGATCATGAGAAGGAGGGTATATCAATAATATGTTGACTACAGATACTGAGAAACTTTTTACAGCTTATCGTATAATCGGGACTAAATGGATTATTCATATACTATTTTCCCTTTCTCAAGGTCCAAAGCAATTTAGCGAAATTTCCGAAAATGTTCCTTCCATTTCGGAAAGTATCCTCTCTAAGCGTTTAAAAGAGCTTCAAAAGGATAATTTGGTTAAAAGAACTGTAAGTTTGACACGCCCCATACAAACTATTTATGAATTAACACCAAAAGGATCTGCTCTTGCTACATTCATACCCTGTTTAATAGACTGGGTTAACAATGCAGCTAAAAAAAATGACGTTCCAAGGAGGAATTACTACGATGATACAGGTCAGTGAAGCAGCATTCGAAAAAATCGTCGAAATCTTATCAAGTGCTAATGCCCTAAATTCTTTCCTTAGAATAGGCGTTGATGAGGGGGGATGCAGTGGTCTATCCTATTCTCTTATCGTGGATGAGCAGAAAACAGAAGGTGATATCTTATTAAATAAAGGTGAATTTAGTATCTTGGTTCACACTAATAGTATTAAATATATTGAAGGTCTTCAAATTGACTATGAAGAAAGCGGTATGTTAGGCGGTTTCACCTTGAATAACCCTAATGCAAGAGCTTCATGTGGATGTGGAGCTAGTTTCAGAATGGAAAATTATCGTGGCGAAGTTAAAAAATGTGATTGAAAAAAATTGGAAAGGGGAATAGGTTATTTATGTCATTTATAGTATCTGAAAAAGCTATCCATTCTTTTAAAAATGACTGGGATTTAGAAGAGGGCCAATATATAAGAATTTATGCGAAATATGCAGGTGGAGGCTCAGAAGCATTCTCTATTGGTATAAATTCAAGTGCTATACCAATTGATCCAGCTTTAGTTAAATCTATTGGTGGATTTTATTTCTTTATTGAAAAAACTGATTCTTGGATTTTGAAGGACGAATTTCTTAAAATTGATAGTAATGAAGAAGGTATATTTTTAAATAAAATCTCATGTTGAGACTATATAGGACGAACTTTTCTAGCTTTTCTTTTAAATCTTACATGTGAGTAACTTAAGGAGAGAATTTCATGAAGATTTTTGAGAATCAAATACCTTTGGAAAAGTTAAAATTAAATGAGCCATTAAAAAACTACACTTATGTAAGGATAGGTGGTAAAGCAGACATGCTTATCCATCCAACAGTGAAAGAAGAAATTATAAAAATCTTGGAAATTGCCAAAATACATCAAATACCTCTGACTGTCATTGGAAAAGGATCAAATATAATTATTAAAGATAGTGGAATAAGAGGAGTAACTCTTTCTCTGAGCCATTTCCATCAAATTAAAGTCAGCGAGCACAAGATTATTGCACAAAGCGGTGCAAATATTATAGATGTCTCAAGGATCGCTTTGGATAACACCTTAACTGGTCTAGAGTTTGCATGTGGAATACCAGGTAGTACAGGAGGCGCCTTATATATGAATGCGGGTGCTTATGGCGGTCAGATTGCGGATGTTGTCCAAAGTGCGAGTGTTATTACTAAAGATGGAGAAATTATGAATATAACCCGAGAAGAAATGAAACTTGGTTATAGAAATAGTATCTTCAAAACGGATAAATATATAATACTTGAGGTCGAGTTTAAACTCGAAAAAGGGAACAAGGATGTAATTTCCAGTAAGATGAAGAAATTAACTTTGAAAAGAGAAGCTAAACAACCTCTCCAGTATCCCTCTTGCGGAAGTGTATTTAAACGTCCAGAGGGACATTATGTAGGAAAACTCATTCAAGAATGTAACTTACAAGGAACTCGCATTGGGGGAGCTGAAATCTCTACTAAGCATGCAGGTTTTATCATTAATGCAAATAATGCCACCGCCGAGGATTATTTAGAATTAATAAAATTAATAAAAAATAGGGCTCTACACTAAAGTTAGTGCTTGACTTACACTAACCATAGCGAGATTGGTTACATTCAACAAGAAGTCCTTGTACGTAACGTTTTCTGTTGCGAGTGAAATAATGCCGCCGTTGAAAAGCCTTCATTCGGTTGTTTCTGCCATCAACCGCTGCATTCGTCCATCGGCAACGGTGGTAGTTGACGACCTCTGTCCGCCAGTTTCGAATGGTCTTTACGCAGGCGTCAATAGCCGGATGCTGCATTTGCTCCCCTTGAACAAACCAGGTCTCAAGCCAACGATTCGCGGTGTTGACATCCGGCGAACAGTCGTACCATTCATTGAACGATTCTTTCCAGGCATGGGCTTGCCCAAGCAAGGACGAGTAATCTAAAATCTCTTTCAGTTCTTTATGCCTTTCAACGGACAAGGACTCCTCTTTGGGGTTTAGCAACCGATGCTTGGCTTTCAAATTCGCTTTCGCTCGAGAAGAAAGCGTCGTTTGGGTCGTTTTTCGGACGGCTTGAAGCGCCTCGATCACATACCGATGAACATGAAAGCGATCCGCAATACGAATCGCCTTCGGAAAGCATTCCTGAATCCAGGTATGGTAATACGGAGCCAGATCCATCACCACCGCAATGGGACGAAGCTCCAAAAAGAATGAATGCTGCTTCGCATAGGCTCGAAGTTCCTCCAATTTTCGGCCAGGAAGAATATCTAGTAACGCTTCGCCCCTCAAGTTATGAATGCCCGTGTTGTAGGTATGGCCTTTTCGGATGGCAAAATCGTCTACACCCAGCACAAGCTTGGAAGTACAAGCAGCGTCTTGCCACACGCGTTCCTGAAGGCGTTCGCTTGCCAACGCTAACCAGTGTTGGTACTTCGTTTGGAGCGTACTGGCGGGCATGGCATGCAGATCGGCACTGTGCTTAACCGTAGCTGCGGTTGCCGTACGAATCGCTTGCTTTTCAAAGGCGTGGCTGTAACGTTTCCCCGAATCGACGAAGGTGTATTGCCAGACGAATCCACACTGACACTGCTTACAAAACAGTCGGATCGCAGGAACCCGTACATAAATGGATTTACCAAAAGCCTCACCATGGCGAATGGTACGCGCTGGATTGCTCCCTTTCCGAATCACAAAATCAAGTGATCGGCATTGTGGACAAGCTTGCTTATGAGCAACTGGAGAGACCTCCACATGAAGCGTTTGCTCACCCACTTCCAAGACTTTTTCTGTTTTCACCTCTGGCAAGTCAAGCAAAAGATCGGTATACTGATTGTGCATCTGTCATTCCTCGAAGTTGGATTGGTCGCACAACCATCTTACGGAATGTTCAGATGTTTTTCTATTTTTCCAGCATAATTTCTATGTTTTTTCAAGCACTATGTTTTGTGTAGAGCCAAAAATAGAGTACACGATAAATTTAATATTTATTTGGAGACGGAAATAATTATTTTTGGAGAATAATTTCTGTTTATTAGGCATTTTAAATTAGTAGTTCACCTTATTATGCTTAAAAAGCATCAAATATTGAAGAGTAGACAAAGGTAACGGACTAAGTACACTGCATAGCTGATTATATGAATATCTAATAAAACTCCTGAATATATTTTTTGATATGAAGGGGTGTCAAATCCTCAGTTTCAGACACCCTTCCCGACCTAGAATTTTTGAGTAAGCCTGAAATCCTCGATTATCTCATTGATTTTGATCATAAAAAATACTCCCTTCTATTTGCTAAATAACGCAGATAAAAGAGAGTAATTTTTTTGTACTCTATTGTTGCAGGTGTACGTAGAACATCAATGCTGTCAACGCCATAAATCCTTATGTATCAAGGATTTACGAGCGATTAACACCATCCATCATCCCGCCCTATTCCCACTCAATCGTAGCTGGTGGTTTGGAGGTGATATCGTAGACAATTCGGTTGACGTTATCCACTTCGTTAACGATACGTACCGAAATTTTCTCCAGCACATCCCAAGGGATACGCGCCCAATCGGCAGTCATACCGTCGATAGAGGTTACTGCACGAATGCCCACAGTGTAAGAATACGTACGAGCGTCGCCCATAACGCCAACACTCTTCATATTCGGCAAAGCGGTGAAGTATTGCCAGATTTCCCGGTCCAGTCCGGCTTTGGCAATCTCCTCGCGCAAAATATAATCTGATTCACGAACAATCGTAAGCTTGTCCTCTGTGACTTCACCCAGCACGCGAATGGCAAGACCCGGACCCGGGAATGGCTGACGCCATACAATCTCAGGTGGCAGTCCGCATTCTTCCCCAACTTTACGCACTTCATCTTTGAACAGTGCATTCAGCGGCTCGATCAACTTGAACTTCATGTCTTCCGGCAAGCCACCTACGTTATGGTGCGATTTGATCGTCTGTGCCGTGGCTGTTCCACTCTCTACAATATCCGTATACAGTGTACCTTGTGCCAGGAATGTAAAATCGTCGAATTGCTTGGATTCTTCCTCAAAAACGTAGATGAACTCGTTACCGATGATTTTACGTTTTTGTTCCGGATCATCGACTCCTGCCAGCTTGGATAAGAAGCGCTCACGCGCGTCAATTTTGACAACCTTCATATCAAATTTACCAACAAACGTCTCCATTACACTTTCGGCTTCGCCCTTACGCAGCAGTCCATGGTCGATGAACATACATGTCAGTTGATCGCCAATCGCTTTATGAATGAGCATCGCTACAACGGAAGAATCTACACCGCCACTTAAAGCGCACAATACTTTTTTGTCGCCTACCTGCTGGCGGATTTCACGGATCTGGTCCTCGATGAACGACTCCATCGTCCATTTACCATCACAACCGCACACTTCATACAGGAAGTTGCTAATCATCTCATTACCATGAATGGAATGACGCACCTCTGGGTGGAATTGTACCGCGTACAGATTCCGCTCCGGATGACTCATCGCTGCAATCGGCGCACTTTCCGTTCCTGCATCCAGTTTAAAGCCGGATGGCAGATCCGTAACATGGTCTCCGTGGCTCATCCATACGGTCTGACGAGATTCCAGCCCTTTGGCCAATCTCGTATCCTCATTGAATTGCACATCTGCTTTGCCGTACTCACGCTTGCCTGCACGTTCTACCTTACCGTCCAGTTGGTGAGCCATCAGCTGCATACCATAGCAAATACCGAAAATAGGAATTCCCAGATCATAGATTGCCCGGTCGACTTGAGGGGCATTTTCTGCATATACGCTGGAAGGTCCACCTGAGAAAACAATCCCTTTCGGTGCCAGTTCTCTCAGCTTCTCCGCAGGCGTATTGTATGGAAGGAGCTCGCTGTACACGCCGAGGTCCCGTATTCTTCTTGCGATTAACTGGTTGTATTGTCCTCCAAAGTCGAGAACTACAACGATTTCATTAGGCTTATTCATTACCGTGCCTCCCTCAATTGTTCGTTTCATTATACGCAACGATAAAACAAGACGTCAAGAAATCAACCGGAGTTGAGCGGACATGAAAAGATTGTTAAAATGAATTAATTCTAAATTATGAATCTGTTCGTAGGAGTGTAAACGATGGATGTGCTGAAATGGATCGCGCAATTGTTCGAAGAATACGGATACAGCGTCCTTTTTTTCGGCTTGCTGCTGGAATTTATTGCTTTACCTTTTCCCGGGGAAACCACAATGGCTTATGCGGGATATCTCTCCTATTCGGGTACGCTGGATTTTGGAAAGCTGGTGATGCTGGCCTTTTTAGGCACAACCATCGGAATGACCATTACCTACTTTATCGGAAAATGGGCCGGACTCCCCTTTATCCAGAAATACGGTAAATGGGTTTTGCTATCGCCGGACAAGCTTCAAAAAACGCAAAAATGGTTTCAACGTTACGGGTACTGGCTTATTTTTCTCGGATATTTCATTCCTGGTGTCCGACATTTTACGGGTTATTTTGCGGGAATTATCGCTCTTCCCCTGCGTAAATTTGCCTTGTATGCGTACAGCGGCGCTCTGTTCTGGGTCATCCTGTTTCTTGGCATCGGTAAGGTGTTCGGTCCGCAATGGGATGCCATGTTCCATTTGGTAGAGCTGTATGCGCTGCGAATCGTCGTCATCATCGGCATTATCCTTCTGCTATATATCGTTTATCGCTGGAGATCCTTCCTGTTTAGTTCTTTCCGCAAGTCCGACAAATCGGTGAAAACTAGTGGCAAAAACGATCCGGAATAATTAGACATTTGCCGCCTTACGGCTGCGAGCCCTTGTATAGTAAATCGTTATGACGATAGATATCATGACAAATCCTGCTCCGCCAATCAAACCTAACATACGCGGCTCTATGATTTCCACTGCAACCCCGGCTCCAAACATGGATATGCCTATAATCCCTTGACTCCACGCTGTCAGCATGCCCAGCAATGGCCCCTGTAAATACAGCGGGGTCTCCCGCATTAATAGTGTATCCAAACAGATTGCCCCCACCCCGCCAGCCAACGAAATGAAAAAGTAAATGGCGACCGCCGCCCATGCATGATCAATTCCACTTAACCCCATGAGCAAAATTCCCTCCAATAGCAGACATACCAGTCCTCCGCTTAATAAAGAACGGCTGAATAGACGCCCCAGTGCATAGCTGGCAACCAGACCCGCACCCAAAGCGGCGTAAAACAGTCCAATCCCGGCATCCCCCAGCTTAAACTCCTGCACGGCATATACACTGATCAGCACATTATCAATTCCATTGATGAACGGAACCAGTAGCTCGAATGCAATTACGACTTGGAGCGGAAGCGAAATGCGGATGCATTGCAGTATTTGTGACCTACCGAGGATTCGATCATCGAAAGACGTCTGACTTCCACGTGATTCAGTATGAGCATCCGCCCTAGTTACTTCCTCCTTGGTGACGGGCGGGAATGCAATATTGCAGACGATCAGACCTGCAGCGAAAAAACTGGCGGAGTTGAGCATAAATGCGGCCTGTGGTCCAAAAAACGCGGATACGATGCCTCCAGCAGCGGCGCCAATCACCAATACCAGTCCGCTCATCACCTGCTCCAGACTGTTCACCCGCAACAAATCCGACGGTCGGACCAGCAGCGGGATGGACGACTTACGGGCTGGAGCGTACAGCGCTTCCCCACAGGCTAACAGGGTACTGACTCCATAAACGATCCACATATCCTCATTGCTGTGAACACTTAAAAAGGCAAGGGCTGCTCCACCTCTGAGCAGATCCGTGGTCATCATAAATGTGCGTCTGGATATGCTGCTGATAAGCACACCTGACACAGGCGACAGAATTAAAAAAGGAATCACCCTTAATCCCAGCATAATCCCCACGCTGAGTCCCGAGCCAGTAAGCTGATAAATCAGGGCCAACAAAGCGATTTGGCAGAAGCGGTCTCCAATTCCGTTAATGATGCCAGCCACGAATAACTTTTTGTATTGCTTGTTTACCATGTGCTTCAGCTCCAAGTCGATATGATCCACTAATTATATATTAATCTAATTAGCTATATAACTAATTTATAGGGATGAATATACAACCGTCAAGCATAAATTCATATATTCAGAGCACACTAAACCAACTAACTCCAATATCGGAGGATTTTACGTATGAAAAATGAGAATAAAAGCTGTCCACTCACTCACGTATCCTCTTGCCTGCGGGATAATGTGAATCATATCCAAAGCTCGATTGGAAACAGCGGGGATTTGATTGTCAAAGAGCTACTGTGGATGCAGAAATGGCCAGCAGCCGTGTTTTATATTGATGGTCTGATTAACACTCAATTGCTGCATGATTCTGTACTGCGCTCATTTATGCGGATGGAAATTCATCATGTTCCGGAAGGTGCTGAACCGTTCGATTATTTAAAGGATCAGGTGTTGATCGCAGGGCATTCAGGCACTTTGGATGAAATGGATGCGTTATTCAACCGGATGCTATCCGGCGGAATTATCATTTTGCTGGAGGGTTACGCGAAAAGCATTTGGATTGATGCCGTTGGTTGGGAGGATCGCAACGTCAGCGAGCCCCAATCCCAGACGGTTGTACGCGGACCGATGGAGGGTTTCACTGAGAATCTGCGTACCAATACAGCTCTGGTTCGCAAGCGAATCCGCGACCCGCGTCTTTGGATGGAAACAAGGCAGATCGGAAAAGTCACGCATACCAACGTGGCCGTGATGTTTATCAAAGGAGTCGCGGACGAAGGCGTCATTCAGGAGTTGAGAGAACGCCTGGACCGAATTGATATTGACGGGATTATGGAAGGTGGCTACATCGAGGAGGAAATTCAAGACGCCACCTTTACCCCCTTCCCTACGATATACAACAGTGAACGCCCGGATGCGGTAGCAGCCAGTTTGCTGGAGGGAAAAGTGGCCATACTAGTGGACGGGACTCCGTTTGTACTTCTTATTCCTGCGTTGTTTATCCAATTTTTCCAGTCGGCCGAGGATTATTATCAACGCGCGGATATCAGTACTTTGTTGAGAATGCTGCGATTTTTGGCTTTTTTCATCGCTCTGCTGGCACCAGCCTTCTATATAGCGATATCTACCTTTCACCAAGAAATGCTTCCTACAAATCTGCTGATCAGTTTGGCAGCGCAACGGGAGGGTGTTCCGTTTCCAGCCTTTGTGGAAGCGATGCTGATGGAAATTACCTATGAAATTTTGCGTGAGGCCGGGGTGCGTATTCCAAAGACGGTCGGACAAGCGGTATCCATTGTAGGTACGCTGGTCATTGGGCAAGCTGCTGTGGATGCAGGCGTCGTGTCGGCCGCCATGGTTATTATCGTATCCATCACCGCGATCTCCAGCTATGTCATCCCTGAAAATGGGCTGTCCATTGCGGTACGGATTATCCGGTTTGCCCTCATGATGCTGGCCGCCGCCTTCGGATTTCTGGGTATATTAATGGGCTTGATGGCCCTGCTGCTTCATCTGACCAGTCTAAGATCTTTTGGAGTGTCTTACATGAGCCCGTTCGGCCCTTATGTGCAAAGTGATATGAAGGATACGATCTTTCGCTTGCCTTGGCCATGGATGACTACACGTCCGAATACGAATCAAGTTCAGAATACGACCCGGCAAATACACCAGAAAAAGCGGGTGGGTAAGAAAAAATAATTGGGAAGTGACCATACATGAAAGGTGTAACCAGCATGATTCTCATACTCAGTCTACTTGCTTCCCTTCTGACCGGCTGCTGGGATCGCAAAGAGCTTAACGAGATCGGAATTACCGTAGGACTGGGTGTGGATAAGGACGGCGATCAAATTCGTGTGTCGGCACAGGTGGTTGTACCTTCGGAGGTGGCCTCCAAATCAAGATCCAGTAAAGGATCTCCTGCGGTAACTACCTATGTTGCAACAGCGCCTACTCTGTATGAGGCTATCCAAAAAATGACGGAAATCAGTCCGCGAATCATCTACTTATCTCATATCCGTATGCTGGTATTTGGCGAGGAATTCGCCAGACAGGGCATCGCCGATGTTGTGGAATCCCTGATGAGAGAGCCTTTTGCCAGAACTGACTTTTATATCTGTATTGCGAAAGGTACGTCTGCCTCCAAAATGCTTCAGGTAACTACGACATTGGAGAAAATTCCGGCGAACAAAATGTTTGCTTCCATGGATGTATTAACTAAAACCTGGGCTCCTGTCAGCAAAGTGACTATAGATCAGCTGATGGAGGATCTCGTCAGTTCCGAAATACATGCTGCTCTACCTGCCCTCGAAGCTAAAGGAGATTTACCCAAGAGTGTGGAGGAAGGTATGGACAATGTCAGAACGATTGAACCCATAGCAGATCTGGCTTTTTCCAGCTTAGGCGTATTTAAAAAAGACCGGTTGATCGGCTGGCTTGATGAAGACGATAGCAAAGGATACAACTATATCCGGGATAGCGTGGATACAACAACAGGACATACGGACTGCCCGGAAGGCGGTAAAATCGCTCTGCTGGCTTTGAGCAGTCACACGAAGACTAAAGTGTTAATGCACAATGGTGAGCCTATAATCCAGATATCCGTAGAGAACAAAAGTACGATTAGAGAGAATAGCTGTAAAAAAATGGAGATTAAAAGTCTGGAGGATATTAAAGAAATCGAGATGGAGAGTAATGCCAAATTGATCGAGATTATGAAGCATTCCGTAGAAACTGTACGTCGTAACTTCAAAGTAGACATTTTTGGGTTTGGGCAATTAATTCATCAAACCGACCCCAAGGCCTGGAAAGTACTGAAAAAAGATTGGGACCACACATTTATGAATTTACAGATTGAATATAAGGCGAATACGGAAATTAAGAAAATGGGAGCTATTTTCCAGTCCTTTCAAAAGAAAATGAAGGAGTAAGCCAAATAACGGTTCGAGGCTTCATAGCATCCCAAAACGAGTACGATTACGGAAGGAGTATCCCTATGAAGGCCCTCATTGCGGTTTTGTGCATTGCTCTACTGATTGCAATCAAGGACTTGCCCGGCTTATACCGCAAGCATCGCTTTAAGGACATGGTTGTATACATCGTGATGCTCGCATTCGGGGCGTGGTTCAGCACGATCGCTGCTCAGGCAAAGGAAACATCGAGCCCACTAATCTTGATTGAGATTATATATAAGCCGGTAAATAACCTGTTTTCACATCTATTCAATTTGTAAATAAAGGGGGCCGCCAGCGTTGGAAAAAGGCCGTATTAGTGTTGGGCAAGTAACGGTTCTCATTATTTTTTGCACAATGGGTGATATGATACTGATCATCCCCAGCATCTGCACCCATATCGCTAAACAGGATGCATGGATCAGTACCCTGCTGAGTATACCGGCAGGTATGGCGCTTGTATGGCTTTTGCTGCGTGTACATGAGCTGTATCCCAGCCTTACTTTGATTGAAGCTATAAGGAAAATTATAGGGAAATGGTTGGCTCCTGTCGTCTCGATATGGTATCTTTTCTATTTTTTGATGTCCGATGCCATATATATTAGGGAATTTGGTGACTTTTATACTACACAGACTTATGTGCTAACCCCGTTAAGGATATTAATGCTGCTGGCAATACTCATGCTGGTCTTCGCTTTTTTTACCGGAATTGAAGCCCTTGCCCGTGCCAGCGAGCTATGCTTGCCTTTCTTTGTAATCGTGACTATTACTGTAGTGGCTTGCCTTATTCCCGAGATTGATTTTTCTAAAGTAAAGCCAATTATGGAAAAGGGGGTTCTTCCTACTATTCATGGTACGCTTCTTGGGGTTAGTTATCCATTTGGAGAATTAGTCGTATTTCTCATGCTTTTTCCCTATGTGAAGCATTCAGCACATTTTAAAAGAAGCATCCTTTTAGGAAGCCTTATAGGCGGAATTCTGCTCAGTCTGTTTGTAATCATGTCTCTGTTTGTTCTCGGCCCTTTTCTAACTGAATCTAGCGTGTATCCTTCGTATATACTCACTGCCAAAATAAACGTGTTCAATTTTTTCCAACGTATGGAGGCCTTTATAGCAGCTATATGGGGATTATCGCTCTTTTTTAAGAGCTTCCTTTATTTTTACGCGTTCATATTGGGGACAGCACAGACATTTCGTCTAAAAGATTACCGCCCTCTCAGCATGCCTGCGGCAATGCTCATTTACGGCTTGAGCATGATGGTTGCACCCAATATCATCTACTATTTTGATACCCTTGTCCCCTTCTGGGTAGATTGGGATTTGACCAACTCGGTCATCATTCCCTTGAGCTTGTGGGGCATTTACACAATCAGGCAGAAAAGAAAACAATCACAATGAGGGTTATACAACATCCTGAGGTAAAAAAGTTGGAGATTACATAGCAAAAACACCCTCTGGGACTGAAATACAACCAGCGTCCCCAAGGGTGTAAGAATGTTTATGATTTACGCCTGCTCCCGAATGTACTCCAGCGCAGCATCGATATGCCCTTTGACTCTCAAACCACGCCATTCATGAATTAAAATACCGTTCTCATCGATAAGGAATGTGGAGCGAACGATGCCCATGTACTGCTTGCCGTACATCTGCTTTTGCTGCCACACGCCGTAAGCTTCCGCCACTTCATGCTCCTCATCCGCCAAAAGCTGAAAAGGCAGCCCATACTTTGCAATAAACTTGTCGTGTCGCTTGAGTGGATCTGGGCTTACTCCCAGAATAACGGTGTTCAAACCCTCGAACTCCCCGTGTTTATCCCGAAAATCACACGCCTGTGTCGAGCAACTGGAAGTCAAATCCTTCGGATAGAAATATAGTAAAACCCTTTTGCCTCTAAAATCAGACAACTTGACGTTTTTCCCTTCACTTCCCGACAATTCAAAGTCCGGCGCGGGTTGTCCAATAGCGGTAGAAGTCGTGGACATCTCATCATCTCCTATCTTGTGGGGTTCTCATGTGATCCGACCTAAGAACCTGCACCTCTGTAACGCCGAATGCCAAAATTCCATGCCAGTAAGCCCAAGGTTAGAAATACAGCTCCCATGACCGGAGTCAAAAGCGCCATATGCTGCATATCCTCCCGATGAAGGAACAGGGATGCCGGATATACGCCAACAAAAGCAAACGGCAGAATCCAGGTCAGCACGACTTGAATCGCACGGTTATAAATCGTCACCGGATAGCGTCCATAGCTCTGCATATTGTACATGAGTGGAATAATTCCTGTTGGCGCGTCCGAAAAGAACGAAATAGAAGTCAATATGGTATAGATTCCCGTATAAATCGCTACGGCACTTAGGCTCATGATGATTAGAGCCGGGATGAACCACCACGCCATATACAAGTCCATTTGCGCCCCGCTGATTCCCATAATAACCAGACCAATCGCCGATCCGACCAACGCGGGCGGGTCCACGTTTTCAAGGAAAATCTGGAACAGATTATGCGCAGGACGGGTCATAACCCGATCCAGCTCTCCTTTTACAATATAGCGCTCGCTAAAGTTCCACAAATTGACGAAGCAGCTGAATAGTCCATAAGGCACCATGAAAAAGCCATAGACGAATACGACTTCACTTTCGCTCCAGCCGCCCAAACTGTCGGTGTGCATAAAAATGACCAAAATAAAAATAAGATTGGAGGCCTGAAATAGCAGGTCCGAAACGACCTCCACCCAAAAATCAGCGCGGTAGGTTAGCCGCGATTTCATGTAATTCTTCAAATATTCGCTAATGAGTCCCAAATAGTACATCATCGGCCTACCCTCCTTGCACGAACAGACGTCTGCGCGCCAGTCGCCAAATGATGATCATCGGCACGAGCAGAACGACCAGCCAAATGATTTGGATCCCCAGCACATTCCAAATACCAACGCCTTTTACTCGTCCGGTAAATACGGAGCCGGGCAAATACGTAATCGCCTGAAATGGCAGCCACTGGGCGAAGGTCGCCAGCCAGCCCGGAAACAGGCTGATGGGCAGAATCAGGCCCGAGAACAGGTCCACTACCACCCGCTTCATTCGCATCATACCCTCGTTATTTTCAACAAAAAAGGCCGTCAGCCCCGTAATAATATTGATTTGGGTATTGATTAGAAAGCTGAAAAACAGCATCACAAGGAAACTGATCCATGCTACAGGGTCCGTCGGCAACGTCACTGGAAACAGCAGCATCGCAATCGCCATGCCCGGGATCATAAACAGCAGGAAACGGAACATCCCCTCGCCAAGCCCCTGCATGACTTTGACTAGCACATAGTTATACGGCCGGATCATCTGGATGGCAATGCTGCCATCACGAATCTCCGTCGAAATTTCACGGTCCAGATTGTTGAAATAAAAGGCCCTCGCCATCCACGATACCGCTACATAGGTCGTCATTTGGGCTGCGGTAAAGCCACCGATGCTGCCCGCATCTCCATAAATCGCTTTATACGTGAAATAATATACACCAATATTCATGGAATAAATTAATATGCCCGTATAATAGTTCACACGATAAGCGAGCATGGTGAGAAACCGGATACGAATAAAATCGGTATATACGCTAAGCATGGACTTTGGCCTCCACTGCCGGAAGCACGGGATTGCCCTTGCGTTCCGCCGAGCCGGATTGATAGATGCTACGCACAATATCATCGGTGTTCGTTTCAATGATTTTGATATCCGTAATGTCCGTACGCCCGACTACGCTGGCCAAGACATCCGATACGTTAATATGAAGCGGAATCCACACCTTGGCAGCCAAATCATTATCCGCCGTCCAAGCCAGCGGCATGTCCGCTGTCCACGCTTGTAATTGCTCAAGCCGGGTGGGCACGCCGAACTGAAACTGTACTTCCCGTCCTGTACCCCAACGTGCTTTCAAATCCTCCAGACCACCGTCATAGATGATGTTCCCGTCATCCAGCATTATGACGCGCGAGCACAGCGCTTCAATATCCTGCAAATCATGGGTCGTCAGCAAAATCGTCGTCCCGTAATCCCGGTTCATGTCCTTCAGGAACTCACGGATTTCAGACTTCACCATAATATCGAGTCCAATGGTCGGTTCATCCAGAAAAACGATGGACGGATTGTGCAGCAACGCGGCCACCAATTCACAGCGCATCCGCTGACCAAGACTAAGTTTGCGCACCGGACGGCTTAGCAGGTCCTGTAATTGGAGCCGCTCTACCAGCTCATCCAGCCTGCGTTTGAAGTCTATAGCCGGAACCTGATATACTTTGCGCAGCAGCTGAAAGGACTCAATCACGCCGATATCCCACCATAGCTGGCTGCGCTGTCCAAAAACAACGCCGATATTACTTACGAATTTCTCGCGTTCCTCGTAAGGAACATAGCCGCCCACTTTGAGATGTCCCGAGGTCGGCACGAGAATGCCAGTCAGCATCTTGATCGTGGTAGACTTTCCAGCTCCGTTTTCACCAATATAGCCACATATTTCTCCCTGAGGAATACCAAAGGAAATATCTTTGACCGCGGCCACCTCGTTGTATTCGCGGGCGAATAAATCAAGGAAGGCTCCTTTCAGGCCTTCGCGGTTTTTTTGCACTTTAAATGTTTTGCGCAGATCCTGCACATCAATTGCCAGCATGTCATACCTCACATTCAGGATTTTGAAAAATCCATAGTTAAATTGATTGTGCTCCAAAAAGAAATTATAATGTAATGAATTGAAAAGCGAAAGGGAGAGCATTCATGACAAGCAGAACCAAAAGGACGATATGGTCGGTTCTAGCCGTGATTATCGTCGCGATTGTCGGCTTTGCCGTGTATTATTTTTCATCCATTTATAATCAACTGGACAATCTGCATAAAGAGGGTGCAAACTCCCCATTCAAAAATGTAAAGCAGGTCGATCAGGTGCGCACACCAGACCCGCCCAAGTGGGAAGGTACGGATCCGGTCAACATTTTGCTGATGGGTGTCGATGGTCGTGGTATCCAAAAAGGGGAAGTCCCCCGTTCGGACAGCATGATGGTCGTATCGCTGGACCCCGTCAAGAAAAAGATTCACCTCTTCTCTATTTTGCGTGATACGTACGTGGATATTCCCGGCTACAATAAAAATCGGATTAACACCGCCATTACTCACGGCCCCAACACGGCCATGAAGGCGGCTGGTGACCTGCTGGGCATTCCGGTGCAATACTATGTGTATACCGATTTTCAAGGATTTATAAAGCTGGTGGACGCCGTGGGCGGCATTGATCTTGAAGTGGAGAAGGATATGCACTATACAAGCAATGCGGATAAGCATGAATACGATATTGACTTGAAAAAGGGCATGCAGCATCTGGGCGGCAAAGAGGCGCTTCAATACGTGCGGTTTCGCCACGACGCCATGTCGGACTTCTCCCGGTCGGGACGTCAGCGTGCATTTTTGGAGGCTATAGCACAGAAAATGCAGAGCACGACCTCCATTGCCAATTTGCCGAGCATTTTGCAGCAGGT
Source organism: Paenibacillus sp. RC334 (assembly GCF_030034735.1). NCBI lineage: Bacteria > Bacillati > Bacillota > Bacilli > Caryophanales > Paenibacillaceae > Paenibacillus > Paenibacillus sp. RC334. The sequence goes on along the minus strand of NZ_CP125370.1, from coordinate 780,099 downwards.
AAACCCGTTTATTGATACGAATCTTAGTGTCAACGATATGTGGAGGCTGGCAAACGTCGGCTACCAAAGCAACTTTGCTGGCAGCGAGCAGGTTCCGCCGATGAAGCTGCTCGGGGAAGAAAATGTAGGCGGCGCGCAGGTTCTTACCGTCCGCGATCCGGAAGAATTGAAAAAGTACGTGCAGGATATATTCAACAATCCTCCTGTACAGACACAGGAACAAAATAAGGATAAAAACAAAACAAAGCAACCGGACAGTGCATCATCGTCCAAGACAGATAAGGCTTCTTTCACGGGTGGCAGCAAAACCAGCAGTGATGCTGCTGCCACACAATCGTCAACAAAGACAGGACAAAAAGAGCTATAATGATGTATGCAGGGGGCAGCCATGAACGCTGCCCTTTGGCGTGTGTATATCCTATTTTAATGAACGGAAAGGAAGTTTTGGATGATGAAACGGGAAACCTCCGAAGCATTATATAAAGAAGCACTGGAGCATATTGTTGGGGGAGTAAACAGTCCTTCACGCTCTTTCAAGGCTGTGGGCGGCGGTGCTCCGGTATTTATGAAACGCGCCAAAGGTGCTCATTTCTGGGACGAGGATGATAATCGGTACATTGATTATTTAGCGGCTTACGGCCCTATTATTACTGGACATGCCCACCCTCATATTACCAAGGCCATTAGTGAGGCGGCGGCGAACGGGGTATTGTACGGAACCTCAACGGTATTGGAAATCAAGCTCGCCAAGATGCTAAAGGAAGCCATTCCTTCCATGGACAAGGTCCGGTTTGTGAATTCCGGCACAGAAGCGGTCATGACGACGATCCGTGTTGCACGGGCCTATACGAAGCGAAACAAGATCATCAAATTTGCAGGCTGCTACCACGGTCACTCGGATCTGGTACTCGTAGCCGCAGGCTCTGGCCCGTCCACGCTGGGCATACCGGACAGCGCAGGAATTACGACCAACATTGCGAGCGAGGTGATTACCGTGCCTTTCAATGATCTGGACGCGTTGCGCCAAGCCTTGGAGCGTTGGAGCGACGATGTGGCAGCAGTCATGGTCGAGCCGATTGTCGGCAATTTCGGCATGGTAATGCCGCAGCCCGGTTTTCTGGAAGGGCTATGCTCAATGGCACGGGCGAACGGTTCACTCGTTATCTATGACGAGGTCATTACTGCGTTCCGCTTCCACTACGGCTCCACCCAAACGTACGCCGGGTTGGACAATCATGATGCGATTCAGCCGGATTTGACCGCGCTGGGTAAAATCATGGGCGGGGGCCTGCCGATCGGTGCCTACGGTGGCAGCAAGCATGTGATGGAGCAGGTTGCTCCACTCGGCCCGGCTTATCAGGCGGGCACCATGGCGGGCAACCCGGCTTCCATCTCGTCAGGCATTGCATGCCTTGAAGTCCTTCAAGGCGAAGGCGTGTATGAAGAGATGGAACGTCTCGCTGTGAGACTGACGGATGGTATCGCTTCCTCAGCCGCACGCCATGACGTGCCGTTGACGATTAACCGCATCCGTGGAGCATTCTCGACGCATTTCTGTGATCATCCGATCACGAACTACGATGAGGCGCAGGATACAGACGGCGAAGCGTTCGCTTCCTTCTTCCGTCATATGCTGGATCGCGGTATTCATCTGGCCCCATCGAAGTATGAAGCATGGTTCCTCACAACGGCACACACAGATGAAGACGTGGATGCTACGCTGGAAGCGGCGGACGATTCTTTCCGTGCGATGGCGCAGGGCAAGTAAGCAGATCGGTACGACATGATGGAATCTTGATAGGATAAGGGCCGGAAGCAGCTTTAAGGACTGGGATATCCCACCTTTGAGACTGCCTTCCGGCTTTTTTAATTTGCCAACTGTACCCGTACAGTTGTACGTTTTATGGATTGTATTAAATGACACCATCCGGGTATATTGGGAGGAGCAACATGTTGAAATCATTCAGCGCAGGCTAATTAAAAAAAATGCCTGAGCCATTCATTACGGAGGTTTATCATGCACAGTCGTTCCAAAACTGGAGCCGCCTATTTGGCTGCTCTCAGCTATGCCGCTATACTCGGTTTTTCATTTTTGTTTGTGAAGCTGACGGTCACGGAAGCCAGCCCGCTGGATGTAATCGCCCACCGCTTTGCTTTGTCTTTTATCGCTTTGACGGTTCCGGTAGTGTTGGGCTGGATCAAGATTAATATCACGCGGCGCGATATCCTGCGTATTTTACCGCTGGCGCTGCTCTCGCCTTTAGTGTATTTTCCACTGCAAGCCTTCGGACTGATGAGCACCTCTTCATCGGAAGGCGGCATTATTCAGGCAACCGTTCCCATCTTCACGCTGCTGCTGGCGTCCTATTTTATTAAAGAGCGGACTACGGTTGTCCAAAAGCTTTCCTTGCTGCTCTCTGTAGCAGGCGTTATTTTTATATTCGTGATGAAAAGCGGAGCGCCCATGGCCTCCAATAGCTTTGGTGGCATTCTTTTGCTCGTGCTCTCTGCTGTTTGCCTATCCGGCTATAACGTGCTGGCTCGTCCATTAACACAAAAATACAGTCCGATGGAGTTGACCTATGTTACTTCCATTTTGGGATGTTTCGTTTTTAACTTGGTGGCCCTGGGATATCATGCCATAGACGGCTCTATGAGCACTTATATCGCTCCCCTAGTAAAGCCTGATTACTGGCTGGCACTGGCTTATCTGAGCATTCTGTCTACCCTCGTCACCTCGCTGTTATCAAGCTTTGCCTTGAAGTGGATCGAAGCCTCGAAAATGAGTGTTATCGGTAATTTATCTACTCTCATTTCCATGATAGCAGGTGCTTATATTTTGAAGGAGCAGCTCGCATACTATCATATTGTCGGGGCAGTTATTATCATTATCGGGGTATTGGGCACCAATTTTGGAGGTCGGAGAAGCTTCGAGCCGCGAAAAGCGTCTGCTACAAAACCACTAAAAGTGGACTGAAAATGGATGTATATTTCACTTGTGGAATCTGTATAATTTTGATCGTTGACGCTTCTCTTGAACGATTTTGTCCTCGCAAAAAAGATATCCCCAGGCTGTCGTTTACTCCGGCTCGGGGATATCTTTTTTAGTTTATCTATTTCATTAGAATGATTCAAACCCATATTTCAGCCTTCAACCGGGTACGCCATGACACTCATTAGCGCCAGTTCCGGCTGTGTCGTGTCTAGTCTGCTATATTGTACAATCACCGGTACGTCGCTGGTGACCGTAATCGCATAGGGAATGCCTGCCGGAATCCGTTCGCCATCCCTCTCCAGCGAGGCCGTGCGGATATGGCGGGTTCGTCTGCCTTCTATCACCTCGACCAATCCTTCCAGCGGCTCACGGTCTTCAAAATAGATATCTATACTCAGCTTGGCCGCTAGAGTTCCACAGTTCAGCACACATATACTCTCATGACTAAGCAGCTCTCCCCGGCTTTTGGGTGGAATATATCCATCGGGAATCACCCAGAATAAGCTGCCCCGCGGCTGGTTTACTTTTTCCTGAGGAAGCTCAGTATTTCCCATGCTATCCGACTCCTTTCACATAAAATACTTGCGCATCCCTATGCTGTCCTCAAAAATAAATCGCTGGCAGTGAATCTGTCACAGTGTTTGATCCTGACGAGTCAGCCGCAAGCAACCTATCTTTCTACGCGAATGGATTCTCCTTGGTACGCAGCAGTTGAGCCAGAAAGGCGAGCGCCAGTCCCTGTCCCCAGCCCTGAATACGTTTGTATGGTACGTTGCGGTAGCCATCAATATCGTTCATTACGGCGGTTCCAGCGGATACACCCGTCACAGTGCCATCCTCCTTGATTCGGGAAAGGATACCGTCGATTGCCTTTTGCGTGTATTTGTTGAACAGTCGCCCCTGCATAAGCAAAGCCGTCGCAATGCCTGCAGAGCCTGAGGTTTCCAGATAGGAGGTTTCATCATTCAACACCGTATGCCACAGCCCTTCCGAGGATTGCAGCCGCACCAGCGCACTGAGCTGGTCACGCAGCGAACCGTCGATGATCATGTAGGATGGATGCTGCACCTCCACGAATTTCAGCGCTTTTGCCATTGTGAGTGCAGCCCACGAATTTCCCCGCGCCCAGTAAATACCTGACATCCGGCTTTGGTTCGCATGATCCCAGCCGTGATAATACAAATTCGTATCCGGGTCCTGCAAAAATTCCTCATGCCCGTGATATTGCCGGATACCATCCTCCCAATATTCTTTGTTACCCAGCAGATGACCGATGCGCAGCAAATAATAGCCTGCCATAAACATCGTATCCACCCACGCTTGCTGCGGAAATACGTCATGAAGTGAATTCACCGTATGCTGGAAAATGCCGTCGGCGAACCGCTCGGCTTTCTTCGCCAGAAATTCCGCCATTTCGGTGGCGATATCAAGGTACTTTTGCTCTCCTGTAGCCTGATACAGCGTCAGCAAGCAGTGTCCCACAGACACACCGTTCACCGAGAGCGGTGGAAGTCCATCTGCAATATTTTCATCGACCCATTCCTTTAATTTGGTCAAATACTCCTCGTTCCCTGTTGCTTCATAGGCTTCACACACACCGTAAAAAGCCACACCACCCGGCCAATCCCAGCTATAGTCCATTTGAAATGTGCGTTCTACCACCCGGTCGATCACCTGTTTAATTTGTTCCTCATCAAAAATCAATGCAGGCATTTCCTCGTCTCCCCCTTTGGTAATTTTCACGTTAACTTCCTCCTTGACACCTGTTCGAGAAAAACCCGTCCGTCTAACGTAAATACATGCGTAAGGGCTGTAAATCCAGCCCCTTCACAGCATCCGCCACCATATCTGCAATACAGACCGCGCCGTTCTCATGAAAATGTGTATTATCCTCCAAGCCACTGGAAAAGTTCATGTATTCACCAGGCAGCAGCCACATAAAAAGCTCTTTGCTTTCCTCAGGACCCAACCGCTCATATAACTCCTGCGTGCAGGCAGCCAAGTCAATCAGCGACACATCTGCTTCTTCCGCCAGCTCGCGAACCGCTGTCACATAGTCTCCATGCGTGTCGGATAACGTACCATCCCCGTTAAAATAGCAACGATGCACAGGCGTAACCAGCACTGGAGTAGCCCCACGGCTTCTGGCTCCGTCGATATAGAGGCGCAGGTGCTCCTTGTAGGTCGTAAAAGGATCAGTAGCCCGTTCCGGGTCCGACTTCTGATCATTATGGCCGAACTGGATGAACAGGAAGTCTCCTGCTTTCATTTCAGTCAAAATAACGTCCAGCCGTCCTTCGTCCACGAAGCTTTTGGAGCTTCTTCCCGATACGGCGTGATTATCCACGCAGACATCATGCTTGAACAGGGCTGGCAAAGCCTGGCCCCAGCCTGTATACGGATAGCCGGACGCGTCCTGATCCGTAACCGTGGAATCTCCGGCAAGGAACAGCCGGAGGGTCTGTGGCGCTGGCGCAATCTCCAGCGCATTGAGCCGCGGCGCGGTGCCAGATACGGCGAGGCGCAGCTTGCCGCCCCTGACGAGCACCGCAAACCGGGCCTCTGTGAACTGGCCCGGCAGCGTGTGTAATGGGGGCAGCACATGCTTGCCCTCGCCGGCTTTGAGCCGCGTGAGCGTCTCCGCGAGCGGATCGCCGAGCAGCACGGTGACGAGATACATCCCGTCCTCCGATACATCAGCGACAAACGCAGTCCCCAGCGGGATGCAAAAGCGGCTTCGCAGCCGTGCGAGCGTATCCTTGGGTGCGGTTACGCCGGATAATCGCCTTTCCCGACCATACACATGATCCACGTCCTCAAACCCGTAGCCCTGCTCAGCAGTATACGAGCAATCCGGGGGTACTCCTGTGTAGCCATCCGCAGGCTCGCCCGGACCAAAATCAAACTTCCACATTCCACTCACCTCTCCGCTATAACCCTTAACCCCACTTTATCCCTTCAAGCCGCTTGAGCTCATTCCTTGGACAATTTGCTTCTGGAAGGCGAAGAATACAGCGATAACCGGAACCAGGCTCAAAATGGACATCGCGAACATCCCACCCCAGTTGGAAGCCGATTCGCTATCAAGGAACATTTTAAGTGCCATAGATACGGTATATTTCTCCGGCGAATTCAGATACAGTACCGGACCCAGAAGATCCTCCCACTTCCAGTAGAAAGAGAAGATGGCCGCCGTAGCCAGCGAGGATTTGAGCAATGGCAAAATAATTCGGAAATACAGCCGGAATTTACCGCATCCGTCAATCGTCGCTGCTTCATCCAGCTCTATCGGAATCGTTCGGATAAACTGGACCATCAGGAAGATGAAGAACGGCATCCCGAAAAACGATGGCACGACCAGTGGCAAAATCGTATTGACCCAGCCGAGCTTGGTGAAAATAATGTATTGCGGTACCAGTACCACATCCCCTGGCAGCATAAGCGTCATCATCATCAGGGCAAACCAAAAGTTACGCCCCTTGAATTTCATACGTGCGAAGCCAAATGCGATTAATGAGGAGGAGAGCACCGCTCCTATCGTTGCAATCAAGACAATCGTGAACGAATTCAAGATGTACGTACCGAAGTTGTATCCACTTGTGCCCTTCCAGCCTGTCACATAGTTTTGCCAAATCCATTCTGTAGGGAACAAGGAACCTGCCGTGACGAATATCGTCCGACTCTCCTTGAACGAGCTGAACAGCATCCAGAATACGGGATACAGCATCAAGAGCGCCAGCGCAGCGACCAGAATGTGATAGATTGGCCATTTGAACGTTTTCCATGCCATCGGTATCAGCGCCCCTTTTCCGTTTCATAGAATACCCAGTATTTGGAGGTTATAAATAAAATTGCTGTCAGTATCGCGATCATAATGAGCATGACCCAAGCCATAGCCGCCGCATATCCCATGTTGCTAAACATAAACGCCTGTCGGAACAAATACAGCGAATGCAACATCGTTCCATCCATCGGACCGCCCTCGCCCTTGGAAATAACGTAGGCCGGAACAAAGGTCATAAAGGCGCTGATCGTCTGCATAATCAGGTTAAATAAAATAATCGGACTGAGCAGAGGCAGCGTAATACTGAAGAATTTTCGCACTGGCGAAGCGCCGTCCACGCTGGACGCCTCGTACATTTCAACCGAGATATTCTTCAAGCCGGCCAGAAAAATAAGCATGGAGGAGCCGAATTGCCATACGGACAAGGTGATCAGCATCGCAAGCGAAGCATTCGGATCACCAAACCATTTCACCGGAGTTGCCCCCAAGGCCAAAAGCAAGCTGTTTACAATGCCTTCATTGCTGAAAATGTTGCGCCACATGATGGACACCGCAACGCTGCCCCCGATAATGGACGGCAGATAGTACATTGTCCGATAGGTCCCGACCATACGCGATTTGGTATTCAAAATCATAGCCACAAACAGTGCGAAAATCAGTCGTAGCGGAACACCGACCAATACATACGTAAACGTAACCCTAATCGAATTCCAATATTTCGGGTCGGCTGTGAACATTTTTTCAAAGTTCCCCAGACCAATCCATTTGGGCGGGGTGAACAGGTTGTAGGATGTAAAGGACAGATACAACGAAATAAACATCGGAATTAATGTAAATGCCAGAAAGCCCACAATAAACGGGCTGATAAACGCATATCCGGTCATATTGGCTCTCAAGCTCTGATGATTTCGCAAGCTCATCAAGCCTCCCTTCTGTTGCATTTTGTTGATTAGCCAAACTTTTTATATTCATAATTCGTTGTTACATGTATTTCATCATGATATATAGAAGCAGCTTCTGCGGTTTGTTCGTCGTATTAACCGTGCGCAATCATGCTATCACTACGCACGGTTAACTTAACGAAACCGACCTTCGCCCCTATGTCAAAACGGTGTCAGACGCCTAAGGAATCCATTACGCTAATTACTGCTTGTTATTCGCAAGGATGGTATTCGCATCAGCCCGGAATTTAACCGCTGCATCCTCTGCCGTCATCTGCCCGAAATTGACCTGCTCAATATAATCGGTCAGGGTCGCAATCACTTCCGGTGATCCAACGGGCGGCGGTGGACTCATTGGAGAAGCCTTCGGCTCCATGGAAGCCACAAAATCAAACACCTGCTTCGTTGGCTCGCTCAGCTCTGCCGCTACAGCTTCCTTGATTTTGGCGGAAATCGGTACGCCCCGCTCACCTTTAATCAATTTATTCGCTTCTACATCATTCATCCAGAAATCAATAAACTTAGCGGCTTCATCCTTCACCTGTGAATGGGAAGCGACCGCCCAGTACATCGTAGGCTGCATGTATATACCTTTTTCCATATTCGGTCCAAACATTGGAGCCAACGCCATCGGGCGGTTAACAACCTGCTGTAAGCCTACATACTGATTGGACCATTGCCAAACGCCGATGCCCTTTTCTTTTACAATATCGGATTCTTCAATAATCCCCTTGGTCTGGTTCATGACTTCAGGAGACGGGGTTGCCTCCTTCTTAATCAGATCAGCCATACTGCTGAAGAAATCGACAAACAGCTTATCGTCGTCATACCCCAATCCTGTTCCTTCCGCATTGTAGAGAGACTTTCCATGTGTACGCAAATAGTAGTGGAAGAAAATATCGGCAACCATGGAGCTGTCAAAGTGTACTTTATTGGATGCTGCCTTCAAAGCCAGTTCTTTGTATTGATCCCATGTCCAGTTGTCAGGAATTTTGTCTATACCCGCCTTTTTGAGCAACGCCGGATCATACTGGAAGCCCAGCACATTGACACCTGTTGGAATACCATATTGCTTTCCGGCAATTACGCCGGTTTTGAGTACATTTTCGGTCACATCAGCAACCTGAATTTTTTGATTCAAGTAAGGCGCTAGATCCTCCAGTTGACCGTTTTTCGCATATTGGCTAATGTACGAAATGTCCATTTGTACGATATCCGGCAGCTGGTTTGCCGCAGCCTGCGGGGCGAGCTTCTTCCAATAGTCATCAAAAGAGGCATACTCCACATCAATCGTCACATTTGGATTTTTCTGCTTATACAGGTCAACGACCTTCTGCGTATATTCATGACGCGTATCCGATCCCCACCAAGCGATCCGCAACTTTACCTTCCCGTCTGCACTTGTGCCCGAATTGCCACCGCTGTTCGCTCCGCTGCATGCCGTCGTCAGCACGAGCAGCATAGCCATGACCAGAAACCATCCCTTTTTGCCCACTTATCTCTCCCCTTTTCGCTGTTCTAGAAAGGAGCCGTGTTACAAGTGACAACGTATTTACGCAAAATTGATAGCGTTTACATTTGCTCCTGTTGTTATTTTCCCAAAAGCAGAGAAGCATTGGAATACACAAATCAGATTTCCTGGGTTTAAAAAACAGAGGGGCTCCAGCGCTCATCCCCGTTCGTGTGACTTGATGTACTCTGATGGCGTCATACCCGCCCATTTTTTGAACACCTGGCTAAAATATTGGGCGTTCCCTCCGAAGCCGAACCATTCCGCCAGCTCAAACACCTTTACATCTCCCGTCTCCCGAATATGCTCAGCCGCACGTTCGATCCGATAGCGATTAACGTAATGTGAAAAGTTTTCACCCGTTACCTTTTTGAAAATTTTCCCCAGGTAGTCGGAATTCATGTACAGCATTTGCCCGGCCACTGCGTTCAGGGACAAATCGGATTTTCGATAGTTTTGCTCAATAATGGTGATCATTTTATCAACCGTGGAGGATTGACGGCTCACATTGCTCTTATAGTAGATTGCCGTCATTCGTCCGGCGGCCTCCTGCACAAAGGATTTGAGACAAGCAAGCGTTTTTTGCTCTGCCAGCACGGCCATTCGGCTCGTAAACTCGGAGCGCTCCTCTTCAGGGCATATACGGATCATGGCGGCATACAGCTGAAGCACATAGGAACGGGTCACCGAAATTTCCAGCTTCATACGGGACAGAATGCCAAACAGTCGATCCACTTCCTGTACAACCTCCTCCGTATTTCCAGCCTTGATCAGCAGACCAAACTTTTCCTCGTCCAGCTCCAAATCGGCCATCTCCCGTGGGTCCTCGGTCGCCAAATCTTCCTTCGTAATCAGACTGCCCTCCCCGGTATAGAAACGGTGATTCATACAATGCAGTGTCTCCCGGTACATCCCCCTCGAGTGCTCCATACTGTCAGACTCGCTAACCGCAACCGTTACCTCCAGCTTGTAAAAACGGCGAAACGTTGCACGTACCGCGTCAAGCTGCTCCATCAGCCTGGACGTATCGCCCCCGCTTTCCAGCACGATGAGCAGTTGGCCTTGCATGGTCGTTCCAAGCAGGACATCATCCATTAAATCCGCTGCAATATTTTGCAGCGCAAACAGATGCTCCGGCTCATGGGATTCCTCGACTCGCAGCAGTAGCATTCGAACCTGCTTATCTTGCAGCTCCAGACCGAATAACCGCTCATAAAAAGCGATATCCCGACTGCCGTAAGTTTTATAGGAAATAAACTCCTTCAAAAAATGCTCCTTCACATGCGGCAGCATACGCTGAAAATCAAGCTTCATCCGGTTCACAAACTGCTTGCGTTCCTCCTGTTCCTCCCGCTCCTGCCCCAACTCGGTCAACGCCTCATGGATTTGTCGCTCATTGCAGGGCTTTAATAAATAGTGCTTCACCCCGTATTGCATGGCCCGACAAGCATAGTCGAAATCTTTATAGCCGGACAACAGAATGAAACGAACATCCGGAAAATGCTCCGTCGTTTTGGCAACCAGGCCGATGCCATCCAATCCAGGCATAGAGATGTCGCTGATCACAAAATCAGGCGGACTGGCCTGAATCTGATCGTAGGCCTCAATCCCATTGCGTGCTGTACCCACCAGCTTTGTCCCTGCTTTGCTCCAATCTACCACCTGTGATATTCCTTCCAAAATCATACGCTCATCATCAACCAGCAGCACCTTGTACATGACCCTGTTCCCCTTTCACATATGGAATACAGACATGAATCGACGTTCCTGTTCCTGACTCACTGTGCAGTTCTATCCCCCATGGAGTACCAAATGTCAGGCTAATCCGTTCCTGAATATTGGTAAGGCCGATGCCCTGTCCACGGGTCGTGACCTGCCCGCTTCGCAGTTTTTCCAGAAAATCCTGCGTCATGCCCGGCCCGTCATCCTCCACCCGCAGGAAAAGCGCACCTTCCCTCACCCTGACAACAATAGAAATCCGACATGGCTCAATTTGCAGCTCCAGCGCATAATGAATTGCATTCTCCACCAAGGGCTGAAGCGTCAGCTTCGGAATCTGCGCATCCATCAGCTCCTCTGGCACATCCAGATGGAAAACAAGACGTTCATCGAAGCGTGTTTTTTGGATCGTTACATAACTTCGCACAATGTCCAACTCTTTCCGAAGTGGAATGAGCTGTTCCTCAAAACTGACCGCACTGCGCAACAGAAATGCAAGCGCCTCTACCATTTCTGAGATACGGTCCTGCTTATTCGCCTTGGCGAGCCAGTTCACAGACTCCAGCGTGTTATACAAAAAATGTGGATTAATTTGAGCCTGAAGCGCCTTTAATTCCGTCTCCCGTAGCAATAGCTGCTTCGCAACATTCTCATTAATCAGCTCACGGATACGGCGGATCATCTTCTTATAAGTCCGGTGCAGCAAGCCCACCTCATCCTGTGTGGAAAGCGGAACTGCGCCGAGTGCTTCCTCCTCCAGACGGTCGAGATCTCCTTTTTCAATTTTACGCATGTTCTGGATTAGTTGAACGATCGGCTTTGTAATACTGCCAGATAATCGGGCTCCCAGTGCCAATGCGATCAGAAGCATAATGACAAAAATAGCGCTTACAATTTCCTTGATTATAGTAATACTGCGAAACATATCATCAAAGGGGGTCATATGCAAATATGTCCAGCCCGTATAAGAGGATTTGATCTGGGCTGCGAAAAAGGTCCCGCCTGTGTAGGTCGCAATTCCGTAAGGCTGCTTCCGCGCAAGCTCGGCCTGCATATCACTCTCACTCAAAGGCGGTGTTTCGGGATAAATCATCTGCTTGCCATCTGTAATCATCAGTTGTCCGTCACGACCGGAGGTCTGCACACGATCCGCTACAATTCGGTCAATCCGCACACGAATCGCGAGCGTTCCGAGCCCATTTAACGTAAAATTGGTATCTGTAAAGGATTTGAATTGCCGCGCTGCCAGTAAGGAGGAGTGACCTGCCGCGTACCATGCGTTGGAACCGTCATATTCGGCTGCCAGCTCCGACAGGGTGGATCGAAGCTCTGAGGGAATACCCTCACGGTTGCCCGCACTCATGACCTGCCCCTCTTTGTCGATCACCATCATAGAATAGATATAGGTTTCAGAGCCTGCGAAGGCGACAAGCCTATTCGTTATTTTTTTACGCAGCACCATTTTGGTATACGGCGAGGTTTCTCTTTCCAATTGTAGCAAATAACGCTGAAGCTGTTCGTCTGTTGTCACCTTGAAAGTAACTTTTTCAACATCCTTCAGCTCATTTTCAATGCCGATTGAAGAAATGTTGAGTACTTCGGATGTCTTTTTATACATTTGATTATCATAAATATGAAATACGTATTTAAGTATGACTGCAACAACCGCAAAATTAACCAGCATGAGCACCGTAATCAGCAGTACCATTTTATGATGGATTCCGGCATTTTTGAAAGCGCTTTTAAAATAAGTGATCAGTGGATGTCGCCTCCTTCGCTCGTCCTGCGCGTTCCAGCATGGAATGGAGATTGCACGATAAAGCTGTACATCATACAAAATACCCCATGCCTTGGTCATTCGGCAAGAGGTATTTGTGTTCGCTCAGCGTTTGTCGGTTGGTTCCGATTTGTCCGCCTTGCTCATATATTCATCGTAACGGTCATCCAGTTCCCGTGCCATGCTGCGGTATTTACGCGTCTCTTCGACAATAGGGTCGATATGGGTTTGAATCCGCACCTCATATTTAGGAGTGAGCCGTTCGCGTTTTTTGGCCTCATTCTCACGAATTTCGCCTTCCGTCAGCAATTCACTGAGCTCGCGCTCCAAATCCTCGGATTGGCCCATCATCCTTCCTCCTTCAGGTATAAGCGATATAGGTGTATTATAACCCGGTTGCGTCTGCTTCTTTCAGTACTTGAATGAGTTGAGAATGAATAGCCGTATTAGTCGCTGCAATATGTCGCACACTAAGGTCATAAGGCCTGCCCAGCGTATCTGTGATCGTTCCTCCCGATTCCTGTACCAGCAAAGCGCCCGCTGCTACATCCCAGGCATTCAAACCGATTTCACAATAGGCTGACAGCCGTCCCGATGCCACATAAGCCAGATGCAGGGCTGCCGAGCCGAGTGCCCGAATGCCTCGTACCTGCGGTGTAAGTGCCTGTGCAATCTTCATATTCAGCGGCTGTGCAAAAGTGCGGTCCGGCGGGAAGCCGATGCACACCAGACTGTCTCCCAGTGTTTCTTCTCTGGATGCCCTCATCAGATTGCCATGTACATACGCGCCTTTACCTTTTTCAGCCACAAACATTTCGTCGCGGGACGGATCATAAATGACACCAACAATCACCTCTCCACAGTGGGCCAAAGCGATAGATACACTGTAGTACGGCAGGCTGTGTACAAAATTGGTTGTACCGTCTACTGGATCAATAATCCACAAATATTCCTCTTCACGAGCAGCCTCCAATGCACGGGCCGAAGCCTCGGCACCCGGCTCTACCCCCTCTTCGCCCAAAATGGCATGGTCGGGAAAATGCGTGAGAATCAGTCTGCGGATCATCTGCTCCGCACCTTTATCCACTTCGGTCACAAGGTCCGTCGGGGACTGCTTGGTGCTTAACTGCTCGACGGTCCCCAGTCTGCTTTTGATCCATTCCCCTGCTTTGGATGCCGCGTTAATGGCCACGGCGGTATAGCTTTTTCCTGATACAATATAGGGAACCTTTTCGTTTTCATGTTCATTCAACGTGTTCACTCTACTTTCTATATCATTGTTACGTGGTTTACGAAGCTGCATTACAGCACAGTCCTCTTAACCATCTCTGTTAAAGTACAATTTACTAGTTTACACAATCTAGTATACACAATATATTCCATAAAGTTTCTCTATTTGGGAACATTATCCGCAGAACCCTATTCTTTAAGGCGTAATTTCTACCGAAGCCCCATCTAGCACCTTTACTCCGTCACCTTCTCGTACACGCAGTTCCTTCATCAGCCCGAACAACGCTTCATCCTTGCGTTTGGCTTCCAGCATGACGTCAATCCGACCCGTATATCCGGCAATGTTACGCAAAAAAGTAAGCAGCGGCTCCACCTGAACACCGTCCGCATGACCGCGGGGGTCTTTTTCACTTTTGGGACTGGACGCATGGATTTTGGGTGGTAGTGGATTATCGGGAGAAGAACCCGTTTGAGCCAATTCCCCTTTCCATGTATCCAAAATGCCAGGCCACAGCTCCCACGGCTTCTCGCCCTCGTTATTTACCCATTGATGATGAATGTCGAGAACCATCGGCAGCCCCGTCCGCTTGCACGCTTCCAGCGTTTCCATCGCATTAAACGTTTTATCATCATTTTCCAGCGTCATTCGTTCCCTTAACGAAAGCTCCAGCGCACCTACTTGCTCTACAAAACGCTGACTCGACGTCACCTTGTCTCCATACGCGCCGCCGATATGAATGTTGTTCTTGGCATCCGCACCGAGTCCCATCGCCTCCAGCATCGCTTTATGATGCTTGAGATCGTTAATGGAGCTTTGCAGTACTTCCGGGCGGGGAGTGCTCAGCACTGTAAAATGATCCGGGTGAAACGAGACTCTCATCCCGTTCGCTTTGACAACATTCCCGACCTCTGCAAAATCAGCGGCAAGTGCCTGAATGGGGTCCCAGCCACGCAAATCCTGATGAGTCGCCAGCGGAATCAGCTTGGATGAAAAACGGTAAACCTTGATATCGCTCGCCCGATTATGACGCAGCAACCGCAATGTATTATGCAGGTTTTCGGTTGCAATTCGTTCCAGCTTGCGGATCGCGGCCTCTCGATCTCCAATTTTGTTAAAGCTGGCCATCGTCATCGTTTTGGAGGGCGATGCATTTTGTACGGTGACTGACATGGCTACATAGCCGAACCTTACTATCATAGGGTGTCCTTCCTTTCAACAGATCGCAGTAGATGGCGAGGCCGCTTTCGTTCTGTAACCTCAATCCCTTTTCTACTGAATCATACCCGGAAAAGCCCCCTCTGATTCGGCGTTAATCTGTCCTTCACCTGTCTATTGCGCTCCAAAAAACATTTCATCCGCCAATGCGGTCTGAACTCTTGCTTCCTCTTCATTCAGCTTGCGAATGAGGATCATTTCAACCTCGGTCACTTCGTCGCCCTGAAAATTGATTTCGGCAATACAGCCGACAATCTGCACGATGGCTACTGCCACATTGTCCACGCTGTAAGCGATGACCTTCTGACCTGTGGGGAACACACGCAGGCCGGATTTAACCATTTTGCCGCGTCCGTATTCCAGCAGTTCGTACAATTCCTGTTCGCTCTTGAATTTGCACACAGAGTTAAATTCGGTTTGAAAGCCCATGTTTAGCCGCCACCTTTCGTGATTAAGGATTCTTGCAAATCCTAATTGTATACCATGTATATGAACAAAAAAGGGAGTGATCAGCTCCCCCTGGTTCGTTTTATGAGTTCTCGTAGTGCAGCGCAGACCTGCGTTCATAACGCTCCAGTGCCAGCGCAATCATGCGGTCCAGCAGGCTTTGATAGGATACGCCCGTTTCTCTCCACAGCAATGGATACATACTGAACGGCGTAAAGCCTGGCATCGTGTTTACTTCATTAATAAAAATATGTCCGTCCGAACGTCTGACGAAGAAATCGGCACGGGAAATCCCGCAGCCCTCCAGAGCGCGGAATGCTTGCAATGCGGCTTCACGGATACGATCCGCCACTTCCTCGTCCAACGGTGCCGGAATGAGCATTTCCGATTGGCCGTCCGTGTATTTGGCAGCATAATCGTAATAGTCGCTGGACGATACAATTTCGCCCGGTACCGAAGCAATAGGCTCGTCGTTGCCGAGTACGCTGACCTCGATCTCGCGGGCATCAACATACTCCTCCACAATGACCTTCAGATCAAATTGCAAAGCCAGCTCGACTGCCTTTTCCAGCTCTTCCCGGTTAGTGGCTTTGGAAATGCCGACACTTGATCCCAGATTCGCCGGCTTGACGAAGCACGGGTACCCTAACTCGGTTTCCATCTTGCGCACGAGGTCATGGCTGGTTTGCTCCCATTGTGTACTATTAAAATAACAGTATTTCACTTGGGGCAGTCCCGCATGCTCAAACAGCTTCTTCATGACGCCTTTGTCCATCCCTGCGGCAGAAGCCAGCACTCCCGCACCGACATATGGCATATCCGCCATTTCGAACAAGCCCTGAATTGTTCCGTCTTCACCAAAGGTGCCATGCAGCAGCGGGAACAGCACATCCAGCGTCTGCTCTCCGTACAGCTTGCCGAACAACGTATCTAATGCCGCCTTCGTACTGCCCTCTGCACGCTCCAGCTTCAATTGCTCTACGGAAGCCAAAGGTGCGTCAAGCAGCGACCCTCTGCTCCAATCGCCAGCCTTTGTAATATAAAAAGGAATAATCTCATATTTCTCATAATCAAAAGCGTTCAGTACCGCATACGCCGTTTGCAGCGAAACCTCATGTTCGCCTGATTTGCCGCCGTACACCAGCCCTACGGTCAATTTTTGTTTTGCCATGCCTATCCTCCGCTTTCCTGCTTTCGTCATTGTGCCTGATTTGCGTCACTGTACCTGTTATAAACATTTCATTTAAAAATAGTCGGCGATGTGATAAAAGCGATACACCGTGTTGTCCGTCCACGCATACGAATTTTTGTAGTCCCAATAACGATGTCTGGAGCTTACCGTATGCGCATTGACAAGCGGCATGCCACCCGCATCAAAGGCCGTTACCACCGTGCTGTGCTGAAAGATGCCGTCACCATCCCAATCATAAAAAATGACATCTCCCAGCATAAGCTGCTCCGGACGGCTCACCTGCTCGGCGGTCAACCCCCACGAGCTGGAGCCCAAATACCGCTCCAGACTGTTGGAAACTGCCCAACTGTAGCTCCACAACTCACGTCCGGCGACCCGTCCTTTGTACCACCAGCCCGATTCTCTTTTACCAGTATAGTGGATCGGTGCTCCCCCTGCAAAGAGGCATTGCGAGATATAATTGGTGCAATCCACATCAAAACCTTCAAACTCCGGGTTGAAGCTATCCCACCACTGATCCGCATAGGCTGCCGCCTCTTCCCGGCGATATCGGCTGGGGCGTGCTGATGAGCCAAAGCCCAGTACACCTTGATTCAGCAGCGGCAGATTCCCTCCCTGATTAAACGAAGCCTGTTCAAAAGGAACCTCTCCCCCCGCTGGCTTCCTTTCTGCCGGATCACGCTCGATTCTTGCTACCTGCCAGGCTTCCCCCTCACGCGTGAACGTCAGACGTTCCCGTTCAATCCGATCCTCCCGGTGAGTCATCCCGCCTTTTTCGTAAAAGAGCCGGACATGCAGTTGTACATCCACCACAGCCTCCTCTGGCGTATCCTGTACAATTCGCAGCGGCTTGGCGCGTGTTTCACTACGTAAGGGAGCGGCGTTCCGCTCGTTATACCACTGTTCCAATCTGGCCGTACGGGCCGCGCGCTCCATCCGCTGGCCTACCTCCAGATATTCATCCGGCTGCGGAGCGCCGTTCACCTCACTCCGGTTATATTGGTTCACATAAGCAAAAAGGGCTTGCTTCCATTCCCGCTCCCCCATCCCTGTCCCTCCATTTCCGTCCCGCCATCCCTGTTTGGGAATAGCCGGAATACTGAATAACTTTCTTACTTCCCTCTATAGCCTGATATGGCTCTCTATCTATAAGTATGAATCTCTAAAGCTTGGTATGAACACGGAAACACGAGAAAGAGGAACGTTTTATTTTCCAGGCTTCGGCACATAAATTAGGCCAAAAAAACTTTACGGAATCGATTGAAAACGGTATACTTAATTCAGAAACATTATTTTGAAATTAGGTTTCACCTAATGAAACCATTAGAAATCTTCTTCTCCTCTATTATGAAAATAACGGTTATCCTTAGGTTAATCGGTTATTCTTCAAATCAGCCATGCTGCTTTCATGAGAGCGTAACCAAATTAAACCAACTGTGCAAGACGTCGAAAAAACGACATCCCTATTTTCCCCAAGCATCCACTTCAAGGAGGTAATACTTATGTCAGGAAAAGATCAATTCTCCATTGCCCGCAGTCTCGAAGTTAACGGCAAGCCTTACCGTTATTACAGTCTCAAGGCACTGGAGGAACAAGGAAAAAACGGTATCGCCAAGCTGCCTTTCTCCATTAAAGTGTTGCTGGAAGCCGCTGTGCGCCAATTCGATGGACGCGCAATTACTGAGGAGCATGTGCAGCAGCTTACAGGCTGGGCTGAGGATCGTGACACCAACAAGGAAATTCCATTCATCCCTGCACGCATCGTGCTTCAGGATTTTACTGGCGTTCCGGTGGTTGTCGATTTGGCAGCCATGCGCGATACTGTGAAAAAAGCGGGCGGCGACCCGAAACAAATCAATCCGCTCGTACCCGTCGATCTTGTTATCGACCACTCGGTTATGGTCGATGCTTTCGGTACCAGTGAAGCGCTGGACTATAATATTAATGTAGAATTTGAGCGTAACGAGGAACGGTACCGTTTTCTGCGCTGGGCGCAAACGGCGTTCAACAACTTCCGTGCCGTGCCGCCGTCCACTGGTATCGTCCATCAGGTCAATCTGGAGTATCTGGCATCCGTGGCCGCCACCAAAACCATTGACGGCGAAACCGTCGTCTTCCCGGATTCCCTCGTCGGAACGGATTCCCATACGACGATGATTAACGGTCTGGGTGTTGTAGGCTGGGGCGTCGGCGGGATTGAGGCAGAGGCGGGTATGCTGGGGCAGCCGCTGTATTTTGTCACACCGGATGTTATCGGCTTCAAGCTGACAGGCAGTCTGACGGAAGGCTCTACCGCCACCGATCTGGCACTCACTGTAACCCAAATGCTGCGTAAAAAAGGCGTAGTCGGCAAATTCGTAGAATTTTACGGACCTGGCCTGGCTAACATCAGCTTGGCTGACCGTGCAACGGTTGCCAATATGGCACCGGAATACGGCGCAACGGTTGGCTTCTTCCCGGTTGATGCGGAAACGCTGGCCTACCTGCGCAGCACCGGACGTTCTGATGAGCAAGTGAGTCTTGTAGAGGAATATTACAAAGCGCAAGGCATGTTCCGCACATCCGATACGCCGGACCCTGTGTTCAGCGATACGATTGAACTGGATCTTGCTTCGGTTGTACCAAGTCTCGCTGGTCCCAAACGTCCACAAGACCGTGTTGAGCTTAGCCACATGAAGGAAACCTTTGAAGGCATTATCCGTACCCCTGTGGACAAAGGCGGCTACGGACTGAGTGATGAAAAGATCGCGCAGAAAATTCCGCTGACCCATCCGGACGGCTCCACCAGCGAGCTGGGTACTGGCGCAGTCGTGATTGCGGCTATCACAAGCTGCACGAACACCTCCAACCCAAGCGTTATGCTGGGCGCAGGCTTGCTCGCCAAAAAGGCAGTACAACGCGGGCTCAAAAAGCCGGGCTATGTGAAAACCAGCTTGACGCCGGGCTCCCTTGTCGTGACGGAATACCTGCAAAAAGCAGGGCTGATCGGTCCGCTGGAAGCACTCGGCTTCCATGTAGCTGGCTATGGCTGCGCGACCTGCATCGGTAACTCCGGTCCGCTTCCTGACGAAGTGAGTCAGGCCATCACAGACAACGATCTGACGGTTGGTGCAGTCATTTCCGGCAACCGGAACTTTGAGGGCCGCGTGCATGCGCAGGTCAAAGCCAACTATCTCGGCTCACCGCCACTGGTTGTTGCTTATGCGTTGGCAGGTACGGTGAACATTGATTTGGTGAATGATCCGCTCGGTTACGATCAGGACAATCAGCCTGTCTACCTGAAAGACATCTGGCCAACCTCCGAGGAGATCAAGGAAGCGATCAGCCTGTCTCTCAGCCCGGATATGTTCCGTCGTAAATATGAGAATGTATTTACTGCCAACGAAAAATGGAACTCCATTCCGGTTCCTGAAGGCGAACTGTATGAATGGGATGAAAAATCAACTTATATTCAAAATCCACCATTCTTTGAAAAACTTCAGGATGGCGTACAGGATATCAAGGAAATCCGTAATGCCCGTGTGCTTGCCCTGTTGAATGATTCGGTCACGACGGACCATATCTCACCAGCAGGCAACATCGCCCCTTCCAGCCCGGCAGGACTGTACTTGAAGGAGCATGGCGTGGAACGCAAGGACTTCAACTCCTACGGCTCCCGTCGGGGCAACCATGAGGTCATGATGCGTGGTACGTTCGCTAACATCCGTATCCGCAACAACGTAGCTCCCGGCACCGAGGGCGGCGTGACCAAATACTTGCTGACAGATGAGGAAATGTCCATCTACGATGCATCTATGAAATATCAGGCAGCCGATCAAAACCTGATCGTTATTGCCGGCAAGGAATACGGCACAGGCAGCTCACGTGACTGGGCAGCGAAGGGTACGCTTCTGCTGGGCGTCAAAGCCGTCATTGCAGAAAGCTTCGAGCGGATTCACCGCAGTAACCTGGTCGGTATGGGTGTGCTTCCACTGCAATTCCAGGAAGGCAACGGCTGGTCCAGCCTGGGTCTGAACGGCCGTGAAACGTTTGATATTCTCGGCATCGACAATGACGTGAAGCCGGGTCAAGAGCTTACGGTTGTTGCCAAACGTGAGGATGGCACGAAGTTCGAGTTCCCGGTAACTGCCCGTCTGGACAGCACCGTCGATATCGACTACTACCACAACGGCGGTATTCTGCAAACCGTATTACGTCAAATGATCGCAGACTAAGTTTTTGAACGTCAAATGTGAAGAACCCCCCGATTGCAGCTCTATCTGCGAATCGGGGGTATTTTTTATCTATATAAAACAAAAAAGCCGATCCCTCAGGACCGACTTCCAACCATGTTACCCTATAACCTTCGTACTCGCCAATTACTTCGAAATATCCAAAAAACCCTCTCCGAACACGTCCCGCACGTCATGAATGGTGATAAACGCTGCTGTGTCGATAGCCTTCACAATCTTTTTAAGCGCCGACACCTCTTGCTTGCTGATGACAATATACAGAACTTCTTTCGGATTTTTCGTGTAGTACCCGTGGCCTGACAGGACTGTAACTCCCCGATCCATTTGGGTAATGACCATTTCTGCAATTTTATTTTGATGCTCCGAAATGATCATGACCGCTTTCTTCGGATTCAGACCTTCGATCATGAAATCCATAACCTTCGTACCGACGTACAAAATAACGATGGTCAGCATGAGCTTTTCCGGGCCAATAATAAAATAGGATGAAAATGCAACAATCAGATCAAAAAACAGCAAACCATAGCTGATATTCCAATCCAGATACTTGTTGGCGATCCGGGCCAAAATGACCGTTCCTGCTGTTGTACCGCCCACCCGCACGATCAAACCAATCCCGATCCCCACCAAAACCCCGGCAAATACGGCGTTAATCGTCGGCTCATGCGAATCAATCCGCCAGTTGGCCGTTAAATGTAAAAACAACGAGTTAAAAGCGACTGCAATCACGGTGTACAGGGTCGTTCTCTTGTCCAAAAATTTATACCCGACAATCAGCAGCAAGCCATTGATCACCAGATTGACGATCGAAGGGGACCACTGAAACAGGTAGTACAAAATAATCGTGACCCCTGTAACACCCCCCTCGCCAAACTCATTCGGGATAACAAACAGATTAACAGCCAGCGCGAAAAAAAACGCACCCAGAATAATAAATGCGATGTCTGCAATTCTTTTTTTCATATATGTCCTGGTCCTTTCTCAAACATTTCAACGGATGAATCGCCAGATGGATTGGCTGACTCTAGTAGCTAAAACACGCTTACAACCAGTTCATGGTATCCACTCCCAAACATAAAGTCAATACAACTTTGACACTTTAATTCGCCACCAGACTGACTTCATATTGACTTCAGGACTTTGCAAAATCCTCACTTATATAAGGATATTCGACAAAAAAACACGGTCCCGACTACTAAACTAAGAAAACGGGCCTCTGGCCCTTGTTCTGGACCTAGGCACATTTTCCCTCAGAATGACCATACACCTAATCCTCATTTTGGACACATATGACCATCTTCCTGTTTTATGTCAAAAGCGTTTTAATTTGAAAAAATGCGTTTATAATGATTGAAACATTACCAAGCAGTCTACCCGGTATTACGACATCAAGTACATACGAATAGTCCTATACAGACGTCCTAAGCAACTCAATCTGAATTTGACAAAATGGAATTGGAGGAACTACCTGCATGAATACAATGAATTTAACTGTACACACCTTGATGCCTTTCCATCAACAATACCAACGTGCCAACGCGGTGAGTATGCAGAAGAAAGAAGACAGCTCGGAGAAGAAGCTCAGCTTTCAGGACATTTTGAATGAGAAAATGGGTAAAAAATAAAGCCGCCCTTTATCCGGTTGCATGATCTCGCTTTACATAAGCTAAAAAGCCGTGGCCCCTACAATCTGTAGAGAACCACGGCTTTTGTTATTCATGCGTTCATAAGTTTAAGGATTTACTGCCCGTCATCCCGATACTGCTCTGCCTTCTCACGCATCCCGGCGGCTACCGCTTCTTCGGTGTTCAGCCCCTTATCCGCCGCATAGGCGCGAATGTCCTGCGTGATACGCATACTGCAAAACTTGGGACCGCACATCGAGCAAAAGTGTGCTTCCTTGGCTCCCTCTGCTGGCAGCGTCTCATCATGGTAGGACAGAGCCCGCTCAGGGTCGAGCGAAAGATTGAACTGATCGCGCCAGCGGAATTCAAAGCGTGCCTTGGACAAAGCATCGTCCCGCTGCTGCGCCCGTGGATGGCCTTTTGCCAGATCGGCAGCATGTGCCGCAATTTTGTAGGTAATGACACCCTCGCGGACATCATCCTTGTTCGGCAGGCCCAAATGCTCCTTCGGCGTAACATAGCATAGCATGGACGTCCCGAACCAACCGATCATTGCCGCCCCGATAGCCGAGGTAATATGATCATATCCGGGTGCAATATCCGTCGTGAGCGGTCCCAGTGTATAAAAGGGAGCTTCCTTGCAAATTTCCATTTGCAGTTCCACATTCTCCTTGATTTTGTGCATCGGGACATGTCCCGGTCCTTCAATCATGACCTGAACGTCGTGCCTCCAGGCAATTTGCGTTAACTCACCCAACGTATCCAGCTCAGCAAACTGTGCCTCATCATTCGCATCATAGATACTACCCGGACGCAGACCATCCCCGAGGGAAAAGGCCACATCGTAGGCTTTCATGATTTCGCATATTTCCTCAAAATGCGTGTACAAAAAGTTCTCCTGATGGTGCGCAAGGCACCATGCCGCCATAATCGACCCTCCACGGGACACAATTCCTGTCATTCTACTTGCCGTCATCGGAATATACCGCAGCAGCACGCCCGCATGAATGGTGAAATAGTCCACGCCCTGCTCCGCCTGCTCAATCAGCGTGTCACGATACAGCTCCCACGTTAGCGCCTCGGCTTCGCCGTTCACCTTTTCAAGCGCCTGATACAGTGGTACAGTCCCAATCGGCACAGGGGAGTTACGGATGATCCATTCACGTGTCGTATGGATGTTACGGCCTGTGGACAGGTCCATGACCGTATCCGAGCCCCAGCGTACAGCCCAGGTCATTTTCTCCACTTCCTCCTCGATGGAGGACGTAACCGCAGAATTACCAATGTTCGCATTAATCTTCACGTGAAAATGACGCCCAATCACCATCGGCTCACTTTCCGGATGGTTGATATTTGAAGGCAAAATGGCTCGTCCAGCCGCCAACTCCTGTCGAACAAACTCAGGTTCCACCCCTTCGCGGATGGATGAAAATTCCATTTCGGGCGTAATGATCCCTTGCCGCGCATAATGCATTTGCGTTACACTACGCCCTTGCCGCGCACGGAGCGGACGGTTGGTAACGCCGGGAAATTCAGCCGTCTCCCGTTTGGAGCCGGGCTTCAACCCGTTATCCTCTGGCTTGACGGCACGCCCCTCGTAAGCCTCCACATCGCCCCGTTCCAGTGCCCAAGCCCGCCGTAATTGAGGCAAGCCCTGACGGATATCGACCTGATAGGCTTCGTCGGTCATGGGACCGCTCGTATCGTACACACGTAACGGCTCATGATGCTCCGTGCCCTGTGGCGTATGTGTGGGATGCAGGGCGATTTCACGCTCCGGTACGGCAATGTCCGGCCGCGAGCCTTGAATATATACCTTGCGGCTCCCCGGAAAGGGCTTCACCCCTCCTGTCTGTTCATCCACTGCGTTCCCTGCTGTTCCTTCTGTTTCTGTCGGTTTCATTGTCCATTCCTCCCGTTTCGATGAAATGACACACCGATCCGGAACCATCCCCAGGCTGGCTGATCTATGCAAAAAAGCCGGTTCCCCAGGGAACCGGCTAATCTAACGAAACAGCTATGCAGACGGCTACGCACGCGGAATCATACTCCGATGCATTGCCATAGACAGCGGCTACGTATACATTTCAATGGCCGATTACTTCCCTACGCTGGTATGATCCAGATCAGGTGCAAAGGGTCCGGAATCTAGTGCGATTCCATCTCAGCCCGGCATTACAGGCTCCCCCAGTAACTGTGATAATTCTATTCGCATGAGGCGGCTATAACTGACAACCCGCCATCCCCATCAGATTACTTCAAATTTACGGCTTTGGCAACCCTTCTCTGGTCCCTTTTTCCAAAGATTATGGAAGCATAAGCCCCATTTCCTTTGCCGCCTCGATCAAAATCGGTGCAAAATCATGCAACGTCTCGGGCGCTAGTCGGCTGACCGGACCGGATACAGACAAGGCCGCAGCGACCTGTCCCTTCCGATTCACGATAGGCGCAGCCACAGCAGCAGCGCCCGGCTCCCGCTCCTCATAGCTGGTCGCATAGCCCTTCTCACGAATATCCTGCAATTGAGCCTTATAGACCTCCGGGTCTACCGAGGGCGGCCATTCATCCCCGCTTAGCAGGGCTTCCAGCTCCTGCGGCGGCATAAAGGCCGCCAGCACCTTGCTGGAGGCTCCTACAGCCAGCGGCATGCTTGCACCCACTGGCGCAACGCGGCGGATCGCCTGATTGCTCTGCACGGCCTGAATGCGGATACGCATACTGCCATCGCGCAGGTATAGGCTGACCGTTTCGCCCAGACGGTCACGCAATCCTTCCATCGCTGGCTGTAATAGGATCGCCGGCTCGTCGCTTTGCGACAGATGGGTGGATAGCTCCCATATCCGGATGCCGAGCCGGTATTTTTCCGTTGCGGGATTCCGAACGACAAAGCCCCGATCCTCCAGCGTGGTCAGCAGCCGATGAACGGTACTTTTATGTAAACCAATTTTGGAAGCAATCTCTGTTAGACCCAGATCGGAATCTCCAGTAAAACACATCAGTATATCAAGCGCACGCTCCACGGCGCGAACCGTTAATTTACGGTCTTCCATTGTGAACCGCTCCTCTTTGTTCCATATTCGTTTCACACCATGAAACATGGTTACATAAATTATATAGAATAGTCGCGGCTACTGTAAACCAATGTTTTTGTGACAGCCATATTACAGAACGAGAACAAACATCGACAAATCTTTGCATCATTTTTACTTTTCCGGTTCAGCCGTTGACTTTGGATAACACGCATCATACGATAATAGGTATCTATACGGACATAAACTATCATTTTCAAGTGGAATTGTACCTAGAATTCTATGAAACGGAGTTCATTTTTATATAAGGAGGCTCTTACATGATTTCGACATCCCAGCGCAGCTCTCAGCTACAGCATGCTGTCCATGAGCCGTCCACCCCACTGATCAACCCCCGGCTGCTGCGAATCAAGCATGTCGTTATTGCCTTGCTGCTGTCGGTCGTATTTTTTCTATTGTTTTGCTTTATTACCCTGCACGCCTATATCGCATGGGTACTGACGAATCCAACCGTCGCGCCACTGTACTCGAACCCGATGCAGGCCAAAGGAATGCCCTACGAGGATGTCAGCTTCCCCGCCAAGGACGGCAGCCGGATGGTGCAGGGCTGGTATATCCCGGCGGATCAATCGAAGAAAACGATTATTTTCAGCCACGGTTATGGGGCCAACCGCGAAGAAAGCTGGATTCCGATGTATGATCTGGCGCATTATGCCCACCGTTTGAATTTTAACGTTGTCATGTTCGATTACGGATTCGCATCACAAAATAGCAAAGCCGTCGCAACCGGAGGCAAAGCGGAATCCCAGCAGCTTCTCGGGGCGATCCAGCTTGCGAAGCAACGCGGTTCCTCGGAGATTATCGTATGGGGCTTCTCGATGGGGGCAGGAACTGCTCTTCAGGCGGGCTTGCAAACCAAAGATGTGGACGCCATGATTTTGGACAGCACCTTCCTCCTGGAGCCGGATACGCTGTACCATAACATTCATAATCAAATTGATCTGCCGCGCCATCCATCTCTGGAAATTCTGGAGCTGCTGTTTCCAGTCTTGAACGGTACCAGCCTGCATCAGATTCCATACCAAGAGGTCAAAGCGGAAAACTATCCGTTCCCGATCATGTTTGTACATGGGACGCAGGATGAAAAGGCTCCTTACCCGATTGCGGAAAAGCTCGCTGCCAATCAAACCAACTCGCTTTCCAGTGTATGGATTGTCAAAAACGGGCTGCATGAGCTTATTTTCAGGGAGCATCCACGTGAGTATTTGCGGCGGGTATCGACGTTTTTAAGCGGTGTACAAGAGCTGGAGGACAAGAAAACTATCGCTAATGCCAGTAAACAAACGACTACGAAGTAAGGGGTCTATTTTAGAAGCCATATTCCTTTCAACATAGAGAAGCCCGTCTGTGGACACTTAACCCGTGCCGCAGCGAGGCTTCTTTTTTTGCGTCCAACTATGTATTCATTGCCCCACATTACATGTCCGCGCCGGATCGGGGAGTTTATAGACATATTCCCGATGAGACGGCGAATATACTGGGTACGTATGCATCCGGGTCAGGTTCTTGGGACCAGCCCGGATAGCCATAGTGGGATACGGGAGGTAAAAACGATGCTGAGTACTTACGGGTCTTTCCTGCCCTTACGTGTGCTGGAGGAAATCCGGCATTGGAAACAGCAGGAAAGCTGGCATGTGGAAGTGATTAAGTCCGCTACAGAGGGCCTGGAGCCTGCCTACGTGCGGCTGCTGGATGACTGGAGGACGGTATTCGAACAGACGGAACGCACCGCTATAGAGCTGCTTGAAGAGCAGCGAAGCGCCCTTGATCCGGCAGATCAGGCGTGGCATCGTCAATGGGAGCGGTCGGCGGCGGCTGCACAAGCACAAGCCGGGCATCCGGGGCAATCGAGAGAATCGGGGTCAGGATCGGCACAAGTAGAGCTACAATCGATTGAGGCAACGGCAGGAGTGACATCAGATTCACAGCCTGTCTCACAAGAGCTGAATCGTCGTCTGGACGAATTGCTGCAAACCGCAAACCGCCAGTCACAAGAGTATGTACGGCAGCTCAGTCTGCTGACCGAGCACAGCCATGCGTTACGACAACAGCCGAAATCCACCGGAATTGTACTGCATGCGGCATATGAGAGCCAGTATTTCCTGATCTCGACCAACCCCTTTCAGGAGCCCGGCTCCATTGCGCGGGCCACTGCGTTGTTTCATGTGGCGGCAGAGGGTGAGGATTACCCCGAGGATGCGCTGCGAGAGCGGCAGACAGGGCAGACAGGCGGCACGAGGTGGGAAGGACCGTGGGCGAACAAAGACAAAGGCGTCCAGTCAAGCCAGACAGAGCCTTCGGCTACGGAAAAAACTTCCCCCGGCAGGCCTGTTCCTATCGGAGGACATCGTTTGCCGCCGCTCCCATACCCCTATAATGCGCTTGAACCGTACATTGATGAGAAAACGATGCGTATCCACCATGACAAGCATCATCTAAGCTATGTGAATGATTTAAACAAAGCGGAGAAAAAGCTGGAGGAAGCCCGGAAAACGGGCGATTTTGACCTTGTGAAGCATTGGGAACGCGAGCTGGCGTTTAACGGTGCAGGCCATTATCTGCACACTCTTTTCTGGACGATTATGAGTCCTCAAGGCGGTGGAACACCAAGCGGGCCGCTGGCGGAGCAGATCAAAAAGGACTTTGGCAGCTATGAGGCATTCAAGAAGCAATTCAGCTCAGCAGCCGAGAAGGTCGAGGGCGGCGGCTGGGCTATCCTGACGTGGAGTCCACGTGCAGGACGGCTTGAAATTTTGCAGGCCGAAAAGCACCAGAACCTGACTCAATGGGAGTCCATTCCGTTGCTGGCGATAGATGTATGGGAGCATGCCTATTACTTAAAGCATCAGAACGAGCGCAACAAATACATTGAGGACTGGTGGCATGTCGTGAACTGGCCTGAGGTCGAAAAGCGCTACACCCAAGCCTCGAAGCTGAGATGGCAACCGTTCTAAGCTAAGACTCCTCTGTAGCCAGGAACATACTTCCCACTACACCTGCGAATCGTATCGCTCTCTGAGCGCTCTCATTTGCTCCATCAGTCCTTGCGGCTGCACCAATGAGTCATCAGCAGGCAAAATTGCCGCCCGACTTTCGACTACACGGCGCAGCGATGCCGTATACGCCTCAACCGACGGCACCCCGGCCAGCTCCGCCAGGCTGCGCATCGTTGCCGGATTCACCTGCGGATAATCCGGTTGCGCCACGCCTGGCGACGCAGCTCCGGCTGCCTCCGCATAGAACCGCTGCACCACCTGTGCGCGCTCCGCGCCACTGCCCTCAATCATCACAAAGGCCGTGATGATATAGGCCTTGGCCTGCCGCCGCTGCGCAATGCCGCAAAACTTGCGGCCTCGGACGCTGACATCGTAATCGCCAGGACAGAAGGACCCGGCGATTTCCCCGGTCTGCGCCTCGGCGGACCACGGGGCCAGCGCATCGCTGATCAGCCCCGCCATAAGCCGAAAATCTTCATGCAGGCTGATCGCCCGCTGCGGATTCGGCAGGATCAGGGACAGGTTCAGTACCCCCCTGTCCAGCATGACAGCCGCTCCGCCCGAGGGACGCACGCATACCGAGGTTCCGGCGTTCCGCACACGCTCCATCGCCTGCGGCGCGTACGGAAGCCTGCGGTCCCGGTGGCCGATCACCAGCGCAGCCGGGTGCCGCCATAGATGCAAAACAGGCGCAGCTCCTTGCCCTACTTGCCGGCAGGCCAGTTCCTCCCACGCCAGTGGAGACAAAACATCCGTCTGAGTGGTCACGAGTGGCGCTTCAAACCATTGCAGATCAGGCAAAACCGTTGTTTTGTCTGCTGACATATGTACATTCTCCATACGCTATCCTCCTTCAAAGCAGTTAACGTCCACCTTTTCTCATGTTAGCAAAAAAGAGTGGCTACGCCTATGCGTAAACCACTCTTTTTTATTCATCACATCACCGTCACGCCTGTTCGGTCAATCCTTGAGCAGCGAGAGGAACTCTGCACGCTGCGCAGCATCATCACGAAACGTTCCGCGTACCGCAGATGTTACCGTTTTGCTGCCAGGCTTTTTGACGCCTCTTGCGCACATACACAAGTGCTCGCCTTCCACGACCACCATAACCCCGTGAGCGGAGACCGCTTCATTCAAAATATCTGCGATCTGTGCCGTAATGCGCTCCTGAACCTGCAAACGGCGCGTCACAGCCTCAACCAGACGGGCAAGCTTGCTTAGTCCTACAATTTTGCCGCTGGGTACATAGCCGATATGCACTTTTCCGAAGAAAGGAGCCATATGGTGCTCACACTGGCTGTAATAGACGATGTCCTTCACAATCACAAGCTCCTCGTGATTTTCGTCGAATGTTACACCCAGCGCATCCCGGGGATCAACCTCATAACCTGCAAATATCTCCTCATACATGCGCGCTACGCGTGCCGGTGTTTCCAGCAAGCCTTCACGCTTGGGGTCCTCACCGATCAGTTGTAGAATTTGCTCCACATGGTACTCGATTTTATCCCGGTTATCCGCAGCTTTGCGGTTAATATAATCTTTTACGCCAGCCACAGTAATCCTCCTCTGTGCAACCTCATGCGGCATTCGTGCTTATGTTGCTCATTATTTACGATGGCCCTGATTTTTACGCTGACCTGGCTGATTTTTGGAGAACTGCTGGTTCTTCATCATCTGCTGGGCTTTCTGCATTTGCTTCCCATTCAGGTTATAACCCATCTGCTTGGCCATTTTTTGCAGCGTCTCAGGATCGTTTTGCATCTTTTCAAGCTGTTTGCGAAGATAATAAGCACCGATGAAAAATCCCCCGACCAAACCAACAATCAGGGTAATGATCGGAATGACAATATTCCACACCACGAAGTCGTCACCTCTGTATATTTATATGAAACCTCTTGAATTATACACGAACCTATCATAGCAAAACATGGGACAGCTAGCAAATCACAATTTGCAAACGTTTGTCCTCATTCCTTCTCCAAATCCAGCAGCTTTATCTTGATCGGCAGGCCTCCGGCATATCCAACCAGACTCCCGTTTGCACCCGATACCCGGTGACATG
Organism: Paenibacillus sp. RC334; assembly: GCF_030034735.1. Taxonomy (NCBI): domain Bacteria; kingdom Bacillati; phylum Bacillota; class Bacilli; order Caryophanales; family Paenibacillaceae; genus Paenibacillus; species Paenibacillus sp. RC334. The sequence goes on along the minus strand of NZ_CP125370.1, from coordinate 749,284 downwards.
GTATCAGAATGGGCAACGGATTTTTGTTGTTCGCTCCTCCGACCGCACGTACCGCCTTGGCTCTGCCAATTGACTCCGCGATATCCTTGTAGGACACGCTTTGACCATACGGAATATTTTGCAGCTCACGCCATACCTGCTCCTGAAAAGGGGTGCCCCTCAAATCATAGGCCACAGTGAAATCACGTCGTTTCCCGGCAAAATATTCACGCAGTTGGTCCGCAGCCTCGCGCAGCTTTTCCGGTTCCTGCACATAGACATACTCCCCGATCCATGTACGGGCCCATTGCTGAAGCAGTGCCTCCTTCGCATGAAAAACGCCAAAATCAATCCGGCATAGCCCCCGGTCCGTTGCACACAGCGTTAAAATGCCTATAGGTGTCTCCATTTCATCATAATAGATCGTAGTCGGCCCTTCTAAGACCTTTTGCTGTTCAGCCTGTTCTCGTTCCTCAAGTTTGGAATGCGCCTGCGCGACCATTTCGCGTACTTGCTCATGTTGTTCCTTCTCAGATGCTTGCTTGATCGCTGTCATTGCGTTTTCCCCTCCTATTCGGCCCAAAGCCCATGCCGCCGTGCCCCGAAGCTCAGGACGCGGATCATCCAGCAGAACCTCCGTCAGCTTGGGCACGGCGCTAATATCCTTGAAATTGCCGAGCGCAATAACCGCATTGCGCTGAATCGGCTTCTTTCCCCGCCAGGCTGCCGCACTTTGACCAAATCTCTCTTTAAATTCACGATTGCTCAAATCCAGTAACGGCAGCAGCAATGGCTTCACAATTTCGGGATCAGGTGTAAGCTCAGGATGATGATCCCAGTTGAGGCCCCGATTTTTCGGGCATACGATTTGGCAGGTATCACATCCGTACAACCGGTTCCCGATTTTCAGCATAAATTCCTCATCCAGAAAGCCTTTCGTTTGCGTCAAAAAGGACACACACCGCTGGGCATTGAGCTGCCCCGGCCCGACAAGCGCGCCCGTAGGGCACGCATCCAGGCATTTGGTACACTCCCCACAACCGTCCGTAACCGGCTCATCCGGCTGAAAAGGGATATTCGTCAGCAGCTCACCGAGATAAATCCATGATCCCAGTGTCGGTGAAATCATCATCGTGTTTTTTCCGCTAAACCCAATACCCGCCCGTTCCGCTACGGCCCGGTCCGACAGCTCCCCGGTATCCACCATGTTTTTCATAATCGCGTCAGGAACCCGTTCACCTATAAAAGCCTCCAGCTTTTCCATCGCCTCGCGCAGCACCAAGTGGTAGTCCTTACCCCAGGCGGAACGCGCCAAAATGCCACGGTACTTGCCTTTGTCCGACTTCGGCGGGTCCTTCATTTTGGAAGGATAAGCCACCGCAATGGCAATCAGGGATGCAGGCTGCGAACCATACAGCTCCGGGTAGATCCGTTTATCAATGTCCGGCTCCTCAAAACCGGATTCATAGCCTTTGGCGCGATGCTCTTCCAATATTGCTTTCAGAGACAGAAAGGGATCGGCGGATGCGAACCCGATGGAGTCGATGCCCAGCCCCGGAGCCGCTTCGATAATCTCCTGCTTGAGCGATGCCCAAGTCAAAGCGGTTCCAGCAGCCGTTGGTGTCTGTCCACGTTGCATCCGATACTCACCTCTCTTTCATATCACTTATATGAGGATTTCTGTAAAATCCCCATATCTCAAATTTCAACAGAATATAGCCACAGATGCTACCGTAAATTTTTAACAGCGCTGGTCGCCAAGAAATCACAATGATTGTTCAGCTCGTTGTCACTGTGACCCTTGACTTTCACATACTCAACCTCATGCTTGCTCATCAGTTCCCACAGTTCTTCCCATAACTCCTTGTTTTCAACTGGCTGATTTTTACTGTTACGCCAGCCGTTACGAAGCCAATTCTTAATCCAGCCCTGTTTGAAGCAGTTTACGACATAGGCGGAGTCACTGTGTACCTTTACATGGCAAGGCTCCTTGAGCAGCTTGAGCGCTTCGATCACGGCCTTGATCTCCATGCGATTGTTTGTCGTCATTTTTTCGGCCCCGGACAACTCCTTGCGATGCTCTCCATATAGTAAAACGACGCCCCAGCCCCCAGGACCGGGATTTCCCGAACAAGCGCCGTCGGTATATACCATCACTTCTTTCATATTTCTCTTCCCTTCCTGATCGGTAACCGCCTGCCCGTCATGGTCCTGACGATTTGCACACGTTCCCCATTAATTTTCAGCATACAGACTATGGCTGCTCTACAGCCACTTCCACTCGGATAACGGCCAAAATACAACCTCCGCACGCCCCAGCAAATCCTGAGATTTAATGCTGCCAAAATATCGGCTATCCTTGCTGCCCGCGGCGTGTCGGTTATCGCCCATGACAAAAAAGTGCCCCGGCTCCACTGTAAAAGGACCGTAATCACCGTCCTCAATCTCAGAGTCGGTGTAAGGCTCGTTTTGCAGCTTACCGTTCACATATAGATGATTATGCTCAACCCGGATTACATCCCCCGGAGTGCCTATGACTCTTTTCACTAAAAATCTCGGACTGGACGGATTGGAGTCGGGATCTTGTAATATCACGATATCACCCCTGCCCGGATCATGAAAATTGTAAACCAGCTTGTTAACAAACAAATGCTGGCTTTCCATCAGCGTCGGCTGCATTGAATGTCCCCTGACCGTAGACAAATTAAACACGAACAGGTTCAGCAGCAGCAAGACAGTCATCGCGATCAGAAGAGTCACCAACCAATCGCGTATGTAACTCCAACGACCTGCATGTTTGGACGTTTCCGGCGAAGGAAGCGGGCCTGACGAAGGAGCCAGTGTGTCCATAATAAACCTCCTCAACCCTGTTATAAATAGAAAAGCATATCCCGTACCCGATTGCAACGGTTACTCAGATATGCTCTAAATGGAAATATTAGCTTTGAAAATATTCGATTCTCTTTATATCCATTGCCGATTAATGAGGAGCCAAAATGCTGAGCTGCTGAAAAGTCTGTAAAATCTGGCTTGCCCCATAGCCCATCGCTTCATACAAAGGCATGGCTGCGCTGTTATGCTTGTCTCCGGCTACCCAGATGCGGCTAACCTTACGTTGCTGAAAACGCTGCTCCATAGACTCGACAAGCGATTTGCCAATTCCCATCCGACGATGATCCGGATGAATAGCAATACGATAATAACAACCATGATTCTGATCAATCGTGCCGATTAGAGCGCCAACCAGCTCTTCATCTTCTTCCGCAACGACGATCAAACCGGAATCCCACGAAAGCTGACGGGCAAAAGCGCCCACCGTCTCTTTGTAGCACTCCTCAGACAAGGCAATCTGCATGAGTTCCATTACTGGATTCACATCACTCAATTGAAAGGAACGAACGTGCATAAGTAATATCTCCCTTTTCGTAAGCTTAATAAGACAAATTGAGACAGCACCGTCATTTTTACATAAATCCTTAAATTTCTTAGCATGGTGTTAATCACAAGGCATTATGATAAAAATACGATCTGCTATATATGAATTGAAGAACAGGAAAAGGGTATATGCCCTCAAGTTCGTCATATCCGCAGACATGACAAGATATAGCAGACGACAAAAAAGCCGAAATTTCTGCTTCCTTGAACATTAAACCACACTTTTAGATGGAATACATCCCTTTTTCTCATGTAAGCGCTGTATATGAAGCGTTTACATTTTAGGGCTGTATAATTTGCCTCTTATTACCTATACACCATGTATTCCAAGCGGGTTTTTGGACATGATAGCTACCAGGTCGTAATGCCCAGTTTGCTATTTTACAAACAAAAATGTTGATAAAATAGGCTGAATGCGGTTTAATATAACTGACGAGGGTATTATTACATAGGAATACCTTACCCAAACCATATAATCAGGAGGGATTTTACAATGGCATTTCAATTACCAGAACTTCCTTACGCGAAAGACGCACTGGAGCCGCACATTGATGCGCTGACAGTAGAAATTCACCATGATCGTCACCATAACACATATGTAACAAACCTGAACGCAGCTCTGGAAAGCGCTCCTGAACTGCAAAGCAAAAGCCTGGAGGATCTGATCTCCAATCTGGACAGCGTTCCTGAAAGCATCCGCACTGCGGTTCGCAATAACGGTGGCGGACACCACAACCACAGCCTGTTCTGGGAAGTTATTGGCCCTAACGGCGGCGGACAACCAACTGGCGCTATTGCTGAAGCAATCAGCAACGAGCTGGGCGGCTATGACAAATTCAAAGAAGATTTCACGAAAGCAGCTACAACACGCTTTGGTAGCGGTTGGGCTTGGCTGGTTGTCGGCAAAGACGGCAAACTGGCAATCACCAGCACTCCTAACCAAGACAGCCCACTCTCCGAAGGTCTGACTCCGGTACTTGGACTGGACGTTTGGGAGCATGCTTACTACCTGAAATATCAAAACAAACGCCCGGATTACATTGCAGCATTCTACAATGTTATCAACTGGGATGAAGTGAACAAACGTTACGCGGCTGCGAAGAAATAAGCCAGTAACAACATCTCTATCCTATAATAAAGGGCTGTCTCAAAAGTAGATTTTCTACGAGTGAGACAGCCCTTTTCAATTTAAATTGGTGCACAAAAGATTCTGTCCATTTGAGCCCTACTGGAGCCGCCAAGTGAAGCTGAAAAAGGTTTGGCATTCCATGGTAAACTGGTGAAGACGTTTCTTAAATACAATCTCTGGAGGTTCATGGATGCAGACTTTTTTTCGTTACAACTGGATGATTCGGGAACAATGGTACCGCTGGTGTGAAGAGGTACCGCAGGAGGAACTTCTGAAAGAACGCGTTGGCGGGGTTGGCGGCATTCTGAAGACGTTGTTTCATGTCGTCGATGTAGAGTGGAGCTGGGTTCAAACGATTCAGGGGAAACCCGACTTTCAGGAGGATTTCTCGCGATATGATACGCTGGACAAGATTCGCGAGCTGGATGCGAAGTTTCGAATCGATGTCGAGCCGTTCGTGCTCTCCTGGCATGAAGGTCTGGAACGAAAAAGGTTTGAAGATCACCTCCCGGATGGCAGGATTGTGATTGATGCCTGGGGCGAGGTGATGCGCCATATCATTGCCCACCAAATCCACCATATTGGGCAGTTGTCCATATGGTCCCGGGAGCTCGGCAAGCCTCCAGTTTCGGCCAATGTAATCGGCAAAGGGCTGATTGAGAGTGATCGTGGTGTCGATTAGCTTTAACGGCGTAAATGTATATCCATATGAAGAAAGGCAGGGTGACCCTTAGTAGTTTTAGCACTGAAGGATAGCCCTGCCTTTATATATTTCACATTACGTAACCACAACTTGGCGCTGCACATTCATCTGATACTGCTTGGGCGTAATGCCATACTTCTTTTTAAAAAGACCGATAAAATAGGAAACGCTCTCATAATTTAAATCAAAAGCAACCTCCGTGACGTTTCGGCACTGGAGCCATTGCTTGGCAAGCTGCATTTTTTGATTCGTAATATAGTCGAGCGGAGTTAATCCTGTTATCTTTTTAAACTGATTCGTGAAATTGGCATGTGACATATTATAGTTATCCGCTAAATCCTTCACATGCCTGATCCCAGGCAACTGCTCCTGAATATCCCGGATCGCTCGAAACACAGGATGCCGATGGTTCGTAAGCAGATTCTGCTCAAGCACCTGCATCTGTAGCAGATGATAGGCCATTTCCTGAGCACTCAGATCAATCAGGAAATTTTTTCTTTCGGCGGGATGTGCCATATATTGCTTGATCCGCTCCATCGATGCGGTAAGTGAATCCGCCTTTTCGTTCAGCTCGCAGCGAACCACCGCATGAGTCGGGCAACTCTCCGGGACCTGAAATTCCTCCTCTACCACGTTTCTTAAACGTTCCATCAACTGATCGCTTAATTCAAAGACCAGTGCCTTGGTGTGTTCTTTGATTTTCATTTCAACGCTTGACTGGGGAGGAAGCAGGATAATCTCCTGAGAATCGTATTCAAAATGCTCCGTTTCATTAATTTTGACTTCTTTTCTCCCCTCCAAAATCGTACACAGCTTCGGGCATTCATATGAAGCATATTTCTCGTAATAATTTTCTGGAAGATCATAATACAAAATTCGGATCAGATCGGTTTCATATCCATATTGCAGTTCGCTATAACGATTAAAGTCGCCTAAAGTCTTGGAATTGTCCATCCGTTTCACCCTTCAGCATTTTGCATAATCTGATTGAAGGCCGCTCCCCGGATTTATGCAAAATGCTCCCTTTTAAAAATCACGATATTTTATAATAAAATGCGTTAGTTCCCGCCAATATAGGACAGTATGATAAGGATATAAGGATGGTTGCAAGATCCTTTAATTCCATCATTATACCTTGATTTACCTCAAAATAATAACAAAGGTGGATGCATATTTATGACGGGAACTTCCAAATTCATGATGCCGGGTATGAGTCTTATGGGCTCAGGCGCACTGGCGGATGCAGGTACAGAAATCGGAAAATTGGGCTTTAAAAATGCATTGATCGTAACCGATAAGCCTTTAGTTGATATCGGGATTGTGAAAAAAGTAACAAACATGTTGGACAGTCTAAACGTAAAATCCGTCGTATACAGCGGCACGCAGCCGAATCCCACGGTTTCCAATGTCAACGAGGGCTTGGCGCTGCTGAAACAATCCGGGTGTGATTTTATTATTTCGCTCGGAGGCGGGTCACCGCATGACTGTGCCAAGGGCATCGCACTTTTGGCCTCCAACGGCGGACAGATCGGCGACTACGAAGGCGTGGATAAATCCGCGAAGCCTTCCTTCCCTCTGATTGCCATTAACACCACGGCAGGAACAGCTAGTGAAATGACCATGTTTTGTATTATTACGGATGAAGAGCGTCATATCAAAATGGCGATTGTCGACAAGCACACGACACCACTCATTGCCGTCAATGATCCTGATCTGATGATGGCTATGCCCCAGTCATTAACTGCCGCAACAGGGATGGATGCGCTCACTCACTCTATTGAAGCTTATGTTTCCACGAATGCCACACCGATCACAGATGCTTGCGCGCTTAAAGCAATCGAGCTGATTCGGGATCATCTAGTCAAAGCCGTCGATGATGGAAACGATGTGGAAGCCCGTAGCCAAATGGCCTACGCCGAATTCCTCGCAGGGATGGCATTCAATAACGCCGGATTGGGCTTTGTTCACGCCATGGCACATCAACTGGGTGGCTTCTATAATCTGCCGCACGGGGTCTGTAACGCCATTTTACTGCCGCATGTAGAGCGCTACAACGCCAAGGCTTCCGCCGAACGGCTCACCGACATTGCCCGTACACTTGGCGAAAAAACGGACGGTGTTACACCAGAACAAGGTGCCAACCTCGCCTTGCGCGCCATTGAAAAGCTGGCTAAACGGGTCAACATCCCTTCCGGGCTGGAAGAACTCGGCGTCAAGCGTGAAGACTTCGCTGTTCTCGCCGCCAACGCACTCAAAGATGCCTGCGGTGTAACCAATCCGATTCAGCCTACACAGCAGGAAGTAATCGACATTTTTGAACAGGCGATGTAGATAAATCCTTCGCTGCACACTCAGCTACACCATGGATAGGCACTGCCTAAATGTATCGTTATTTAAATGAGATGTCGGACTGAATGAAAAAAGAACAAAAAAAAGCTGCCAGGACTTCTCCCGACAGCTTGGGGACCTACACCAAGGTCCCTTTTTGCTTTGCAAAATATTCGGTGATCAGATCGAGGAACACCTTGGGAAACGCCAAGGTGTCCATATCGGCCTCGCTGATCCAGCGGTACCCCGCAGGTGGCGCTGAGCGCTCCTCCTGCTCCGCCAGCGCAATCAGCGCACCCGGCTTCGCACCGTCGGTGCTGTAGCCTGCCCGCTGCTCAGCAGCCAGCGACTGTCCGCCCGCCTCCCCGGCAGGGCTGGCGACCTCTTCACACTGGAACACACGCAGGTTCCAGTGAATGTGACTGAACGTGTGCTCCGCCTCACGTACGAACCGCACCGGACGGGCAAGCACGCCCTCCGCCAGCAAATGAGCCGCCAGGTGATCCATGGCCGGCTCATCCGGCACCGGGCCGTTATAGCCCTCCGGCCCGACAAGCTCGTGCGGCAGCTCCCACATGCGGGCCAGCAGGCCCTTGGCCGGGCGCTGACGCACGAGCAGGCGGCCTGCATTCGCGCCGCCGCTGCCCTCGATGAGGGCGACGGAACGCGGCTCCAGCCGCGGCGGCTTCGCCTTCGTCTTGACCGGCAGCGTCTCCTCACGTCCTGCCAATCGGCCCGAGCAATGCTCCATGACCGGGCAGGTCAGGCAATGGGGCGACTTCGGCGTGCAGACCAGGGCACCCAGCTCCATCAACGCCTGATTGAAGTCGGAGGCTCTCCCTTCGGGGATCAGCTCCCTTACCAGACTTTCCATATGCGCTCGCGTGCTGCCCTTCATAATATCCTCTTCAATCAGGAAATAGCGCGACAGCACCCGCATCACATTACCGTCCACAGCAGGCTCCGGCCGATTGAAGGCGATGCTCATAATCGCTCCCGTCGTATATGGACCTACGCCTTTCAGAGCGGCGACAGCTTGCGTATCATCCGGCACCTCTCCGCCGTGAAGCTCAACCACTTGTTTCGCCGCCGTTTGCAAATTCCGGGCCCGTGAATAATATCCTAGCCCTTCCCACAACTTAAGTACATCCTCCTCAGGTGCTTCCGCCAGCGCCTCAATCGTCGGAAAGCGTGCAATAAAGCGGTTAAAATACGGAATCACCGTATCGACACGCGTCTGCTGAAGCATAATTTCCGAGATCCAGATGTAAAAAGGATTCCGGTGGCGGCGCCACGGCAAATCCCGCTTGCTTCGTGTATACCAATTCAGCAGTTCGAAGCTGAAATAACGTTTTTGTTCCAATGTATGGGTAGTCATCACATCACGTCTCCTTATATTCAACAATCACAAAAGCAGAGGCAATGTTGGGTTGATGTGTAATACTCAGGTGAATGCTGTAATCCGAGCCGCCCGCACCCGGCAGCCCCAGTCTGTCCCACGCAGGGGCAGACAAATAAACCGCTGGCTTGCCCCCAAGCTCCGGTAAAATATCCATATCGCCGAACCCGATGATCTGCCCGATTCCGCAGCCAAAGGCTTTCGTTATCGCTTCCTTCGCGGCAAAGCGCCCTGCTACAAACTCCGCCAGCCTGCCCCTTCGCTCCACAGCAAGGTCGCGTTCAGCCGGTGTCAACACCCGATTCAAAAACGCGTCTGCATATTTACCTGCCAATATGTCAGCCATCCGGCTTATTTCCAGCACATCATGTCCGATTCCGTAGATCATTTGGGTATTCCCCGTCCTTTTATACTTTACTGCCCCTATTGTAACAGCGTGTCCACATCATGGCGAGTCACAAAGCCGTAAAAGCAGCACCAAAATATGTTAAAATAAGAGAGGCTATTTGCGAATGTTGATTTAGCTTATATGCCCATTTAAAATTCCCGTAGAAAGGAAGGATAGAATGTCAGAATCACTCGTTATTGAAGCAGGTACGGAAGCAGGAACAGAAGCGGTAATCCGGGCTTCCTGGTTTCCCGCCAAAAATACAGCCAAAAGCTTGCTCGTCATCGCTCACGGCTATAAGGGCTTCAAGGATTGGGGCATGTTCCCCTATATAGCAGAAGCCTTGAGCACAGACAACCATGTCGTAACCTTCAACTTTTCACATAACGGCATAGGTGAGGATCTAACGAATTTTACCGAGCTGGAAAAGTTCGCACAGAACACCTACAGCCGGGAACAAGAGGATTTGGACGTATTGCTGACAAATCTGAGAGCACGCCACGAGTTCAGAGAACTGCCGTTGTTTCTGTTAGGACACAGCCGAGGTGCGGGAAGCTGTTTTATATATGCGCTGGATCATCCGGACGAGGTTTCAGGCGTCATTTCATGGAATGGCGTGACTGACCTGGACCTGTTCACCTTGCCGCAAAAAGAAGAAATGCGGACCAAGGGCCGCAGCTACGTACCAAACGCCAGAACAGGACAGCAGCTTCCGCTGGATCTTGTTATTTTGGAAGATCTGGAGCAAAATCGCCAACGCTTTGCCATCGTGGACAGGCTTAAAGACAGCCATCTGCCTGCCGTACTCATTCAAGGTACCGATGATTCCAAACGCCTGCGTGAAGGCTCTGCCCTGCTTACCTCAGTTCGTCCTGATATTGAATGGGTACAAATTCAAGGGGGCAATCATACCTTCAATACCGTTCACCCTTTCCAGGGAAGCAGCCTTCCGCTGGATCAGGCGATTACCGAAACCCGCCGCTTCATTGAATGGATTACCAATTAAGCTATACCCTGCCGTTAATACAAACGGCGATCCGCCGGGCGGATCGCCGCATTATTATTTTACAATTCCATAATTGTTCGCTGCTTAAATGCCTGGGATGCTTGTCCGCTTATGCGCTGTGCGTGTGAAGAAGCTTTCCAGCTTTTCACGTGCCGCCGGATCAATTTCCTTGCCTTCCAGATAGTCGCTGTTCGCTTCGTAAGAGATACCCAGTTCTTTTTCATCCGTCTGGCCTTCCCACAATCCCGCTGTAGGGGCTTTGTCCAGAATGGCCTGCGGAACTCCCAGATAACTGGCCAGCAAACGCACCTGACGTTTGTTCAGCGTGCTGAGCGGCGTAATATCAACGGCACCATCGCCCCATTTGGTATAAAAGCCTGTGATGGCTTCCGAGGCATGATCCGTACCCACAACGAGCAGATTCAGCTCATTCGCAAGCGCGTACTGAACCACCATACGTGTTCTCGCCTTCACATTCCCTCTCACTTGCGGAGTAATGGAACGCTCAAGACCGATATCCTTCAACGAATGCTCTACTTCCACGGCAACCTTGTCCACCGCTTCCTGAATGTTCGTTTCCCCAGCATATTTCAGGTCAAACGCTTTGGCTACTGCGTAGCTGTGCTCGATATCTTCCTGCTTGCCATACGGCTGAAATACTCCAAGCGTTTTGTACTCTTCGCCTTGCTCCTGCGTCAGCTCATCCGTAGCCTGTTTGCACAAGGCAGCCGCTACGGCACTGTCGATCCCGCCACTGATGGCGATCAGCAGACCCTTGCTTCCCGTTTTCGTGACATACGTCTTGAGGAAATCCACACGCTTGCGGACCTCAGCCTCTACGTTAATGGTAGGTTGTACTCCCAATTCAGCAATAATCTGTTCCTGCAAACTCATCAGATAAGCACCTCTTTTTTAGGAATTTCCTTCATAAGCCAACATGCAAAAGCCCCGGCAAGTTTCGCAAGCGAAAAATGCGGGGCCTAGCTTGAGCTGTTTTACCGGCAAAAACGGTCAAATGCACTGGTCAAATCAGCAGCGATTTGATCTGACGAACGATCCTCCACCTGATGACGCTCGATGAAGTGAACCAGTTCGCCGTCCTTCAACAGCGCGATCGAAGGAGAAGATGGCGGATACGGTGCGAAAAATTCGCGTGCCTTCGCCGTTGCTTCCTTATCCTGACCAGCAAAAACCGTGTACAGATGATCCGGTGTAATATCATGCTTCAGCGCTTCGGCTACACCCGGACGGCATTGACCTGCGGCACAACCGCATACCGAGTTCACAACGACCAGCACTGTACCTTTGGCATCAGGCAGCTTGGCCTCCACATCTTCCGGAGTACGCAGCTCCTGAATTCCGAGACTTGTCAGTTCTTCGCGCATCGGCTGAACAGAATCTCTCATATATTGATCAAAAGACATCGACATATTCGTTCACTCCTTTTCGAAAAATCATGTATATTACGTTGCTTAATTTCAGCCTCTGCCGTGTTAAAGACATGGACGTCTAATCTTTATTATACAATCTTTTTCACGCAATTTGCAAAAAATCCAGACATATATTTGTACAATTATTTCTGTATGGAATTCATGGAAGGTGATTCAGAATGATCCCTGTGAGTTGGAATGGTTCTGCGCAATCGAACTTTAAACTGCGTTCCCATTCCCTCCACCGAATCTACGGCAATCGTACCGTGATGACGCTCTACAATACTTTGGCATAATGCCAGGCCCAGACCTGTACCTTTCGTTTTGGTCGTGTAAAAAGGCTGGAACAGCTTTTCAAGCTGATTTTGCGGAATACCGGGACCCGTGTCCTTCACTTCCAGCTCCACAAAATCGCCCTCTTCATGCGTTGAAATCGTCAGCACACCTTTATCCCCCATAGCCTCCATCGCATTACGCGACAGATTGAGCAGCAATTGCTTCATTTCCTTAGAGTTCAAATGCAGCATTGCGACATGATCCTCCAGCTTCAGCTCGATCGTCTGTCCTCTCAGATTGGCATCTGCCCACAGCAGAGGAGTGAGTTCACGGATAATATCATGCAGATGGCATTGTTCCTTCTCGACAATTCGGTTCTGGGCAAGTGACAGAAAATCGTTAATAATTCCATTCGCCCGGTCCAGCTCCTCCATCACAATACGGTAGTAGTGACCGAGGGAGTCGGGACTCTTTTCGCGCATGAGCTGTAAAAATCCTCGCACAACCGCCATCGGATTGCGTATTTCATGAGTAATGCCCGCCGCCATCTGTCCGACCAGACTAAGCCTCTCGAAATTGCCCAACTCGCTGCGCAGTGTCTCCAGCTCTGTAATGTCCTGCAAGGCGATAATGACACCTGTCGTTTTGCTTACATGTTTATCACGAATGGGAAGGAAGCTTGAGAAAAACACTTTGGGAGGCACATTTATAAAATCAGCACCCGCCTCTCCTTCAAGGGCCCTCGCAACCCGCTCATTGACCACTGGTACAGTGTTAAAACCCAACAGCGATGTCAAAGGACGCCCCACCACCTCAGGGAGCGTAATAAACGGATCGACGTCCCGATAGAGTTCCAGCATCGTTTTGTTCATATGTATAACCCGTTCTTCGCTGTCCAGAGTGACTAGAGCTAACGGCATCAGATCCATAACTTGACGCAGCTTATCGGCTTCAATTAAATATTTGCTCGTAAACTCGGTCACATCCCGCCGCAACGCCAGCTTCTCGAAGGCATTTTGCATCAGACTGACGACCAAAAAGCTTGCCAGCACACCTGCTGCAATGTTCCAAAGTGTCGTAAGGAGATCAGGAACATATACCCAAACATCCTGTTTGCCCCACAATAGCGGGAATAACGCCTTTAACAGCATATCAGCCGCAACATAGGCAGAAATAAGAAGTTTTTTGTCCAACAATGTTCCTCTTTGAAAGAACTTGACGTACAGCAGCATAAAAGGAAAAAGAATAAAACCCGTACCCACATACATTGGCGACATTGCCGTAGACTGGGCTATAATCAGAACACTGACCAGCGCAGAAGCGGCAAGAATAAATGCGGTGCGCCGTCTGCCGTACATGATGCCAACAGCGAGAGGGATAATCCCCAAATTGGAAGGTAGGCCATAAGGAGACTGATATTGAAAGAGCGAACATAGCAATATGGCTGGCAAGCAACACCAAAAAAGGATCCTTTGATTAGATCCGGAAAGCAGATTGCCACCCCAAACCTTTTTCTTATCCCCATAATCCGTTAATATAGAGAAAAAACCCGCCGACATCACGGCAAGGAGAACTTGAAGCACACTTTCCTTCAACGCAATTAACAAGGACTTCTCCCCCTCATCATCTTTCCTTGACGCCGTTAGTTGAATTAAAGCACAGGCTACAATATATTACAATATATGTGTTAAAATCCCGGTATAGAACGACAAAATCTGCGAAACACAGATTGATAGGAAGTTGACGTCTTTACGTATTTTCGTGAAAAATAGAGATGATGACTGCTACTATCCATATATGGACAGAGATATTTTGGTTCATCTATATATTGCACTCTAGAGCAAATACAATTGAATACTCAAGCTTGTGATAGGGTATATCTTTATACAGAAATACAGCGATAATGTGTATCTGAGGTAACGGTATTACGATATGATGAAAATCCTGTTACCCCATTTTGAGTTTTCGAAAAATTTTTCAACAAAAAGGAAGAGGTTCATGACATACGACGTTATTGTAATTGGAGGCGGCTCAGCCGGATTAATGGCCGCTGCGGCAGCCAGCGGTGAGGGCGCCAAGGTGCTTTTACTCGAAAAAGGAAATAAGCTCGGACGAAAGCTGGGTATTTCCGGTGGAGGGCGCTGCAACGTCACGAATGCAAAAGAGCTGGACGAGTTGATCCGGCACATCCCCGGCAATGGACGTTTTCTGCACAGTGCGCTGGCGGCTTTTGGCAACCGGGATATTATCGCCTTTTTTGAACAACTGGGCATAGCCTTAAAGGAAGAAGACAACGGGCGTATGTTTCCGGTGACGGATAAGGCCAAAACAGTTGTCGATGCCTTGGTCAACAAGGTTCGTTCTCAAGGAGTGGACATTCGGACGGGTTGCCCCGTACAGGAGGTTCTTTACAAAGAAGGCCATACTGCGGGGGTAAGACTGCGTTCCGGGGAAACCCTTCGCAGCTGCAACGTTATTGTTGCGGTCGGTGGCAAATCTGTTCCGCATACAGGCTCGGAAGGTGACGGCTACGCATGGGCCGAGCAAGCAGGACATACGATCACCGAGCTGTATCCAACAGAGGTTCCATTAACGTCAGGTGAGACGTTTATCCAGACGAAGGAGCTACAGGGGCTATCCTTGCGCAACATCAGCCTGACCGTGTGGAATGCGAAGCAAAAAAAGGTCGTCGTCCACGAGGGAGACATGATTTTTACACACTTTGGCCTGTCGGGCCCCTCCGCCTTGCGATGCAGTCAGTTTGTCGTAAAAGGAATGAAAAAGGACAAGACCAGCACGGTACTGCTGACTCTGGATTTGCAGCCTCACAAGCATGCTGATGAAGTCTACCGCGAAACACTGGAGCTGGCGGCAGCCGATGCCAAAAAAGCAATTAAAAATGTGCTCAAGCCTTATTTGCCGGAGCGCCTGATTCCGCTGCTGCTCCAGCAAACCGAGCTGCGTGAGGATTTGACGTACGATCATATTCCGAAGCAGCAATGGCAGGAGCTAGCCCATCGAATCAAGGCATTTCCGATCCGCGTGAACGGTACGCTCTCTCTGAAGGAGGCGTTCGTTACCGGAGGCGGTGTGAATTTGAAGGAAATCAATCCGAAAACGATGGAGTCCAAGCTGATGCCGGGATTGTTTTTCTGCGGTGAGATTTTGGATATTCACGGGTACACGGGCGGCTATAATATTACGGCGGCGTTTACCACGGGGCATACGGCGGGAACACAGGCGGCTTTAAACGAAATGCTGTAGGAGTGTGGAGACGCTGCGCGTAGGCTTTGATCTTACGATCGCTGTTGCTTCTTCAGATTCAAATCCTCCGCTTCGCTGCATACCGCCACCGCATCCTCGTTTTTTGGGGGAGGTAGGAAAAGGAGATGAAAAAAGACTTAAATCAGTGGTGTTACTGATTCAAGTCTTTTTTTGGTTAATGGCGTAATGAACAAAATCCATGCCAGTTTCCTAAATCTCAATAATGATAGGTAAAATCATGGGTCTTCTCTTGGTCTGACTGTAAATAAATCGGCCAACATTGTCCTTTAACATCTGCTTAATCAGACCCCACTGACTCATTTCGATTTCTGTTAACTCGTTCACTGTTGACATGATTGTCTCGCGGATTTGGTTCATGAGGACTTCAGAATCCTTAACAAACACAAAGCCCCTTGAAATGACCTCTGGCATTGCGAGCATATGCTTCTCATTTTTGCTCAAAGTCGTAACAATAATCAGCATTCCGTCTGAAGAAAGTTTTTTCCGGTCTCGTAGCACAATATTACCCACATCACCTGTCATCAGCCCATCTACTAGACTGTTGCCAGATGGTACTTTGGGCCCCAGGGATGCCCTTCCTTCTTCAATCTGAATGGTGTCACCGTTATGAACAATAAACACATTTTCATTCGGAATCCCTACAGATTCCGCTAACAGACGATGCTGATACAGCATTCGGAATTCACCATGCACGGGAATCAAATACTGAGGTTTCATCAGGGTCAACATTAATTTCAGCTCTTCCTGGCTGCCATGACCGGATACATGCATCCCTGTTGAGCTACCTGATCCATAAATGACTTGGGCGCCCAGCACGTATAGGTTGTCAATCACTTGGGCAAGATTCCGCTCATTCCCCGGTATAGCTCCTGCGGCAATGATTACGGTATCCCCGGGCAAAATTTCAATTTTTCGATGCATCGAATTGGCTAGCCGGGACAGTGCAGCCATCGGCTCTCCCTGACTCCCGGTACATAAAACTGCGATTTTTTCTGCAGGAAACTTCTCTGTTTCCTCCGCCTCAATCAACAGATCTTCGGGCATGCTCAAAAAGCCTAGCTCCTTAGCCACAGACACAACATTTATCATGCTCCGGCCGAGCAAAACCAGTTTGCGACCCGTTTCCACAGCCGCGTCAATGACTTGCTGGACACGGTTAACATTGGAAGCGAACGTGGAAATAAATACTTGTTGTTTTGCCCTAGCAAACGCATCCAGAATATGCCCGCCAACCAAACGTTCTGAAGGAGTAAATCCCGGTCTTTCAGCATTGGTACTTTCGGAAAGAAGCACTTTAACTCCCTGTTTTCCAATTTCGGCCATTCGATGAAGATCCGGAAAGGGTCCGCTCACGGGAGACATATCGAATTTGAAATCCCCGGTATGAACCACATTTCCTTCCGGTGTCTGAAAAAAGACTCCCAAGCAATCAGGGATGCTGTGGACGGTGGTAAAAAAGGAGGCCTGGATCGTGCCAGCTTGAACGATTGAATTCGCATCTATAAGATGAAGCTCGGCATCACGTAAAAGGTTATGCTCCTTTAGCTTTATCTTAATCAATTCGATGGTGAGCTTTGTCCCATAAACGGGAATGTTGATCTGTTTCAGTAAATAAGGAATACCTCCGATGTGATCCTCATGCCCATGAGTCACGATGAGCGCTTTGACTTTATCTTTATTTTCCAGTAAATAGGTGAAATCTGGCACAATGAGGTCAATACCAGGCAAGTTCTCATCAGGAAACTTGGAGCCACAATCGATAACGACAATATCCTGATCGTATTGGATGAAATACATGTTTTTCCCGATTTCATTAACACCGCCTAGAGCAGCAATGAGTAATCTATTATCAGCATGCATCAATTTTATTTCCTCCTTAGGAAAATGCTATCCATATTATTCATTTTCCACGTAAACTTATGCACAAAAAGAAACCCTTGTCTCTAAAAGACAGGGGCTCTCACTTGATTTATTAAATACCCACCGCTGCCGAAATAGCAGCAAAAATAACAGCAACTAGCCACAGAATCGGGAATAGCTTGAAGATTACCTTTAGCCACTGTCCAAAGCTGATCCGGGCAATGGCCAATCCTGCCAGCAGTACGCCACCCGTCGGTGAAATGAGATTGGTTAACCCGTTACCGAATTGGTACGCTGTGACTACTGCTTCACGATTAATGCCTACAAGATCGCCAAGCGGTGCAAGTACAGGCATGGTTAGTGCAGCTTCCCCCGAAGAAGATGGGACCAGGAAAGTAATAATATTATGTGCAACCAACATAATGGTAGTGAACAAGTAACTTGGCAATCCTTCCAGGCTGCTTGCGAGTGAATTCAATACGGTATCGATGATCATACCCTGCTCGGCGATAATCAGAATTCCGCGGGCGAGACCTATGATCACTGCAGCGTAGATAAATTCTCCACACCCTTTTACAAAATTCTCAGCTATTTCCTTCTGGCTCATTTTGGTAACTATCCCGACAAAAATACCGAGTGCGAAGAAAAGGGCGCCGATTTCAGTCATATACCAGCCTTTGGCCAAAATTCCCCAGACAATCGCTCCAAGCGTTACAATAAATCCGCCTATAATTAATTTGTCCCGAAACGTGAAGACGACGTTCTCACCTGTGTTTTCTTTTATAAATTGCTCGCGGTTTATAATATCACTCTGAAACACTATGGATTTTTCCGGATTTCGCTTAACCCGGTGCGCATACCACATCGTAAAGGCAATAGAAATCGCAGTAAATACAAGCCATTCAATAAATCTCAGCCAGAGCTGAGGATTACCATCCACTCCTGCTATCCCCTGAGCAATCAGAACTGAAAATGGGTTTACAGTCGAACCCACATATCCTATCTGCGTTCCCAAAAATAGAATAAGGATAGCCGTCATAGAATCGAAGCCGAGGGCAAACATCAATGGAATAAAAATTGCATACAGCGGAATAATTTCTTCACTCATCCCAAAGGTGGAGCCTCCGAGACTGAAAATGACCATGGCAATGGGAATAAGCAGTATCCCCTTATGTTTCAGCCGTCCAGCAAGAACTGTCAAGGCACGATCGATGGCTCCTGTCTGCAAAATAATTCCGAAGGCACCACCCACAATAAGCACAAAGGAGACGACATCAGCGGCATTGATAATCCCCTCGATTGGAGCAGCGAGAATTTGGGGGAGTCCCTGCCTTAAATCACCCTTTTCACCAGTTTTGGGTACAGTATGATAAGTTCCCGAAACAATCGCCGTTTTGGTCACACCGTTCACTGTCACTTCATGACGCTCAAATTGTCCGCTCGGCACAATCCATGTCAATGCGGCGACTGTGATAATAATCAAAAATATTAATGTATAGCTATGGGGCAAGGATAATTTCCATTTCTTCTTCTCGATGTTCATGTTTATCCCTCATTCCAAGAATGGTTATAAGTAACCTTCCCTCCCATGATGGTCAGTATCACTTGGGCATCCCTGATATCACCAGCAGATGCATTCAGGAGGTTACGGTCAAAAACAGCAATGTCCGCATATTTCCCGGCCTCCAGCGTACCTGTATCCTCTTCCATATAACAATGTCTGGCTCCATTGATGGTCCATGCCTTTAAAACTTCAGATGGCGGCATCCCCCGATCAGAATACCAGCCTCCAGCAGGCGAACCGTCCGGAAATAACCGGTGAGAAGCTGAGTACAGTGAATCGGGAACACTGGTTATAAATAAGGGCAGATCAGTCCCAATCGTTATCGGCACATTAGCTTCCAGCATGGATTTATAATTATAAAAGCGGTGTTCATTCCCTTTGCCTGCTACAACAGACATATAAGCCTCTTCATAGGTAGGATTCAGTAGCAGGATTTGGGCGTAGACTTCGGCAAAAATTTCGTTTTCACCCATTCTGATCAGATCATCTGGATGAGGGTATTCAATATCACTAATAGAATGCCTGATATGGTTATTACCTTGTCGGTCACGGCATTTAATAATCATGGATACCGCTTGACGAATTGCTGCATCGCCTTCCGCGGTCAAGCAGCATTTGATCCCTTGACTGTCGGCTTCCAGCACAGATTCTTCAATCTTGTTGTAATCAACGGGCCTCAGCGTCGTTACTCCGGGCATATCTGCGTAGGGTTCCAGCATGTCTCCCGTATGATCTGCTACGACACCGTCAAGCATCAGCTTGTATCCTTGGAAACGAATAAGGTCTCCATTATAAAGGGCTTTATATTGGGTGCCCGTGGAAATATCCAGCGGTTCAACGACTGGTTCAAGCGCAAAATGAAATCTGAGCAGCAGTTCATCCTCATCTTGCAGTTCTTTGACAATAGGTAGCAACTCGCTATGTCTGTCAAAGCCAATATCTTTTATAGAAGTAACTCCCCGTGCGGCCAGCATCCGGCTAAACTCCATAAACTCTTGCTTAACAAGGCTGTGGTCCTGCATCATAGCCTGGTTAAGCAAAACGCGTGCTTCAGCACTGCATTGATCCGGCGAAAATTGATATTTATCCTGAGCCAATCGGTTCATCCAGCAGTAGCTTTTATTTAGATTAATAGCGATGACCGCCCGCTCGGGAAACAACTCGTCCAACAAGCTTTGCTCAGGCAGGCTGCCCCAATTTTCCTCGCTCCATCCGTAAGCGTTTACATCTTTTCCTGACGGAAGGTTACTTGCCTCCTGTAGCATTAACTTTACTGCTTCTTCTATCGAGGCTGTATGAGTCAGATCCACGCCCCGATGCATCGACATATATCCGGTAAAAAATACATGGTTGTCATGAACTCCTGGCATAACAAAGGCATCACCCAAATCATAGACAACCGTTTCCACTCCTATCCAAGCTTGTGCTTCTTCGGGACGTCCCACTGCTGCAATACGGTCTCCTCGCAGTGCAATAAACCCAGGTGAAGCTTCATCTTCCAAGCCATTAAAAATAGCATTTGACAGCAGGACCTTGTCCGCCAGTGCATCATTCTTCCGTTGCATATTTTCACCACCTTCATTATTTATTCACCAATATTATAACGTAATATAACGTTATAATATTGGTTCTGCTTCTCCCCACTGGATGGAAGCAGAAGCTGCGCCGTACCTGAACAGCCTTGCATTACAGGCGACGGATTTATATTGAGAATTGATAACGGTCTCCGATGATGTACTGCTTACCTACATGAACGGGGCTTCCATGCTGATCATAAATAATCGTATGCATGTAGAACAATGCTTGCCCGATGGCCGTCTCCAGCAGCTTTGCCTGGTATTCATCCGCCAAAGAGATTTGTAATATCGTCTCTCCCGGTTGATTAGGATCGATGCTGTATTTATCACGCAGCAGTTCGTACACAGACCCCTCCAGCTGCTCGTCCATTAGAAAAGCAAATCGGTCATAAGGATAAAAATTATTCTCCAGCATGAGCGGTTGATCACCGGCGTATCTTTTGCGCTGAATATATAGCACTTTTTCTCCTTGCTGCAGCTGCAGCTGAGGTGCAATTTCCTCATCTGCTTCCAGGATTTCACGTTCTGTGACCACACTGTGTGAAGAGAGCCCATTGGATTTGCAGGCAGCCGTAAAGCTGATTACATGTTCAATCTTCCGACCGATCTTGGGTACATTAACAAAGGTGCCTTTCCCTTGACGTTTGGTCAGATAACCTTCACGAACCAATTCGGCAATTGCCTTTCTTACGGTAATTCGACTTACATTATAGGTCTCGCTTAGCTCCGTTTCGGTCGGTATACGACCTCCCTGTGTGAATGTTCCATTATGAATAGCGGTTTTGACCGCTTTTTGTAATTGAATATATAATGGCTCTGCCTGTTCTGAATTCAGCATACGATACCCTCACTTGTCATATAACGTTATATCACTCCCACTAAGAGTATCAAATGTTACATATTTTTACAAGTGAAGATATTTGAAAATGATTAATAACGAACGCCGTATCCGAAAGAGCCTTCTACCAGACAGCTCTGAGCGGCAACCCTTGAGCCTTCGGCCATAGCGTCCTGAATGGCGCCGTTTTTCAAAAAGCTCAGTAAAAAGGCAGTAATATACGAGTCCCCTGCCCCCATTGTATCCACTGCGTCAACGGATTCAGGCATTTGGAAATAAAACCTTGTTCCATCATATGCAACAGATCTGTCTCCACCGCGTGTAGCAACCAGTATTTGTCCTTCTTTTTTTCGTTTAGAGCGGATATAATTTTGTGTCTCTTCGTCTGTCATATGGCTACAAGAGAAAAAAGCAAAATTAGCATGCGTAATATATTGTTCCACCTGTGTATCTGTAAAATCATCCGAGAAGTCAAAGGAAAGAGGAATTTCCAACGCCTCCAATTCAGGCAGCAAATGTCCCGTATGACTGTACAAGCCGGTGTGAATAAGATCGAACCCGCGAAGATAAGCCTTATCCTCTTCGCTCAGTTCCAGTGGATGGAGGCGGGTAACCCCTCCCTCATTGCTATCCAGAAAGACTCTGTCTCCCTCTTCCAATGTTACACGTGCACAGCCGTTCTCCCCGCTGTGATACCTGCACCGTGAGATGTCAATGTCTAGCTCACGGAGGATGTGTTCTACATGTCGTCCTTCGTTATCGTCCCCAAATACTCCTATAAAGGCAGCATCTACTCCCGCCCTTTTGGCAAACACACTGAAATTAAGCGCATTGCCGCCAGGGTACATCATGCGCAAATGAACATATTTATCTACCACATTATCGCCAATGCCTAGAACTTTCATGATGGTTTCCTCCTGTTGGTAAGTGCGCTTAGTAAGCTACCTTGCCCATATAACGGCGAGTTTCCAGTGGATGATTGCGTACATTAGCGAGTGCTTCACGATACACACATACAATGCTGTAAAATAAAACCGGATTAAAAAACTCTACGACCTCGTCAGGAATTGTTCCGATTCCAAGCTCCTTCGCATCGATCACTTCCACTTTCTCGGCATATTGGTTCAGGAAAGTCCGCGCCCGCTCATCCAATGCCCGTGTGCGTCCTTCATTGATCATCAGAATAAATGGAGTTTCCTTATCTGTAACTTCAAACGGGCCGTGGAAAAACTCACCGGAGTGGATTGAGGCCGCATGAAGCCATTGCATTTCCATCAGAGAGCAGATCGCAAATCCGTAGGCATGTCCATAAGAAGCTCCGCTGGTCAGGATATAGAAGAGTTCCTCATTGCGATACTTGTCGGCAAATACACTAGCACGTGGTTCAACTTGCTTTTTGGCCCGGTTTATAATCCCGTTGATTGCCCCCAGTCCGTTCTGGAAAGATTGGTAATGTGCGTAGCCTTCAGTGATATGAAGCAATTCAACAGTAAGCTCCATAATAATGGCCATAGGGTTATTTTTTACATCACTCTCTTCTCCCCATTCATAGAGGAAAACATAATCAGAGTAGTTGAGCAGTGTCGCTTCACTGTTGTGGGTTAAGCCGATCGTGTAAGCACCTTTCTCTTTAGCTGATTTAGCAGCCGCTACCGATTCTGGTGTATTTCCTCCGTGAGAGCAAACGATGACTACTGAGTTTTGACCTAGCCGTTTTGGCAGCGCATGCACAAATTCATTCGCCGTATACATCCCGGCTACCAGCTTCTTTGCTTCACTATCAAGAAAATATTTTGAAGGATACATATCGACTAATGACCCCCCGCAGGCTACCAAATAAACCTCGGAAATCTCTCCACTCATTTGTTCAAAAATCGTCTGAACTGTCTGATGTACATTCATTTTCATCTCTCCTTTTTATATAACGTTATATAACGTATTGTTTACGAGATAAATATAAGCGCTTTCATAAAAAGTGTCAAGCCCAATTATTCTGTGAAAAAAATTATTTTTATAACCTGTCATTAAAAAAAGCTCTAATCCTTTTGTGCACGGAATTAGAGCTCCTTTTTAGATTTAATTCATGGTACTCACACGCAAGGGCATAGTTTTGGATTCAACTTTTAGCCACAATTAACAAATCAGAAGCAACCACTTGGTCGGTCATTTCGCTCATTCATGTAAAGTCAGATGTGAACGCTGCCAGAAAAGCCGTCTACATCGTCTTCGGGTTGATGATCGGAGCTGACGTTGTGCTCCCTTGTCTTCTTGCTGTTCGTTTGGGAGGAACCGTTCTTATACGCTTCGCTCCAATCTTCGTTGATGATGTGCGCGGGAATAATCCAATCCTCCGAACGATAGCCCGGATTTGGCACCCACACACTTCCTTGCAAGCCAGGAATGGCACCCGATTCGGAAGTGTGGTTCCCAGCCTCAAGCATGCTGCCCTCATAGGCTTGGCAAATCTCCAGTGCAGATAGTACATCCTGATTCTCAATATGAACACTCAGACCTGTGTCACCGTTTGTGCTGGCGGTGTACCCGATTTCTTTTAATGTTTCACAGGCTCGGACGGCCTGCTGCGGATCACGAAATTGAAAACGGAAAGAGCCCGTCTCCATGTGCCTCATCTCCTCTGTTGTATCTTATTTTGGGTCCAAAATATATGTTATTTTTTAATATAACCATCTGGGACGGAATTTTTACATTCAAAACCTTTATTTTTCAAAAATTTACTTTAAAGCTTTGAAATTAAATAGTTAAAAAAGCAGCTACTGTGACAAATCGCATGTTCTCATTACGTAAATCCCTTTATGCTAGTAACAAGGGTATGGTTGCCCGGTCATCCAAGCCGAGCGGTCAAAGGATGCCCAAATCCATACATAAAGGCGGAATGAAGATGATAGATTACCGGACACTGGTGACACAGCAATCCATGCATTTGTATAGCGTGTTTGGCAAGTCATTCAAAAGTGTAAATGAGCATGCGGTTGCTGGCATCAAAACGGTGGGCTTCAACCCAACGGCCTTCGCCGTAATGGAAGTTTTGTATCACAAGGGAGCGCAGCCAATCCAGCAAATTGGAGCAAAGCTGTTACTGCAAAGCGGAAATGTCACCTATGTTATCGACAAGCTGGAAAGCCGCGGTTATTTGCACCGTCACCCGTGCGACCAGGATCGCCGGATTATATATGCGGAATTGACGGACGAAGGACAACGCGTCATGGACGAAATTTACCCTGACTATACACGTCAGATTGAACGTGCTTTTAGCGGAATCAGCGAAACCGAAAGAGATCAGCTTATCGGTTTGCTCAAAAAGCTGGGCCGTAGCGCTGACAACCTGTCACCCTATCACAAATAGAATGAATAGTAGTTTTAGCAAATGATCGTTTGTGAATAAACGAACAATCTTATTGCTGTGCTAAACGAAAATTAGATTTACACCAGAAAAGTCCACCCTTATATTCATGGGTGGACTTTCTATATACCTGAATAGAGCGAAATATGCCCAATCTTACGAGCAGCATAAGTACCCGCTAACGATTAAAATGCTTGATCACTACATTGTTAAAAATAGCCGGGCAGCCATCGGTAAAAAGAGTAATTCCCTGATCCTCTAATCGCGGGAATATTAAACTGGAATACGCTACTTCTCCGTCATCTACAAAGACTTCAATGCTGGTTTTATCGACGAGAATTTTCAGGTGAACGTTTTTCTTAGTGGCATCAAAAGGTGCCCTGCTCTCTATATATTTTCCACTCTGATCCGGCTGCCCGGTGTTGGCTCTATTTACGTAAGAGTATTGCCCATCCACCGAAACACCCACATCCACATGACGCTTGCCGTCCGCTGACTCTCGAAGCCTGAATCCCGCATTTTTGATCATTGACCAAGATACATCCGCCTCTAACTGATAAGCATCGCCTGCTGCCGGAAGCGGGTGAGCACCCTCTACCTTGATCTGTCCAAATGATTTCTTTGAAGTTTGGAATTGCTCCAAAGCTTTTATCGGCTGTGAAACCAAGCGATATCCGGCATCTGCTGTATGCTTCAGCCGAATTTGACGAACAATCGAATCCATTCCATTAAAGCCTTCCTTCAGGGTAGGCGTGTTATGGGCATAATCCCAATTGTTCATCCAGGCCAGCGCATAACGGTGACTGTATTTATCTTTGTCTTTCCCATCCTCAAACGTAACTGCACCATACCAGTCAAAGCCATAATCCAGCCACTCAGGCTCACTGCGATCAAGGAGAAATGCTTCTCCATTAAAATCTCCCGTCCAGTAGGCATATGTGTTGGGTCCACCTGTCGATTTGCTATTTGCGCTCACGCCCAGAATCCATTGATAGCTTCCATCATCCGCCCGCATCTGGTAAAGGTCAGGACATTCCACAAGCCCGATATTTTCCGTTTGAAAGCCGCTCGTATAACGCCAATCCTTTAAATTATCAGACTCATAAAAGCCAATCTTTGTTCCTTCCGCCATGACCATCACCCATTGATTACGTTGAATATCTCGGATGATTTTAGGATCTCTGAAGTCCTTTGTACCGGGGTTGGGCATCACAGGCTTGTTGCGGTAAGAAGTAAACGTCTTGCCTTTGTCCTTACTGTACCACAAAAATTGTTCCTGCTTTCCTCCATCTGCGGAGGGCTGTGTCACAATGGCTACCAGCGTGCCTTTTCCAAAACCTGCGGTGTTATTATCGTCGATCACGACTGAACCGGACCAAGGATCTCCATTCGGGTTAGTATATTTGGGAATCGCCACCCCTTCATCTTTCCAATGAACCAGGTCGGTAGATGTGGCATGTCGCCATTCTGTACCGTTCTTTTTGGGATAGTCACGATTATATAAATAGTAATAATGATATTTTCCATCGAAATAAATGGGTCGTTGAGGATCATTCTTCCACTTATCCGGAACGGTAAAATGATAGGATGCCCGGTAGGTTGGCCTCTTCTGTGTTTCTAGACTTTCACTTTTAGCCGGGTGATAAAGGCTCCAGCCAATGGCTATTAATATACTCAGGCCCACGATGACCATGATGGATCGTATCCAAATGCTCTTAGAAGCTATGCTTTTCATCCTGACGATCCTCCCCACTCTCTTTGTCTGGATAGTCTGACGAGCATGCGGGAATGGTCGGATCCCATCCTCTCATTGCACGATATGTATTGTCCGGTATGGGACGGCTCGGTAAATCAAATCTCAGTCCCCGATATCGTCCCACCGGACTTTCTAAGTGAAGAAAAACGCCGATAGAGCACCGAGTTTTCCTTCACTTTCTTTTTTTGCTGCACTCTCTCGCTTAAGCGAATACCTGCTTACTTCTTCCCATAGTCATAGGGTGGAACTTCCTTGTCGTCCGTTGGGTCAATCGTGATTTGCCCTTGCTCCAGAATTCTTTTCTTCACAACAGAAGTTTTGGAGCCTTTAATGTTCAGCAGGAAGCTTGGCGCAAAAGTGGATTTGTGATCCGCGAAAAGCCCCCGGTTTGTCATATAGCTGGTTACTACAACGTTATTTCCTTTGCCTTGCGGAATAGCAAAATGGGCATACGTCCAAGTAATATCATCACGATCCAGATTTTGGTGAAGAACGAGACCGGTTCCATTCAGGGGCTTATAAGGCCCTGTCAAAGAAGTCGATACGTAACCTAGCATGTAAATATCGTCGCTTCCAATGGCATCAACGGTAACTTTGGAACCTCTGGTGCTTGTAAACAAATACCACAAACCATTCATTTTGAAAACATTCGCCCGCTCAATCTCATCAGTTACCAGATTGGATGCAATTAGCGGGTCCATAACTTTTTTCAACGTATAGTCATTATTTAATTCCACGATTCCCAAAGCACCGTTCGCCACTTCGGCCCCGTTTTTCTTGGGACTTTGCTGCAGATTATGTAGCTCTTCCGTGAAAAATTTGTTATTCCCGCCATAATACGCAGATTTATAAAGGGAATCCTCTCCCTGGTAGCCCGTCTCTGTACCTGTGTTCGCTTCAAATATGATGTATTTCTTCCCTTGATCCTCAATATAATGGGGGTCTCTGAATGTGTGGTTATCCAGGTTTACTCCCACGCTTTGCAGGACATTTTGGTAAATATTCCCATCTCCAGCATCGTAAATCGATTTGAGGTCCTCTATACCATTCACTTTCAGGGTTTCGTCATCGGGTTGAGAGAGATTGACTTGGGCCGTAGCCAAGGTTTGCTTGCCGTACAGTTTGTTTTCCGGCTCATAAGGCTGTCTGCTGGTATAAAATAAACGCACTTCTCCATCCGACGTTAAAGTAGCAGAACCGGACCATTCCTCCGCCTGATTTTTCAGGATCGGATCGTTTGCAAGGAATTTATCGTTATCCTTAAATACTCTTCCGGCATTTTTCCAGCCTTCCAGCGAGGTGTTGCCTGCTTTTTGATAGAACAGATAAATAAACGTATCCTCTGCTCTCTTAGGATCGCCTGCCAGTCCAAAAACAATATTGTACCCCTTGTAATTAGCTATCGTGCCATCGGCATTTTGTAACGGCCAAGTATCCCACACATCCAGATCAATGAGCTTACCCGACGCGTCGCGCCCTTTTGCCGAAGGAATATTCTTGATGGTAGATGCATCAAAGGATGGAACTTCGAATTTTTCTTTGCCTTGCTGATTGAAAATGTTCAGCATATCATGACGCGTGATTTGAGTAAACCTGCTGTCTTCCTTGAGATCAGCACCGTCATTTTCCTCCGCAAAAGCTTGAATGCCGCCTCCTAACAGCAAGGTAGTTGCTACTGTTACGGTTGTTGCTTTTCTGAACCATTTATTAAACTTCAAGTAAGCCATCTCCCTTTTCTGATTATTCTTCCCTGTATCAGATACCCAACTTTTATGTTGGTAGGGCCATTCTATATTTAATGCTTAACGATTGATATAGACTAGATATCCCCTTTTATTCAAGGCTAAAAGAAGGAGACACGTCGAACTCTATCCTCATATTTTCCTATTTAATTTCTGAAAATACCATTTCTTTCATTTCATTTACATTTAAATAAGTTCGTTCCTTGCTTTTTTTGCATATTCAATTTTGCTAGGTAGGTCGCTTCATTTTCCTTCAAAATCATTCAGAAACATTCATCAAAAAATCCATTTGCAAACGAATTCAGAAAAATGGTACTTTAGGGCCCCTTTAATTTTCGAGAAAAATATTAGATACATGTGTAATAAGACTATTCTACCATTAATTTACTTATGTAATTATTCACATACAGTATTTCTGACATAAAAAATACACCTCTGATGCTCATTAGCCCAACTATATAAACTGAACTTTCTGCTTTATCTATGTGAGAAAAAAACTAAACCTATTAAACTATCAGGAAATAACGATTAAAAAAATAGCAGTAGCTCTGGACGCTATTTCCCTGTCCCAAGCTACTGCTATTTCCCTATATATTCTGTATTTCCATACCGCTATACAAGCAATAAACATTCTGTTGGCAAGCGCCACATGTAACAAGGAAACGATCTGCGATTTCTCTATTCCTATGCAGTTCCTCCCTGTGCCGCCTTTGCAGGCTTGCTCGCTTCTTCTTCCGTACCCGGTGGACGGTTCCGAAGTCCAAGAACGACAAACCAGCTAATGACTGCAATAACAACCATGATGATGAACAGGGAATGCAGACTGTTTTCCAGCACAGAACGGAGCAAGCCAGCAGTCTTGTCACTCAAACTTTGTGAGGCATGAGGTGCAAGCAGGCCGTTAATATCTTCCTGCGTAACCCCCTGCTGTGTAAGCTGTCCATCTGCTGTCTGGGCAGCAATGCGATAATTCAGCCATGAACCGAAGGCTGCGACACCAATCGTTTGTCCCAGTGTGCGCAGGAACGTATTCAATGCTGTAGATGCACCACGCAACTGGAACCCGACCGAAGACTGGGCAATAATCGTAAACACGGTCATGGAGAAGCCAAAGCCCAATCCATACAATAATGTGGACAGGAACAGCAGCCAGATCGGTGCCATTTCGCCCATCAAGGTCATCACGAAGGCACCCAATACAATCAGGGTCAGTCCGACTAATGAGGTTCGACGCGAACCTAAAGTCAGCAAAATGCGTCCCCCGATCATGGAACCAAACAGCCAGCCTACTGACATTGGAGCCAGTGCCAGACCGGATGAAGCGGCATCTCCGCCGTGTACTCCTTGAATCCAAAGCGGCAGGTAGCTGGTCAGCCCGATCAGCAGAGAACTGACCAGCAGTGCTGCGGCACAGGAAAAAGCGATATCCCGTATCCGAAACAGCTTTAGTGGCACCATCGGTTCCTGAGCGCGTTTTTCGATAACCAAAAACAGAATCAGGAATAAAATAGCAACGGCAGCCAAGGCCAGCAATTCAGGAGAAGCCCAACCGATATATTGTCCACCCAGTGCCAATACGAGCAAAAGGGCCGTCATTCCAATGGTAAAGGTAACAGCTCCCGGCACGTCGATGCGCGCGGTGCGCTTGGCTACCTGCTCCCGTAGGTAACGAGCGATGAAGAACATTGCAAGCAGTCCAAAAGGGACGTTAAAACCGAAAATCCATTCCCAGCCAAAATAAGTGACCACGTAACCGCCCAGCAAAGGCCCGATTAGGGAAGAAATCCCCCATACCGAGCTGATCATTCCCTGAACTTTGCCGCGTTCCTCCATTTTGTATATATCTCCGATAATGGTAAAGGTAACGGGAATCACGCCGCCCGCTCCAATCCCTTGAATAGCCCGGTACAAAATAAGCTGCTCCATACTACCAGCCAGCATACAAAGCAAAGAACCGAGTACAAACAATGAACAGCCGATCAGAAAAATCGGTTTGCGGCCAAATAAATCGCTAAGCTTGCCGAAAATAGGTGTGGTTACAGCCATCGTCAGCAAATAGGCCGTAAAAATCCAGCTGAGCAAATTCACGCTGCCCAGTTCACTAACAATAGTCGGTCCGGCAGGACCGATGACGGTTCCCTCAATCGCGGCCAGAAAGGTGGCCAACAGAACACCGGTCAGCACGAGCCCGCGCTTCATGGGTTTATCTTTTCCCAAGCAAATCACAAATCCTTTCCTTGTATAAACTGTGTTGCACCTGTACAATTCGACTGCACAGGATTGGTATTACCCGCACTGCATAATCGTAAACAGGCGGCCTATATAGGCCGCCTGTTTTGTACGATGTATATATATTATTGTCTACATATACTTAAATTTTGTCAACTGTAATCGTATGATAAATCTCACTATTTTCCATTTTATAGAGTCGACCCTCTTCCATGCACAGAACATGACTGGCAAAGCTTTCAGCGAACTGCATATCGTGGGTGATGATCAGGAAGGCTGCTCCCTGGTCCGCTTGTTCAGCGCACATGCGAAGCAGGATGTTCGCTCCTTCATAATCCGTTCCGGCAGTAGGCTCATCCAAAATGTAAAGCTTTTTGGGCAGAATGAACTGCGCAGCTACGCTTAAGAGCCTTTTTTCACCGCCACTCAGCAGGTACGGAGAGGAATCCAGCCTGTGATCCAGTCGGGCGGCTATCAGCAATCGCTGCGCCCGTTCCTCATACGCAGCAGGAATCGGCTCGCCAGCCCGTAATCCAAGCTTGACGCGGACGTTGTACAAGCATTCGTCCCACACCGTTGCAGCCGCAAACTGATGCTCCGGCTGCTGGAACACATAACCGATCCCGGCGGCCAGTTGGTGGATCGGCAGCTTCGCCATATCCTGACCCTCCCACCACATGCACCCCTTGGGTGCAGGCAGGAGGCCCATCAGCAGCTTGCCGAGCGTTGTTTTGCCGGAGCCGTTCTCGCCCAGCAGCACGGCTCGTTCGCCGGGTGCAAGGGCAAGGCTCACGCCTGCCAACGCTGCCCGGCTACTGCCGGGATAGGTGAAGGCCAACCCCTTCACCTCCAACAACAGCAGGCCGGGCTTCGCCCCCGGCCCTTGGGGCACGCCTCCCCTCCCTGCGGGAGAGGGCAGCAGCCCCAAGGCGGCCAACTGCGCGCCATGCTCGCGCAGCAGCTTGTCGGGCGGGCCTTGCAGCTGCACAGCCCCGCCTTCCAGCACGATGACGCGCTGCGCTGCACGCGCGGCATCGTCCATGCGGCCGGACACGGTGACCACCGTCCGGCCTGCGGCATGGAGCCGCCGGCATAGCAGGGCGAAGTCGCGTCCAGCCGACGGGTCCAGTTGCGCCGCTGCGTCGTCGAACACGACGAGCGGCGCTTCCAGCGCCAGCACCGCAGCGATAGCGGTGCGTTGGCGCTGGCCTCCCGAGAGGCGGCGCACGAAGGAGCCGCGCTCGGGGGCAAGGCCGACGGCCTCCAGCGCAGCCGTCAGGCGCTGCGCTATTTCCGCCGGAGGCACGCGCAGGTTCTCCGGCCCGAAGGCAATCTCGTCTTCGACGATTCCCTGCACCAGCTGGGCATCCGGGTCCTGAAGCACGACGCCGACGGTAGAGGCGACAGCCGCCAGATCAGCCGTGTCCGGGTCCATCCCGTATACGGTCAGCCCCCCAGTCCGTTCACCTTCACCCGAACGGGACAATCCGCCATGGAGAAGCTGGCACAGCGTAGACTTTCCACTTCCGCTGGCCCCGACAATCGCAACATGCTCACCCACCGCAATGTCCAGCGTCAAGCCCTGTATCGCGGGTTCCGCCTGACCATCATACCGATAGCCAAAATCCTTCATGGACACGGCTATTTTACATCTAGAACCATAATCGCTAAATTCATTCATAACCGAAATACCCTCTATCCCTGTTCTTGAAGAATACGGCCTCGCTCTTGGCAAATGCTACGCACGTGAAGCTCGTCCCAACTCAAAACGTTTTAACAGTCCTGTCCGATTCAACGCATCGCCCAACATCTTGGTCAGCAGACCGCACAATACAATGCCGCTCAGGATGCGCACGACCAGTGTAATCGTCAGTACCTTCCAGCCCCAATGCATATAGCCGAACATATTGGCTGCCACGATAAACCACAACGGAACCATAGCCCCGCCTGCCAGCATCAACGAAACGGCATTCCAGCGTCGATGGCGCAGTACAGCAAATACCAGTTCAGCGGCAATCATATAGCAGACCGCAGCCGCGATAATAGAAGCGATTCCGTAGACTGAGCCCATAAAGGACTGCACCACTGCACCGAATGAATAAGCAATTACCGCCGTACCCGGCTTACGAATAATATAATAGGCCAGCAAACCATATATCATGTACAGCCCGACAATGGAGGAAGTCGCGATAGGCCCTCCCAGACTGTTTAATGTTTTGTTAATCATCGACAAATAAACGGTCATGACTCCATTCAACGTTGCCAGCATCGCCATCAGTACAATATCCAGCGTCGTAAATCTTGCAAAAATACGAGATTCCTTCATATGTAATTCCCTATCTCCTCTCCAAATATAAATTACCACTTTCTAAATGTATTCACACATGCCCTTATTGTCAACCATAATTTATTATACGAGTTGACAATAAGGGCAAAAAAAGAGGCTGCTCCCTATAAGCTCCACCATAAAACAGCAGTACCTAATACAGCAACCACAGCACATACATAGCCGGAACGACGACGATCCAACATGCGAAGATAAGTCCGGTCTGCATATGCTCCAAAGCCTTTGCCCTCCATCGCCAGCGCCGTCTGCTGAACTCGCCTCACGGCATTCACCAGCATAGCACCGACATACCCGCCCCACCAGGATAGCCGATTCCGCAGCCCACGCGGCGGTTCCTGTCCACGTACACGCCGTGCCGCCATTATGGTACGTCCTTCCTCTTCCAATAAGGGGAGAAACGTCAGCGCCACCGAAATACCGAACGCAAACCGATAAGGGACACGCAAACGCAGATTCAAAGCCTGTACAAAATCTCGGGGATCTGTTGTTGATAAATAAATATACGAGGCCAAAAACAGCACAAAAATGCGCAGCGTCAACGCCCCTGCGATATCGAGCCCTTCCGCTGTAATCCAGATCGGCCCCAAAGCTGCCACGATATGTCCTTCCCGAATCGCCAGAATAGACAATATAAAATACGGAATGCCCAAACCAATCAGAAATGACATAGCCCGAAGCTGGCGTGCCAACGTTAAGCCTGCCCCAAACCAAGCCGCAGCGATCAGTACAACCAGCAGCGCAGCTTCATGCAGTGTTGAATCCCATGCCATCGACAGCAGGCTAAAGCATCCCACCAGGATCAACTTACTTAATGGCCCCAGCCTGTGCAGCGGCGACGACCCTCCGTTATACTGAAACAGCATTTCGCTTCGCCTCCAGTCTGAGCCATTCTTCATGCAGCAAGGAGTACATCAGCATATCCTTAAAGCCTGTAGACGTATGCTGCACTTGCCGTAACAGCCCTTCCTGCGTCCAGCCCATAGAGGACAACAGGGCTTGCGATCCTGTATTTCGCGGGTCCACCAGCGCTTCCATCCGATTCAGCCGAATCGTGTCATACCCGAAAGACAGCACCAGCCGCAGCGCCTCCGACATATAGCCCTTTCTCCAATAGGGCTTAGCCAGCTCGTAGCCGATTTCGGCTTTATAGGCTCCCTCGGTCTGCCAATAATTAAAGCCACAGCTGCCGATCAGCTTCCCGTTCTCCTTCAGCTCTATGCCCCAGCGCAACGCATCCTCCGTCTGTGCCAGCTCATTCAACAGCTCGATCATATCCTCTGCATCCTCACGCCCGGACATCCCCGTAAGGTTCATATAACGGTGAACCTCCGGGTCAGACCAACAGGCAAACATCGTGGCCGCATCCCCGGTTTCCATCTTTCGCAGCCGAAGACGCAGGCTTTCCAGAGGTGGTATATGCCCCTTACATGCATATGCACACATGTTCAATCATCCTTCCAGCATCAAAGTGACAATAAATATACGCTACATTTAAGCATACCCCTCCAACAAACGCAAACACCCCCCCCCCTGCTCCACAAATGCGCCGATCCGGCATCCATGAGACAGGAGGGTATGTTTTGAGTCGCTCATTTCCAAGTAGTTAGGCAGACATGAATGTTGACTATACTCTGCATTCCAATGCCACTTTAGGAGGAGGCACGGGCCGGTTTCTTCACAACATCCTTGTACAATACGCCCAGCATCGACTGAATTTCCTTCAATTCCTCGATCCCTGCGCCCGTAATGCTGAACAAATCTCCATGCGGGGTCAGGAAGTTTTCCTGCGTCAGGTTCTCCAGCTCCTGCTTGACCTCGCGTTCTCCTACGCGGTATCCGCGTTCTTCGAGTACAGGTTGGATATCTCTCACTGTCAAATCGTTTTGATGTGCATAGGAAAGCATCTGTATACGGATAAACAAATTTTGAACATCTGCATGCATGGTTGTAGCTCCTTCCCGGCTTAAGCCAACATCGTTATATTGTTTTTACCCATAGGAAACAAGCCGGAAACAAATGAGTGGCAACCCTTTTGAATTGTAGAAACCAAGCAGCGAAGGCGATCCACTTTTCATAAAATGTACGACTACCGTCAGAATCAGACTGGCCACCACTCCTGAGCTGATTGAACTATGTACCTTTTTCATACCTGACAACTCTTGTTCTTCTCCTGAAATTACGCTGTACAAAGATTAGAGTACGAAGGTCGCTGAAAAGGTTACAGATGTATTTTCCTCTTGACTGAATATATACAATCGTTATATCTTAAATTAATTAACCAATGGTAAAAGTAGCTTGCAGAATTACCTTTTTCTGCCCACATATACAACAGATAATGGTAAAAAATTCACTGATAGGAGCGTGGACTACATGTTTCAGGCTATCCCTTACGAAGGCACACGTCACGAACAATTTGAATCGGTTCTTGGACAACTCCGGGCACTCATTCATGATGAACCCAATACTATTGCAAACCTGGCGAACGCTTCTGCATTGCTTGGTCATTTTCTGCCGGATATTAACTGGAGCGGCTTCTATCTCTATGATGGAACCGAGCTTGTACTCGGTCCATTTCAGGGCCAGCCTGCGTGTATACGAATTCCGCTGGGACGCGGTGTATGCGGTACAGCCGCAGTAGAGCGACGGACCCTTGTCGTAGAAGATGTCCATGCGTTCCCGGGCCATATCGCCTGTGACGCGGCTTCCAACAGCGAAATCGTCATCCCCCTCATCAAGAACGGGGAACTGCTGGGAGTGCTGGACATTGACAGCCCGCTAAAAGCCCGCTTTGACCACGAAGATCGTGTATTCCTAGAGGAATTTACGGCTATTCTGGTAGCCAGTTTGTAATCAAAATCCGCGTATAATCATCGTCTTCCTTCGCCACAATATATGAGGGTCTGGAACCCAAAACCATCCGGTGAAGGAGATTGATGACAATGTACAACAACACCATGGCTCCACAACAGCAGCTTCGTCAATGTGAACAAATTATGCAGCAATTGGTACAACAAACACAGCAAGGAACTGCCATGTATCAGCAGTTACTGCAACAGGAGCAACAAAATGCATCCAATCTAGAGGATCTGGTGCAACGTGAACGTAATGCAGCTCAAATGATCCAAACCGCAATCCAGCACCATCAACAAGCTGTGCAGCAATGCCAGCAAGTCATTCAATTGTGTAGTCAGTTGGAAAACACCATCCGCTCCAGCAGCCAAATGACTCAACCCGGCTTTGGCGATAACTACGCCTCCCGTAGTATGCAACCGTCCTCCTATGGTATGGGAAGCCACATGAATCAAAGCTTTCCGCAACACATGGGTGCAACTGGGCAGCAACATGCAGGCAGCGGTAACATGCAACACTACGGTAACAACAGTCAGCAAGGCATGAGAGCGACACACAGCAGCATGTAAAACTGCTTTACACGCAAAAGGGATGAACAGCAAGCCATTAAATTAGCTTGCTGTTCATCCCTTTTTATACTTCTTCTCGCAGCCTTTCCCACCAGCTGTTGAGTTAGCTTAATTCACGTTCGGCCAGCACCTTCATCCCGTCTCGCAAATACTCAGCCAATCCGGGTTCATATCCTTCATACATTTTTCTGAAGTCCTCATGCTCCACATACAAGTCTCCCAGCCCGCTATAAATCTCTGCTGTAGGTGTATAGAATCTGCTTACCCATTGGAGATGGCGGCGGATCAAAGCCTGTACTTCTTCACTGTTATGCTTCAATCCCTTATTCATAGCTTCTGCCAACTGCCGATGAATTTGATCCGCCTCTGCCTGAGAATCCAAATAATCCTCTTTGGACCAGTTCTTCGTTGCTGTTTTGCTCTCCTGAATTTTTTCATCAGCCTCATGACCATAACGTTCCGTCAGATCACGTTCATACATTTCCTGCTTTTCCGGGTCAAACCCTTGGTACAATTGCTCCGGTTTCATCGTCTGTTCTCCTTTCACATGAGCCACCGTTTCGTCGATGGTCTGTAGGAGAGTATGCAAGCGGAAGACTTTGTTCTGCACCTTGCTTCGATGCTCCAACAAAACCTCGGCCGTTTTTTCCTTCGTCTGCTCCAGCAAGTCGCCAATGTCGGATAATGGTAATTCCAGCTCTCTGTATACCATAATCTGCTGTAGTCTCAACAGTTGCTCCTGTTCGTAATAGCGATACCCGTTATCCCCGACATGGTGCGGTTTCAGCAATCCGATTTCATCATAATAATGTAATGTTCGTACGCTGATTCCCGACAGACCGGATACTTCCTTCACCGTGTAAGCCATTCCGCTTCACCTCCCTTGTTACGCAGTCTACAGCCTCACGTGGCGTGAGAGTCAACCCAGCATTATTGCCCTAGTATTACCTTTTACCCGTTAAGCGTGTGGTGAACCGTCCCTGTGACTAGGATAAAATCAATTCCTTTATTTAAAGATCGTGATCAGACGACTCATATATTCACGCATATTTACAATTAAATCCGAGTCGCCATCATGAAGACACCAGTTGTACATGACCCCACGAGCTGCAATAAATAAGTAGTCTGTTATCTCTTCGGATGTCATGCTTTGATCCAACTCTCCCACGGCTTGCCCTCTCTCTATAATCTGTTGAAGTATATTTTGCATATCACGACCCTTAGTAATGAAAAGCTTGTTATTACTTGTATATAACTGTTGCACCGTCTCTAAACCAACATTCTGATTATATTCCGCATAAACCTCAAAATATTGAATAAGATCCTGCATAATACTTTCTGATGGTAGTTCATTCTTAAATTTCAATTCAAAGTAGCCATCCGCCTGTGCATACATCTCTACCAAAATATCACTTTTAGTCTTGAAATGATTATAAAATGACCCTACTGACACGCCGGCCTTCCGACAGATATCCTCAATTTTAATTTTTTCCAGGCTCTTTTCATGCATGAGCTCTAATGTACTGTTGTATATATTTTTTTTAGTCTGCAGACTTTGCAGCTTGCGTCCATTCAATTGTTTTTTTGACACTCACTTACTCTCCCTCTCTATTGTAAGTATTTCTCTTTCTCAGGTGCCCTGTTCATATTACTTAATTATAATAGGAAATGCTATTTTGTTTAATTGTGAAAACAATCACATAATAATACCTGCTCCTATTCTATACTGAATCCATTCGGTGAATGTATTCAGTTAAACGAATGATCCATACTTAGGAGGTATTCTTATGAAAGAAGAACATCAAATTTTATACGAGCCTATGAAAATTGGAAAACTGGAAATTAAAAACCGCTTTGTAATGGCTCCCATGGGTCCTGGTGGGCTTTGTGATGCCGATGGTACCTTTAATGAACGTGGCGTCGAATATTATGTTGAACGGGCAAAAGGTGGGACAGGTCTACTCATTACAGGTGTAACGATGGTTGAAAATGAAATTGAGAAATGTGCCCTGCCGTCCATGCCCTGTCCTACTCTAAATCCCTTGAATTTCGTTAAAACGGGTAAAATGATGACGGAGCGGATTCATGCATACGGCGCAAAAATATTTCTACAATTATCTGCAGGATTTGGCCGGGTAAGTATCCCTTCAATTGTTGGTAAAACGGCTGTCGCCCCTTCTCCCATTCCTCATCGCTGGCTTCCCGATGTAACTTGTCGTGAACTGACCATTGACGAAATCCACACCTATATCAGAAAATTTGCGGAATCCGCAGCTATTGCCAAAAAGGCAGGCTTTGACGGTATTGAAATCCATGCGGTTCATGAAGGCTATTTATTGGATCAATTTGCGATTTCTTTCTTTAACCATCGGAAAGACGAATACGGAGGAAGTCTGAGAAACCGCTTAAGATTTGCCATAGAGATCGTTCAAGCCATCAAAGCCGAATGTGGACAGGATTTCCCGGTATCTCTTCGATACAGCATCAAAAGCTTTATTAAAGATTGGCGTCAGGGCGGATTGCCAGGCGAAGAGTTTAAGGAGCAGGGAAGGGATATTGAAGAGGGGATTGAAGCTGCCAAAATATTAGAGGAAGCCGGGTATGATGCTTTCAATGGGGATGTCGGTTCTTACGACTCTTGGTACTGGGCACATCCACCCATGTATCAGGAAAAAGGACTTTATCTTCCTTACAACAAAATTTTAAAAACCATTCTAAAGGTACCTGTGATTACTGCTGGCAGATTGGATAATCCAGATTTGGCCAGCAAGGCTATACGCGAAGGAAAAACCGATATGATTGCACTTGGTCGACCATTGTTAGCTGATGCTGATATCCCCAATAAAATCAAGGCTGGGAAAATAGAAAAGATTCGTCCCTGCCTCTCCTGCCAGGAGGGCTGTATGGGCCGATTGGCATCTTTTGCAACGATTTCATGTGCCGTTAATCCGGCTTGCGGCAGAGAAAAAGACTACGCACTTGGAAAAGCAGACCAGTCCAAAAAAGTTTTGGTGATTGGTGGAGGGCCGGCAGGATGTGAAGCTGCCCGTGTAGCTGCTATTCGGGGACATCACGTTACCTTATTTGATAAAAATAACCGATTGGGAGGTAATCTAATCCCGGGCGGAATTCCAGACTTCAAGGAAGACGATCATTTACTTGCGACCTGGTACGAAGGGGAACTAAAGGATTTAAAAGTTGACGTCCGATTGAACACCGAGGTTAACCGGACTACCGTAAAGGAATATGCAGCAGATGCCGTTATTTTTGCTACCGGCTCCTCTCCAAAAACCTTCTCCATCGGTACATCTACCAAGGTGTATTCCGCAGAAGAGGTTCTGCTTGGGAAAAAAGATCCCGGTGCTTCCACTGTAATTGTCGGGGGCGGGCTTGTGGGATGCGAAACTGCACTCTGGCTTGCTGATCAAGGTAAAAAAGTAACCTTGGTGGAAATGCAAGAAGATATTTTAACCGTAAGCGGACCCCTGTGCCATGCAAATGAAGATATGCTGCGTGACCTTGTTGCATTTAAGGATATCCATCTCCTGACCAACGCCAAAATTGTCGATGCCAACGATCAAGAATTTGTTCTTAAAAACAAAAATGGTGAAGAAACGATTCTAAAGGCCGATTCAGCGATTCTAGCTGTAGGATATACTCCTCAACAATCGCTTTATGAAGACATCCAAAATGACGTTTCCGAAGCCTACTTAATCGGTGATGCCAAGCAAGTACAAAATATTATGTACGCTGTCTGGGATGCGTATGAGGTTACCAGAAATATATAGTGCCCTGCTCCCTCCGAAGAGCCGTTTGCTTTTTAAGCAAACGGCTTTGGCTTTTTTACCTTTGCATCAAATGCTTGGTTAAGAGAAGCTTTTTCCCATAACAACTTGATCATAGTAGGCAATCTTCTGAATGATTTTCTCCAAATTGTGTTGTGTTTGGGCCATATGTTCTTCTACCTTTTTCTTATGAGCTACGAGAAGATCTCTTCTTTCATGCACGGTGGCTTCGCCTTTTGCATTAAGCTCAAGGTATGCCTTAATCTCTTCAATCGTCATCCCGGTATCTTTCATAGCCATGACAAACCTGATCCAGTCGATTTGTTTATCCGTATATACTCTTCTCCCGCCTTCATCCCGACCGACATCAGGTAATATACCCTCTTTTTCATAATAACGAAGTGTTGATGCAGGCAATCCACTCTTGATTTGAACTTCTTTGATGGAGTACATAGTCATTCCCCTCCTCGTTTTTATTGTAGTTCTTAAAGTTAGCTTTAACTATAAGTATAAGTTTTCATAGAAAAGAGTGCAAAGTAATGAGAAATAGCGGTTAGCAGCCGTCATAATATTCAAAAGCTCTGTAACCATTTCTTTTTCCGATTAACCACAGACGTACAAATATACTCCACATAATCAGAGAGCACACTTACATCTCCAGATAAAAGCTTATTTACATAGATATTAACTTGTGCCCAATGCTGGAACAACTTTATCCAATGCTGCGTATCCTCGTCCGTCTCTTTAACCCAGCTTAAATCAGCGTAAGCGTAAGTATATTGTAATGCCTGCTCATAATCTCCATGTGCTTCACAGACACTTGCGCATAGCAAATCAGCATAGGCGATGTATCCAAACAATGGCCCCCTTGTTTTCTTTTCATTTTCCCTTTTCTTTCGCTTATTCTGACGATGGTCTAGGGAGTATTGGATTTTGGCTTTATCCCGCATTTTTTGGACTGTCTTATCAACCTTCCCCCACTGACGCAAGGAACGATACACATTCGCCAGGCCTTTCAGCGCATCAAGCTGGTCTATTTCATCAAGCCGCTCTACAAAGGGATGAAAATGGCATGCTGCCTCAAAGTTTTGATTTTGGTCATCTCCGATGTTAATCGTAAACAAACGATACTGGCAAAGGGCCAGTCGTTCCGAATATTGCTTTCTCTCACTGATCGCCACGCTCTCGTAAAGGATGGCTGCCGCCGCATGTTTACCGTCTTTGAAGAAGTCTTCCGCCACATTAAACTACAACAAGGAATACACCAGATTGTCCATTAACAAATCGGCCATTTGCTGAATACAGTCCTGCTGTTCGTCCAAGTCGGGTAATATTCAGTCCGTTTGTCTTCATGTATGTATCAAGCTCTGCTCGAATCGTGATTGTATGGTTCACAATAAACAACCCCTTTAACGTTCATAGGATAAAGTTACGTTACTGCTCTGTGGCACAAATCCGATTTCAATCTGGTATTAGACGCAAGCTGTGCTAAAATTATTATTTTTCCACAAAAAAGTATACCATTTTATAGAATTTTTTTGTATACTTTTCAACAGTTTACTTAATATATGCGATTGCTTCTCTAAGCCTATTTTTTTTCTCCTCTTTATTTAGTATTATAAGGATATAAAAAAGGAGGTTATCATTTGAAAAGTACAGGTATGACACGTCCCTTAGATTCGTTAGGTCGTATCGTCATTCCCAAAGAGATGCGAATTTCAATGGATTACAAGATGGGTGATCCTGTTGAGATTTTTGCTGATGAGGAAACGGGTATTCTCGCCTTACGAAAATATACCGGGGTGACATGTAAAATGTGTGGTTCGGCGGAGCAATTGACTTATTTTAGAGACAGCTTTATTTGTGGGGAATGTATTCGTGATTTGAAAAATGGTACGAATTTCAGCCCTATCACCAGGCCGTCCAAATCGACTTTCTCTAACAGGGAAAGGCCATTGAAGCAATCCAAACGTCTGCGTCGATCAACGCAACAGATGATCGAAAGCCTAAAAGAATTGATGCAAAAGCAACCCAATGCAGCACAGCACGAATATGCAAAGATACTTGAGGTTTCCCAAGCCCGTATATCCCAGCTTAAAAAAATGCTATAACTACAGATTGCTATCCTACATAGGTATAACATCACCAATCCCATGCACCATTACATTTGAACTGTATTACGAAACATCATAGCTAACCGACAAAAAACAATGGATGACCATGGCGAGAATTTCATACTAGGCATAAAGAACCGCCGGTTGATATTATTCAGGCGAAAGAACCTGTATCCGGTGGTTCTTTGTATCTAGTGTTATTTTGTATGTTATTCTTTTGCTCGACTTGAATACTCACATCAAAAAGACTATACTCCTTCCATTAGGTTTAAATGATTAAACATTTAAGGAGATACTATAGTATGGGAAAACAAGCAATCGAGCTGCTTCGAGCGTGCATTCCTACTTTTCAGACTTTAAGCGAACCGCACCGTCAGGATATTCTGCTGTTACTTT
Organism: Paenibacillus sp. RC334; assembly: GCF_030034735.1. Classification (NCBI taxonomy): domain Bacteria; kingdom Bacillati; phylum Bacillota; class Bacilli; order Caryophanales; family Paenibacillaceae; genus Paenibacillus; species Paenibacillus sp. RC334. The sequence goes on along the minus strand of NZ_CP125370.1, from coordinate 706,938 downwards.
CAGAGAATGGCAAAATGACCGTCAACGATATTACGCAGCATTTGGTTTTGTCACGACCTGCCGTTTCCCACCATTTGAAGCTTCTGAAGAATGCGGGAGTCGTCCAACTGGAACAACGAGGCACGGAGCATCATTATTTTTTAGCCTTGGAGGATTCGATACAGTTATTGAAAAACCTAGTTACAACGCTGGAGCGGGACTGCCTTTAATAGAAAGGATGAATAGGAGGGTACGTACTTTATGGAGCAGCTAACATCAGAGCAGGTCAGCCACATTTTACAGCAGCATCGCCAATTTTTTCACAGTGGGCAAACCCGCAGTGTTGAGTTTCGGCTAGAGCAGTTACGGAAGTTGACCCATGCCATCCAACGTTATGAGCAACCGATTATGACCGCCTTGTATCAGGATTTACGCAAAAATGAATTTGAAGCCTACACTACGGAAATCGGCTTTACTCTGGACAGTATTCGTTATATGACAAAGCACCTCAAGCGATGGATGAAGCCCCAAAAGGTGAAAACACCTATTTATCATCCTCTAACCAAAAGCTATATGTACAAGGAGCCTTACGGAACGGTACTAATCGTCGGGCCGTTTAACTACCCATTTCAATTGTTAATTGAGCCGCTCATTGGTGCCATCGCCGGAGGGAATGGGGTCGTTATGAAGCCATCCGAAAATACACCTGCCGTTGCCGCCGTCATCAAGAAGCTGATACGTGAAACCTTCGATGAGTCTTATATCCGGGTGATTGAAGGCGAAAAGGAGGTCACATCCGCGTTGATTAACGCCCCTTTTGACTATATTTTCTTTACGGGGAGCGTGGGGGTTGGCAAAATTGTCATGGAGGCGGCGTCCAAAAATCTGGCACCTGTCACTCTGGAGCTGGGAGGAAAAAGCCCGGTCATTGTGGATCAATCCGCGAATATTGAGATTGCGGCCAAACGTATTATTTGGGGAAAGATGATGAATACGGGTCAGACCTGCATTGCCCCTGATTATGTGCTTGTCCATAAAGAGGTTCAGCAGGAACTAATGGAGCAGATGAAAGCTGCAATTACAAGCTTTTATGGTCAGGATGCTCAGCAAAGCAGCGATTACGGCCGTATCGTTAATGAGCGACAGTTTGACCGATTGGCTGCTATGATTGAGCAGGATCGAGAGAATATACGCTTTGGTGGCACAACGCTTAGGGAAGACCTCTATATTGAACCTACCCTTCTGGAGTCCCAATCCTGGTCAGATGCTGCGATGCAGGATGAAATATTCGGGCCGATTCTGCCGATGCTGGAATTTGAACAGTTGGAAGAGGCCATCCAAACGGTAATGGATCATCCGAAGCCACTGGCACTGTATTTATTTACAGAAGATAAACAGGTTGAACATGAAGTGCTTACCCGCCTGTCCTTTGGAGGTGGATGTGTGAACGATACGGTGTCTCATATTTCTAACCCTCATATGCCCTTCGGAGGCGTTGGAGCAGCTGGTATGGGCGGTTACCATGGAAAATATAGCTTTGATCTCTTCTCTCACACCAAAAGTATCATGAAGAAAAACTCCAAGGTCAACAACAAGCTTCTATTCCCGCCTTACGGGGATAAACTCAAGTGGGTTCGGAAAATTTTTCGCTGATATCACTACTAAAAAAGCCCGGCTGATCTGGGGAGGTATACGCATCATGCGTATCTCCGTCCCTTTTCAGACAGGCTTTTTTACCGTTTATTTTACCGTCAACACAGGGCAAGGTGCATGCTGGATCACATGATGGCTGACGCTGCCCAGGATCATTTCGGAAACCAGCCCTTTGCCCCGTGTTCCCATAATGATCAGATCCGCCTGCTCCTGCTCTGCACTTTGGCAAATGATGCTCGCCGGATCACCATGACCCGTCAGCATACGGTACAAAATACCCTCGTCCTTCAAAAAGTCGGATGCTGGCTCCAATATATGACGCCCTTCCTCCTCCATTCGCTCATCCACATCCACCCCAACCGGGGGCTCATTCATGGATAAAGCCGGATTCACATGCAATACGGTCAGACGCGGTTCACCCTGAAGCTGTTTGGACAGCGCTTTGGCTGTCTCCAACGCCTTCATAGCGTGTTCCGAACCATCGATCGCAACCAGAATATGCTTGTATTCGCTCATACTCTTTTCCTCCTCAGAAGTTCATTCTTAGTGAGCATCAATCTGTATATCCTGCATATGTCGACGACGTACGATCAGTACCACTACACCCAGCAGTACCATCAATGCGCCAAAATAAAATGGAGTTTCCGCCGTATACCACTCGGACAGCTTCCCTGCAAGCCACGGCGAGATTGCCCCACCCAAAAAACGCATAAAGCTGTAAGCCGCAGATGCCGTGGAGCGCTCCACCGGAGCTGCCTGCATCACAGCCGTTGTGATCAATGTATTGTTAATCCCCAGAAAAATACCAGCCACGATCACCGCAACAATGACGGTCTTCGGTGAGCCTGCGACTGTTCCTATCGCCATAACGCCTAAATCAATGGCAAACAGCGTCAGCATGACACTAATGGAAGATACCACGCTAAAGCGTGCTTGAATCTTCGGTGCTACAAACACCGAGGTAAAGGCCAGCATAATCCCCCAGCCGAAAAAGACATAGCCCAAACCGTGCTCGTCCAAATGCATCACATATGGAGAATACGCCATCAGCGTAAAAAATCCGAAGTTATACAACAAAGCCACAATGCCCAGCGTTAGCAGGGCCGGATAAGTGAGCGCTTTGAACGGATCAGCAATCGAACCGCGCTTTTTAGGCTTCGGAATCGAAGGCAGCATAAATGTAATGAACAAAAATCCCACCACCATCAGCGCAGCTACACCGAAGAACGGACCGCGCCAAGAAATGGAGCCTAGCTCACCGCCAAGCAGCGGGCCGACCGAAATCCCGAGACCCAGGGCCGCCTCATACAAAATAATGGCTTTGGCTGTTCCCGAAGTGGACAGACCAACAATGGCAGATAGCGCCGTAGCAATAAACAGAGCGTTCCCCAGACCCCAGCCTGCCCGGTAGCCCACAATCCCGCCAACCGTATCGGCTGTACCTCCCAACCCGGCAAACACAATAATCAACAATATCCCGGTCAGCAGCGTCCATTTGACACCCAATCGGCTGGACACTACGCCCGTAATCAGCATAGCTACGCCTGTCACCAGATTATAGCTGGTGAACAGCAGTGACACCTGACTCTTGGTGGCATGAAGCTGATCGGCGATGGCCGGAAGGATAGGATCGACTAATCCCAGTCCCATAAATGAAATAACGCAGGCAAAAGCAACCGCCCATACCGCCTTGGGCTGAGACAGCAAGCCTGCCTGTTTTTTTAACTCATCAGGTAACTTTAACTCATCAGGTAATGCGTGTTGTGAACTCATAGTAGGATGTAACCTCCAAATCTAAATGTAAAATGATTCGCTTATGACGGGTCGCTGCCAAGCTCCTTATCAAGCAGAACCTTTCGTTCGCGAACCCTGACCCGCAGCTCCTCCAGCTCGGTCTGGAGCATACGGATGCTGTTGATTTTACCCTCCATCAGCTCCAGTTGTTCGTTCAGTGTTACCTCCATATCCTCCAACATGGCCCGGCGCTCAACAGGATGCAGGATATCCGTTCGTTCACGATATTCCTCCCGCTGACCCTTGAGCATTTCCGCAGCGGACATGTAACGCTGAAGCTCTTGCAGGGAGAAACCAAGCACTTCCTTGGCACTCACAATTTTTTTCAGTAAATCCACATCCTCCTGCGTATACAGCCGCATATTCCCTTCGCTGCGCTGCGGGGAGGGCAACAGACCGATTTCCTCATAATAACGAATGGTTCGCTTGGTCAAACCGCATTGCTTGGCGACCTCGTCAATTTTATACGTAACCATGACACCCACCTTATGAAAAAGTTTATATATAAATACTACGCCTATCTAACGTTAACGTCAACGTTAACTTTGGAGAAAAAAAGAAACCGCTCCTATTAGAGACGGTTCCTGTTTTGACTTGCATGTTCATAGGCGCGAAGCATCGGCGCTCAAGCCCATGAAATATATAATTTAGATAAAAATAGTGCGAGTGATGATAACCAGCAAAATGAAGAGTACCAGAATAACACCAGTGGAAGTCCACATGCCGTAGCCACCACCGCCACAACCTCTGTCTACTTCACCCATCTCAAATTCCTCCTCCCTCCGTTGATTACAAATACATCGCCTGAATTCAATTCAGATTGTTAACAACGAGTTAGATAACGAATGCTTTAGAGATGATAACGAGCAAAATGAAAAGTACCAGAATCGCTCCTGTAGATGTGAAAGCTCCATAACCAGCGCCTACTCCAGACATACTGATTCCTCCCTTCATGGTTTACAAAAGCATCTTATGCGTATGTTGCCAACCATGATAGGTACAGATGCCGCGCCTCCCGCCCAAATGTAGGTCTTTCGCTTTGGTTCCGTTATCCTCCATGCGCCAGCATGCCGTGATACAGCAGGTTTCGCGTCTGCTTGGCAAGTACGGATGGACTTTCGCGTCCAGTCAGCAATTTGGTTAACGTCAACCGTTCAATCAAACCAACGACGCATTCCGCCGTCAGCTCCGGGTCCAATTCCTCACGGCAAGAACCCCATCGTTGTGCCGCAAGCAGATGCTTTTTAATATGACCTGCCATTTCTGCCTTGATACGCACCGAGTCCGACGCCTGGTAAAATCCGACACGGGTTATCGCCGAATTATTGGATAACATACGAAAAACGGATTCCAGAAACACTAGCCCCCGGCTCAAAATTTCAGCTTGGCTTTGATCCGGTTCCACCTTCATGCATTGGACCGTCTCATTCACCAACACTCGGAAGCTCTCAACAAGCTCCTCATACATTTGTTCCTTACTCTCAAAATGAATATAAAAATCCGGCTGCGTCAATCCCGCACGCGCCGCGATCGAACTTACCTTGGTCTGATAAAAACCGGTCTGAGCGAACTCCTCAGCCCCCGCCTCCAGTAACAACCGTCGACCTTCCCGACTTCTGACTCCTGCTCTCGTCACGGTCCTTGCCCCCTTACTCCACAAATCTATCGTATTATAAGGTTCCCTTGCGGTAAGAACAACGGGCTTGAGGATGATATATGCCTGTCCTTCCAAAGTCCTAATACAGAAGAAATGAAGGTTTTGAAAATATAAGGGCATCTCCCTTTAAGGTAGTATTAACCAATTAGACCGTGAGCAAGCAAGAATGATGACGCCGGATCAGTGGTGAGGACAATATTTGCGCATCATTTCAATGGTTGTCAGATCATCATCCCGCCCTCGGTTTTGCAAACCGTCGATAATCTGTTGACGTTCCTGCTCTTTAACATTCTGCCCGAATTTGAATTTGGCGGTCCACTCATCCGGTACAATCTTGATCAGCGCGACCCCTTTCAGACGTGAAGCATACCGGGGATCGCTGGCATCGATAGGTTCATAGCCGCCCTCCGGTTGCAGCTTACTCATAAAAATGGAAAAGGCAGATGCCTTTTCTTCCAGTTCCACTACCTGTTCCGCATGACCTCGCACGGTAATACTTTTAAAAAATGATGTCGCCGGACATGCCATATGTTCATCCGTAAAATAAGACGGGATGAGCGCATACTCTTTGGCAGCGGAAAAAGTAACCCGGTTGTCCTCCATCATCCGTTCCATCTTCTCTCCGGCACGGCTGCCATGAATATAAAAAACACCATTTCCATAAGCAAAATTCAAGGGTACAACCCGCGGGAACCCATCCTCGCTGTTCATACCCAGAAAACCGAAGCTGACCTCGCTCAGAAATAGCTCTATTTCCTCTTCTTCTGCCACCGTAAATTCTTTTCTTCTCATGGATCATGCTCCTTTCGTCTATTGACCAGCGATACATTTCAGATTATGTTGAAGATGGATCAATGAATAGATCCAATATGATCGAAAATGAGTAGTCCAATGGAAGGAGAAGGTTATGGATATTACGATTGCTTATCAGCGTGCTATTCAACTGTATCATCATAAATATTTGGCCTTGTATCATGCTCTTCGGGAAGGAATTCTGAACGGATCACTTGCCAGCGGTACGCGCCTGCCTTCAAGTCGTGATCTGGCTGTGATGTATGGAATTTCGCGGGGCAGTGTTGCAGAAGCCTACGATATGCTATTGGCAGAAGGGTATGTGGAAACCGCGGTAGGCAGAGGGACTTTTGTCATTGAACAAACCGCGTTGCTACCCAACACATCATCGATTGATAAGCAGACCCGGCAAGCACCTTCTGTTAAACAAACACCCCCAGCTCTGTCCACATGGGGACAACGGATTATGCAGATGGAAAGAGAGTCACGGCCGTCTTCTGCTTCTGGTGTAAATGAAGATGCGGCTCAACAACCCCTGATTTCTTTTCAGGCAGGAGAAGTGGTGTTGGAAGGCAATTCACTGACCGCATGGAAAAGCGCAACGGCTGCCGCTGGAAAAGACTTGCAAAAGCCTTCGTCTGCCTTGATGACAGCACCCGTGAATGGCGATGAATGGTTGCGTGAAGCGATTTGTCAGCATGTTGGAAGAACGCGGGGAATTATGGCCCACCCAGATCAAGTCGTATTATGCAGTGGCTCCATGGAAGTGATCACCTTATTATGCCAGTTGCTTATTAATGAGCAAGATCCCATCGTGCTGGAAAATCCCTGTTATCCCGGTATTCACCGTGCGGTTACCGCATCGGGCGGACAGGTGCAAGTTGCTGAGCTGGATCAACAAGGAATTATTCCGCAGGATTGGGATTCCAGATTACTATTTGTTACACCGGGACGACAGTTTCCAACCGGAGCTGTATTGCCATTAGCACGCCGTCAACATATTTTGCAATGGGCGGTGTCCAGAGGCGCGTGGATTATCGAAGATGATTATGACAGCGAATTCCGTTGGGCAGGACGACCGATTGAACCGCTGAAAGCACTGGATCGCGCGGATTGTGTCATCTATGTCGGTTCCTTTTCCAAAAGCATGTTCAGCAGTCTTCGACTGGGCTACGCTATTCTGCCCGCTGCACTGACTCAAGCGCTAACAGCCGCCAAACGGCTATATGACCCTCTGCCGCCTGCCCGTCTGGAACAGCGCGCACTGGCACGCTTTATGATACGCGGCGACTTTGTTCGCCATCTGCGCCGGATGACCCGGATGTACAGATCACGTTACGAGGTGTTCCAGCGCGAAATGCAGCAGTTGAGTAGACTGTTTCACTGGCATCAGACTGACTGCGGCCTGCATGCCTATGCGGTCTGGAAGCATGAGCCTGCTCAGTATCAGCAATTGATGCAGGCGGCCCGGTCTTTCGGAGTCACATGGCGTGATGCAGCCGATTACCAACTGACGCCAGGTCCCCCATCCGCCTGTTTTATTTTTGCCCATTTAACGGAACACCAAATGATTGAAGGCATTAACCGTCTGCGCCAGGCTTGGGATAGTATTAAAAAATGAGTGGAATCTTCGCCTCAATCGACCTTCGCACCATATGAACGTAAGAACGCCAACGCCTGGTCCCGATCCATCCGTGCACCTTTGACAACAAGTGCTTTAAAATCGACTCCATCCATAGTAGCACCACGTAAATCGGCTCCCTGTAGCTTGGCATGAGCTAAAATAGCTCTGGTCAGGTCGCAATCTCTGAGGTCTGCCTTCTGCAGATTGGCATCCGAGAGATCGGCTTCATAAAAGCGTACTCCTCTCAAATCCTGCTTTTCCAGCCGGGCCTGCCGCAAATTGGTATAAGACCAATCGCCCTGAACGAGCGTAATGCCGTCTATTTTTGCTTTTGAAAAGTCTGAGCCCGTCATTTTACAATTGCTAAATTTGGAGACGAACAGATTGGCTTCAATAAAGTTACAATTTATAAAAGCCGATTCAGTATGAATAGAACCGTTCAACAGTGCCCCTTGAAAATCACATTCGATAAAACGACATTCGCTGGTCATGATTTCCTCCAACGAACCGTTCGTAAAGGTACAACGTTCAAAGGTGCAACGAATAAGTTCACCATCCCTTAAATCTTTCCCGCTATAATCAATGCCCTCATATTGCTGCTCCTGATACTGAAACATAATGATCCCCCTTATTTAATCACTAGCCCTAACAGCCCCACAAAAGACGAAGCTTGATGTGGAGAGATCATGCACCCGTCCAGGTCTTCGATATCCACCTGTAGCCCATCAAATTCGCAATCGCTCAGATCAATCCCCTTGAGCTTGGACCCCGACAGCATGGCCTGATCCATATTGCAACGGGTAAAAAAGGTTTTTTGTAGCGTCAAATGATAAAGGTCGGAGCTTATCAATGAACAATCCTCAAAACCAACCTGCTTGAAATTGGCAAAGCGAAACATTGAATAATCCCCTAAGCAATCCAGAAAACGAACATTTTGGAGTCTGCTTCTGGAGAAGTCTGTTCCGAGAAGTTTGCAATTTCTAAACTCTACCCGGTGAATAAAGGAACCGGAAAAGTTAATATTAGACAGGTCGCATTTATCGAAAATAACATCTGTCCATTCACTTTCCGGCAATGACGATTCCATAACCGTAACATTTTTAAAAGTCATCTTCTCAAACGAAACCCTGGTAGCTTCCACATTATCCATGGTCATATCCTCTACAGACCCCGTGTTAAATTCATCCTTGGATCGTAAGGAGTACATTTCATCGGTTAATACAGGTAAGTCTGAAGGAATTTTCGGCAACTCTATCTTAATTTCCATAGCTATCTCCACCTTCTGAGTGCTTATTCCGACATATGTCTAGTTTATATGATGATGCACCGCAGTAACAATGGCTTTATACACGTACCTGTAAAATGAAAAAAGCCGCGCTACCCAGCGCGACACCTAAGCTTTCTACAATCAGGTAGCTCTTATTCTTCGTAGGTAATGATTTTGTTAACAAACCCCTTTAGCTCCTAACTGAGCAGATTGGTCTGATTCGAAATTTCACGAATGAAACCCGCCACCTAGCCACTATTACAATCTATCGTTCCTGTACCCTAATATACGAATCTATTTTCTATCAATCTCCACACATAGCGTAGCAAAAGCATTTCTGCCACATATATTAACGTTGTGAGTATACTCACGAACCTTTTTTTAAGGGGGTTGATAGCATGGCAGTACAGCTATCTAATAATATGTTCTCCATCTCGGTCGGAGATTACGGGGATATCTCTTCCTTACGTCTGGTAGGAGACACATTCAATACGAACTATGTCATGAACAGCTCCAACGCACCCAAACAAAATACGGCAGATCATCAGTGGCTTGGTGAACTCATGTTTACCTACCGTCTCGGTAACGGGGCGTGGACTCGGGCATGGACAAGCAACTCTGCGGATGCACGGACGATCACCTCATCCGGCAGTAGTGTTCAGGTATCGTATCAAAATTCGTCAAACAATCAGGGAATACGTAATTTTACATTAAATGAAACGTATTCGCTGGTCAACGATTACCTGCATTGGCAGATGAAAGTAACGAACACTTCCAATCAAACGCTGGAAATCGGAGATTGGGGGCTTCCGCTGCCGTTTAACGAGTATTGGTCCGGCGGCAATAACGAACAAATCTATGAAACAAGGGTACTTTCCCACTCCTTTGTAGGGCATAACAGCTCTTTTATTACCGCTGGACGGCCTAGCGGCATCGGGCCTTATCTACTGCTAGCCCCTGATTCCTCTACAGGCGCAAGTCTCGAATATCAGGACCATTGGAGAGTCGAGGAGCACCCGGGCAGCACGTGGGCTATGGAGCAAGGCGGCTGGTCCGAAGGACTAAATGTGTTCTATATCCACTCCAATGTCATCAAGAACACCAACCGTGGCTATCTTTCCAACACCAGTCTGTCGCTGGCTCCAGGCGAAAGCAAAACGTATGCCTTTAAATTTTACAAGGTAGCGGACGAGCAGGCCGTGAAGGACAGGCTGTACAGCGAGGGACATGTGGATGTGACCGTGGTTCCGGGCATGATTTTCCCGACGAATCTCAAGGCTAAATTCGATCTGCATACCAGCAAATCCATTACCTCTGTCACAGCGCAATACCCGTCCGAAACGACCATCAGCTATCTGGAAACAGCCCCTACAAACCATAAAATATATGAACTTACACTGGGACGACTGGGGCACAACAATATTACCGTGAACTACGGTAACGGCGAAAAAACCGTTCTCCAATTCTATGCCATCGAGCCAGTCGATGCTGCACTTCAGCGCCACTCTACCTTCATGGTCAACAGCACCCAATGGAATATGCCGGGCGACCTGCGGGACAAGGTGTTTGACGACTGGATGATGCAATATAAGGCCAAGCGCAACAGCTTTGCAGGCTACTGGGGTTGGGGTGACGATTGGGGATTAACCCATGGCCAGTTCCTGGCTGAGAGAAACGTTCAGAAGCCCGTGGCATCCGAGATTAAAGCAGTCGATGATTATCTGGAGGTTGCCGTCTGGACAAATCTGATGGAAGGCCATCATACCGATTATCTGGTTCCCGATTTCCTGATGCCGCAGCCCAACACAACACCGACGTACCGGGGCTATGCCTATCCGCATATTTACAACACGTTTTTCAGCATGTATAAGCTCGCCAAGCTGTATCCGAACCTGATTAGCTACCGCAATAGCAAAAACACGTATTTGCTGCGCGCTTATCGTATTTTCAAGGCATTGTATGAAGGCCCTGTCGCCTACAACTGGAACACAGGGCTCATGGGTGAACTGACCACGCCGGATATCATTAAAGCGCTACAGGAAGAAGGCTTGACCACCGAGGCTAACGACCTGATCGCCAAAATGGCTACCAAGTACAACAATTTCAAAAACACCACCTATCCCTACGGCTCCGAGTATAACTATGACAATACAGGTGAGGAAGCGGTATATACGCTCGCCAAAATGAACAGCAATACGACGATGATGAGTAAAATCAACGCCAAAACACGCGCCGCACGCGGACATATGCCTGTGTGGTACTACTACGCCGATCCGGTCACGATTACCGGGGAAAATTGGTGGAACTTCCAGTACACCACCTCGCTGGCAGGCTACGCGATGGATGACTGGACACGCCGTTATTCATCCAAGCCCGAAGTGGATCAACGCTTGTCCTATGCCGCTAAGCTCGCTAACATCGGGGCGATTAACTCGGGACAGATCAGCTCCGATCCAGCCAATATCGGCGCGGTATCGTGGACGTATCAGGCGGGAAAGGGCAATTACGGTGCTCTTGGTCTGGACGGCGGTCCGCTCTTCAACGGCTGGCGCGGCATGTCCGGGGAAGCGGATTTGGGGCTGTTCGGAGCAATTAAAGTTCTAAGCTCGGACATTGCTGTCGATCCCATTTTCGGCTTGTATGGCTATGGCTGTGACGTTACAGAAAGCGGTAACAACTATACGATCACTCCCAAGGACGGTGTATTCCAGCGGCTGCATCTGATCTCCCAAAAGCTGAGTCTGGAACTGAATCGGGACCAATACACCTCGGCTATCGTGGCCAAATCCAAAAATAACGTCCGTCTGACGCTGAAAAATACAACAACGGGCACAGCCCACTCCACCATCCTGACCTTGACCGGACTGGCCGCAGGTACGTATGACGTGCTCGTAGACGGAACGAAAACCGGCTCCGTCACAGCTGTTAACGGCTCATCGGCTACGGTCAGACTGAATATCGGTACGGCGGCCTCCTACGATATCCGTATTCAGACAGGCTCAGGTAATCCGACTCCAGCCGGAGACGTTGTAGCCCAATATGATTTTAATGAAACAAGCGGATCTACCGCAGCCGATTTGTCAGGCAATGGGCAGCAAGCTAATGTGAACGGCGGCTCGTGGGGCGTTGGACGGAACGGCAATGCTCTGCTCTTAAACGGAACAGCCACCTATGCCAGCCTGCCAGGTGGTCTGGTCAGCAGCGTTAACGATTTTACGATTGCGGCCTGGGTACGGGTGAACACCCATAACGGCTGGGCCCGCCTGTTTGATTTTGGGGCAGGCACGGATCGGTATATGTTTTTGGCACCCAAGGCCGAAGGGACAGGTATGCGCTTTGCCATCACCGTCTCGGGTAACGGGGAGGAACAGCAGTTAAATGCCCCGGAACTGGCGACAGGGGTCTGGAAACATGTGGCCGTGACACTGTCGGACAACACGGGAATTATGTATGTAGACGGTATAGAAGCGACGCGAAATACGAACATGACGTTAAAGCCGTCCAGCCTTGGGCTGACGGACCGGAACTATATTGGAAAATCCCAGTTTGATGATCCTTATCTGAACGGGGCAGTAGATGAGCTGATCATCTACAACAGAGCGCTGACAGCTCAGGAGATTCGCAGTTTGGCCTCGGTAAGCAACGCTGTTGCAGACCCTAAAATGGTATCCAGTTCGTATGCTGAAGGAGCAGATTAAGCGGATGTAATTATTTTATACCATTAACTTTTTAAGTTGTGAATGATTCGTGCCGTGAATGATTTGTATCGTGAATCATTCAAGCTATGAATGGTTTTATGCCCTATTCATTTGAGTAAAAAAGGCGGGCGGCTCACGTGGAAGCCTTGTTGCTGCCCGTTTTAGAGGCCGTCCGGCTTATGAGGAGGATTCCGCCATGTGTAAAGAACATGCAAGACCACCCCTGTCGGCAAGTGTTGACTGTGATTCATGCGGTACTGCTTCTGCTTCGATAAATGAGGCTCTCCTTGAAACAGAAACCGCACAAGTCTCGGGTTCCGCCGTATCCCCGCAAGCAATTGGCAGCGATGCCGAGGTGATTGACCGCTTCGGACGGATTATTAACTGGTACGGCGTTGAACTGGTGGATTGGCAAGGCTATATCGCCAATCCGTTCATCAACCTGACCGTGAAGCCCCCTGCCAGTGCGGCGTATCCGATCAGCATCACGCTTAAGGCGCAGGGAACGTCCCGGCTTATGATGAATCTGCCCAGTACGTTATCTGCCACTGGCGCTACGAAGGTGCTAAATTTTAACAATGCATCCGAGAGAAAGGATTTTAAGCTGGAGGTTGCACCTGACCGCAACGGTGGCCCGGACGAGATTGAGCACTATACGTTGTATCTCACCATTGCAGACAGCGCGGGGGCCACACGGACCCATACCATTCCGATCCGGGTATGGGATCAGGACGATAATCAGGATACCAAATTCCCATTGGTGTTCGATTATCGCTACGATACGGTCAATCACTATTTTGACGATCCAGGTACTCGTAAGGCGGCCGAACAGGCGATTAAGGACTGGTTCTACTTCTTCGATGTCCAGCCGTTCGATACTGTTCCCGCTGGAGCTGAACGCAACTATATTCCCAACAACGACTGGAACGGGCATACGATTGGCACGAATAACGCCCCTTATAATGGAGAATGGATTTTCCTGCGCGGTATCGACGGCCCTTATTCGACTGGATGGCCTGGTAACAGTGGTTATTACCACACGAAAAACGGCGTCCGCGTTCCTGGTCCCATTCATCGTTCGTTGGGAACCGCACTGGATTTTTATCCAGATGCTCAGGTATTCACCTCGCTGAATGACGACGACTGGTACAAAACCGATCTGACTCAGGTGACAGACGTATATGGCCTCATTATGCACGAGTTCGGCCATGCCGTCGCCTTCAGTGATTCATGGGTGGGAATGAATACTTACCACAGTAGCGGCGGTGCCGACTCCGTCGTTGAAGCGTACCAAGGCGTCCGGGTTCCGCTAGATGGAAGCTATCACATCCCGGCGGATCGGCAATACTGGGACCGTCTCAGCGGACAAAGCGCAGGCTGGGTGGCAGAATTCCCGGTACGCCGCTGGATGCTGAACAAGCTGACGCTGCTCATAGCCGAGAAAGCAGGCTGGAAGCTGAACCGCAAGCTGACACCTTTCCTCGAACCGGAAATCGTCACAGCCTCCTTGCCCAAAGCCGTCAAAGGACAAAGCTACAGCCAACAACTGACAGCCAAGGGTGGGGTCCCCTTCTACGACTGGACACTGAAAAGCGGCAATCTGCCTACCGGGCTGACACTCGACCGCTTTACCGGAACGATCAGCGGTACTGTATCCGCCAGCCAGTCGCAAAACAGCTACACCTTTACGATCGAGCTTCGGGATTATGATGAGTTGGCGAAGCCGTTCACACGCAGCTTTACGATTGGCTTGTAAGCAAGCGACTATGATTTCACTTGCGGGGTATTAGCTCTGTTTAATCCGCGTTGTTCTTGGCTTCAAACGTGCCAATTCCTCGCTGGTGAGCTGTCTTGTATAAGAGCGTGGGGATGATCCTGTATCTACTCTGCGCACCTTGCCTGCCCCTACGGGGCGGGCTACCCGTGTGTTAAACGCCTGCATGAACCACTGTACCGGGAAAGCAATGGACAGACGACCGTCTGCCGTGCCTGCAAAATTGACCGCAGCCGCATAATTATCCGACTGTCTGAGCCAGACAGAGCCGGAATCCCCTGGCAGCGATACAGGGGTAGTGCCTCTAATAACAGTCTGATCCTGGAAGGTCAGCAGCCCCAAGCTTCCACCGTAATTAATTTGCAGATCCGTGTAGACGGACTCTACCGTACCATTCACCAATCCGGTCGTGCGCCCCACCTTTTTGAATTTTTCTCCTACACGATAAGCGGTCACATGACCCGGGACAACTCCTATCGTAGCGTAACGCGGATTAAGCGAGCTGTTGCGGGTCGGCAAGGAAAGCGCCGCATCAATGAAATTGGTTCCTGTTGGGTTCAGGCGTATATAACGATACAACCGCCCTATACGATCTCGGGTATCCGTCCCCCCATCGGCTCCGCCTGGCTGAAGCGTAGCCCCCCGATTGTCAGTATTGGAGGGATTGAGTACATGGTTATTGCTGAAAAGATAACGTGTAGCCGGCGCTCCAGTTGGGGCAACGATCAGCCCGGTCGTACCGGAGCCTTCAATCGTTCCGACACTGTAGCCGGCGATGACCGGGCGTATACGCGTCATGTAGTCCGTAGCATGGGCTTTCATCTTTCCAGACTTTACAATCCGGACAGGAACGCTCGTTTGCTTGCCTAGTGCTGTGGCCGACAGAAGTCCGGTAGAGGCCGTGGCCAGCCGATCTGTGTACACAATGACAGCGGCCCCCCTTTTGGGACGAGCAGGGTCCCTATACCCTACGCCGATGCCGTGGACACCGGACATTTTTAAGACTCGCTTGGCCATCCGCTTTTTCACTTGAAGGGCGGCCGAGAAGGTAGCCAACATAATCATCCCCTTTGACATTCAGATGAAATATTGTATGGCTGTGGCCGCTCCGCGTTCCATTTGATCTTACGATCGCTGTTGCAGATTCAAATGGACCGATGCACTACCAAACGCCGTAAGATTAGTTGAATTCGAAAAATCCCAAAAATTATTATGTATATATAAAGTAAACCATTGAAAGGTATACAAAAATATCCCAAAAGATGGTATACTCATTTCCGAAACTGACATTTTACCATTTGATTTTGATGTTCTTATTTTAAAATGATTGATATCCTATTTATTTAAAGGGGTGGTTTATTTTGTCCAATACAACCACGATACTCACAGAACTGATGAAGTACATGAAAGAAAAAAAATTAGGTGTTAGCGATTTAGCCAGGGCATGCAATATGAATCCCGGCACAATTAGCGGCTTCGTCAATGGAAATCGCAAGCTCTCAGTCTACCAATTGGATCGAATCACAGAAACAATGGGACACCCTATTGGTTATTATTATGAGCACTATATTTCTGAGTACTTGGCCGATGCCGACCCCAACTGGCGAAGAATGAGTCCTTTTTTGGAAAGTTGTGCAAAATTGAATAAATTGGATTGTATTCAGCAAGTCGTGAATATGTTATTGGATAAGTTGGGCTATGCTACTCCATTATTTGAACTGGCTGAGAAACTATTTGAAGACGGTTTGTATGAGGCAGCGGCTATACTTTATGAAAACGTGGCTCTAAGTGAGAATAAGCAGCACTCGGAGCGCTTGGCTCTATGTCAGTACCGTCTGTTTCAGAGCAGGCAAGGGGATAACCAAGAAAAAAACTATGAAGCAGCCGTGCAGTTTGGAACCTACGTTGATCGTTTAGACGAACTAGATCAGCTAGATGGGCTAAAAGCTTTAGCGAATACATATCGTTCGTTGCGTAAATGGGACAAAGTAGAATTATTCGCTAAAGCTTTGGGAGAAAAGGCTGAGATTCAATACAAATTGAGCAAACAGCAACATCGAGCAAAAAAAGAAAATTCAAAGGAGCCAAGCTTCCCTTTGTTTGCTTACTGGGCTTTCTCACATTTACTTCGAATGCAAGCCTGTGGCGAAAGAAGAGATTACGAACAGGCATTTTATCATATTAAAAAGTATGCTAATTTAAGCTGGGTAACGGATACGGATGAAGAAACCTTGAAATGGAAAAAGAATTATGAGGATTGGGCAGTAGTAAATATGTATGTAAATAAGCTTCTTTCGGGCGACAGGAACGTGCTTCCCGATTATGTAGCTTATATTTCTTCAAGAAAAGATGAGGTTCTTCCCGCGCTTGATAACATCCTTGAGGCTGCTAACCGATATCATTTTGATGTAGATGATATTCTAAAGCAATTCGAAGCAGATATTTCATCTTATCTGGAGCAACAAAAAGTTGAAAGTTTTTATACTCAACGATTCATAACAGAACGCTTTATACATTTTTCCAAGGAATTATCAGCCTATTATTTGACCAAAGGAAAATTTACTGATGGCTTCAAATTTTTATTTAGTTGTTTGGAAAAATCTACATTAATCAATAATAAATCGCATATAATTAAATGTATGAGCCTGTTTGAGTCTTATCATGATTATGCGTCATCTGATACAAAGAAAGCCTACAAAAATATCATTAATGAGGTGGATAAAGATGAAGTGTAAAATACTGTTAACCTTTTTAGTAACCAGCTTTATGTTAGTAGCGATAGTAACTGTTCCCTTACAACTTCAAGATAAAGGGTCCAGCTATCAACCGACATACCACGGCGAAATGTAACCCATTTTAGATGAAGTGAATTAAGGGACGTACTCTTAGAGTACGTCTTTTCTCTTTGGAATATATAGAACATGTACCAAACATTTACTTTTCAATGGTTTCCACATGAATCCCTAAAATAAGAGTACAAAGGGGGAACTGTGATGCAAACCGACAACATTTTGAGTCACCATGTAGAAGCAGCTAGACAAAAACTGCATGATCTCCAAAATAAATATGGCTTTGGTCACGCTAGTGTACTCAAACAATCAATGGTTCTGGACGAACTTATCAATCAATATCAATACACTTATTATAGACGTAAAAAAATCCGACTGTTTAAATGTAGCTGATTTGGGTGAGTAACCTTTGGGGGTACTACTCACCTTTTATGTAGTGCATAGCCTTAGTGAAGACATCACTCCTCTGATTTATTTTTGAGAAAATGTACATAAGTTACCTACTTAATACATGATGATGGAATCCTCCGTAGTGAAAAACTCCATTGGCGTATCCGTGTTAATGCCAAGTCGCCTTCTTATTCCTACAGGGATCACAATTCTCCTCAAACTGTCTAAATTTCTTACCATTAACGCGTCACTCAATGTGTTCACTCCTTCAATTTTAATGAATGGAATTTCATAATATAAAGGATAAATGTGGTTATATAATGCTTTAGCATCATTTTACATTTTTTTCAATAAAAATATACAAATGATACCTTATATATGTTACTGTTGTGTAGTAATACAAAAAATAGAAAAGGACGTGCTAGTATGTTAAAATTGAAAAGTACAGCAATTATCCTTACAGGTGTATTGGCTCTTACAGCAGTAGCTCCGCTGGCTGCTTCTGCCGCACCAGTTACGGGAATTGAAGTATCGAAGGATCATGGAGGTATAGTTATCCAACAAACTGGTCAAGAGGTACATGAGCTTCTTGGTGGGACAAGTCCGACGATGAGCTTAATTGTTGAAAAAGGTTATGGACATGTAAGGATTAAAGTTCGGAATTCAGGAACATCAAATCTCACTTGGAGCTTGCAAGGTAACGGGAAAGAGTATGTCTATAAAACTGTTGGCAAAGGAGACACATTAACGTGGACTAGCGTTAATTCATTCCCTAATGGGATGCCTTCAGGAAAATATGTAATTCAATTCAGAGCCAACGGTAACGAAGTTAGAGGCGAAGCTTGGGGTACTACTGGTCAGTACACAGGAGACATTAGCTAACCATACTTGGGATTTTAATTAACTAATGAAAACTATTTTAATCATTGTCGGAGTCATTTTAGCGATCTTTATTCTCTGTTTCTTTTTAAACGTATGGGTGGTCAATAACATTCGTGTTGTCCCTAACTAATAGTCAAGGAGATTAATGAATAAGAAAAAAGTATGGAAGATTGTAGGGTTCTCTGTTTTGGGAATTGTTTTAATCTACATTTTCTTGGTTATTGTAGGAATTTCTCAGTTTGTTACTAACGTAACACCATAGGACTTGACTTTATGCTTTTTCGTACTTACAGTTGAATTATTGTAGGCTCTATCACAGCGGTCAAACACAAAAGGCTTCCTTAATTATAGGAGGTCTTTTGTGTTAGCGGTAGAAGTAGCTAGACAACAACTGTATGATCTCCAAAATAAACATGGCTTTGGTCACGCTAGTGTACTCAAGCAATCAATGGTTCTGGGCGAGAAACTTGTGGTGAGGTCGCTCGCCCATTTATTGTAACACCTAGTCTTACTTAGGGGGATCTAATTCAGTCGTCTTACTTTTAAGGAAAGAGACATAAGTTGGTGAAATCTTCAATAGCTGCGCGTAGGTTTTCATGGAAGCACCGGGATATTGTTTCATGAGGTCTAACAGGAGCTTAACCATTTGTGCATCAGATACATTTTGAATATCTTCTGATGTAGAAGGTAGCTGATTTTCTGGGATTGGGTACCCTTTGAGGCCATTTGCACAGTAGATACATACATAAGATTTTTTGAAGCGAATGAGTTGTTTGTTTTCCCCGCATAGGAGACATGATTCACTTTCTGATCTACGCATAACAATAGCGCTTTCAGTTATGAAAAACTCCATTTCTGTATTCTTGTTGATACCCAATCGATTTCTTATTTCCACTGGGATTACAACTCTCCCTAGGCTATCTAAATTTCTTTTCATTGCCGCGTCATTCAAAGTATACACCCCTCCAAGACATATGATCCTTATTTTCATAAAGATAGAAATATATGCCTTTGATGAGAGAAATTTTATAAACGAAAGGATAAATGTGGTAGTATGGTACCTTAGTATGATTTTACATTTTATTCAAAATAATTATACAAATGATTCCTTATCTATGTTACGGTTGTGTTTAGTAATGAAAGAAGTGGTTAGCGAAAAGGTCTTTGATAACTACTCAAAAGCTGTTGAATCTGTAAATGAACAACTTAAAAGCGGGATTTTGCAAACAAAAAAACGGGGAACTTGTCGCAAATCCTAACTACAAAGAGATTGGTACGAATATGCATGGTAATTGGTACTGGTGGGGGGATGCATTAACTCTCTCGGATGCTGCGTACCATCGGTAATACTTAGTAGTGGAGTTTCGTTGGTGCTAAATCGGTTGAAGGCTAACGATAACGGAAGAGGTGTAACTATTAATTTTCACCCGGATACTTCGAAGTAACAAGTAACTAAGAACTGAGGATCATAATTTATGAATATATATTTGCTTGTCCTTTTTATTGCAATCATTGCTGGCAACATACTATTTAATATCTTTAAGAAAAGACAAGGAGAAGGTAGTAAAGCGCCTGATGTAGTAACAATTATAGGATTAGTGATCGGACTGGCGTTAGGCATCACTCCTGTCTTTCTCAGTGGCATACAAGAGTGGACTTGGCACTATACAGTCGTTGTGCTTGGTTCTGCTCTTGTTATTGGACGCATCCTGTATGGCTGGAGAAAAGGCAGAGATAATAAAACAAAAAAATAGCTATTACAACAAAAAGTGGCTAACAAAGGGCTCTGGAAGATATAGTTTAGTTATTTTCTTTCAAGGTGTTGGGACAGTATACAGTGAAAGTGTAACTGGCTCTCATTATGTAACAATAAATTAGTTTTTACTGGTGGCTTCTAACACATCTTTAAGGGCCACCAGTATTGTTTGTAGACTTTACTTCATATAATACATAGACAAATAATTTCAAGGAGGTCCTTCATGGAGCTTTCTTTTTTATCAATATTGACGTACAGCATACAAGCCATTGCGATTTTACTAATTATCTTCAAATTGTTGAGGAAAAACGAAAAAAAAATAGGTTGGGGATCACTTTCACTGCTTTTATCTCTTCTTGGCATGGCTGTTTCTTTTGAATTTGGCAATTACATATTCGGGGACCAGTTGCTTTCCTTCTTAGGATTGCCCGCATGGTCTAACAGTGTTGATAATACTGGGTTTCACTACACCATTTTTCTATCCAGTATTTTCTTTATTCCTAGTTTGATCATTGGATATAAAAATCCTAAAGAATTTGGAGCTATGATCGGAAAACTGATTTCTATTATATATCTAACTTTGATAATAATTTCGCTTTTACTTTTTATTATAAGCTAAAAATATACAGTTCACATCGTCTCTGGTCTTTGCTTTAATGGCGGCAGTGCCTGGATTACAAGGAACGACTTTGCCAGCCGCTATCATCGAAGCCAACAACCAGGGACGAGGTGTAACCCTCAATTTACATGTCGGTTACTACGATATTTCAAGTAACTAAGGGGTGATTTAATGAATATCTATTTGTTTGTGATCCTTGTTTTAATCCTTGCTGGCAGTTTACTGTTTAACATCTTTAAGAGATCTAGAGGAAAGGACAGCAAAGCTCCAGATATAGTAACCATTATAGGACTTGTTTTTGCAGTCGCTTTGGGTGTAACTCCTGTATTCCTTAGCGGACTACAGGCGTGGACATGGCATACAACAGTCCTTATTGTTGGATGTGCAGTCGTTATCGTTCGCATCCTGTATAGCTGGAGTAAAAATAGAAGTCACTCAAAAAATGGCTGAGGGATAGTTGACTTTGCTCGATAATCGTACTTACTGTGCATTGAAGGGGGATTTTAAAATGATAGATACTGTTGGGATCGAGTTTTTAGAATCTAACTTGGAAAATGAATAAGAAAACTATTTTAATCATTGTCGTAGCCATTTTAGCGATCTTTATTCTCTGTTTCTTTTTAAACCTATGGGTGGTCAATAACCTACACGTGCCTCCACAATAAAACGTTGAACTATTGTAAGTCCTATAGGAGCTGATATTATCTATAATTCATTCACCTCCATATTTTTTGCGGCGCTGACTGCAATCACCCTCATAATGCTGCCAAAATTAGAAGCTAGGGTGAGTAAGAGAACAATGTTGAAAGTGAGAATTTCCATAATAACAACAGTCCTGCTGATCGGAGTCGTGTTGTATATCATTGACCCTCAGTGGTGGATCATTGTAGCCTTTGCAATTTTGTTTGTAACCCTTCCAATCTTTTTATTGAAACGTTGGCGCGAAAAAAGCTGATTCAGAAAAAAAGCCTTCCTTGTTGATAGGAAGGCTTTCCACTTTATCCCTTAATCGCTCCCTCCGCTATGCCCTCCATGATGAATTTTTGGAAGAACGAATAGATCAGGATCACCGGGATGGAGGTCAGTACAAGTGCGGCCAGAATGAGCGACCAGTCCTTGTTATACTCCCCGAACAGCATGTTTGTCGAAAGAATCAGGGTGTAGTGGTTCACATCCGTCAACATCAACAATGGAAGTAAAAAGTCGTTCCAAATCCACAGGAAATCCAAAATCGCAATCGTGACAGTGATCGGCAGCAGCAAAGGAAATATAATCCGGAAGAACGTTTGGAACTCATTACAGCCGTCCATTTGCGCCGATTCCTCCAGCTCACGCGGGATGGATTTGACGAATCCGTGGTACAAAAAGATCGCCATATTCACACCCAAGCCGATATAGATCAGCGCCAGACCATACGTACTGCCTTGGACGGACAAATCCTTTGCCATCCTTGTAAGCGGTATCATAATGGAGTGAAACGGTACCAGCATGGATGCGACAAACAGGAAGAAGATCGCACTGCTCATTTTCCCTCGTGTACGAGAGAGCTTGTAGCCCGCCAGCGCCGAACAGATCACGATGCCGCCAATGCCGATAAAAGAAATAATCGTGGAATTGAGGGCGCTGTTCAGCAAATGAGTCTGGTGAAAAGCCTGACTGTAATTTTCAAAATGAAGCTTTGTCGGCAGCGACGTAAAGGATGCGAACATCTCACCCTGCGTTTTAAAGGAATTAATCACCGCCATGTAGATCGGGAAGAAGGACACCACAGCGCCCACGCAGAGGAGCAGGGTAATCAACAAGGAGTTGGCTTTTTTCAGACTCATGCCTCCACCTCCCTCTTCTTCATCACACGTAACTGGATCAGCGTGAAGATCAGCACGATGGCGAACAAAATAACGGATTTGGCGCTTGCATAACCATAACGGAAGTTGTTGGAAAACGCCTCCTCATAAATGTTCATCGTAATCACCTGCGTACTGCGCCCCGGCCCTCCGCCAGTCAGTCCATAGACGACCTCGTAGACCTTGAAGGCACCGTTCAGCGTCAGGAAGAAACAGATGGTAATCGCATGGGTAATCATCGGCAGCGTCACACTTCTTAACGTCTGGAACGCGTTCGCCCCATCAATAATAGCGGCCTCCTTCAAGCTTTGCGGTACACCCTGAAGCGCAGCCAGATAAATGATCATCATATAGCCGACACCATTCCAGAGCGACACAATAATGATGGAAAAGAAAGATACCTTCGGATCGCCCAGCCACGATTGGCCCAAAAAGGCGATAGCTGTCTTTTCGGCAATCTGCGGCAGCACGGAGGAAAAAACAAACGTCCACATAAATGCGCTAATAATGGTACTGATCATATTGGGCATAAAAAATATCGTCCGAAAAAATCCTTTGGTACGTGTACGTGATTCAATCAGCACCGCCAGAGCTAACGCCAGCACATTTTGCAGTACAATCATGACCAGTACATATTTGAGCGTGAACCAGAGGGAATTGAGAAAATCCGGGTCTTCCTTCAGCGCCTCGACAAAGTTTCCCAAGCCGATAAAGCTGTAATTCGGATTCAATCCGTTCCAGTCTGTAAAGCTGTAGTACATACCGCTGATCGTTGGAATAAGCAGGAAGATGGCGTAAAAGATCAGCGCCGGGGCGGTAAACGCCAGCAGCATCACGTATTTTTTATAGATTTTAAAGGGCATGGAGTCTCCCCCCCTCCTGATGTAATTCTATAGGTTTCCGTTACTTGTTTACTTTGTTATACGATTTCCATGCCTTATCCAGCGCCTTAATCACGTCATCCTGCGAGAGCTGGCCTGCATAATAGGATTGCAGCGATTTGCCTGCTTCATCCTTGACCGCTTGCGGGATGGACGGATCTTGATACGACTTGCCTGCTTTCACATACTCGGTAGCGTCATTGACCCAAGGATAGCTTTTGAACGTATGCACTTTAGAGATTGGGTTGAATTTCAATGATTCATAGAACGCGCTGGAATCCTTGTCGTCCAACACATAGTTTACAAAATCGAGTGCAACCTCCTTGTTCTTGCTTGTAGAGGATACAGCCAGCGAAGTCGAAGTGGACAGATTGATCAGTGTCGCATTCGGATCGTCGTTGATCGGCAGCGGGGCTACCCCAAAATCCATCTTCGGATCAGATTTCAAAATCGTTTCTGCAAACCATGGCCCTTGAATCCACATCGCTGCTTTCCCCGCAGCAAAGGCCGCCGATCCATCATCCCCGCCAATTTCCAGCGCCTTGTCTGTACCGTTGCTGTTCACCAGATCAATAATATCGAACATACTCTTCATTTCGGAAAAAGAGCCTTTGTCCTGATTCATCCGTTCGATAAAATCCTTGTTCTGTGTGTTCATCATCGCACCCGCTGTCAGTGGCACGAACAACTGTGGAATCCAGGATTCCTTGTAGGACAGCAGGAACGGCTTCACATTATTCGCTTTCAGCTTCTCGACCACAGCCTTCATTTCGGTCAGCGTTCCCGGTGGCTTCAAGTCCAGGTCCTTAAATATCTTTTTATTGTACAAGTAGCCCCATGAAATCGTTTCCAAAGGAACTGCCACGACCTTGCCGTCTTTCGTCGTCACCGAAGGCTTCACACTATCCATCAATTTGCTGACAAATGGCTGCCCGGACAGGTCCTCCAAATAGCCCGCTTTATAAAACGGAGGGATTTCATTCACCGCATGCAGGGCGAACACATCCGGGGCATCGTTGGATGCAAGTCTCGTTTTCAAAATTTGTGCTGCATTGTCGGAAGGCGGCATCTCCAATTGGACCGTAACGTCGATATTTTTATCTTTCTTTTCCTTCGCTACGAATGCGTTAATATATTTATCGTAATGCTCCTTCAAACGGGGCTGTGCGATAAACATTTTGAGATTAACCGTTTTACCGTCTCCACCGGAACCGCTGCTGTCACTACCTGAAGAATTCGCTCCACACCCGGCCAACAACGTGCCAACCAGCATTGTGCTCAATACACCTTTCCACATCTTCATGCAAAATGACCTCCCCTAAGTTGAAAATAACTGTGACCCACTGGCTGCTAATTCCTTTGTGCTACTTGTTTTGTATACGCTTTCATTATAGGGTGGGAGGTCACTTCTGCCATTGGACACCATTAGCCTGTTGGGTTGGATTTTTTTAAACTACGGCTGTTATCATCTCTACATCAGTGCTCCTTCCTCATTTCACCGGGCGCCATGCCAAAATGCTTTTTAAACACCCGGTAGAAATACGATACGTCCTCATATCCCGCCATCTCCGCCACCGCTTTAATCGAAATCTGTTTATCTGCCAGCCACTCGCGCGCTTTTTCCATTCTCCGCTGCACGATATAGTCCGTTACATTTTGACCATACTCCTGCTTGAATACCTTGCTCATATACTCCTTGCTGACAAAAAAGTTTTTCGCCAGTTGCTCCAGTGTAATCGGCTCGGCAAAGTGGCTGTCCATATAGCACCGCACCTCCTCCAGATTCAGCTTGTTCTTATACTTCCGCTGCCGAATGAGCTGCTCCAGCTCCTGCACATACCATGTCGATACGAACTCCAGCGCACGATCCGCAGAGGATAGCGTGTCCTGCGAAAGCGGAAATCCAGCCTTGGCAGTGGGCGTATCCAGCCCGTTGGACGCTGCCAGCTCTTTAAGCTGGGAAAGAAGCTCCTGCACCAGCCTGCCCAGCATATGTGGACCGGGTTCCCCGTAGCTCTCCAGCTCCTGCAAGATTTGCTTGCAGGTCATTTGTACGCCTTCCCGGTTCAGCTCATTAAAATAAAGCCGCAGCAGTTGCTTATACCGGGACAGCTTGTGGAAGAACTCATAGTCCAGCTCCGCCGCCTCCTGCTGCTGTTCCGCTGCCTTGGCTTCCAGATCGTCTTTGCATTTAAGCAGCACCGCATTCAGCTCGACGGGATTGACGGGCTTCAGCAAGTAATCAACGGCCTTGTACCGAATGGCATGTTTGGCATACGCGAAGTCGTCATAGCCGCTCACGACAATGATCTTCATATCGGGAAAATGGTTATTCAGCGCTTGCAGCAGCTCCACTCCGTCCGCGCCCGGCATACGCATGTCGGTAATCACAATCTGCGGGGATAATTCTCCGGCCAGCCTGAACGCCTCATCCCCGTCCTCAGCCTCACCAACCACCGACATTCCAAGCCTTTCCCATGCGCCGAACGTCTTTAGAATATCCCGGTTCCACGGCTCATCGTCGACAATTAATACCCGGATCATCCTTTTCCCTCCCCTGCTGATGTGAATGGAATGCGGATGGTGACACGTGTACCGATCCCCGGCTCACTGTCTATCGTCACCCCGTAATTCACTCCAAAATTCATCCGTATCCGTGAAGCCACATTGCTTAATCCGATATGGCTACCCTGCGCCCAGATCGGCTCCTCCGATGCATGTTCCAGCCGTGCCCGTACTTCTTCCAGTCTGTCGGGTGCCATGCCGCTACCATTATCGCAGACTGTAATGCATAGGTCTTCTTTCATAATCTCCACCCGGATTCCTACCCGCCATGCTCCAGCCTTACGATCCAGACCATGCTGAAACGCATTTTCCAGCAACGGCTGAAGCGACAGCTTGGGCAGACGAACATCCAGCGCCTGTTCATCCGTCTCCACCTGAAACACCAGTCGTTGCGGAAACCGCCGCTGCTGGATGCGCATATAGTGGCCTACATGGTCAATTTCCGCGCGTAAGGAGGCCATATCCTGCGGCTCCCGTACCACGTAGCGGAACATCTCACTCAGCGACCGAATCACCTCATACGTGTCCTCCGGCTTTTGGGAAAATACCATGCTACCGATCATTTGCAGCGTATTTTGCAGAAAATGGGGGTGAATCTGCGCCTGGAGCGCTTTTAACTCAGCCGTCTTTTTTTGCAAATTCATACTGTATTCCGTCTGGATATGCTCGCGGATTCGTCCTGCCATGCCATGCAAACTTCTTTCCAGCAACCCAATCTCATCCGGGCGTGTACTGGGTTCTCCGGCAGGTCCCTTGATCATATCCAGCTCCTGCACCGAACGCGCCAAATGGACAATCGGACGTGCTGTACGCCATGCGATGAAAACAGCAATGCAGATCGAAACCAATATGGAGATCCCGCCTATAATAATCCCGTACAGCATGGTCGAAAAAGCGCTGTGGTTAATGGAGGAAGTAGGTACGATTTTGACCAGCCGCAGCCCTACCACATCCAAATCATTATAAAATACATAATTACCGGCTGTCTTGATCATTCCCGGACCCGGCCGAACATCACGCAGTGCTGTTAGTACCTCCGCAGGAGGCGACTGGTGAACCTGCGACGGATACATCACCTTTCCATCTGAACCTGTAATAAAAACCTGATGCTGGTCTCCCCGCCCTAGCAAACCCAGCGTCTGATCAAATTGGGACCACAGCACATCCAGCGAAATAGCTCCCGTCTGCTTCTGATCCTCAAAACGGCGAATACTGCGGGTCAGTGTAAATCGTTCCGGGGCAGCGTGGCTTGTGCGAATCGAATAATCCTTATTCGCTTTCCACATCTCGGCATACTGAGGGGGTACACCGTTCACTGTCGTAATGGCATTTTGCATTCCATTGAAGGTAAACAGCGTTTGCGGCTGCTTCAAATAGAGCTGGATACCGATGACATGGCTCCCGGCCGAATAATATACATTCGCCAGCGTATTGAGCATTTTTCGCTGCGCATTAAATTGGCTGGAAAGATTGCCCGGCTCACGCTCATTCAAATAATCGCTCAGATCGGGGCTGATCTGAATGCTGTAAATCAGGTGGTTCAGACGATCTAACTGGTCGCTGATATAGACTCCTGTCCATTTCATATTGGACATGTTCGTCTCGACCACTTCGGTTTCCATCGACGCTCTGCTTTTTTCCGCAGCCAGCACCGTGACGGCGATGACTGGCAGCACAGAAAGGACGATCATCGTCAAAATCAGCTTGAGCTGAATGCTGCGTCGATACGGGGCTGTCAGTGCCCGAAACCAGCGGACTACTCGGGTTGGCATAGTGATGCTCTCCTCTGTTCAGCCATATGCGAAAACGCCCCGCTATACGCAGGGGCGCTCATTTTCCGGGTATTCCCGGCTGGACACATATATGATTTCATTTATATGTCGATTTCAGCTCATTACTCATCATTTACGCTTCTTCGATAATTATAACACTCCAAGGCTCTAATTGAAGCGTTTGTCCTTGAGTAACTGTCTGCTGTCCAATCAGTTCCTTGCCGTCTCCATGCGGATACACAACTGAGCCTGCTTGTTCAGAATAGTTAAAATAGTACCGGATCGTCCGTTCCAGCTCATTCGTACCGGATTTAACAATGATCGGATACGACGCTTCTTGATCCACTCCCCACACTCCCGCCTGCTTCGCGACAGAACGGAATAGCTCACGAATGACCGCCGGGCTTACGACACAGCCGATGTAGGTCGCCGTTCCCTGACCATAGCGGTTTTGCGTAATTGCGGCATATTTGCCCCAATGCGGATGGTCGTAATAGGCCAACACCTCGGCAGTTGTCGGTGTAATCAACTCCATCCACGTATCTACCTGATTTTCCTCCGGTGTTACCTCAAAAGGATTATCTTTAAGCGTTACATTCTTCGGCTCCACGAACAGGCTGTAATGAATGCCGCAGGCTTCACTAATCACACCAGGCTGCCGGGAGGTTCTCACCTGCACATGCTCATTGGTAAACCCGCTTCGGAACGTGTATACCACATGACCGCCGTTTTCCACATAACGGTTCAGTTTTTCCAGTAACGCATTCGGTGCAGAGTAGAGAACGGGTACGATCAAGAGATCATAGTCGTCAAATGACTCCGTACCCGGATGAACGATATCCGTACCGATATTCAGCTTATACAGCTCGTCATACAAGCGACGTACAATGTCATTGTAATTCAACGGACTATTCATATTGAACTTGAACCAGTCAATCGACGTTAACGCTTCGTTACTGACGAGGATCGCTGTCTTGTTTTTCTTTTTCAGGTTTACCAGATGAGGGGATAATCTTGCAAAATCCTTCCCAATCGTCTGTGCTTCCTCATAGACAGGATTGGGTTCAAAATCATGACTCAGCAGACCCTTCCAGTAGGTTTCGAAGGAATTATGGATGGAATGCCAATGCCAGTAGGCCACCATATTGGCCCCGGAAGCCAGATGACTGAACGCTTGCAGCCGCAATTGTCCCGGATAAGGAACCCAATGGGTAAAAGCCTGCGCTTCCGTTTCCAGCACCAGATAATTATTATTCTTCGTGGAGCGCGCCACATCACCACCGAAGGAAATTTCAATCCCGGTCAAATCATCCTGTGTTGGATGGTAAATATCCACTCCCGTCACATCAAATGCTTGGGATGCCGCAAAATGATCCACATCCCGCTGAATGCCGAAGGAATGGCCTCTCCACTCAAAATCAAAGTTTTGCGTAACAAACTGATCTTCCCGCTTGTATTCATTCACGAGCGCGACCTGCCAGGCGAGGAAATCCGTGACCAGCTTGCGCTGGAATTGGGAAAATGCTGCGCCCAAGCTTCCATTAATCGTCCCGACCACGGAAGGGAAATCCTCCCAGCTATTGATCCGATTGCTCCAGTAATCAAGGCCAAATTTGTGGTTCAGCTCTTCCAGTGATTCAAATTGCTCACGCAAATGCTTAACGAATTGCAATTGCACATTCGGTCCGCTTGTGTTGTAATGCTTCGTTTCGTTATCTGTCTGAAAACCGATCACCGCCGGATGCTGACTCACCCGCCCAATCAGCTTGCGTATAATCCGCTCGGCATGGAACAGGTACACCGGGTTCGTAATGTCCATAATCTGACGGGCCCCGTATTTACCTGGTCCCTGAGGAGTTGTCGCCAATACGTCAGGATGCTCCTTGACCAGCCATGTCGGTACGGCATAGGTGGGCGTGCCTACAATGACCTCAATGCCCGCCTTATGCATTGCATCCAGCACCCGATCCACGGAGGTAAAATCAAACACTCCGTTTTGCGGTTCATGCGTACTCCAGGTGGATTCGGCAATTCGAACCACGTTGATACCCGCATCCTTCATCATTTGAATATCTTGGTCCAGACGGTCATAAGGCATATATTCATCATAATAAGCAACGCCGTACAGCAGCTTTTTCATCAAGTCGTCCTCCAATATGTTTGTAGTAGAGTGTCATGTGCTATGCGCATTATTTTTAAATGCCGTGGCTTTTATGCGGTTTTGACAGAGATTGAACGGCTATGGGTAATTGCCAGCCATGCGAACCTGTCCGCTCTGCGGTACATTCGGGATATAGCCTGCAAAAGCCAGCGCATACCATATGCGGATTGATGTTGTTTCCATAGCTTCTCCTGATCGCAAATGGTACCGCTTTCAATCAATCCTTATATAAGCGCTCTCTTTTATATAAAAGCTTATATTATAGGATTTGTAAACGCTCTTTTATTATAGTTACATGTTAGGTACAATGAGATTGTCTAAGCGGTGTAAAATTTGCCCTAATCGAAGGTGATCTTATGATATTGAATTCTGAAGTTGATCCAGCTCTATTCGAAAATTGCCACTGGCTTCCTAACATTGACTGGAATGTAAAGTTTTTCGGCGCTCATATACACCGGGTAAAAGCAAACTGGTGTATGCCAGAAGAGTCGCATATCGGTTTTGAAATTGTACTGATTTTGGAGGGTCGTCAGGAGACGATCATGGAAAATAATGTGTATTCGGTTGGTGTCGGCGATATTCTGATCATTCCACCGGGATTCAAGCATGTGAGTCAATGTGCTTCCCCAGACGGGATGTATTATTTCAGCACCCATTTTAATATAGATGATCCATTGTTCCGTCAGGAGATGATTAAGAGCAATCAGCTTTTTTTTCCGGCTGGTACTGAAACGAACATGAAGCTGCAAAAGATCGTGCACAGCTGGATTGGCATGATGCAGGAGAACGGAGAATATACGACAGCGGATCGTTTTCGCATGCAAATTGCCTTGTTTGAGCTGTTCGGAATATTCTCGCAAATGATATCTACCGGGATGGAGCCTACGCTTTCGCCCTCATCCGTTCAGTATGCCAAGGCCATTATGGAGGCCATTCAATCCAGATTCAAGCCTTATCGGGATGACGAATCTGCCGAGCCGACGTTCCGAATTGAGGATGTGGCAGCCTCCCTCGGGATCAGTCCCGGATACGCACAGGAGGTATTCCGCAAGGTATACGGCTATTCGCCGCGTCACTACCTGTCGGAGACGAAGCTGCACGAGGCGAAAGTGCTGATCCAGCAACCCAATCTGCCGCTGAACAAGGTGGCCTCCCTGCTCGGATACTCCAGCTTGGCTCATTTCAGCAGACAATTCAAGCGCTGGACTGGCACCAGTCCGCTCAAATACCGCCAAACGCTGAGTCCGGTTACTGAGCAGGAACAAGGTAGCTAAATAGAGACACGGTAACAGAGACTTCGCTATTTTCATAGTGATAAAAAGAGCGTGACACCGAACATCCCGGTTGCCGCGCTCTTTCTATTTTATTGCTATCGACACGTGCTCCATCCAGGATTACTCCTTCAGGGTATTCGGGTCACAGCCTTATATCCCCTATATGCTGATGCACTACATACATCATCCCCATCAAGAACAAGGCCAGCCCCAAATAACCAATCCCGAATTTCCAGCGTGACGACGTGGGTACTTCATAATATTTATCATTTTCAAACGGAATGTAATCAATCTCACACAACAATTTAAGCTGATACGCATCCGGTGTCGGTATATGCTCCACACCGTTCAGCCATACATGCTGGACAAGACACTGCTGTGGCAGCAAAATCGTCTGCTCCACATCCAGACTTTCCATATACACCGTCACATATTGCTGCCCTTCCAGATCCGAGTAGGTATTAAAAGATAGTCGACGGGTATGCTCCGGTCCGGGTAGCGGGTATCCTTGCTCATACAGATGCTGTACGTTAATCAGCGGCTTTTGCAATAAAGATTGGACCTTGACCTCTCCTTTATTGCGTTTAACATATTTTTTGTACAAATCGTAGGCAAAGAGCGCCCATATCAGGAAAAATAAAAAGGATTTTAAATACACAATGACAACAATTCCACCCACCAAGCCGACTAGCCACAACCACCGCGATACTGCCGTGGAAATTCGTCCTCCGTCGAGCGGGTGAATTGGCAGCAGATTGAGCAGATTCAGGAAAAAACCGACATACGCCAGCGCGTACAATAGCGGACTGTCCGTCGCATAGGCTCCCGCGTATACCGCCATAGCCCCAACCGTGCCCAGTAACGGGCCGCCCATCGCCACATACGCCTCTGTTTGCGCATCCAAAGGATGCCGTTTCATCGTAATCAGCGCACCAAGAAAAGGGATAAACAACGGTGCCGATACGGGAAGTCCTTTCCGCTTGGCAGCCCATACATGCCCCAGTTCATGCACAAACAGCAAAAGCACAAAACCAACCGCAAATCCCCACGGGTACAGAAGCGCATAGAAGCCAATCGTCGTCGCCATAGATATCAGCGCACCGCCGAATTTACCGAATTTCAATAGTGCCAGCAACGACTTCCCTTTCAAAAGAAGCAGCGCCGCCGCACTGCCTAGATACCATTTGGATGAGCCGGATTTGGAATTAGCCTTTTTATCATCTTTTTGCAAAAGCGTCCGCCTCCTTTCTCTACACTTCCATTGTATCCTGCTATGTACAGCTTGTAAAAACTTCCTTGCTTCAATTAATGTACAGCGTCTGTTCGCTTCATCAATTCAACGTACTGAATTAGCTCTGCCTTTTGCTGCTCCAAGACATGAATCCTGTTCGCTAACCCGGCAAAAAAAAGCTTCGATCTGGTCCCTGATCACATTAGCTGAATGCCCTCTCCATTCATGCAGACGACCATACAACACGCGCGCCGCCTGTTCATCCGTGCGAAGCTGAGCGAGCAGCCATGTCAGCTCCTTTTCCGCAAGCAATAACTCTTCCAGTTCGACCCGTATTTGTCCGTTCAAATCACTGTCCGCCTCCTATGTATTGAATGACGTTGCCATCCCCTTGTATCGTTAGTTCATTGTTATTAGCTGATGTCCGCCTGAATAAACTGCTCTACTTTGTATTCGAGGTAATAAAGAAACTCATTGGTGGTCTGCAAATGCCACTGGCTGAATTCGGTCATGGAGGAATCAAGCTGCGTTACAATCGGCTGTAGTCGTCGGCTCTGACTACTGTGCAAATAACGTGAAAGCCTTGCTCTGACACGCTGGAAATCTGCATCACATTGTTGCGCGTTTGCCTTCCATTTTTCGGCTACAGCGAGTAAATGCTCCGGCATAACCTGAATCGTACCCGCAGAGGCAGATGTAGCTGCCGTTATGAGTGCATTTTTTTGAAATTGAGTGAAGGTCTGCCCCAATTGATGCAGCCAGCCGTCCACCGTTGCCATCAGGTTGAAATCGGATGGAATACGCGGAGATTCCGCAATTCGTTCGCCTGTTGCCGGATCGTATAGCGGATTAGAGATATAGCCGTTCTCATCAAACTTATAATACTCAAGGGAGTGATAGTAAGGTCCGCCCAACGTGTTGTCAATTTGCTCTTTTAGCCCTATGCCGTCATTAGCCGTTTCATAATTACTGTTGATATGGTAAGAAGATCCTACGTGAAGATCGTATCCTCCCCCAATAAAGCTGGCTATCATATCACCTGGATGAAGGAAATTCGTAATTTGATGGTCAAATTCGCCTTTTTCTGCTTTATCCCTGTATTCTGGCGTCAAGCTGGAAATAACCGAAGGCGCACTGAATGTAACAGCACTTAACCCCGTGTAAGCTGCTGCATATTGCGCATTTCCTCCTCCCAGCGAATGTCCAGTTAGCGAGAAGCTATAGTTCTTGTATTTGCTTTGTAAATCCTTCGCATAGTCCTCTGCCTGATAGAACTGGTTTGAGCTACCGAACAAAGCCTTATCTACACTCTTTTCTTTTTCCCCCATCCAGTTGTTGAACGCCGTGAACCCTAACTCGTCGTCCATTTTCTTCATATTCTCGTTGTAAGCATCCGAATGAATATTTAAACTGCCATGAATTTTTCGGTTAATTTCAGGAAGTGCGAGGGTCGCATCGTTATACAAATCCTGTGGATCATCCGTTTCCGTCCCACGATAGGCAATGACAGCCTGATTCGTTTCATCGTTGTAAAATGTAGTGGCCGCTAATCCTGAGTCTTCACGATTAATGGAGTCCAGTACCCTCCAGCCTGGAAGCTCTTCTACTTTTCCACCTGCTTCCCGATCTTCATATGCTATTTTTGACATTGTTCTATAAGTTTTATCGTCTACACGAGTTGAAATACTCATTTATAAAAACTCCTGTCATCGCATCTTAAAACAAGATACATTAGTTACAAACTCTAGCTCAATTCATATCCTTTCTCTAATAAGACCTTCTCTAGCTCAGGGCTAATTATAAAATCAGAGGTTTCCTGTGTCTTATAATTTACTGAAATATCAAAGGTCTGTTCTTTTTGGCCCTTTACATTTCCTTTAAAGTTTATTGAATAAGCTACATACTTCGGTAACTTGTGTTCATAGGTGATCTCAACATCAATACCATAGGCCTCCTTCAAATATTGAACAGCCGTAGCCTTGGCTTTACTGGTCAGTTCAGCATCTTCATCTTTACTCACCTTTTGGCATCCTCCTAATATTAAAATAAGAGCTATCAACACCATCATTCCTTTTAGATATCGGTGGCCGATTCTAATCATCCCTTTCATATGCACAACGTCCCATCTTATATCCACAAAATCCCTTTTATGAATTGTACCTTTTCTCAAACGGAAACAAACAATACGCCTTTAGGCTTAAGATATGATTAAGTCCACAGCATCAAAAGGATGTAGAAAATTGACGTTCTTAGCTGAATAGTTTCAGTTCAACAATAAAATTATCCATATTTTTCAATAATAATTTCCATTGTGCCCTTATAATATTCGACTCCAACTATTAATTACTTGTCTAATGAATTTGTATTTGGATAGGTTCCATTTTCGATAAGGACTTTTTCTAATTCGGGACTTATAGCAAAATCCGAAGTTTCTTGAGTTTCGTAATTCACAGAAATGGTGAAATCCTCTTCCGCATGGCCTATTACATTACCATTTATATCGACCTTATTCGTTACATAAGTTGAAACTTTTTTTTGCATATGTGATTTCTACATTTAATTTATACTTATCCTTCAAATACTGGACGCCGTAGCCTAATCTCAGTCACCCTCTCTCAGCACGTAGATATCCTCGTTTACATCCAAAACGACGTCTATTTACATATGCGAATAATAATTATTCCCTTGATTTATATCCTTTTTCTATAAGGACATTCTTCAATTCAGGGTTGTATAGAAAGTTGGAAGTTTCTTGAGTTTTATAATCAACGGCAATATCAAAGGTCTGTTCTAGACTTCCTTTCACATTACCTTCGAAATCAATTTTACTGGAGACATACGATGGTAACTTATGTTCATAGGTAATTTCTACATCAAGACCATAGTTATCTTTCATATGCTTAATTGCTGTAGCCTTGGCTTTATGAATCAGTTCAGCATCTTCATCTGTATTTTCCTTTTGACATCCTCCCAGTACTAAAATGAGGACTACACACAACATCATTCCCTTTATAAATCTGCCATGACTAATTTTAATCACCTTTTCCACAATGAGGCGTCTTTATCTATATCCACGAAGCCCTTTCCCATTCCATAAATTGTATCGTTTGTTCCCCTGCCCATTCAATAAGCTTTTAGACATAATACTCATTTCGGCCTATAGTATTAAAATGGTAGAGTATTTCCACTCGCATGGTTTGTTAGTTTCAGTTTCTGCATAATATTATCCATATATTTCAATAACCATCCGCATGTGTCCACGATCACGCCTGTTCTGTTATCATAAAAGAAAACGGAATGACTCAGGAGAGGATTGCAAACCATGAGCTTTGAACTTACCCGGCGGGTCATTAGACAGCTATGCAGTCAAGCCGCTTATGACGACGGGGACGCCTATTATCGGGCCAAAAGAGTGGCCTTCACGCAAATAGATCATGATGATGGTGTGTATGAGGCTACGATCAAAGGAAGTCGCTTCTATGCCGTTGCAACTATGATCCGCCCTAATGGCAGTATCCGCGCGGAATGCACCTGTAGCACATTTCAGACCACCGGACGGTATTGTAAGCATATTGCCGCTGTTCTCATTAATGTCCATGAAATGCTGAGCGGAAAAAGCCTGTCTGTGCGTTCTTATGCTTCCAAACTCCATTCGGACATGACCTCGGACTCAGTAGAAGGAACTGAAGCAGACGGAATCTATACCGCTACCGCTGCTCAGTATGATCACGCCCGGACCGCACGATTCTCCGGCATCACGCAGAGTGACCTCCAGTTGACCGACAGTATGTTAAAGTTGTTCAGCAGCAAGAAGCCACTTCGCAGCACTCCTACCCTGCTGGATACCCGCGCTGTTCTGGATTTTCAATTTGTGATCCGTCCTTTTGCCTACGGTTACCAGAAGTACATGTTTGGTATAGAGATGAAAGCCGGGCCCAAACGATTGTATATCGTCCAGAAAATCCGTCCATTTCTCGACAGCATTGATCGTGGCGACAGCTACATGTTTACGAGAAACTTTTCATACGAGCCTCAGTTGTACCGATTTCGACTCGAACATGACGCCATTCTTCAGCAGTTGGTTCAAGTTCGCCGTAATGAGCGGATGATCCGGGAAACCTCGGGTACGTATTCGTCCTCTGGCAGCCACATGAGTGGAGAACGGATGCTACTCATTCCACCTGCGGCCTGGGAAAAGCTGCTCCCCTTGCTGGCAGCAGCACAGGGCGTCCAGTTTGAAATTCACGGAAACACAACCGAGGGTATTCCTCAGTCGGACAACATGCTGCCGCTGCAATTCGAATTCGATAAAGCCGAGGCTGACACCGAGGGTTACCAGCTAAGCATTCAAGGGCTGGATGATCTAACCATTATGGAGGGCTACGGCATCGTCATTGCCGATGGCAAGCTCGTAAAGCAAAAGAATGATCCGCTGCAACGTCTGTCCGAGCTAAAACGGATGGTCGAAGTCCATCACAAGCGGAAGATTCAGATTGCAGCGGAACAGATGGAGTCCTTTATGGACAAGGTTGTTCCCGGGCTGATGAAGCTTGGACGTGTCCATATGACCCGTTCCGTATCTGAGCGGGTTACACAGCAGCCATTAAAGGCGAAACTATATCTGGATCGGGTAAGAGACAAGCTGCTGGCAGGACTGGAGTTCCAATACGGGGAAATCATCGTGAACCCACTGGAAACCGACGAGCGGAAGCCTGACAACGAGCGTATTCTGATACGGGATGGGGAGCAGGAACAACAAATTTTGGATCTGATGGAGCATAGCTCCTTCGCCAAGACAGACAGTGGATATGTTATGGAAGATGAGGATGCGGAATATGATTTTCTGTATCATACGGTGCCACAGCTGGAAAAGCTGGTAGAGGTGTATGCCACAGGTGCTGTTAAATCGAAAATAAACAACACTCTGCCTACCCCGAAGGTACGAGTAGAGCTGGACGAACGTACCGATTGGCTTGAATTTAAATTTGATATCGAAGGCATTCCGGAATCCGAAATCCGCCTGCTGCTAAAATCATTGGAGGAAAAGCGAAGATATCACCGCTTGCCGAATGGTGCTTTGCTGCCGCTGGAAACAGAGGAATACAAGGAACTGATCCGGTTCATGAACGAAACGGGAATTCGCAAAAGCGACCTGGATGCCGCACAAATTCGCATACCCGTTACGCAAGGACTGTATTTAATAGATCCCCATGATCAAGGGAAGAATCTGACGCTGGGCAAAACGTTTCGCCAACTGCTGGAGAATATTCGTAATCCAGATCATCTCGACTTTCCAGTACCCGACACACTCGCTCCAATCCTGAGGGATTATCAGGTTTACGGCTTTCAATGGCTCAAGACGCTGGCGCATTACCGTTTCGGGGGCATTTTGGCAGATGATATGGGACTGGGCAAAACGCTGCAAAGTATCGCCTTTCTCGTCTCTGTACTGCCGGAAATCCGTAGTCAGCAGCTTCCAGCCATGATCGTGTCTCCTGCGTCACTGGTATACAACTGGCGGAATGAGCTGGAGAAGTTTGCACCCCATATCCGCGTCGTTATTGCAGACGGCATCGCGGATGAGCGTAATCGAATCATTAGGGACGCAGCGCGGTATGATGTCATCATCACCTCCTATCCTCTGCTGCGTCGGGATGCAGACTTGTACGGCAAGCTATCGTTCCACACGCTGATTTTGGACGAGGCGCAGGCATTCAAGAACCATGCCACCCAAACGGCACAGAGTGTGAAGGATGTGAAAGCCCGTTACCGTTTTGCCCTTACCGGAACACCGGTGGAAAATACACTGGAGGAGCTATGGTCCATCTTCGATGTGGTATTTCCCGAGCTATTTCCCGGTGGAAAAAGAGCATTTCACAACCTCACCCGGGATGTGATCGCCAAGCGGGTACGTCCATTTCTGCTGCGCCGCCTCAAGAGTGACGTCCTGAAGGAGCTGCCGGAAAAAATCGAATCCGTTCAGGTGTCACGGCTCCTGCCGGATCAGAAGAAGCTGTATACCGCCTATCTGGCCAAGCTCCAGCATGAGACATTAAAGCATCTGAATGAGGAAGGCTTCCAGAAAAACAGGATCAAGATCCTTGCGGGTCTGACCCGGCTTCGCCAGCTCTGTTGTCATCCAGGCTTGTTCATCGAGGGCTACACCGGAAGCTCAGCCAAGTTTGAGCAGTTGCTTGAGATCGTTACGGAATGCCTTAGTTCGGGCAAGCGGATGCTCATCTTTTCACAATTCACGACGATGCTTCAATTGATCGGACGCGAGCTTGCTCAGGAAGGAGTGCCCTACTTTTACCTGGACGGGCAGACTCCCGCTTCGGAACGTGTGGAGCTATGCAGCCGTTTTAATGAAGGAGAACGTGATCTGTTCCTGATTTCTCTGAAAGCAGGAGGAACCGGCCTGAATCTCACCGGGGCAGATACCGTCATTTTGTATGATCTGTGGTGGAATCCCGCTGTAGAGGAACAGGCTGCCAATCGCGCCCACCGGATGGGCCAGAAAAAAGTCGTGCAGGTGATTCGTCTCGTCGCGCAAGGTACGGTAGAGGACAAAATGTATGAATTACAGCAAAAAAAGAAAAATCTCATCGACCAGGTCATCCAACCGGGACAAGAAACCCTTTCGGCACTGACCGAGCTGGAGATTCGTGAACTGTTAATGATCTAGGCAGGTTTAACCGCTATGAATCCAATTTAAAATAAACTTGCACATCGCCGTGTGGTTCACACGGCTGTGCAGGTTATTTTTTGTGATCAGACAAACCACCCGGTCAGTAATGACCGTCCCTCTTTCTTCACTAGCCCTCCAACCTGAAATGACTGGGGATGTTTTTCAATGTTCAAACCATAACCAGAGTCCGTTGAAATGGTACATTCCACGGACCTTGCATAGTTGAGTATAGTGGATTAATTTGAATGATGCAGTACATTAACAACGTGGGTTTGTAAATCCAATATTCCGATGAATCACCACATTAAGGAGGAACTTGCAATGAACCATCCTCTTCATGATTCTCACAGGAATAAAGCAGTGGAGCTTATTGAGTATGAGTTAACAACATTTATACGCCGCGCAGTATACATTGATCAGTCTGAGCACAAAATCGGCACTTTGGAGCGCGCCACGTATCTGCTATTGAGGCAGCTCATGGAGTATGGCCCCACTCGTGTAAAAACGCTCGCAGATATGTTTCTGCTCGATATTTCTACCGTCAGCAGACAAACGGCCGCATTGGAAACCAAGGGACTGATTCGCCGTCTATCCGACCCTTCGGACGGGCGCGTCAGCCTGTTTGAAATCTCGGAGCTGGGTAAGAAACTGTTGCTGGAAGACAAAAAAATGAGAGTAGCCCGGTATTGCGAAATGCTGGAGAACTGGACAGATGAGGAACAGGAAAAATTCGGGGAGCTGTTAGTACGGCTGAACAAAACCTACATTGAGGGATAATCCCATACGGATATCATAAGACAAGATGTCACTGAAAAAATCCAAAAGCGAAAAGGTCCAAATTGCCGTAGAAGCACCCCGCAATTGGACCTTTTGTTTACTTATCCTTATATGTCCTGATCCATCATGATTAATCCTGCTTCAATACTCTAACTTCAATGGGAACCAGATTAGACTCAATCAGGGAACGCTGAGGCTCAAACCACTCTGGCAGCATCAGCTTGTGCCCCAATTCGTTCAGCTCCTCATCCACGGTAAAGCCGGGTGGATCGGTCGCAATCTCGAACAAAATACCACCTTGCTCCCGGAAATATACAGCATTGAAGTATTGCCGATCCACAATACCGCTCGTCCCAAAGCCATGCTGGCGAACCGTTTCATTCCACACCTGATGTTCTGCATCATCCTGGGCACGCCAGGCAATATGGTGAACCGTACCCGCACCACCGTTGCCCCACGGTACATCTTTGACCGGAATGTCGATCAGATTGCCCAAATCGCCAGTCGCCTGATAGCGGATGTAGCCTGCATCTGCATCTTCTCCGATGGGAGTCATTCCCAGAATGTTCTCCAGCACGCCTTGCGTATGCTTGGAATTAGCACTGAACAGCACTGCGCCGCCAAAGCCCTTGATCGCTTTATCCGCTGGCACGCCGCCGGCTGTCCACGTGTTCACAGGGCCATCTTCCCGCTCCACCAGCTCAAGATGCAAGCCCTCATTGTCTCGAAACTGGATGAATGACTCGCCAAAACGAGTGGCCTTCGTGAAAGATACCTTCAAGCTGTGCAGACGGTTTTCCCAGTATTCCAAAGCACCGGACGGCACGACATACGTTGTAATTCCTACCTGCCCGCCTCCGAGCTTGCCCTTGCGTGTACCCGGCGCCGGAAAAAAGGTAATAATCGTTCCGGGGCTGCCTTGTTCATTACCAAAATACAAATGATATACTTCAGGAGCATCAAAATTAATCGTCTTTTTAATTAATCTCAACCCAAGCACGCCTGCGTAAAAATCAACATTGCCCTGCGGATCTGCTGCAAAGGACGTGATATGATGAATTCCTGCGGTCTTCAATGACATCTCAGTCACTCCTTTTCCTCATCTAATCTGATTTTATTTATATATTTCAAAATCCGTTGTAGCTGACAAATTGCCCAACTGGCTTACGGTATCCACGTGCACGCTGACCAGATACATCTTCTTTACCCAAGGTAATCAGCATCACTGGCACAAAGTTTTCAGAAAAATTCAATACTTCCCGTACCTTCTCCGGGTCAAAACCGATCATCGGGCAAGTGTCCCAGCCTTTGTCCTTGGCAATCAACATGAACTGCATGGCAGACAGGCTGGCATTGCGGATCGCTTCTTCCCTTTGGAAGACAGGTCCCCGCTCGCGATAAAACTGGGTCACCGATTCCACCTCTCTGTCATATTCCTGCTTGCTCAGAACGCCCAGGTTTAGAAAGCCTTCATTATATTCAGCTACTTTCGTATACGCCTCGGTATCCCCGAGCACCACAATTGCGGCCGAAGACGTTAATATTTTATACTGCTTACTTGCCTCGTCATGCAGTCTTTGTTTCGTATCTGTATCCTGTATCACGATATAATGCGCATGCTGTAAATTAAAAGCCGATGGAGCAAACTTTACTAGCTGGAATATCTCTTCCAGTTCTTTTTTATCTATTGTAACATCAGGAATAAATTTAGAAGCCGATCTTCTCTCTTGAATAATATTTACCAATTCGCTCATGTTCAGTTCCACTCCTCGATATTATTTTTAAATGAATTATCTTTAAATTAAGAATATATCTTTATGTGTTTTCTGTCAAGTAAAAATCTTAGTAAGAAGTATGTATTTAATTGATCCACGGACTATCTCAAAATTCGACGAGGAATGGAGTTTAAAGTAAGAGAACTCTTTATACTCCAAGGCGGCAAACCTATTGCCGCAAGACTGGAATCCATATGGAGATAAAGGGCCGGAACGATATATAGAGGTACAGATTTGGGATGATAAACCATTAACATCATACAAATTCTAATGAAATCATCATATAACACACCTTTCACAGATCGGTTGCCCGTATTCTCATCGTAATGGCTTCACGTTGCGCTTTGGTCAAGCTTTTGAAAACCAAATCGTACGAATGGTCGATCATGCTGTACAAATCCTCCAGCGGGAAAGTAGAATCGACCGTTACCGTGTTCCAATGCTTTTTATTTAAATGATATCCCGGCTTAATCGCCTCGTTTTGCTCACGCAGGTTTTCCGCAATAACCGGATCACATTTCAGAGAAACTTGGCAAATACCGTTCGCTTGCCTTAAGAGAGCAAATACTTTGCCTCCCACCTTCAGCACCTGTGGCTCAGGACCAAAAGGGTAATCCTCTATCGCTTCTTTTTTGCTTAGACCATATGCCACAATCTTCTCATACATCAGCCTTCTCTCCTCTGCTCAGTCTTCATCCTATGAATCTTTTTAAAGTCGTATTTGATCCTTATTATATCACCTCCGCACTCTTCAAATACACCAGGACCATGCTACAATTAGAGTATCTGTGCCAAAAGGAGACTCATTATGGATACCATTACACATACACTGTTCGGCTTGGCCTTATACGGCGCAGTCAAGAAGTCGGACATGACGCGCAAGCAAAAGGGCGCACTACTATTCACCACCGTTATTGGCTCGCAAATCCCTGATATAGATGTGATTTCTACGTTGTGGGATGTGTCAGGGCGATACCAGATGTGGCACAGAGGACTCACCCATTCACTGTTCCTCGTTCCCGTATGGGCGGCATTTATTGCCTTGCTGGTGCGCTTGTTCTTCCAACACTCCGGCTGGCGGTGGTTTGGAATAGCCCTGCTGGCTGTGTTCATTCACGATACGAGCGACCTGTTTAACGCTTGGGGTACGGGGTATTTTGAACCTTTCTCGCAGATGAGAGTGACCTTCGGGACGATTCCGATTGTGGACCTTGTTCTATGGGCGTTGATGCTGGCGGGGTTCCTCTATGTCCGCTTCCGGCGTTCTGCCCGAATTTCCTCGATGGCCGTCTACCGGATCGTATGGACGCTGATGGCGCTGCATTTCACCGTCCAAACTGCCCAAGGCATGCTCATTCTGCACCAGCAAAAGACACAAGCGCCTTATGAGCAGGCAGCGTTATCTGCCGATTTTGTCCCCGGTATGTTCACGGTAATTAGCAAAAAGAACTCCGTGGTCACCTTGAGCAAAGGCTCCCTATGGACAGGCTTCCATACAGTAGCCGAGCTGCCATCCAAGGATCAGGCTAATCTGGATTTGCTGTTTGCCAGCAATCCCAAGTCACAAACGCTTGTGCAATGGTCACCCTTCGTGGTCGTTGTAGACGATGGACAGCGTCTGGGCGTATACGACCCACGTTTCTATCGGGAGGGTCAATCCTTTCTGTACGAATTTATCGACCGTCCGTGACGCTGTACTTGTCCTGAAGACTTAGCGATATTTCATATACTGTATCTGCAAGCTGAACAGCCCTTTCACTTCCCATTAGGAAGCTGGAAGGGCTTGTTCTGTTCGTATTGCAGAGAAAGTTATGCAAGAACCCTATATTTTGATATACTTCCGTGAGAGGCTGTATCGACAACTTCGAACGGTACTCTAGTTTAGTGTAATTCAATATGTAGATGTGTGAGCCTATGGAGGTGAACTCGTTGGATTTTGCTCTGATCCGTAAGGACCGAGACAAAAGAACGGTCGCAAATTGACTCTTTTTTTGCCTTTCGGACCTTTTCGGCCATGTGCTGAAAGGTTTTTTGTGTGTTCTAAAACAAAGGTAGGGAAAGGATTGAATGTAACCATGGCAACTCCAAAGGCGCTTAATATTTTGCAATTAAAGAAAATGAAACGAGAAGGTTTACCTATAAGCATGATTACGGCGTATGATTATCCGTCTGCTCGTTTGGCTGAGAAAGCTGGTATAGTCCACCATGACATGCTACAATACTCCTCTCCGTACCGGGAGAAAATGTTCGTAAAAACATATTCGGATATAGGTACTCTGATCCCCGACAGCATCGGGCAATTTGTCGAAGACGTAAAGAATCGTTCTTTTCCGTGCGAAGAGCATGCTTTTAAGGCAGATGAGAACGTAGTAGAACGGCTGTATGGGAATGCAAAAGTAAAGGGAGGGACCCTATGATGCGATTTTTGATTGTAGGTGCAGGGGCTATTGGAGGCTACTTCGGGGGACGTCTTGTTCAAAAAGGAGAAGACGTGACCTTCTTCGTACGTCCTTCCAAAAAATCTCAGTTGGAAGAGAACGGTCTGATTGTTAAAAGTGTTCATGGGGATTTCCAGACGCCAATCCGTGCTATTACATATGGTGAAGCTGTCGAGCCGTTCGACTGCATTATCGTTGCGGTCAAAGCATATCATCTGCCCCAATTGCAATTCGATCTTGAGCCCTATATCGGTGATCATACCATGATTCTTCCGTTACTTAACGGTTACGAACATTTTGACTCTTTACGCAAGCAATTCGGTCCGGAAAAAGTGCTGGGCGGACTTTGTTATATCGAAACTACGCTAGATCATGATGGTTCTGTCGTTCAGACAAGTCCATTCCACCGTATCGTCTTCGGTGAATGGAACGGTGTGCAATCAGAGCGTACACAAATACTGCTGAATCATCTTGATCATGCAGGCTTCACAGTCACACGAAGTCAGGATATCCAGCGTGAAGTTTGGCAGAAATATATATTTGTTGCCAGCTTGAGCGGAATCACAACACTAATGGATACCTCTGTCG
Organism: Paenibacillus sp. RC334; assembly: GCF_030034735.1. Lineage (NCBI taxonomy): Bacteria > Bacillati > Bacillota > Bacilli > Caryophanales > Paenibacillaceae > Paenibacillus > Paenibacillus sp. RC334. Next base: position 662,270 of record NZ_CP125370.1, on the reverse strand, counting down.
GGACTATACTTGCCACGGCAGAGTCACGTGCTATATACGAAAAGCTGCTGCATGAGATGGTCACACTTGCTCGCAACGCAGGGATGCCGATTGATTCAGAGATGGAAGCTCATACATTGAAAACGATGGAGTCCTTACGACCGGAGATGATGTCATCCATGCAACGTGATATGCATAAAAAGCTTCCGATTGAAGCGAGTCACCTGCATGGTTCACTTCTTGCATTGGCTTCTGGCAGTAATGATGCATATCCGATACTTGAAACGGTATATGCCCGATTAAAGGTATATGAGAGCTTATTGGATACTATCTAACATTTGATTAAGTTAAAAAGCAGATCCTTCCATGATGTGTTCATGAAGGTTCTGCTTTTGTTTTACTCTATACTGTCTATCTTGAGCAAGCTTGCTCAAGCCCTTGAAGTAATGCATGTAACTCCTGCCTGGTTTCAGAATCGGTAATTACGCCTTCCTGATTTAGCTTCAATGTGATATGCGGAATAATGACCTTTCCATTTTCCACAATCTCGGCATTGATCATTTGCAGTGTGAGCAACAGAGAGGCATGGGCCAGATTCCCACCCATAGGAGAAGGTGACGCGCTAATAACTGCTGTAGGTTTATTTACAAATTCGCCCGAAGAAACGATCCAATCCAATGCATTTTTCAAAGTACCCGGAACACCATTCCCATATTCCGGCGTACAGATCAATACCCCATCCACTTCTTTCAGTTGTTCCCGCAGCTCCTTGACGGAAGCCGGCCCGTCTTCTACATCCAGATCCGGGTTAAAATGAGGAAGCTCACCCAATCCGTTATACATCGTAAATATCATATTGTCTGGCGCTAACCCAATGGTAGCCTTTAATAAGGCTGTATTGGAGGACTTTTGACGAAGACTCCCCGATATAGCCAGTACCTTGATTTTCTGATCCACCCATATCATCTCGTTTCCTTATTTAACTGGCAACATCTTTTATACTCAGTGTACTACAGATAACCCAGAATTAAAAAATGCCTGCGGCTTCGCAGGCATTCGTCAAATCAGGTATCCTTCTCTTGCTTGCGCTGTACCCCGATCAGATCGAGGAAGAAGACGAACAGCGGAATACCGACAATCAACCCCCAAATCCCAATCAGATGCTCAGAGAAAATCAGGACGACAAAGGTAAAGAAAATCGGTAAATTGGTTTTGGATGACATCAGCTTCGGATTCAGGAAATAAGCTTCAATCGCATGGATCACCACGATCAGAATGATCAGGTAGATGACATAATGAATGCCTCCGACGCTAAAGGCGATCAGACCGAGCGGCAACAGTGAGATGAACACACCTGCCACCGGAACCAAACCCAATACGAAGATGATCAATGCAAGACCGAGCAGATTGGGAAAACCCATAATCCAGAGCGCAATCGTGGTCAATATACAGTTAATCAGTGAAATCAGCAGTTGAGCCTCCAGCACCTTCCCGAACGTATCCAGGAACATGCGGCCAAAGTGACCCACTTCTTCAAAAAACCACCCCAGCTTGCTATGCTTAAACGTAGCTGTAAAGCGTGTAATATAGGATTTTTCCATCAGGAAGAATAAGCTCAAAATAATCGACACCAGCAGTTGTGTGCCCAATTGGCTTACTTTCATGACTGCATTCAAGCCAGGCTCAAATAGCCGTTGAACATTAAGTGTATCCATAAATTCGATAATCGTTTCGTTCCATTGGTTACGATCCGGGTACATATACGCTTGCTGAATCATGAGATACACCTGCTTGACCTGCACGCTAATCAGCGGCACCATCCGGTAAACTCCCCATACGATGATCAGAATCAGCAACACATACACCAGTAGCAACACAATCGTAGGCGGCACATTGGCGAACCGCTTGATCAGCTTGGTCACTCCGTTATATATACTGCCGATCAGGATCGTAAGCAGCAGGGTTAACAAAATAATATTCATCATGCTCTTTAATAAAAACAACACCAAAATGATTATCGCAAGGACGGCTCCCCGCCTAACACCCGCATGATTCATCCAATTTCTTACCATTCGTCTTTATTCCCTCTCTCCTTCTTGACTGTCAACCTTGTAATCTGTCCTAACGATCAGCTTTCTCTTTTTAACAATTTACTGTTAGCGATCAATAGAGAACCTACCATGACCAGGATGGCAATGGACCACCAAAATGTATTCTTGGCATCATCGTGATCTACAATAATGAGCCTGATGACAGCCGTAATGCCAATATAGATGAAATAACGTAAAGGAAAATGGAAATTGGTTTTAAAGTACTTAACAATTAATGCGATGAACTCAAAATACAAAAAGAATACAAGCAGCTCTTCCGTGAATTCGTAGTAATTCTTATCCAACTCTGCAGACAAGAAAACATAGGAGAAAATGGACCATGTTTCTTTCAGCAGCAAGAAGCTTAAAATCAGTCCGACCAGAAACAACGAGATATTCAGGATCATTTGCAGAAAACCAGGTAATTTTTCAATATGCTTCATAAAAGCGTTCACTACAGATCCCCTCACTGGTTGTACAGTTTCTTTATTATATTATCGGCGGAATTCATGAAAAATGCTACATTACTTTTGGTGTAACCTTATTGAAAGTGTATATTCGCTCCGGTAATATAACCAATCGAGATAAAAATAAGGGTCCATACGAGAGAACCTGCGCTTGCGACCAGCATATATTTTCGAACAGGCATTGCGCTAATTCCAGACAAGTAGCTTGTCACATGCCTGACGCCCGGAATGAAATAACCGACCAGAATGGTCCACAGCCCGAAGCGTGCAAACCACCCCTTCACCCTTGCAAACCGCTTCGGTGTCAGCCCGAACCACTTGCCGTGCTTATCCACCAACGGCTGTCCCAGCTTTTTGCCCAGCGTGTAGCTGATCATCATGCCTGTCATGGCCCCCATAAAGCTGACCAGTACAGACATTGAATAATTCAGTACCATGATGGAGGACAGATAGCCGACAAAGACCATAATAATTTCATCAGGAACTGGAAGGCCGATAATCCCGAGAGCAAGAAGTGCAAAAATAGCAATATACCCGTATTGTGTAATTATGCTCATAGCCCATTCCATAGGGTGCTACCTCCTGATCGGTTTTTTTTTGAAGGACGGGAACGGAATACGGCTAATCATCAGGAAAGACAGCACTACCATGAGCCCAAGCAATAATTCGGGTCGCAAATGCTCACTCCATAAAAACATAAAGGACAAAATAACACCCGCAGCCGTAATTGGCATGCCTACGAAGCCTGTACTAAAAGCCATCAAGTTGAATCTTGCCAGCCTCACTGCACCGCATATCACAAACAAAACAGCCACAAGCGGCCCCATCCAATGTGTACCTCCCAGTTGGTAGAACAAGGTCAAGAAAGCAGGGGCAACGCCAAATGAGACCACATCCGCCAGCGAATCGAGCTGCTTGCCAAAATCACTGGAGCAATGCAGCAGCCTTGCCAGCAAACCGTCTAGCACATCCCACAAAGCAGCCACCATAATCAGAATAAAAGCGGTCGTATATTGTTCATGAATCGTGTAAAACAGGGATAGTACCCCTGCCCCCAGATTTGCCATCGTGCATAGTGAGGGCAACCAATTCCATTTCATACTGCTTGACTCCTTTGCCATAGCTTAACCTCCGAATATGACGACAAAACGAACGCCATCCCTGGTATTCTCCGCCATATAGCGAAAATCGTGCAAATCCAAAATCCGTTTGACGATCGACAGTCCCAGTCCGGTTCCCCCTGTCTGACGGCTGCGTGAAAGCTCGGCCCGGTAAAACCGCTCCCAAATTTGCTCCAGCTGATCGTCGGGAATCGTTTCTCCTTTATTTTGAATGGAAAAGGTATTGATTTCCCCGGAGCCTTCGATACGGATCGTAATCGAGCTTCCTTCCTCAGCATGCCTTATGGCATTGATGACGAAGTTGAAAATCACCTGCTCCAGCCATCCGGCATCGGCATGAATCGGCAGCTCATTAGCAGGGATAATGACCGCTTCCAGATGCTTTTCCTTTAGCAGATGGAACAGCTTGTCCACGACTTCCTCCACCAGCTCGCTCAGTATAAAGGTCGTTTTGCGAAGCTTGAGGGTACCGGATTCCAGCTTGGCGAGGTCCAGCATATCCTTGACCAGTCGCTCCATTTTGTCCGCTTCCTCCACAATCACCTTGATATAGTGGTCCTGCTTCCCGGCACTAACGCCATCCTGTAGCCCTTCGGCGAAGCCTTTAACAATACTAAGCGGGGTCTTCAGCTCATGAGAGGCGTTGGCAAAAAAGTCCTGCTGCACAGCCTCCATCCTCTGTTTCTGCTCCATATCCTCAACCAGTTGCTGGTTAGCCTCCTGAAGCTCGCGCAAAGCGGTGTCCAGGTTCTGGGACAGGGTATACATGCTGTAGGACAGGCTGCCCAGCTCATCATTTTGCCGAATCGGTGTATGGGCTGTAAAATCGAGCTTAGCCATCCGTTTGGCAGTATTGTTCAAGGCAATGAGCGGACGGGTCACCATTCGGGAATAGAACAAGGACAAAATCAAAATCAGCGCAAAGCCCCCGATGCCCAGGTACAGATAGAACCAGCGCAAAGCTTCATTCGTCTCGCTGATTTCCTGCAACGATGTCACTGTGAACAGCAGGTCGATCTCTCCGGTGCTTTGTCGTACAGGATGGACAATGACCGCATTACGCACACCCGTCCAAGGCTCCGTCCACTCTTCCTCCAGCACTTCAAAATTCTTGAGCTTCTCCAAATGGGTCTGCGATAAAGGAAACCATTCCTCCAGCGCACTAAACAGCAATCCTTGCCGCTGGCTCCAGGTTTTCAGATCCGGCAGCACAATTTCTGTCACTGTACCGGACAACCTTACACTACCCTCTGTGCTCGACTCTTCCGAGGTCGTTCCTATATGTTTGGAGCCAGGCTTTTGAATGCCCGACGGATAAATGAAATTGGCAGAAGAGATGCCGTCGGTTTCCAACACTTCACCTTCAACGGTTAACGTGTCACCCGGCTGAATCCGGGCCGCCCTCAGCTCATCTCCGAACTGGCTCATAAACAGAGACAACGATATTTTAACGATCTGCCCGTCTGCTTTTCGGAGATTGATGTGGAACGGGTCATCCAGCTTTACTTTGCCGTCCAGCGTGACAATCGCCAACTGGTTCTTATTCTGAAACATAAAACGGGCTGCTTCTCGTGAAACCCTATCGGAGCCCCAGGCTTCCTTGACATAGCTTTGACCGAAGCTTTGCAAACGGCTTTCCACACGCCCGATCTTCTGTTGCTGATAAAATTTTTCAAAAAAAAGCAATTGGCACAAAATCACCATGCCGTAAAAACAAAGAAAAAATGCAACGGTCATAATGAACAACTTAAAGGTAACTCCCCGTTTGTTCATTCTTCCTCCTCAAACCTGTAGCCTGTACCAAAAACGGTCCGGATATGGCGAGATTCACGGCCCAGCTTGCTTCTCAGCTTTTTGATATGCGTATCCACGACCCGCGTGTCTCCTTCAAAGTCGATCCCCCACACCCGGCTAAGTATCGCATCCCGTGAAATGACCATACCTTTGTTATGTATAAGCAGCCGCAGCAGCTCATACTCCTTGGGCGTCAGCTCGACTGCCGCCTGATCTACCTCAAGCCGATGAGCCATCGTATTGAGAATGGCCGTGCCGAACCGCAGGACATGCGACTCAGGCAGCACATGGCCCTCCACCCGTTTCATCAGCGCGTTCGCGCGGGCGATTAGCACCTTAGGGCTAAAAGGCTTGGTAACGTAGTCATCTGCTCCCAGCTCAAAGCCCAATATTTTATCATCATCACCGGATTTGGCGGTCAGCAAAATGATCGGCACCCCGGAACGGCTGCGAACCTGACGGCATACCTCCCAACCATCCAGCTCCGGCATCATAATATCGAGTATGATCAGGTCGGGCTGCACCGAATCAAACCAGATTAGCGCATCTTTTCCATTGCCTGCTTCATAGACTTCCCAATTATTCTGTTTAAAATAATCCGCAATGACTTCACGGATACGAATTTCATCCTCCACAAGAAGAACCCTTTTATTCAATCGACTTCCCTCTTTCGGTCATTCTAGGACATCAGCATACCAAAGAGATGTGTTCTTTATGTGTTCTTGGCACTTCCGATCAGCAGAATCTAGCTTGGATTAGGGCAAATTTGTCTTGGCTCAGACCATCTCATCTCCTATGATCCTACCCTATAATAAGAAGAGATACAAAAAGCGTTAACAGGAGGGTAATACATGACCAATCAGACCATTCAGTGGTTTTCCACTTCCAAAGCAAAAGCCTGGCAATCCCAATCTCATCATCTTAGCGAAACCCAAGAGCATGCCAACCTGACCATTACGGGGGAAACGCATCAGCTCGTCGAAGGCTTTGGCGGCTGTTTTAATGAACTGGGCTATGTGGCCTTGGACCATTTGGAGAGCAACGAACGGGAGCAGGTACTTCATTCTCTCTTCCACCCGGAGGGTGAGCATAAATTCACGATTTGCCGACTCCCTATTGGAGCCAGTGACTACGCGCTGGAATGGTACAGCCACAATGAAACGGATGGCGACGTGGAAATGAAGCACTTTTCCATCGAGCGTGATCAGCAGTATCTCATTCCTTTCATTCGGGAAGCATTGCAACTTAACCCGGACTTGAAGCTGTTCGCTTCACCCTGGAGCCCGCCGACATGGATGAAATCGCCCAAGGCTTACAATTATGGCACACTGCGCTGGGAAAAGGATATTTTGAAAGCGTATGCATTATACTTCGTCAAATTTGTGCAGGCTTACCGTGAGGCAGGCATTACGATTCATCAGATCCATGTTCAAAATGAAGTCATTGCCGATCAAAAATTCCCTTCCTGTGTATGGACCGGAGAACAGCTGCGTGAATTTATTCGCGATTACTTGGGCCCCGCCTTCGAGAAACACGGACTAGATACGGAAATTTGGCTAGGTACCATTAACGCCCCCGATCCGTGGGAAGAATTAATGAAGAAGACTTCGACCGGATTCGATGAATATGCCCATACCGTGCTGAGTGACCCGGAGGCCTACAAATATATTAAGGGCGTGGGCTATCAGTGGGCAGGCAAAAACGCCATCCAGCGCACCGTAGCCAGCTATCCCGAGCTTCGTTACATGCAGACAGAAAATGAGTGCGGGAACGGAGAAAATTCGTGGGACTACGCCAAATATGTATATAACCTGTACCAGCACTACTTTACCAATGGCGTGAATGCTTATATTTACTGGAACATGGTTTTGGAGCCGAAAGGCAAGAGCACATGGGGATGGGAGCAAAATTCGATGATCACCGTTGATCCGGCGGATCGTAAGCGTACCCTGAACCCGGAATATTACGTGATGAAGCACTTTTCTCATTTTGTATTGCCGGGTGCGAGACGCATTGGACTCCATGGATCATGGACGGGAAATGCCGTTGCTTTCCGCAATGCTGACGGACAAACGGTAGTGGTCATTGCCAATCCGTTCCACGAATCGCGTGTGCTGAATCTGTCCGCTGGAGAGGCTACACATCATTTCGAGCTGGAGCCGGAATCATTTAACACCATCGTCATTCCTTCTTAACCGTCGCAGGCTTCTCAGCTGTTCGTGCAGCATCACGTGTCACTGTCCGGTCCGTCCGTATCCAAAAGTATGGTTAGTTTCCAAAATGGATGTATCCACTTTTGCGTATAGTAGCCATAAATAGTATACTTGGAGTAACTACGGACAGGAGGTCGATGAACATCACTACTGTAAAAGACCGGATTGATTTGAAGCTGATTAATTGTGATAAGGAATTGACCCTCGCCGTCATCGGCGGGAAATGGAAGCTGATTATTTTGTGGCATCTCGGCTTGGAAGGCACCAAGCGGTTCGGTGAACTGAAAAAGCTGATCCCCCACATTACGCAAAAAATGCTGACCAAACCAGCTGCGCGAGCTGGAGGAGGATAAACTCATTCTTCGTAAGGTCTATCCTGTCGTCCCTCCGCATGTGGAATACTCACTGACCGAGCATGGCGAAAGCCTGATTCCGGTACTGAGAGCGATGTACGATTGGGGATCAAACTATCGCGAGAACGTGATTTGGAAAGAAGAAGAAGCGATTCAGGACGTAACGCCCGTTTAATCAGCTTAACTATACATTTTCGTGATGAAGACAATCCTGGGATGGGATATCCGGGGTTGTCTTTTTTCATTCTTAATCTTTTTCTGAATGAGCAGCTCCACTTGCTTCTTCCAGAGAATGAATGAGAAGTCTATGATCGATCGGTGACGACATGACAATCAGGCTCGTGTAGGTTCCATACTTATCGCACTGGTTACTAAACTCTTCTAGGGTGCGCGTCGAGTTGGTCACTACTTTTAATAAATAACTGTGATCTCCGCTTATACGGTGGCACTCGGCAACATGTGGAGATGTATGGACAAAATCAAGAAATGCATGGCAATCTCTAGTCCGAAACAATATATAGGCTGCCGTATCCTTTCCTATTTTTTCAGGAGAGATGATAGTGCGATACTCCTTGATAATCCCCTTTTCTTCCATTCGTTTAACTCGTTCTGTTACAGCAGGTTGGGACAAACCCACGCATTTTCCTAGTTCCGTCATTGAAATTCTTGCCTGACTTTGAAGATAAAAGAGGATTTGTTTGTCTACATGATCCACTTTAAATGCCCTCCTTTAAATTTAATGTTTTTATGAGAAATTCATTTAATTACTTTGTTTCATCATCATAATGTATTGATTGTGCTATGTAAAATGAATGATTTAGATTATATAATAAAACTCACATCGATAAGGTGAAACATGAAAAGATAGAAAGGATGGCTGCCCTTGAGTAAATATGTTTTAAATAAGGCAGGAACAGTAGCAGATTTAGAAGTACATATTGAAGAGGCTATTGATCGTACAATTGACGAAAAAAGGCTGGTTGGTGCTGGTGTACAAGTTGCGCTTAATGAGGCGCAATATTATAGTTGCGCTGCCGGATGTCCAGACCGTGAACAAAAGTCTGGGGGGGACCTCTCAGTGAGCCTATCCTTCTCCTGCAAAAATATAATTGCATTGGCTGCTATATGTTTGTCCGCATTGATGTTCGGCCTCGAAATTTCCAGTGTGCCAGTGATACTGCCAACTCTGGAAAAAGTATTGCATGGCGATCTTAAGGATATGCAATGGATTATGAACGCTTACACCATTGCATGTGCCACAGTTCTGATGGCTGTTGGAACGCTGGCTGACCGGTATGGAAGGAGGCGTATTTTCATTATCAGCCTCGTCTTGTTCGGTATTACATCCTTGATTTGTGGCTTGGCGCAAAGCACATCGGTTCTGATCATCAGTCGGTTTCTTCAAGGGGTGGGGGCTGGTGCGATGCAGATTTGCCAGATAGCAATTCTTTCACATCGGTTTCAGGAAGGACAAGAACGCAGCAAGGCCTTTGGCATATGGGGGATTGTGTTCGGTATCGGCCTCGGTTTTGGACCTATCATCGGCGGCATGATCGTGGCCGTGTTGAACTGGCATTGGGTTTTCCTGGTCCACGTTCCGTTGACCATCCTCACTTTGATTCTTGTTTTCCGTGGCATAGAGGAGTCCAGAGATCCGCAGGTGAAAAAGCTGGACATTATCGGCATCATCACGCTTTCGTTGACAGTTTTTGGCCTTGCATACTTTATCACGCAAGGGCCGGAACTCGGCTTTACCAGCAGAGCATCCATCAGCATCCTTATTGCAGTAGCAATAAGTTTCATTATTTTTCTATTTGCGGAAAAGCTCAGCGCCCATCCGATGTTTGACTTTTCCGTATTCAAGATACGTAATTTCTCTGGCGCTCTCCTTGGCTCCATCGGCATGAACTTCAGTTTCTGGCCGTTCATGATCTATCTGCCGATCTATTTCCAGAGTGGCCTGGGTTACGGCATCGTAGCCGCCGGGCTGTCTCTCTTGGCTTATGCGCTGCCCACCTTGGTAATTCCGCCTCTGGCAGAGCGTTTTTCGCTCCGCTATCAGCCGCGCATAGTCATTCCATCAGGTCTGTTCATCCTCGGCATGGGCTTCATTTTGATGAAATATGGCAGCAGCAGCGATCACGCCAGTTGGTTGACCATGCTCCCTGGCTCCTTGTTGGCTGGTATTGGGCTTGGCTTAACCAACACGCCTGTGACCAACACGACCACCGGCTCTGTTCCGAGTGCCCGTGCAGGCATGGCTTCCGGTATAGATATGAGTGCCAGATTGATCAGTCTAGCCATCAACATCGCTGTGATGGGATTCATCTTGCAGGAAGGTATTCTGTCTTATTTGAAGGGTGCCCTTTCCGGGACTCTCAATGCAGTGCAATTGCGGTCTGTAGCCGAAAAAATAGCCGCCGGAAATACTGTATCTCTCAAGCAGAGTTTGCCAGAACTCTCCTCTCTGGATGCGTCTGGAGCCGTCGTCCATGCAGCGCTTGTGCACGGCTTTGGCTTGATAATGCTCTACGGCGGTATTGGTGTCTGGGTTCTAGCCGCGATCAGTTTTATGATTTTTGGACCTAAGAGAGCATAAAGACAATCCCGGGGATATCCGGGGTTGTCTTTTTGTCAATTTAAAGGACTATCGGCAAGATAATAAAAGAAACGGAGGCAAGTATCCGCTTTCATGAGTATTAAAAGTCGGTTTTCGTTACTCATCCTCATTTTAAGCCCTTGTTTGTGATTATGAGCTGCCTGAAATCAAGGAAGCTTCGACCTCGTCCGATGGGCTTCCGTGTTCACCTTGCTCAAGGGTCTATCCTTTACCGAGGCTCACCAATATATTCAGTACCACGCTGACAACTGGGGACATGTCAAAGCAGTGCTGGCTCTGTCCGCCTTATCCGACCTGACCACCCACGTGAACCTGCAAAGTCTCTCTCCTGCAACGCCCATCGTAAAACCACGGATTAGCCGTTCTTATCTGATCGAGCATGGTCTGGTCTACTATTCATTCTAAATCCCGCTCACAGATTAATCCCTACCCTTCTCCAATTAGCACAAAAAAGCCTGAGACTGCTTATCACAGACCCAGGCTTTACACCCATCAGCAAATGTTTGATTATGCTTGCAGCTTACCTGCACGAATATCGTCTGTCATACCTGCGTATGGCGCTTGAGAAATCAATTTTTCGTTGTTTACACCCGCATTTTCAATGAATGTAATATCTGCAAATTCAGGGACAACATATTTAGGATAGGTTTCGTATTTTTCACGCGATTCTTCCATCAGCGGAATAAAATCGTTCTGATAGCGTACAGTGATTTCCGGATGCTCATGAACCCATTTAGGGAAGAAAATAATGCCGTGCATCCGTTTTTCCTCTGGCATAAAGTTCAGGGATACGTCTGTACCTGTCGGTTCAGTCCAAGATACTTTGTACACATTCTCCACCAGCTTCACCAAGTTGACCTTCTGGTCACGAACCCAACGTCCGCCTACCATGCCGCTATGAATGCGATAGTCGATGGTATCTTCATTTTTAATATATATTTCGTATTCCCAACCATTCTCGTAGGTGTAAATCATGTGACTGCCGATAAACTTGTCCATCTTGCATCCTTCTTTCTGTATTATGAGTTTTCATGAATTGAACATCATGCTGAAAATAATAAGTATTGAATTTTAAACATGTAAACTTAAACATGTTTTTGATTACATATAAATTGTAGCACTGTGGTATACTAATGTCAAATACCGCATTGCGAGGAGAGCTACGTTGAAACGTACATTAAAATATGCCATTCTGGGCCTAATTCACAAAGAGGAAATGAGCGGCTACGATATTACGAGCCAATTCAAGAAGGAAATCGGGCAATTTTGGAGCGCCAAGCACAGTCAGATTTATCCTGAGCTCAAAAGGCTGACCGAAGAGGAGTTAATCGAATATCGCACCTCGATTACAGGAGCCAAGCTGGAAAAGAAGCTGTACTGCATCACGCCCAAGGGAACCCGGGAGCTGACCGAATGGCTGCTGAGTCCCAAAGATTTACCGGAAACGGAAAAGGATGAATTCATGCTTATGCTGTATTTTTCATCAGCGATCTCGAAGGAAGAAAACAAACGATTGTTCGAGGACCAGATTACCAAACGTAAAGAGAAGCTGGAGTATTTATACCAAAGTAAGACCGCACTCCGACTGCTGGACGAAAACCTTCAATCTCCCGGCTCTGAACAATTCGGACATTATCTGGTGCTGAGCCGTGCCATTAATCGGGAAGAAAGCTATGTTTCGTGGCTGGAAGATACGCTCCCGTTGTTTGATTAGGCTTCAATATGAAAAAGTGACATGAAATATAAAAGCCTTTAACACCACGAAAATGGATGGTGTTAAAGGCTTTTTGGTAACACATCAAAATGATATTTTTAGTCTGCCGTGGTATTGGAGGCTCCATAATCCTCAATTTGAATATCCGTGCTGAAGGTTACCGGAATGGTACTAAAGGTCTTGTCCCAATCTCCTTTGACCTTACGCCATACCTGAGGATTCTGAATCCGCAGTGCTTCTCCGAAACCTCCGACATCTGCCTGTAGCCTATGCATTTTCGTCAATGTTTTTTCGGCTGTGGTATTGGCTTCTTCCTGCAAGATATTCTCTACTCGTGAAAATAGACGGTTTTTTGAAAAATCCTGACCCGGATTGAGGTTTTCCGAAATACGACCTGTCGATGTCATGTGAACATGAAAAGAGATGTCGTTGCCATGAACGGTAGCCTTGATCCGGCTTTTGACAGAATTGATCTCATACACGATACTTCTCCCTGTTTTAGGGTTTATGTATTTCAGGGTACCTCCATCCACTTCACCTTTCATCCACATCAGACCTTCAACCTCAGACTCGTTTAGAAGACCGATGTATTTTTGCGTCTTTCCCTGAATGACTCCCGCACCCGCAAGCTTTACTTCTTTCTCTGTGGTAATCACATTGGGTAATAAAAAGCTGCTGTGGGACTTCATCGGCCCAATGACTTTAACCAGAGACATGGGCTTGATCATTCGCGCATTCCGTTTACGGTTGATAAAAACATCCTTCAATATAAAGGCTGGTGTCTCTCCGGGGATTTTTTCCTCAAGCGCATCACCCGCTTTCTCTGTACTGATCAGCAGTTGAACGCTCGGCCTGATATCATTATCCCCTGCAAAAAAGTCCAGCAGCTCGTACATAGGAAGCTTTTGTAGCAGACTGGAACTGATAATGATCGTCTTCAAGTGAAACCCGATGGCAGGACGATTGGAACGTAATGAAACTTCACGCAGCATTTCAAGAAGAGAATCCCCCGTTTCAGTCATGTTGTAAAAGGTTTTATTTTGTGCAGGGGCACCTCCAGAGCCTTTACCTCTTTCAGGGAGCAGAAATTGAAAAGTTCCTTTAATTAGAATTTTCTTCGGATAGTATCCTCCTTCCCGTTCAATATACGCTTCCTGCGGAGATACTTGTCCTACATCCAGCGCGATGCCCGTCTCCAGATTCAAATCCTCCACCGGTCTACTGCTCCAACAGCCAGTTAGCAAACAACATATCAGAAGAAATGCTATTCCGAAAAAAACGATGCGCAAATTCTTCATCATCAGAGTCTCCTCCAGCGTGAAATAAGCAGTAGCAGCAAGGGTAACAAACCGTATAAAAGGATAGCCGCGTCACCGATCATCGTGCCTAGCGAAAACAACTCATTAATATTTTTGGGAATTCGGGACAGAACGTATACAATTGCGAGAACAATGAGTAGCATTTTGGTATACGATGTATTAAAAATTTGGGAGAGGCCAAGCGTACCACAGTAGAAGGCGATACTGAACGTAGCAAAAATCTGCATGATCCAGATGGACAGTAACAGGGACTCAAAACGTTCAAATACAAGAAAATCCACTTCAAAGCTGCGGGCCAGGTCCAGAAATGGCCACGTCCGAGTCACCACACCTTCCACCGAAAAAGCACCGATACACATGATCACAGCAGTCGTATAAAACAGCACCGTGATCCCGAAGCCCCAACCAATCACCCTCATTGCTTTCTCGGGCTTTTCCATACAACAAATAATGATGAGCAGGCACTCACTACCTGTAAACGTCAGACTTGTAGACTTTATGGCTTTGATGACTGGTTTTAGCCCTTCCGACAATACAGGGCGCAAATTGTTTAGTTCAAAAATATTAAAGCTCAGCAGACAGATGATCAAAAAGATAAACGCTGTAATGGGTAAAATAATTTGGCACACCTTACCTATCGCTCCTATGCGGCCCATGCACAGATATAGCGACACCCACATAAACGGTGCTGAAATAGCCCATGCGGGCGTTCCCTCAAGCAGAAAAAACGATGTTACTTCTTCCACAGAGCGAATTTCAAATGCACACAAAGCTACAAAATAAATCACGACTAGCATACCAATGATTTTGCCGATCGCTTTCCCCGTAATCTGCTGTACATACTGGTAGAAGGTTTTTTGGGGAAAGGTCTGACTCAATTTCACGATAATCCAGCCAGCCAGAAAAGCTACGCATCCTCCCAGGATCACGGAGATCCATACATCAGGAGTCTTGGAAGCCTTAACTGCCACCCGAGGAAGCGTAAGCAGACCTGCTGCCATGGTAAAGCCGACAAGAATCCCTGTCGTCTGCAACGTTGTAAGTTTATCCTCCCCCAGTTTTTTCATATCGTTGTGGCTCCCTCCTTTCCTAAATAACTAGCCTTTCCGCTTGGGTTGTTTGGGATTTAGCAGACGGGGTCTGCGTTTCATAAAATGTAACGGCGCCCGAATCATGTAATCCTTCCAGTCCCTCAACGAACGCGGAGATGTCAAACTAAGATAAGACAATCCAAAGCTTTTTAACTTAGCCATATGGATAACCAACAGCAGGAAAAACAGAATTACACCATACAAACCGAATATGGATGCAACAAACATCCCCGCAAAGCGAAGCATACGCATCGAAATCCCGGAACTGTACACAGGTGTGGCAAACGAAGAAATCGCCGTAACTGCCACAACAATGACTAAAATGGGACTTACAATTCCGGCATTAACCGCAGCCTGTCCAATAATCAGACCGCCGACAATACCCATAGCAGGCCCAATAGGTTTGGGCAGACGCAATCCTGCTTCACGCAGAATTTCAATGGAGGTTTCCATAATCAGCGCCTCGATCAATGTAGAGAAGGGTACACCTTGTCTTGCGCTGACGATAGAAATGACCAGCATGGTGGGAATAAGCCCGGGATGAAACGAGATAAAGGAAATATAGAGAGCAGGCGCGAACAGGGAGATAGCAGTTGCCATAAAACGCAGCAACCGAATCAGGGAACCCGATAGCCATCGCTCATAGTAATCCTCAGGCGACTGGAGCATCATATCGTAGGTTACAGGCATAAGGAGGGCGAACGGAGTACCATCCAACATCACAGCTACACGTCCCTCCAACAGAGCTGCCATCACCCTGTCAGGTCTCTCCGTATTTTGAATTTGCATAAAAGGACTAAGAAAATTGTCCTCAATGAGCTGCTCCACATAGCCTGACTCCATGACTTCATCTACATCAATGGTTTTGATCCGCCGTTTAACCTCCTCTACCAGCTCAAAATTAGCAATGTCCCTGAAATAGGCAACCATCAGTTGCTTTTGCACCCTTTTACCGACCTTGAAGGAGTGCATGGCCAGTTCGGTACTTTCTCCGTGTCTGCGCAATAACGCCGTATTATCGCTGAGCACCTCTGTGAAGCCAATCCGTGGACCTCGCAATACCGATTCTGATAATGGTTCCTCCACTCCGCGAGTTTTACCCTTGGATGAACCCAGAATAAGTACACCTGAAGTACCCTCGATCAAGAGTACGATAGAGCCGAACAAAACCTTCTGCAAAGAATATTTCACATCCTGCGTATGCTCTGTCTCCACTACAAGCATAACTTGACGGATAACCATATCCCGGAGTGCATCGCCTTGCGGTATTTCTTCCTCTTGGTCTGAGCTTCCCCAATCCAGCAGTGGCTTGATTATATTTTGGTCCATGCTGGTCTTGTCCGTTAAGCCATCTACACAAAACAGACTTACCCTGACCTGTAAATGATCCAGAAAAATAGACTTTTGATTAACATCCGCCATATCCATTATGGCTTGTCTCATCTTCGTTACATTCGCCTCATAATCCTCAGAATAGCTTTCGTCCTCATTCTTACTAACATTCGGATCCTTGCTTTCAGAAGGATCGCGAGCATCTTGCTCTGCAGGGTCGCGTTCTTCAAGCAGCTCTATTCGTTCCTTGCGTCTGCTTTCTCTGCCGTCGACCGTTTTAATTTGTCGAACCGCCAACAAGATGAGTAAAGGTACAATGGACAAAAAGATAGCCTGTACTAACACTGTCCATTTGGGCATATGAGTTACAATTGCCTGCCACATGTCCCTTCCCCCTTCGCCTTCATCCGATTTGTATATATATTTACCGGGATTAGAAAAAAAATGCATGAGCATTGATCCGCACCTCACCATCAGATGCACATTCGAGACATAACAAGGGATATTCCCTTTAAGGAATACTTACTTGGTGGGATAAAATTATTGTCTAATAAAAGGAATAAAACGGTTAATTTGATGGTTATCTAGCGATGTCAAAAGCCAAAATTCATGATAGTATCATTTCAGTCCGTGACTAATCTCACAAATTCGTTGGATTTGTTGTCCATTATTTGAATCTGAAAAGGGGTTGTAGGTATGAAGAAACATTTTTGGAAAAAAGCAGCTGTATTGAGTTTGTTAGCGGTCATTTTGTTAGGGGGAACGGCCATCAGTCCCAAACAGGCACACGCAGGGTATGAGCCTTATATTGGGGAAGTTACGATGTATCCTTACATGTTCGCTCCTAGGGGATGGTTAAAATGCGAGGGTCAGCTCTTGAGCATTAGTCAGAATACTGCATTATTCAGTCTGCTGGGCACTAATTTTGGCGGCGATGGAATGAACACATTTGCATTACCCGACTTGCGCGGGGCTTCCCCAATGCCGAATGTAGACTACTATATCGCAACCGAAGGGGTGTACCCATCCCGCCCTTAATGAATGTGTTCATCGATGGGCTAATTAATGAAGAAGAGGTGATGGCGTGCTCGAAGGCAATAACTTCACACGCAACAAATTGAAACCCTATCGCTTGCTGGTTCCATTGCTGCCTTTCCTCGGCGGAGCAGCTTTGCTCATTGGGACGAATGAAGCCAATGCTGCTGGTTGGGAAAATGTAGTACTTAACAAACCAGCCACATCAAGCGGCTATAGTCAGCCATATGAACCCGGCAAAGCAGTCGACGGTTCCTGTGAACCGACAAGTCGCTGGTATCAAGCAAGCAACGGTGAAAAATGGATTCAGGTAGATCTGAGAGACTGGTATATCGTAGATCGATATGGTGTAGCAGGTATGGGAATCCTTTATGGGTGGCAAGATCAACGTGATCCATATAGTTTCCGATTGCAAACGAGCAGTGACGGAAGTAATTGGGTGACTGTTGATGCCGTTCAGAATAATGGGAGCTCTAATTTTGAAAAGAGCATTGCTCCTGTAACTACACGGTACTTGCGATTATATATTGATCAAGGAAATGCGAGAAACAATCAATGGGCTTCCATCATGGAATTCGCAGCTTATGGGGAGCGATTACCCGTTCCACAGGCTCCGGGTCATTTTACAGGAACCAAAAATGGAAATACAGTGGAGTTAAGCTGGGATGCCGTTCCTTATGCAACTTCATACAAAGTCATACGAGATAGTGTAACGCTCTATACAGGTAACTTAACCCAATTCATAGACACTTCAGCATTGCCGCCAGGTGAAGCCCTTTACACTGTTCAGGCTGTAAATGCTAAGGGGGAGAGCACTCCCTCAGAGGTTAAAGTGAACATACTTACCGATGCCGAGAGAGTTGCACAGGCAAAAGCCGCTCTTGCTTTAGGCTTCGCACCTGGAGATACAGCTGATTTGGTATCCCAAAAGCTGACGCTGCCACTCGCTGGGTTGAATGATACGACAGTGGGCTGGAGTTCAGATACCCCTGATGTCATCACCAATGAGGGGGCTGTCACACGCCCGCGCTACGATTCGGGTGATCGGAAAGTAAAGCTGACCGCGACGATTACAAAGGGAACCGCTTCGGATACCCAAACTTTTGAGGTTACCGTATTGAAGGTAGCCGCACAAGATACACTGGATCAGGCAGCAGATAGCCTGTCACTGGGCGATTTGTCTGCGGTGAAAGAAAATTTGTCTCTTCCTCTGTCCGGCTATGGTGGTGTCCAGATCGAATGGTCCTCTGCCAATCCACTTGTTATCGCACCAGATGGAACACTTAGCAGACCCTCCTATATTAATGGAAATACAGATGTTACCCTGACGGCTGTCCTGCATCTCGAAGGCTTAACGAAAACAAAGAATTTCACTGCACATGTGCTCAGTCTGCCGATGAACGATATTGAAGCCGTAAACGCAGCTTACACGGCACTTGATGTACCTGTAACCACCGTAACCGGGGACGTATATTTGCCGAAAGAAGGTTTGAACGGCGTTCAGGTGTCATGGACTTCGAATCACCCCGAGTTCCTGGATCACACCGGTCATGTCACGTTCCCGAGCTATGTACAGGGTGATCAGACTATTACGCTGGAAGCTGTTCTGGCAAGAGGCGGAGCGGAGCTTCGCAAAACATTTAGCCTGCTCGTGCCTTCACTGCCCGTAAGCGCTGATGAAGCTGTGAATTTGGCAGCAGATACTCTGAAACTGGATTACCCGCAGGGGATTAAGGATTCCATCACTCTGCCCAATGCAGGAGCATTTGACACACGTATTGATTGGTCCTCGGATCAACCGGACGTTCTCAGCAACACGGGTCAGGTGAATCGGCCGAAGTTTATAGACGGTTATGTAAATGTACAATTAATAGCAACTATATCCAAAGGCCCAACCTCTGTACAAAGAACATTCATAATCACAGTATTGAAGGCGTTACCGAATACACCCTATGTACGTTTGAACGGCAACAACCCGATCATTCTGGAAGCTGGCAGCACCTTCACCGATCCGGGAGCCAGCGTGCTGGACAGCGTATATGGTAATATTCTGGTATCGGATCTGTCAGGTATCGGCAACGTGGATACGAATGCGCCTAGTGTATATGTATTGAACTATGCTTATAGCGATCAATCTGGTTGGTCGGCTGAGCCAGCCGAACGTCACATAAACGTGCTCCCCCGTGCTATTGAAGCCGCAGCAGGCAATGACGCTACCGCCTCGGTGATCGTTACAGGCGCTTGGCCGGGCGCACGGCTTGAACTGTACAATGCCCAGCAGGAGCTGATTGCGCAAGGAACCGCTTCTGGAGAAGGGAAATATGTATTTACACCTGCTCCTGAAGGAGTCAGCTACTACGTGCTACAGATCGTGAATAGTATGGAAAGTGCTCCCTCCAGATTAGTGTATGCACAGGGATTAACCGCCCAACGTGTAGCCGATTCCATCACAAGCCTGGCAGCACCTGCCGCCAGTAATACCCTGCTCAAGCTGCCTGCAGTGCCCGAGGGCTTCCGCCTGACCATCAGCAGTAGTAGCCAGCCGGATATTATCCGTACAGATGGAGCTATCTTCCCGGCAGCAACCCAAACGACGGTTGCTGTAATACTGGAGGTCACCAAGGTAAGCGACGGTTCTCACGCCCTGACACAACAAATCGAAGTAACCGTTCCTGCTAAGGTCATTGTAGACACGGGCAATTCTAATAAAAAAGACCGAGACGAGGACTACAACAACTCTCTTATTCAACTGCAACCCGGATTTTCCGAACAGGGAAAAGCCATCATCTATACTCCTTCTGCGGCGTTTCTGGATGGACAAATCACTCAGGCCCGCATGGAAGGCAAGGCTTACGCAGATATACAACTAGAGCAGGAAAAGGATACCAGCCGTGTTGTTCTTCCCTATTCTTCGCTGAATAAATGGGATAAAGTCGGGGCCGCGGTCATATCCCAATATGGAACACTGATGCTATCCAGTGATGCCTTAACCCGTATGTTCTCGGGTCAGCAGGACGTTGCATTGTCATTCCAGCAGGCAGATGCACAGCGTACACAGCAGATCCGCGATTGGGCCGGACAACAATCCAATCTGAAGCTGATCGGTGCGTCTGTGGAAATCAAGGCTAACGTTACAGGCACATCGCATATCGTTCTGCCACTGGATGCCGAATCCATCCGTGAATTGCAGGGCAAAGAACCCCAGTTTTCTATTCTCGTTATTCATGACAATGGAGAGCAGGAGATTCTGAAAGGTACGGCAGTGAGGGATTCCAAAGGAAATCTGTCGGCTGTGGGTTTCGATACGACCCGGTTTAGTACCTTTGCGATTGCTGTCTCTACTGATACAAAGTCTCCATCCGATAATACAAACGCTCAGGACAGCACAACAAATTCAGCGGATTCGCAAGACACAGCTCCGGTATGGCCGGATGTCCAAGGCCATTGGGCGGCGAAGTCCCTGCAATCGCTGGCAGCCAAAGGCTGGATACAAGGCTACAAAGATGGCAACATGCGTCCAGAGCGTGCGGTAAGCCGCGCAGAATTTGTATCCATACTGACCCGAGCGTTGGGAACCACTGTACATGAGAGTGTGTCTACCTCATTTACAGATATGAATGGGCACTGGGCTGCATCAGCCGTGGATGCCGCTCATCGCCAGGGATGGATCGAAGGGTTAAATGCTCAGACATTCGGCCCCGATGAACGTCTTACCCGTGAACAGGCGATGGTGATCCTGTCACATGCGATAGCGGATAAGGCATCGGCTTCAGGCACGGCCAAATTGCAATCCTATAAGGATGAGCAGCAGATCGCTTCCTGGGCTTCCTCCGCCTTCGAAAAGGCTGTTTCCTCCGGTTGGATCAGCGGATATCCTGATGGAACGCTCAAACCAAAGGCAGCCATTAGCAGAGGCGAGATGGCTGAACTACTGGTACGTATTTTCAAATAAGACTGATTAAGTACCTAATGAATTTAGATATATTAGTGGAGTATAAGCCAATACAGCGCGGTTTCCGAGTTATTCGGAGACCGCGCTTTGTTTATGAATGATATGGACTAACCTTGCGTATCAATTAAGATTTTAGATTGACGCTTGTCTGAAATTAAAAGCTCCAAACCATCCTCTACGATACGATCCAGCGTTATTTTTTGAGTAATGACCTTCTTAATATCCAGTCTGCCTGCCGCAATCATAGCAATGACTTCAGGGAAGATATGCCGATAGGCGATTGAGGTTCGAATGGATACTTCTTTGATCAGGATGCTGTTCACATCCAAAGTCACCGGTTTCGCGTATGCTGCGACAACGACCAATTGTCCTCCTTTTTTCAGCACCTCCAACCCGCTCGTAAACGTAGCCTGTACGCCTGCCGCTTCATAAGCAATATCAACCCCGTATTCATGCAAGGAGAGTATTTGGGCAGTCACATCTTCATTGGCACTATTAATCACAACGGTTGCCCCTACCTCAAGAGCCTTCTCCAGTCTTTCCGAGGAAATATCCACGGCTATAATTTCCGCAGCACCCGCCGATTTGGCGGCAATAATCGTTAGAATACCGATGGGGCCGGCTCCAAAGACAACCACGCTATTCCCGATCTTCAACTGACTTTCCCGAACGGCATGAACTGCTACAGCAGTTGGCTCAATAAGGGCTCCTTCCTCAAGAGACACGGAGTCAGGAAGCTTATGCGCCTGATGCGCTTCAACCAGAGCGAACTCAGCAAAGCCTCCGTCACCTTGAAGACCTATAAATCCGAAATTATTTGCCAGGTTATACTTCCCTTGCTGTACATAATAATCATCCTGTGAGTACACAATCGGCTCAACCGCCACCCGATCTCCGGGCAAAAGATGGGCTACGCCTTCTCCCACCTCAGTAATCACTCCAGCAAATTCGTGCCCCAGCACCAGTGGAAGTCCGCGCTTGGTAAGAGGATGTGGTGTTTCAGATACACCTACCCCGTGATGATACGCATGGAGATCACTTCCACAAATTCCGGCCCATTCAACTTTGACCTTGACCTTGCCAGGCTGTATGCCAGGCTCTTGGACCTCTTCAACACGTACATCCTTGGTTCCATAAATTACGGCTGCTTTCATGATGTCACTCCTTTAAGCGCTTTCAAATTTTATGTCATTGTTATTTTACTCTTCTTGAGAAGTTAATTAAAATTAATTATAATTACTTTTAATTAAGTAACACTTATATGTGGGGTGAATGTTGTTTTGAACTTGGAACAATTAACTTATGTTGTAGAGGTCGATAAAGTAAAATCACTCTCCGAGGCAGCTCTACGTCTGCATGTGTCTCAATCCGCCATCAGTCAGGCCATAACCGCTCTCGAAAAAGAACTTGGACTCAAGCTGTTCATCCGTTCAAGATCCGGTACAACCTCCACGGAAGAAGGCCAGCTATTTATTAAGAAAGCTTTTGAAGCAACGAAAATCATTCAAGAAATGCTGCTGGAATCGGAAAATCGGAAGCACGCCTTAAGTGGTTTACTGCGTTTGGGCACTATGCCTGCGGAAATGGCGACACTGGTCAACGTTATTGTCTCACTAAAGAAGGAGCATCCGGAAGTTCACATTGAGATCACGGAGCAAGGCTCTCTAAAGACCCTTCAACTGGTGCGGCAAGGTAAAATTGATCTGGGCATGATTGCTCTACCCGAGGATTTACTACAGCAGGAGGCTCTACCCTTCGATACTCTCTACCAAGGCAAAATGATGGTTGTTGCCGGACGGAACTCTCCGCTGGCTTCACAGAAATCTATTACCCCTGAGGAAATGAGAGCCTATTCCTTTGTTTTATATAAGGATGACTATATCGATATGTTTATCAGAGACTTTACCGAGCAGTTTGGTGACGTGAATATTTTGTTCAAGACGAACTCGGATAGTGCAATTCAGAGCGCTATATTAGAAGGACTGGCTATTTCGATAGGTCACGATTATTCCTTTCAAAAGGCGACCATGGAGCGGGGCCAATCCGTCCATCTATTGGAAATTGAGCGCTTTGCGCAGCAGCCTGTTCATTTTGGTTGGATCAGATCGGCTAACAGCTCGCGTTCCGCAATTAACGAATATTTTATACAGCGTTACAAGTTGGAAGCCCGGTTTGGAAATACAGAAAATCGATATTAAAGCTTATGTACAAGCATCCAATAATAATTCTTGTGTGGTGATTCACCCTTTTCGCTTCAGTAAATATATTGTTAATATCTGCGAAACGGGGCGATGATCCACCTGTCACCTCTACAGTAGGGAGAAATGTGAAGGAGGAGATATTTGAACATGAAACACAGAAAACCGTTCAGGTTCAGTGGTGCTTCAAAAAAAGACGAGGACTGCAAACCACCTAAAATTAGCAGAGAAACGGAAGAACTTCTCAAACTGATTAAGGAATTAGTCGCCATCATCCCGCTCGTTTTCGCAAACCCGTCTGTGGCTAATGTAACTTCATTGCAACAGATTTTACAGCGATTATTAGCTCTCGCAAATAAATTGAGACTTAGAGGCTCGGCTAAGACAGATTTATTAGCGGCGTTGGAACTGGCTATCGTGGCGTCGGAAGCCACTCTTTTCTCCCCGATCGGTGTTGGAACGACACTGCAACAACTGCTGGAAGTCTTATTGTCTATTATTTTGCAGGAACCCCTTGATCCTGCTCTTAAAGACAGTTTGATCAGTGCAATCAGAAATGCCGAAACGGCTATCAGTATTGCGTTGGGTGGCACGGCAGGAACCCCCGGTCCACAAGGGCCCGCTGGGCCTGCTGGTCCGGGCGGTGCTCCAGGACCTGTCGGTGGACCAGGGCCGGTGGGTGCGGCAGGACCAGCAGGTCCAGTTGGACCTGCTGGTCCTGTCGGACCTGTCGGGGCTGCCGGACCTGTTGGAGCCGCCGGACCTGTTGGAGCCGCCGGACCTATCGGCGCCGCTGGGCCAGTAGGCGCCGCCGGGGCTGCTGGAGCCACCGGGGCTACAGGAGCTACAGGCGCGGCAGGACCTGCCGGGGGGGCTACCGGGGCCACGGGCGCCGTTGGAGCCACAGGCGCTACGGGCGCAGCGGGGGTCGCTGGGGCTACAGGAACTACGGGCACGGCGGGCGCTGTCGGAGCTACCGGGGCCACGGGCACGGCGGGGGCCATTGGAGCTACCGGGGCCACAGGCACGGCGGGGGCCGTCGGAGCTACCGGGGCCACAGGCACGGCGGGCGCTGTCGGAGCTACCGGGGCCACGGGTACAGCAGGGGTTACTGGAGCCACCGGTTCGGGGGCAATCATTCCATTTGCTTCGGGTGGACCAGCAATTTTGACAACCATTGTCGGCGGGCTGGTTGGAACCACAAGTTTGATCGGCTTTGGAAGCTCAGCAACAGGCATTAGCCTTGTGGGTGGAACCATTGACCTGACAGGCACACTTGCAGGGCCACTGATTAACTTTGCTTTTTCTGTACCACGGGATGGCGTAATTACATCCATCGCTGGATATTTTAGTACAACAGCTGCGCTAACTCTCGTTGGATCAACCGCGACGATTACTGCCCAGTTGTTTAGTTCGACTACACCTGATAACACCTTTACAGCGGTCCCTGGGGCTACCGTTACATTAGCTCCACCACTGACTGGCATCATTGCCTTGGGTACCATTTCCAATGGCATCACTACCGGATTGGCTATACCAGTAACCGCGCAGACTCGTCTGCTCCTTGTCTTCTCTGCAACAGCTACGGGACTCTCCCTCGTAAACACCATCGTGGGTTATGCGAGCGCAGGCATTACCATCACCTGATCCAAGACGAAAAGGGCTCAGCAGGACTTGTTCCTGCCGAGCCCTTTTCTTATTTGCATTAAAGTGATATTTTCACTTCTTCTCCATCTTCCCAAATGGTGAATGTTTTAATTTGTCCGTGATCAGGCTCTTGAACGATACCCGTCTCCAAATCAATCTTCCAATCACATAGCGGGTCATAAATGTAATGACCGGATACCATCGCTTCGGTAAGCGGCCCCCCTTTAGGATGCGGGCTGGAATTTTCAACAGCGTAAAGCTTGTTCTCCGAAGTGCGGAAAACTGCGATTTCGTTATCATCCAA
Organism: Paenibacillus sp. RC334; assembly: GCF_030034735.1. Taxonomy (NCBI): domain Bacteria; kingdom Bacillati; phylum Bacillota; class Bacilli; order Caryophanales; family Paenibacillaceae; genus Paenibacillus; species Paenibacillus sp. RC334. The sequence continues at coordinate 637,041 of NZ_CP125370.1, read as the reverse complement.
CCGGATCGTCCGCCCAATTCTATTTGGAAAATCCTTACTGTGACCGACGATAAGCCACTCAGCATGTTTGATCATTCGCTTGATTGCTCCCTTCTCCAGGCATGATTTAAATACATTCACACAACAGACGGTGTAACTACTTCAAATAAATTTTTGCGCGAATCGGCATCGTTGATGATCTTTCTCCATGGGTCTTCAACCTGTTGCAGTGCAAATTCGATCCGTTCTATTAAAGCTTTGCGATGATCTACATCGTGAACGACAGCCTCCCGAATCTCTTCAAGGCCGGTCCGTTCCACCCATTCCGAAGTACGCTCCAGATATTGGCCTGTTTCCCGGTACAGTTGCATCACGCTTCCCACAATCTCAATCAGTTCATCGTCCGTTTTCACTTTGCAGAGCGAATCAGCCAACCGCGCTTTTATACCACCGTTTCCACCGATAAAAATCTCCCAGCCTCCATCATTGCCCACAATCCCGATATCCTTTGTACATGATTCCGCACAGTTGCGCGGACATCCGTTGACCGCTAATTTAAATTTTGCCGGAAAATCCAATCTTTCAAATTTCCGTTCCAGCAATTCTCCCATTCCCATAGAATCCTGTGTACCAAAACGGCAAAATTGTGATCCAACACAGGTTTTAACTGTACGAAGGGATTTGGCATAGGCATATCCCGACGGCATATCGAGTTCTTCCCACACTTTAGGCAAATCCTCTTTACGGACACCAATCAAATCCAGCCGCTGTCCTCCTGTTACTTTAACTACTTTAACGTTGTATTTAAGAGAAACATCAGCTATTTTCTTCAAATCCTCCGGAGTTGTTACACCGCCGTACATTCTTGGCACAACTGTAAATGTTCCATCCTTTTGAATATTCGCGTGCAGTCGCTCGTTCACAAACCGGGAATCTTCCTCATTTTCATAGGTATCCGGGTTAATCATTCCCAAATAATAATTCAGCGCCGGGCGGCATTTGGAGCATCCTTCATCATTCTGCCAACCTAGTACATTCATAACTTCACGTGTCGTTGTAAGCCCCTTGGTTTTGATAGCAGCAACAATTTCATCCCGGCTCCATGTTGTGCAGCCACATATTCCTTGCTTGGCAGCCGTCTTGAAGCTGTCTCCAAGAACATACTGGAGAATTTGTTCAACGACCGGCTTGCACCCTCCGCAGGACCGCGTTGCCCCGGTACATGCCTTAATTTCGTCGACTGTGGTCAATCCATTTTCATGGATCGCATCAACAATCGCCTTTTTAGTCACACCGTTGCAGCCGCAGACAATTTCGTCATCAGCCATCGTTTCAGCGGATAAGGTTTTAGCCCCGTCTTTACTGCATCCGGTACCCATGAGTTGTCCATATATCTCATCTGTCATCAACGTTTGCTGCCGCACATATTTTTGAAGACTGGCGGATTCGCTCACATCTCCGAACAGTACAGTTCCGACAATCCTGTTTTCATGAAGCAGTATTTTTTTGTAAGTGCGCTTCCACTCATCCTTGGCTACAATCACCGTATGCTCAGAAGCAGTTATGAATTCACCAGCCGAGAAAACATCCACTCCTGAAATTTTGAGCTTGGTGGAAACCACCGATCCCATATAGCCTTCGGTATCCGCACCTGCCAAATGTTTGGCAATTACACTTCCCTGTTCGAACAGCGGAGCAACCAGGCCGTAACAGATCCCGCGGTGTTCAACACACTCCCCTACAGCATATACATCCGGCATGGAGGTCCTCATCCAATCATCGACCACAATTCCACGGTTCGTTTCCATACCACTTTGCACAGCCACCTGAATATTAGGCTTAATCCCAACGGTCATAACGACCAAATCCGCTTCCAGTTCGCTTCCGTCCGAAAACCGCAGTCCCTGTACCCGATCTTGACCGTACACCTCTGCAGTTTGCATTTGCATAGCAAACTTGATCCCCTGACGTTCTAGTTCTGCCCTCAGCATCGTAGAAGCTTCCGGGTCCAGCTGACGCTCCATCAGATCCTCCATCAAATGAATGACCGTTACGTCCATGCCGAGATTGACCAAACCTTTAGCCGCTTCCAGTCCCAACAGCCCTCCACCAATGACTGCTGCCTTTTTATAAGTTTTCGCCGCCTCAAGCATTGCCGAGCAATCGGCGATATCTCGAAAACCGATGACGCCTGGTAATTCTTTTCCCGGAATAGGCAAGATAAACGATTGAGAGCCAGTAGCCACCAAAGCTACATCGTAATCCATTTCAAGTCCATCCTCAGTGTGAATCCTCTTTCTTTCTCCGTCGATGCTTCGCACCGTTTTCCCAGTATATAAAGTAATACCTTGGTCCTCGTACCATTGCAAATCGTTCAGAATGATGTCCTCAATGGTTTTACTCCCTTCCAAAACATAAGAGAGCATGATCCTGTTATAGTTCGGATGGGGCTCATTTCCAAGGACCGTAATTTCATATTTATCCGTTAATTTTAGAATTTGTTCGACCGTATTGATACCAGCCATCCCGTTCCCTATAACAACAAGCTTCTGTTTACTGTTTGCCATATGCCGGTTCCTCCATTCATTCGACGACATTGCCTGCGTTCTTATGAATATTGCTTATGCTTCTATTCTAATGTCGGGAGTTGCGTTATGTGTGATTACAATCACAATATAATTAAAACCTTAAATGTTGAGGGATTTCCCTATTCGGATTCAAGGGATTAAGGTAAGAAACTGAAACTGAAATTGAAATTGAGTTATTATGATGATTTTTGAAAAGTGGATGCTCCTATTTGACTCTTCTCAATATTTGATTTAAAATTCAATTAAATGATACAAAAAACTATCAATTAATAATATATGATATCAAATAAATAAGGAGTTCCCATGAAGAAAGACATGACAACGATCAAGCAAGTGAGGCTTAACAGCCTTTTGGATGTTGCTACCATGCTACTTATTGAAAAGCCAAACGCCTCCATGAATGAGATTGCTGATTATGCAGGAATTGGTATTGCCACATTGCATCGATATGTTGAAAGCAGAGAGCAACTGATGATTTATCTGGGATTTCGGGCCATCGAAGTCGTAAGTGAAACCATGAAAGGGATTTCCTTGGACGAGGAAAACTATGAAAATTACATTCCAGAGTTGATTGAGACACTTATTCCGTTAGGAGACAAAATTTATTTTCTTGCTCATGATGCATCCGTCAACTTCAACAAGGAAATTGAAGGAGCGGATCAGAAGCTAAGGGAACCCATCCTGCATGTGATTGAAATATTGCAACAAAAGGGTTATTTTCACCCGCATGTCGATAAAGATTGGATCATGAATGTCCTCTACTCGCTGCTATTCCTAACATGGCAGCAAGTAAGGAACGGCAATATTGCGAAAAATTCTGCGGCGGCACTGGTTGTAAATACTTTTTACCATGGATTCAAAGCAACTGATTACTGATCACACTGGATTATGAAGAGGCGAACCACGCGAGGAGGAATCTACATGTTAATTCAAAACGTATTGGGGAGTATTGCGATTTCCAAAGATGCTATTTCTAAAATCATTGGCAAGACAGCAACGGCAACAATGGGAATTGCATCGATGTCAACAGGAGTCGTCGAAGGAATCACTAACAAGTTAAGTGGGAAAAGCCTGCAAAATGGCATTGAGCTTCATGTGACAGAATCAGGACTGGATGTCGATTTAAGCATTGTCGTTCATTACGGGACAAGAATGTACGATGTAGGCAGAGAATTACAGAAGAATGTTCGGGAAGCCATTGAGAAATATACGGGCCTATCCATTGGCATGATAAACGTCAAAGTACAAGGGATATCCCTATCCGTTAATTAATCGACAAAGAAACCGTCCTCTGGAAGAATGGAACTACCATTCAACATGCTCCGGAAGCGGTTTCTTTGCTTAATGAATTATTGACTTTGACTCAAATTGATGAAATATTCAGCAGCTTGCCGTGCAGCCCGGGATGAACCCCGACCGCGATTTTTTCCGTCTGTGTACTATGAACCATAAGAAATTTGTTTTTCTTCGTAAGCATTGGATTCCCCCGGCTGCTTTCTCCAGATACAAGCGGCATATTAGTTCCTTCCGGGAGAAGCACTATTGTCAAATACCCTTCACTGTCAACTTTGCAAGGAGCATAATGAAGTGTCGTAGAATATAGCTCGACCACCGTGTTTTTGGGTTGGAAAAAAGCCTGAACATTTCCGCTGTCAAAGGAATTATTTTCAATGTCCTGCACTCTGCCGACAAGGTGAATACAGTCCGTCGCGGCAATCACCACCTCGCTGCCCTGATGATATTCCAGCCCGGTCAGGCCCGTATTCTGCCCTGTGCAAAAGCCAGCCTGAATCGGGAGTTGGCCGTATACCTCATCTTGAATCTGACGAATTACGCCAAAGGCTTCGAGTTCTGCCACCGAGGGTACATAATGATTTCCCTGATTGGGAACGCTAGTGGTTTCTTTTGCATACTTGGTGAGCTCTGCGGTATTAAAATGAGTCAGCAGCCTCCCATACGTACGGAACGCTTTACTCATTACCTCATAAATGACCAAAGGTGCATTGACTTGATTTAGTCTTTCAATAGTCTTCATAGCTTGACCTCCAGCAATGAATCTCCCGTGTGTACTCGGTTATTTCCCAGCATCTTAACATCCGAGTATTCAGCTGTATTGGTCACAATAATCGGTGTAGTAATGTCATAGCCCAGAGCTTTAATTTCCTCAATATCGAACTCGACCAGCAATTGACCTTTGGTTACCCGATCACCCTCAGCGATATGCGTTTTAAAATGTAGTCCTTTCAATTTGACGGTGTCCATGCCGATGTGAACCAGAATCTCTGTTCCTCCATCCGACACAATGCCAATCGCATGGCCTGTACGGAAGGCATTAGCTATCGTTCCGTTGAATGGCGAGAGCAGCTTGCCCTCCTCAGGTACAATAGCAACGCCTTTACCCATGGCTCCCGTGGAGAACACTTCATCAGATATCTCGGATAACGGTTTGACGACACCTGTCAGTGGGCTGGAAATGGTCTCATTCGTCAGCACAGGAGCTGGTTCAGTTTCTTTTTTCTCTTCATGGACTGCAACCATTTCTTTTTCCATGGAATCATTAAATCCAAAGAAATATGTGGTAATGGCTGTGAATACATAAGCTACCGTAATAGCAATTACGAATCCGGCGAATCCTGTACCGAAGAAAATCGGCAGGGATGCCAAGCCCGGGATACCTGGAGCAATGGCCACGGAACCCGAAGCACCCGTGATCGCCCCGGCGATAGCACCACCGATAATAGCCCATACGAATGGTTTTTTGTAGCGAATACTAATCCCGTAGATGATCGGTTCCGTGATGCCGAACAAACCGGTTATTGCCGCAGGGCCTGCAATCGCTTTAACTTTTGGATTTCTAGTTTTAAGGAATACACCCAGTGCCGCACCTGCTTGTGCAAAGTTAGAAGGTGCCATTAATGGTTTCATGGTATCATAACCGTATACCGCAATGTTATTGTACATAATAGGCACAAACGCCCAGTGAAGACCCATAACTACCAGCAGCTGCCACCCAGCACCCAAAATGATTCCTGCTACAATCGGACTCAAATTATATAAGAAAGTGTAACCCTTAGCCAGTCCCAAGCTCGCATATATTCCAATCGGTCCAACCGCGATCAGAGTCAAGGGAACAATGACCATAAGACAGATAAGTGGCGTTATAAAGTTTTTCACGCTATCATGAATAACTCTATTCAGGAATTTCTCCAGAATGGATAGTAACCAAACCGCGATAATCACTGGAATAACCGAAGAAGTATAACTCATAAGAACAACAGGAATATTGAAGAACGTAATATCCGCTTTATCGTTATACAAAGTAATAATATTCGGGTATACCAGAGCTCCCGCTAATGCAAGCGCTACAAATGTATTCGCTCCAAACTTTCTCGAAGAAGTGACTGCAATCGCCAGCGGCAGGAAATAAAAGATACTGTCTGCAGCAGCGAACCAGATCGAATAGACACCACCTGTTTTGGTGAGCCATCCCAACGAGGCAAGCATTAATAAAAGCCCTTTCAAGATCCCGGAAGCTGCTAGTGCCCCCAAAAATGGTGTGAAAATACCGGAAATAATGTCCACCGTTTTGTTGAACCAGTTGCCTTCAGGAGCAGCGGCTGCATCCGATTTGTCGTCATCTCCAATGCTGCTGATCTTTAAAATTTCTTTATATACGTCGCCTACCGTATTTCCAATGACCACTTGATATTGTCCACCGTTTTCAACAACTGTAATAACTCCGGGAATATTTTGTGTCTGGTTCTTGTCGGCCTGATCCTTGTTTTTTAATTTAAATCTCAACCGAGTGGCACAATGCACCAAGCTAGAGACATTTCCTTCTCCGCCAACGGACGCTAAAATGTCTTTTGCCAGTTTTTCATTGGACATGCTGCTCGCTCCTTTAATCCTCATTTGGCATATTTCTATGAAAGTAAACGTTTACATAAATGGTAGTAATCCAAAGACTCTACGCGCACTCCAAGGAGTACAAAAAGAATATAGAGTCTTTAAATTACACGGGTCAATCGTTACCGGCTTCTCCCTACCATTCTCTTGATTGTATGTCTGCGTCCTTTAATGGATAGTGCAAGCTGGTATACGTTCTCAGGAAGAGGTGTTCCGGCATAACCACCATCTCCAATAGCATGGATATCCGCCCCCGTCTGCTTCATCATGAGTGCGATTAAGGCAATCGTTTGAACATCTGCCCCTTCAACCGAACTGTTCAGGAAAGAAAGAGCAAGAGTTCCGGGTTTATACGAATGGACAAACTCTACACACTGTCTGACATGCTCTACTGTAATGCCATGTCTGGAGCCAGGTGCAGGCAACGTAATAACATCAGCACCAGAATCGATCAAATCCTTGATAATATCATTGGAAGGTCGCTTGCTCAGCGGATCGCCCAGCACCTTCTCGATGGTGCCGTCTTCCCATTTTCCGGCGCAGATTAAGATTCTATCCCCTAGCGTTTCTTTTGCCAGCTTGGTAGCCTCAATGATTCGTTCAAAGGTTGTACCTGCAGAAGGGTTTCCTCCAAGTACGATAAAATCGGCTCCGATCTCCAAGGCACGCAGGAAGTTCTCTCTGGAAGCGACTCTGCCTTCTTTTGCCTCTACATATTGCTCTCCCGCAACCTGTGCATCAGGGCTTGGACACTCAAAATAAATACCAAGCGGAACTCCAGCCCATTCCTTGATTTGCTTCAGGCTGTACGGCTTCTCAGCCAGCTTACCATGCTTCATTTCACGCAATCCGATATTGGATTCTTCCTTGATCATATCAAAGCCGTTCAGCATAACCATATCTGCGCCGTAGGCAGCCTGGATTTCTGCATTAGTGACACCATCAACCAAACCGGTGTTTATCATTACAAGATGTTGTCCCATAATGACGCGTCCTTCTGAAGCCAGGATGGACTCTTTCAAATCTGCTGCATTAAATTTCATAATGTCACTCTTTGTGCTCGCGATTAATCTTTTAGCCATTGTAATCTCCTCCATATCATTTATGTTTTATAAGCAGTTGTTGATCAGCACAAATGCTGTTCCTCGATGTCGGATATCATCTTGATGCGGTCGCCATGGCGCCCTCCTTCAAACTCAGCCTCCAGCCATGATTTCACAATCATTTTCGCCAATTCGCTTCCGACGACACGCGCACCAAATGCAAGAACATTCGTATTGTTGTGCTGCTTGGACAACTGTGCCGAATAAGGCTCACTGCATACCACAGCCCGAATTCCCTTCACTTTGTTGGCCGAGATGGATATCCCCACACCTGTGCCACAAATCAGGATACCTGCGTCAGCCTGCTTTCCGACTACAGCCTCGGCAACAAGCTTCCCATACTTCGGATAGTCGGTTCTTTCCGAATTTTCCGGCCCGTAGTCAATGACCTCATGACCCAGTTCATTAACATAAGCCGAAATAATCGCTTTAAGCTCTACAGCCACATGGTCGCTCCCAATGGCAATTTTCATGGCTCTATTCCTCCCCAAATTAGATATTTTTTAATCTGTTAATGATGGTTTTGTAGGGTTCATCTTTGCCGAACAGAGTGGATGTCCCCAAAACAAATCCTTCAACGCCGTAGCTTGCCAGTTCGTTGATCTTCTCTTCGGAGATCGCACCGTCTACCACGATTGTATAATTCAGTCCTTTTTCAAGCTTGTATGCGTGTAGTGCTATGATCTTGTCGTTCACGAAGGATAAATATTTTTGACCCGCAAAGCCGGGATTTACGGTCATGACCAACACATAATCGATCATGCCAAGCAAAGGTTCAACCGCAGCAAGGGCGGTTCCCGGATTAAGAGCGATCCCTGCCTTTTTTCCCTTGCCAACTATTCGGTCAATTGTGCGTGTCGGGTGCATATCAGCCTCCGGATGAAAATAAATGATGTCCGCACCCTTATCAGCAAACAAATCAATATAGGCGGAAGGGTTGTCGATCATCAAATGTACATCTACTGTTTTTTGGGTTTGCTTACGGATATACTCCAAATCCTGAAGCCCCATTCCGAAATTAGGAACAAATCTACCATCCATAATATCAATGTGATAAATATCCACATTCGCTTCTTCCAGTGCGTTTACTTCATGCTCCAATGACCTGAAATTAGCGCACATCATGGAAGGACATAATAGCATACTCATTAATACTCACCCTTTTCAAGAAATTGAGTAAACGATTACTCAAACGTCATAATATATTTTACAATTTCCACAAAACTCATTAGAATGTTTTTTTTGCCCTTTGGTAACGAGAAAAATAGTTGAGATAACGTTTACTCATTGAAAATAATAGCAACAGTTATGGATTGAAATCCATCACGCGTTGCTTTCTTTCACGTATTATTGATTTCTGTACTCGTTTGAGTAAACGATTACATTTGACGTAATTAAAGTATCATTTAATGATACTGTTGTCAAACATTTTTTTGTCGGATCTTGCACGGGAAAAGAATAACGTGGTAGAACCATCTTACACTATGTGAGATAGAACATACCTTACGTTACCTCTCCCGTGGCTAATCCAAGATGTTATCTGAACACGAAATCAGGTGGTACTGCGTTGTATCAAGCGTACCGGGACGGAATAATGCTGCTCCTGTTCCAGCCTTTCTCCACTCAGCATACGAAGCAGCGTATTGCAGGCTTGATCTGCAAGTGTTTCTTTATCCTGTTCAATTGTAGTCAACGGTGGATTGCAGTATTGGGAAATTGTATCATTATCAAAACCTACTATTTTGACTTCACCGGGAACCTGTACTCCGTGTTTCTGTAACGCCAGCAATCCGCCCAGAGCTAGCCAGTCATTGGTAGCAAAAATGCCGTCAAACCGGAGTTTTTTTTCCAAGACGCGCTCAATAGCAGCCTGTGCGGCTTCCAAAGTAGGCCCATCATTACGAACTGCAACCAAGCGGTCCTCAGATGGAGATAGTCCATGCTTTTGCAGAGCATCTTTGTAGCCGTGTAGACGCTCATTAACAGAGGAAAGATTGTTTTGCTTGGTCAGCAGTAAAATATCCTTGCAGCCTTTGTCAATCAGCTCCTCTGTCGCCAGAAATCCACCCTCATAATGATTGGACTCGATAAAAGCTACATTCGTATTAATCTTCGGTCGACGGTCAATGCATACAATGGGAATGGGCCGTTTAAGCAATTCTGCGGAAAGCTCCTCCTGTCCCGAAATACAGATCAGGCCATCTACCATTTTCCCATCCAAAGTTTTCAGATATTCTCGTTCCTTCTCCGCATCCTTGGCAGTATTACATATAATGGTAGAGTACCCTTGTTTGAAAAAGAAGCTCTCCGTTTTTTGTACAATGACCGAAAAAAATTCATTATTAATATCCGGCACTAAAACGCCAATCGTCTGCGATTTACTCATCCGCAGGCTTTTGGCGACACTATTGGTCTCATATTGATACTTTTGGATTACTTCATTAACCTTCTGTCGTGTTTCCTCAGAGAAGCGACCATTCTCGTTAATAACACGGGAAACCGTTGCTACAGAAACCCCGCTCAATCTGGCAATATCTTTTATTGACACCTGATTTTTTTTCATATTATTTCCCTCAAATAATTATTTTGAGTAATCGTTTTCCTGATTGGAGATTAACATAGTCTTACTATTCATGTCAACTGACGAAGTAGCGTAGAACGAGGTTTCCGCAAAGTATGAGGAGATAGCAAGTCATCAGACAGTTTAATGAGTAAATAAATCCTTTACAAGGAATACTTTATGGACAACCTGCTATTCTACGGGGAAATAAAATGAATTGAATCATTTGGGGGTTATCATCATGTGGTCTAAAATAGTACCTTATATTCCAAGCTGGGTTACATTATTTCAGGCCGGCCTCGCGTTGATTTTTCCATTATTGGTTTATTATATAAACACCTCGATATATTCACTTGTAGGCAGTAAGGGAGCGAATTCCAAACAACCTGCTGACCGTCCTAAGGATGACAAAGACCACGCTGATCAGCAGCAGGAACCAGGCTCCAAAATTACGGGGGATTATGATGCCGACTTGAAATCCATCCAAGAGGCGATAGGCGAGAATAGTGATGTGCATTTTCGTGAGTTTATGGTGAAGAAATTTCATGCACGGTCCGTGTTAATCTTTATAGAAGGTATGCAGGATGAGGAACTTATAAACAAGCAGGTATTGCAGGTATTGATGTTTGAGGGCCAACAGGAGCAGCCGGAACGTATAAGTAAATCTTTTATAAAAGAAAGCTTGATGCCACTTACGCAAATTAGTGAAGTTGCAGATATGGAGAATCTGCACGAATTAACCCTTTTAGGCCATACCGTATTAATAATTGAAGGAATGAAGGAAGCACTCCTGGTCGGGTCCCCTAACGGTTCTGTTCGATCAGTGAATGAACCGACCTCTGAAGCATTACTTCGGGGTCCCAGAATCGGCTTTACGGAAGTATTAAGTGAAAACACTTCGATGCTTAGACGCCAAGGCTTAAATAAAAGTCTGGAAATAAAGAAATTCCAGGTTGGAAGCAGAATCAAAAAAGATCTGGTTATCGCGTACATCAAGGATATTGTGAATCCGGAGCTCCTTCAAGAAGTGAACCACAGAATTTCAAAAATAGACATGGATTTTTTACCTGAATCCGGTTATGTGGAACAACTTATTGAAGACAATTATTTAAGTCCATTCCAGCAGGCTCACAACACTGAGCGCCCCGACCGTGTCATGAGTGCTTTGTTGGAAGGAAGAGTAGCTATTCTGCTTGATGGTACCCCCTTTGCGCTCATTGTTCCAGTAACCTTCAGTATGCTGCTTCAATCTCCGGAGGACTATTATGAGCGCTGGATTCCAGGGACACTTTTACGTGTGTTACGATTTTGCGGAGCCTTTATAGCGCTTATGGGTCCTGCTTTATATATCTCTTTTATATCTTTTCATCCCGGTTTGATTCCGACCAAGCTGGTCATTAGTATCATTGAAACCCGTCAAGGTGTCCCTTTTCCATCTGTCATAGAAGTTATGATTCTGGAAATCTCTATCGAAATCCTGCGGGAAGCCGGCATACGATTGCCTAAACCCATTGGCCCTGCGATGGGCATTGTGGGAGGCTTGGTCATCGGCGACGCTGCTGTAAATGCGGGCATTGTTAGCCCTTTTCTTGTGATTGTGGTTTCGGTCACTGCCATTTCTTCGTTTTCGATACCGTCATATAGTGCGGGTATTACCTTGCGTCTTTTGCGTTTCGCCGGAATGCTCTTTGCAGCCATTCTGGGCATGTTCGGTACGGTTTTATTCTTTCTGCTAATTTGTATCCATATGACGAAACTGAAGAGCTTTGGGGTACCGTATATTACTCCCTTCTCCCCTATTCGTCTAAACGACTGGAAGGATCTGTTTATTCGAGCTCCTTTGACTCTGATGAAGCGAAGACCCGTGATGATGAAAACTCAGCAAAACAAGCGCAGATCATAGTACCCGGAGGAAGGAGGAATTATAGTGTTTACACGCTCTGATGATAAGATCACAACCAAACAGGCGGCAGTATTCCTGACCAATACGGTATTGGGCGCAGGGATTTTGACACTACCGAGAGGTGTAACTGAAACAGTAAAGACTCCTGATGCATGGCTTTCTGTCCTGATCGGCGGATGTATTGTCATATTGGTGGTCTTGCTAATGGTGAAATTAAGCCAGCAGTTTCCCGGAAGCACCGTGTATCAATACTCCAGAAAAATCGTGGGTATCATTCCGGGAGGATTTTTAAGTCTGTTATTAATTATATATTATCTAATCATCGCCGGCTTTGAGATTCGCGTTTTAGCTGAAGTGACGATATATTTTCTGCTTGAAGGGACACCCATATGGGCGATTGTGATTCCATTCATCTGGGTGGGAAGTTATCTGGTTTTTGGAGGCATTAATGCCATCGCGCGATTATACCAGATTGTACTCCCGATCAGTCTCTTCTTTCTGCTCCTCTGTTTTGTCCTTAGCCTAAGGGTCTTTGAAATTGACCATCTGCGTCCCGTTTTAAGTGAAGGTATGCTTCCAGTAATTAAGGGGCTAAAGTCGACTGTCCTTGTTTTCACTGGTTGTGAGGTGATCATGACACTGGTCGCGTTCCTGCAGCACCCTGAAAAAGCAGTCAAGGCCATGGTAGTGGGAATCAGCATCCCTTGGGTTTTGTACTTTTTGACAGTCGTTATGGTGGTCGGCGGGTTATCTGTGGACTCTACTGTGACAAGTACCTGGCCCACCTTTAATTTAATGCGCAGTTTTGAAATCCCGGGATTTCTTTTTGAACGCCTTGAATTTCCGCTGCTGGTGATCTGGATGATGCAAATGTTTTGTAATTTTTGCAGTTTTTTCTTCAATGCATCCTTAGGTATCTCACAGGTATTTGGCCTTAAATATCGTTATGCAATATTTGGCCTAATCCCGGTTATCTTTATCTCCACAATGACTCCTGTACGTATGACTGAAGTGTTTAGTCTCGGCGATGCAATCGGGTACATGGGAATCATTTTATTTTTTCTGGTTCCGGTACTTCTTTCAATCGTATTTATGATCAGGAAGAAGGGAATGAAACAAAATGTATAGACGACATATCCTATCTTTGCTGCTTGCCTTCATTCTTCTGGTAACTCAAGTTGGTTGTTGGAGCAGCAAAGAAGTGGAGGAACTAAGCATATATACAGGACTGGCTCTGGACAAGGGTGAACTCAGTCCATTGGAACAAGATCTGGAGAAGGAAGGCAGCAGTTACTTCAAGAAAAATAAAATTACTGCCAGCGTGCAAATCGTCCCTAAAAAAACTTTTGGGGGCGCAGGTAAACAAGGCGGTGGACAAGGACCAAACTATATAAATATCGCTGGCACCGGGGATTCTGTACTTGAAATCTTCCGGCAATTCTCCCTCCGCCTGGATCGTCCGATTATTGGTCAACATCTAAAGGTCATCGTGGTTTCCACCGAACTGGCGAAACAACAGACGATCCAGCAATTGATGGATTTTGTGCTTCGTGATAATGATATTCGCCCAAGCTGCATGGTTTTCTTAAGTAAGGAACGAGCAGCTAACACATTAGTTACAAAATATAAGGAGGAGGTCCCGTCCTTTCATCTTTTGTATATGCTTCGTAACCATTTTAGAACCAGCAAGATGATGAGAGGAACTAATTTATCTGAACTGGATGGGTTGATGCATTCCAAAAAAAGCTATATTTTGCAAAACATTTTAGAATCCCAGGGAGAATTTGAATTTTCAGGTGCTGGCATTATTAAGGGAGACACCGGCCACTGGATCGGCAATTTGGGGCAACAAGACGTGGAAAGTATTGCATGGATTAAAGATGATGTTGAGGGTGGAGCTATCAAAATATACGATGAGCGGAATCAACCTATAACTTATGAGATCAAATCGGTAAATAGCAAAATAACAACTAAGGTGACCGAGGGAAACGACATCTCCTTTCATGTCAAGATTGAATCCAAAGGGCGTTTAATTGAAGACTGGGATGAGGAAATGGACCCGACTAAGACACAAAACATGAAAAAGGCTGAGAAAGAGTTTGAAAAGGAAGTAACAAGAAGGATTAAAACTCTTATGCACAAGCTACAATCGGAATATAAAGTGGATGTTGCGGGTTTTGGCGAGCGCTTATATATTGAGCAACCTCAAGCGTGGAAAAAAGTAAAGAATGATTGGGATTATAAATTCAGTCAAATACCAGTAACTTTCGATGTTAAGTTATCCATTACGGATTTAGGTTCATCTGCTGAATAAACCCTCCCTTGATTAAAACTGTTTACGCATCTCCATAATATTAGTCACACCAACCTTTATTCAAGGTGAGAATTAATGAATAAATCGCCTAAACAAACTAACAAATAAATAACAATGTTAGTATTATATCTAATAAACATTATAAAATCACTTAATTATACGCTTTAATTATATATAAATTGTAATAAATACATTAAAATCTCAATATTTATAAACTAACTAATAAAATATACTGAATAACAAAAATTTCAATACTATAATAACAAATAATAACTCAGCTATTTTTGAAAGCGCTTAATAATGTGTTTAACTTACTACTATACATAGACCTACATACTCATTACACCTGTGTAGCAGGGAGTTGAATAATATATTTAAGGAGGGCTAAAAATGAAAGTGTTGTTAAGAAAAATATTGTTATCTGCATTAGTCGGTCTACTCATCATGATAGGATTAGGAGGGTTCTTCTCGAAGGCACAAGCTGCTTCAGGATTTTATGTAAGCGGTACCAAATTGTATGACTCTACAGGTAAGCCATTTGTTATGCGAGGCGTCAATCATGGTCACTCTTGGTTCAAAAACGACCTTTCTACAGCCATCCCTGCAATTGCCAATACAGGAGCCAATACAGTTCGGGTTGTACTTTCTAACGGAAGCCAATATACCAAGGATGATATTAATTCCGTCAAAAATATGATCTCTCTTATCTCAAATCATAAAATGATTGCTGTACTTGAAGTTCATGACGCTACAGGCAAAGACGATTATGCGTCTTTGGATGCGGCTGTGAATTACTGGATTAGCATAAAAGATGCTTTGATCGGCAGGGAAGACAGAGTTATCGTAAACATTGCTAACGAATGGTATGGAACGTGGAATGGAAGCGGTTGGGCTGATGGGTACAAGCAAGCCATTCCCAAGCTCAGAAACGCAGGAATCAAAAATACGCTAATCGTCGATTGTGCCGGATGGGGACAATATCCTCAGTCTATCACGGACTATGGTACATCTGTTTTTGCAGCTGATACATTGAAGAATACAGTATTCTCCATCCATATGTATGAGTTCGCTGGTAAAGATGCTCAAACTGTACGCACCAATATTGATAACGTTCTGAATAAAGGACTTCCACTGATTATTGGTGAATTTGGCGGTTACCATCAGGGAGCGGATGTCGATGAGACAGAAATCATGAGATACGGCCAATCCAAAGGTATAGGCTGGTTAGCCTGGTCCTGGTATGGTAACAATTCCGACCTTTCCTATCTTGATCTTGTAACAGGACCTAATGGCAGTCTGACTGATTGGGGTAAAACTGTAGTTAACGGAGCCAATGGGATCAAAGAAACATCGAAAAAAGCGGGTATCTTTTAAAAACACACAACCTAAAATGAAGACCTTATATCATAATAGCCGCTCCTGAATTTTTTCAGAAGCGGCTACACGCTTAATTCAAATTGATTTTAAATACATCCCCTGCATTGCCACCCAAAACGATTAAGCCACCTTGGGGCAGAACAACCGAATTGTTGTGGCTGGCAGTTGAAAAATCTACAACTGCTCCTTTTTCATCATAGACAGCAAACCCTCCGCTTGTTGGAACATCAACCGTCATCGTTTTATTGGCTGAGTTTTTATCTATTTTAAACCATGTGGCTTGGCCATTAGACGGTATGGTGTACACTGATTTCCCGCCCGGGATGGGTTTAACAGTATCTTCACTGATATAGGACTGTCCATCTATAGTTAAATACTCTGAACCATCCTTGGTATTAAAATTCAGGTCAAATGCATCTCTTCCACTCATAACAGGAATCTCAACGGCATTAACTGCTTTATTCTCATCCACAATTTTAGTACCACTTGCGTATCCATCATGATCAACGGATATTTTTTTCGTTATAAATGATGAGGACAGATAGAATATGGAAGAAATCTTTTCATCCAAAGCATAATAATTTTTTCCGTTTCTATGTTCCCATGCCTTTTTAACTGTAGTATTTAGAGGATTGGCATCCAGCTTTTGATATTCATAAACCACCATAACCATTTGCCCTAATCCCGAAAAGTTTAAATATATGTTAGCCTTAATATATGTTTTCCCGTTTTTTTGTTTGTCAAAACTTACGGCTACACTGCCATCACTGCTTTTGAATCGTCCATCGCCTGTATACACATATTTTTGCGCCGGGACGAATCCCTCCAGAGCAGGTAAATCAAACTCACCGTTTTTAATCTCTACATTGATGGTTGTACCCACAGAACCGTATAATCCCGAATAAGAAAGTAAATCAGATGGCATTTCCACTTTTACAGGCGGCTCAAATGTTTTATCTGGTATGATGTCTTTTATGATGCCCTTATCTTTTAAAAGCTCCAATAAAACGTTAGAAGCAAAAATGCTATCCAGGATGGAAGACCCTCCAGATGAAAGCACAGCCATAGAAATTTGATGCTCAGGTAGGGTGATCAAAGCAGAGTGATACAAAACAGTATCCCCACCCTTGGATAGCGCAGTTATTCCGTAATCACTAAACGGTGCCAACTGAACCGCATCCCAGCCAAGCCCATAATTAAAGCTGTTTGTCTCTTCAGGTACCCATATTCCTTTTCGATATTCATGGCTTTGCATGGACTGTGCTGATTGTGCAGATAAAATATCGGTTCTGTTCCCCGTTAATACTTCTGAAAACATAGCCAACTCTTCTGCGGTGGAGTATAAGCCTCCTGTTCCAAGCACATTGGCATTTTCAACGGGTAAGGCTCCCTCAATCGCAGGAAAATAAGTTTTGGACAGCTTTTGTCTGTCAAACTGATCGAGTGGTGTTTTCGTAGAGTTCAAACCCAAAGGGGCGCTAATATGCTTTGTCAGGAATTCGGTATAACTTAGACCACTCACCCGTTCAACCAATATTTCAAGCAATTGAAAACTATCATTACTATATACAGAATATTCGCCGGGGTTGGATTTTAAAGTTTCTGATCGTAATCTCAGTAATAGCTCATCATGATTTTCTGTATCATTGTCATTAAACAACATACTATTTGTATAGTGGGCACCGTAAAGACCTGATGAATGATTCAACAGCATACGCGGTGTAATTTGTTTGTATCTTTCATCAGACATTTTAAAGTCCTTAATGTACGTTGTTAACGGCTGATCAATATCTACCTTATGGGCATCCACCAGCATCATCGTTGCAGCAGATACATACATTTTGCTGATAGAGCCGATACCGAACATCGTATCTTTGGTGATCGGCTCGTTGGTTGCTTTATTCTTTACACCCACGCTATCCGATAATACGATGTTTCCATGGCCCATAATGGCATACTGCACACCGCTAACACCGTATTTGGACACTAGTTCTGAAGCCAGATTGCGAGCCTTTTCCTTGATAGGTTCAGGATTGCCTTGAGCAAAAGCATTCGTCATCGGCAGTACAAAAAGCATAGCCGAAATGAACACAGCTATTATTTTCTTCATTCCATATTTCCTCCTCTTATGACTTCCCAGATTTTATTACTGGACTGATCATACAATGAACGAGGATTCTATATATAAAAGGCACCCTTAAACGAAAAAAACAATCCCTAAACAACATACTGTCTAAGGATTATCCTTATAAAATGGTAATAAAACCATATTATTAAATATTTTATTTTTCGTTTCAATGGTCATGTTTCCACCGTATTTATCACATATTCTGGATATATTGGTTAAGCCAATACCATGAATATCCGGGTTTGATTTTTGACTATGCAAATGGGCAACTTCATTCTCCATATGATTCAGGATGTGAATAAAAAGCCCAGATTCATTGGAATGTATTTTAATAAGAAGGTATCTGTCATCCGCAATCTTGACCTTTTTAGATGCTTCTATGGCATTATCCAGCATATTGCCCAGAGCGACACACAAGTCATAACGTTCAATATTCACTTTCTGTGAGTATAAGTTAAGTTGGGTATCCACCTTGATGCCATTGGCCTGAGCAATATTAAGACTATTCGTGACAAGAGCATCTATAACCAGATTACCGGTGTTAACCCTTTGATAGGCTCCTTCGATTTTATTTAATGTGACCTTAATATGTTCACTTGCCTCAGCTAATTCATTTCTCTTGATACATTCTTCAATATACAAAAACTGTTGGTGTGTGTCATGAATGATTCTTTTCATATTTTTAAAGCTGTGAACCGTTTTTTCGTAGTTAGCATCCTGGTAGTCCATCTGATGTTGTAATTGGCCATTTTCATGCATTAACTGGAATTTTTCAATGATATTATCGAAGATGTATATGATAAAAACATTTAAGAAAATAAAGCTAATAATAGATACAAAATAATACATATTCTTTTCACTATAAACAGATAAAACATTGACCTGGTATATACTTATGATGGGAACGATTAAAAATAAAATGTAGTAACGAGTATGCAAAGGGAAGGTTCTGCGTTTGGCAAATAATCGTATAATCTGAATGACAGCAAACATGATAATACAGCTGAGTAACATAACCTTAGAAAATATCAAGTGATCTTGTCCGCTCAAATGACTGAAGTTGCTAATCTTGACGGAGTCTACAGCATATAAAATATACAGGGATATAAAATTAACAATGGTGAACAATACAGCATAAAGTATGGAAAAAATGATCTTTGTCTTGATTTCCACTGTATAAGATAGCGCTAAACTAAATATGACGATTAATGCCAAAATAGAGGATAGCGTCGGGGACAAATAAACATTTAAGTATAAGATGTTCAGTGATCCAAAAATGATGAAATACATGAATCTTCTATTTGGTTTTCGATTGGATTTATCAAAAACGGAGTTAAAGTAAAAATTTACCTGAAAGCACA
This sequence comes from Paenibacillus sp. RC334, assembly GCF_030034735.1. Taxonomy (NCBI): domain Bacteria; kingdom Bacillati; phylum Bacillota; class Bacilli; order Caryophanales; family Paenibacillaceae; genus Paenibacillus; species Paenibacillus sp. RC334. Next base: position 617,822 of record NZ_CP125370.1, on the reverse strand, counting down.
TCACCAGTACAACACATAAATTAAGAAGCAGGTAGTTATATTCCATCATATTAATGCATCTTCATGATCATAAATTTGGTATACAAATCTTTAACTTCTTTTACTTTAGAACGTCCAATAGGCAGCTTCACACCATTTGACATCAAAACATCACCGCCAGCAAATTTTTTGACATGAATTAAGTTTATAATAATCGAACGATGAATTTGCAGAAAATTATACTCCTTTAATGCTGATGCATAATCTGAAAGAATCCCTTTGCTATCATAGGTTTGTGTAGAGGTTACAAAATGCAGCTTGTTTTTTATGGTTAAGCTTTTGG